>DATBLE010000017.1:0-198023 GCA_036555585.1 Gaiellaceae bacterium
CCGCCGCGCTCGCCGCCCTCGGGACGGCAACGATCCATGCCGAGCCGCTCGACGCGCTGGCCCCCGCCCTGGCGCGGCTGCTCGAGGAGATCCCGGCGCCGGGAGACGGGCTGTCCGGGACCGAGCGAGGGGCGCTGGAGGCGATCGCGGCAGGAGCGGCCACGCCCGCGGCCGCCTTCCTGGCCGCACAGGAGCGAGAGCCCGCACCCTTCCAGGGCGACGCGTGGTTCTACCGGACGATGGCGGGCCTGGGCGGGGGCCCGAACCGGCTCGTCGAGGCCCAGGACGGCGGGCCGCTGCCGGCGCCGCCGCCGCTCGGCGACGGCACCGTGTTCCTCCGAGTTCCCCTGCGCCTGACGCGCGCGGGGCAGGCGGTGCTCCGCGGCGAGGCCGACCGGGTCGAGCTGCTCGGGCTCGACCGCTGGGTGGGCGGCACGCATCTGACGCCGGAGAATGCGTGGCGCTGGGATCCCGCCGGGCGGCGCCTCGTCGTTCCGCCCGGCTGAGGCGTACGGGAAGACTCGGGCCTCCCAGGCGTCCTTGATCGTAGATACCGACGATCGAAGGAGGTTCGTGATGCAGGTTTTCGCACAGCGCACCGCGCCGGCGCCGGACCGGCCGGGACGCGAGCCGGCCGGGGCCGAGCTTCGCCTCCTGCGGGCGGCCGAGCGGCAGCGTCTCCTACGCGACCGGCCCTGGCTCGTCATCCGCGCCCTGGGCGCGCTCTCCGTGCTCGCAGTGGGCGCAGCGCACCTTCAGCAGTACCTCTACCTCTACTCGGCGATCCCGACGATCGGGACGCTGTTCGTGCTCAACTTCGCCGGCGCGACCGCGATCGGGCTGGGGCTGCTCGCTCCGCTCGACCGGCTCCTCGGCCGCCTGGGCAGCGTCGTCGTAGCGCTCCTCGCGCTCGGCGGCGTCGGGCTCGCCGCGACGGCGTTCGTCTTCCTCCTGGTGAGCGAGCGCACGCCGCTCTTCGGGTTCATGGAGCCGGGCTACGACCCGCCCGCGATCATGGCCACCCGGGTTGCGGAGCTCGCCGCCGTCGGGCTGCTCGGCAGCTTCCTCCTGGCCCGCCTCGCGACCGGGGGACGCGCCGGCCGCTGGTAGCGGGGTGTGCTGTCATGTGGAGGTGAGCGACGTGGCCTCGGGATCGAGCGAGCAGGAGCTTGCCGACCTGTGCGCGCTTGCCGACGGCACCCTGCCCGCCGAGCGGCGCGCCGAGGTCGAGGCGCGGGTCGCCGCCTCCACCGAGCTCCAGGAGCTGCTCGAGCGCCAGCGGCAGGCCGTGCTCGCCGTGCGGGCGCTGCCGGCCGACGACGTGCCGGACTCGCTGCGGGCCGAGGTCGAGGCTCGACGAGGAACGCGAGGAACGCGGCGCGGCCGGGCCCGGCTCGTCCCGAGACTGGCTCTCGCCGGTGCAATCGCCGTCGCCGCGGCCGTCGTCGCCGCGGTCGTGCTGAGCGGCGGTCCAGGTTCCCCGTCGGTCGCCGACGCCGCACGTCTGGCGACCAGGCCGCCGACGGGGCCGCCGCCCGCCGCCGCCGGCTCCAGGCTCGGGATCGGGATCGGCGGGGTCTCCTTCCCGGCGTACGCGCGGGCGTACGGCTGGCGGGCGATCGGGATCCGGAAGGGGCACGTCGACGGTCGCGACGCGATCGTCGTCGTCTACGCCAAGGGGCACAGGCGGCTCGGCTACGCGATCGTCGCAGGTGCCGGACTTCCACGTCCGGCGGACGCACGTTCGACCGTCATCCGGGGCGTCCGGTACCAGACGCTGCGACTGGACGACCTGCTGGCGGTGACCTGGCGGCGCGGGGGACACACGTGCGTCCTGATCGGCCGGGCGTCGCGCGTCGAGCTCCTGCGGCTCGCCAGCTGGCCGCTCAGCCCTCCCCGCTGAGCCGCCGGGCCACGCGGTCGCGGGCGCGGAAGAGGCGGCTCGTGACCGTGCCCTCGCGCACGCCGAGCGCCCGTGCCGCCTCCTGGTAGGAGAGGCCGGCGACGTCGATCGCGACGAGCGCGTCCCGGAACTCCTCGGGCAGCTCGGCGATCGCGGCGTAGAGCTGTCGCGTCTCGGCCGCGGCGGCGGGGTCGTCGGCCGCGCGCGTCTCGGCCGCCGCCTCCTCGACCAGCTCGGCCGTCGCGGGCCTGCGCTGCTCGGCGCGACGCTGGCTGATCAGCGTGTTCCGCAGGGCGCGCAGCAGGTAGCCGACCTCGTCCTCGCCGCGGAGCAGCCGCGGCCGGGCGAGCACCCGCGCGTACGTCTCCTGGACGAGGTCCTCGGCTTCCTCCCGCGAGCGCGTCCAGGCGCGGGCGGCGCGGTACAGGCGCGGCAGGTGCTCCACCGCGCGGTCCGGGTCGAGCTTCCGCAGCGGCATCAGGGCCGGGAAGGAATTGCCACGGGTGGGCGTCGGTCTTGGGTGAGGACCACTGCAATCCCAGACAAGGAGGTCGAGCGGTGAAACGATTGCTGATCATGGCCGCTGTCGGCGTCGCCGTCGTCGCAGCCGGCATCGGAGCTGCGGTTGCGGCAACGGGCAGCAGCAGCGCCTCGACGGCAGGCGGCGCCACCGTGTCCGTCAAGCAGATCGCCGGCGTGGGCAAGGTCCTGGTCGACTCGAAGGGCCGCGCCCTGTACCGGAGCGATCAGGAGCGAAACGGGATGGTGCTGTGCAAGGGCGCCTGCCTCTCGTTCTGGCAGCCGTTGACGGTCGCCGGCGCCCCGACAAAGGCCGGCTCGCTGGCCGGCAAGCTCGGTGTCGCCAGAAGGCCCGACGGCGGCCGGCAGGTGACCTACAACGGCAGGCTGCTGTACTCGTTCAAGCTGGACAAGGCCGGCAAGGCGACCGGAGACGGCTTCAAGGACGCCTTCGGCGGCCAGAAGTTCACGTGGCGTGTCGCCCATCCGCTCGGGGTGAAGAGCACACCCGCGGCGACGGCGTCGTCGCCCGGGATCACCTACCCCGGGTACTGAGGGAACGCACGCGCGGTCGGCGCCGCCCCTTCGAGGGCGGCGCCGACCATCCGGCTCCCGGCGATCGCAGGCGCGGCTTACGCGCCTTTTACCCACCGCTGACCTCGCGGTGACCGCGCGCGACGACAACAAGGGCGTAATCGACTTCGACAGGGAGGTATTCCCGTGCGAGGCAAGCTGCTGCTCATCGTCGCCCTGGGCGCCGGCGTGCTCGTCACCGCCGCTTCGGCGGCGAGCCTGGATCTCGTCCGCGGCACGAGGGGCCCCGACAACCTGAACGGCACCGCAGGCGCCGACCTGATCTACGGCTACCAGGGAAGCGACGTGATCCGCTCCCACGACGGCAACGACCTGGTGTGGGCCGGCCGGGGCAATGACGTCGTCCGCGGCGGCCCGGGGAACGACGTGGTCTACGCCGGGCCCGGCGACGACGTGACCTGGCCCGGTGCCGGCGCCGACGTCCAGTACGGCGGGCAGGGCAACGACGTCCTGCATGCGCTGGCCAACGACAACCAGCCCGACGTCCTCGACTGTGGCCCGGGCTACGACGTCGCCTACGTGATCGTGCACGACCCGGCGCGGTTCAGGGGCTGCGAGCAGATCATCCGGCTCAGCCCCGAGGAAGCGTCCGCGCTCTCCGCGGCCAACGACGACAACAGCTAGACGGCGTTCCTCCCCGAAGCGGCCCGGACGCCTTGTCGCCCGGGCCGCTCCCATGTTCGAATTCGCCGCCGCAGGGTACGGGCCGCGCGTACGGAAGCGAACCAGGGAGGGCACATGCGAAGCTCAGGACGTCTGCTGACGGCGCTCGCCGTCGTCGCCGTCGCGGCCGCTGTCGCGGCCATTGCCGCGTTCGCCTCGGGAGGGCGTGAGCAGCGCTCCGCCGCCGACAGCTGCAAGCTGTCGGCGAACGGACAGATCAAGCATCTCGTCTACATCCAGTTCGACAACACGCACTTCAAGCGAGACCGGCCGAACGTCGCCTCGGACCTGGAGCAGATGCCACACCTGCTCGGGTTCCTGGAGTCGAACGGCACCCTCTTCACGAACGACCACACGATTCTGATCTCGCACACCGCGGGCGGGATCCTCTCCTCGCTGACCGGCCTCTATCCGGACCGGAACGGGGTGACGGTCTCGAACAGCTACGGCTACTTCACGCCGGCCGGGACGCCGGCGTTCACGGCGGCGTTCAAGTACTGGACGAGCCCGGTCGACGGAGCCGACGACTCGAAGCCGAACATGATCACCGACACCGGCAAGACCACCCCGGCGCCGTGGGTGCCGTTCACCCGCGCGGGCTGCGACGTCGGCGGCGTCGGCACCGCGAACATCGAGCTCGAGAACAACATCACCGATCCGGGCGGCGACATCTACAACGTCTACGGGCCGGGCTCGCCCGAAGCGCTCGAGCCGGCCGCCCAGCGGACGACCGACTTCGTCGGCATCGCCGTCCACTGCGCCCAGACCTCGACGAGCAAGTGCGCGTCGAACGACCACGCCAAGGACGACGCGCTGCCGGACGAGCCGGGCGGCTACACGGGCTACGAGGCGCTGTTCGGCGCGAAGTACGTCGACCCGGCGATCACCGGCGGAAACGAGTGCGTGAACGACACCGGCGGCGCTCCGATCCAGGACGCCGCGATGCACTGCGGCTTCCCGGGCTTCGACGGGATGCTGGCGAAGAACTCGCTGGGGTACGTCGAGCAGATGCAGGAGTCCGGCGTGCCGGTCACCTACGCGTACATCTCCGACGCGCACGACAACCACACGCTGTTCCGTGCCTCCGGGCCCGGCGAGTCGGACTACGAGGCGCAGCTGGCCGCGTACGACCAGGCGTTCCAGTCGTTCTTCCAGAACCTCGCCGCGCACGGGATCGACAAGAGCAACACCCTCTTCGTCGTCACGGTCGACGAGGGCGACCACTACGCCGGCGGCACCTCCACCGACGGCACGTGGAGCCACACCTTCTGCAACGTCAGCGCCGGGGACACGTGCCCGGCCAACCAGATCGGCGAGGTGAACCTGAACCTCAACTCGGCGCTGCCGAGCGGCTACACGCCGCCGGCGTACTCCGTGCACTCGGACTCGGCGCCGACGGTCTACGTCAACGGCAACCCGGCGCCGACCGACGCTGCGCTGCGGCAGCTCGAGCGGAACGTGGCCGCCGCGCAGGCGATCGACCCGTACGTGAGCAGCGCGCCGAAGCCGATCACGGAGGCGCTCGTCGACACGGCCGGCGAGAAGGCGCTGCACATGGTGAACGCAGACCTGCAGCGCACTCCCAACTTCACCCTGTTCGCGAACCCGGACTACTTCGTCAAGACCTCCAACACGAACTGTCCGGACGCGGCCCACAACGTCGCCGACTGCATCGACTACCACTTCGCGTGGAGCCACGGCGACATCCAGGAGGACATCGCCAACACGTGGGTGGGCTTCGTCGGGCCGGGCGTGCAGCACGGCGGCAACGACGCCCAGACCTGGACCGACCACGCGAACGTCAGGCCGACGATCCTGTCCTTGCTCGGCCTGAAGGACGACTACGTGCAGGACGGTCGCGTGCTGATCGAGGGGCTGACGACGAAGGCGACGCCGCAGACGCTGGTCGCGCACCGCGAGACCGTCCGCCGGCTCGGCGCCGTCTACGAGCAGCTCAACGCTCCGTTCGGTGCGTTCGGCGAGAGCATCGCGAAGGCCTCGACGAAGGCCCTCGCGAGCGGGTCGGCGAGCGACGACGCGACCTACACGTCGATCGAGGGCTCGATCTCGAGCCTGACCGCGAAGCGCGACACGCTCGCAGTCTCGATCCGGAACGGGCTGAACGGGGCTGCCTTCGCCGGCAAGGCCCTGAGCGAGCAGCAGGCGAAAGGCTGGATCGGCCAGGCCCAGAGCCTGATCGACCAGGCCGCGAAGCTTGCCTCGTAGCAGTAGCCCCCATCGGTCGGGGAGCCCGCCTCGCGCGGGCTCCCCGACGACTCCTGGACGCGCCGGCTCGGGGTTTGGCAAGCTCCCGCCTCACACCGCATCGCCCGCCCTTGGCCGAACCGCTCGACTCAACGCTCACCACCCGTCTCCGCGAAGTGCTCGCCAGCGGCGACACGACCGAGGCCGGCCTGCGCGAGCTCACCGAAGAGGCCGAGACCTGGGTACGCCTCCTCCGCGCCCAGGTGCACGGGAGCGAGCGCAGGTTGCGGGCGCTGAACGCCGATCCCTCGAGCCCGATCTCGGAGATCGCCGACGAGCTGCGGCGGCTCGAAACGCTCAGGCCTCGCCTCCGTGAGGCGAGGGAGCTGTGCCGGGAGCTCGACGCCCGGGCGCGCGAGCTGCGCACCGGCTGGCTGCTCCGCCAGACGCAGGCCAGGCGCGCGGTCTGACCGCTCGGGCCGCTAGGCCCGCAGCACGACCTCGAGCGACGTGCCGCTCCCGGCCACGCTTTCCAGCCGGAAGGCTCCGCCGATCGCCGCCGCGCGGGTCCGGATGTTCCGGAGGCCGTGGCCACGGCTCTCGGCCTCCTCGACGAAGCCGTCGCCGTCGTCGACGATCCTGACCACCCGCTGGCCGTCGCGCAGCCCGATCAGGACCATCGCGCGGCGGGCGTGCGCGTGGCGGCGCACGTTCGCCAGGCCCTCCTGGACGATCCGGAAGATCTCGATCTGCTCGTCCGGGCCAAGCTCGACGGCACGCTCGATCTCCAGGTCGACGTCCAGCTGGCCGTCGGCCGTCAGGAACTCGACGTAACGGTTCAGAGCGGAGTCGAACGGCGCCGAGCCGCCCGCGGACGACAGGGCGAGGACGGCGAAGCGGGCCTCCTGCTGGGCGGCGTCGGCCGCCTGCCGCAGCCGTGGCACGACCGCGGCGGGATCGGCGCCGCCGGCGAGCAGGCTCGCCTGGGTGGAGACGGCGAACAGGTACTGCGCGAGGCCGTCGTGGATCTCGCGGGCGACCCGCGCGCGCTCCTCCGCGACCACGCGCCCGACCTCGGCTGCGCGGATCGCGCGCCAGACGCCGACGAGCAGGATGCCGTAGGAGAGGAGGCGCAGGAAGTCGCTCTGCGCCACGTACTCGCTCGAGAGCGGGGGCGTGAAGACCGACTGCAGCTCCGCGAAGAGCCAGATCGTCGCGCAGAAGGCGAGCCAGCGGTCGAGGTCCTCGCCGCGCGCCCGGTAGCGCAGGCCGAAGCCGACGAGCGCCACGAGCCCGAGGACCGCCTGCAGCGCGACCAGGGCGGTCAGCAAGTGGGGCCGAGCGTGCTCGGGGTCGAGCGGAGGCAGCCCGCCCAGGTCGTGGCAGATCGTCCAGAGGCCCCACAGGACCAGGGTGAGCGCGGTCAGGGGGAGGACGGCATGCATCCTCCGCGGGATCCGGCCGCGCGTGAAGGGCGCCGCCGCGATCAGCGCGGCCGCGATCAGCCTCCCGGCGATCCGGGCCCAGGCCTCGTCGGGGCCGACCGGGTCGCCGTCGAGCACCGGCGCGATCGCGAAGGCGAGGGTGGTCACGGCCGTGACGAAGAACCCGCACAGCAGGTAGAGGTCGAAGCGCTGCCGGTCGACGCTGAAGCGGACGTAGGCGAGCACGCAGACGATCAGCGACACGACCATGATCGCCGTATCCAGGAAGAGGCGCAGGCTGGGCAGGTCGTAGGGGCCGCGGTCCCCCGGGCTGGCCAGGAAGAGGATCAGCGCGGCGCCGAGCAGCCCGACGAGGACGATCTCGTCGCGGACCCAGGCCAGGTACTTCGTGCGCGTGGCACGCATAGGACTACTTGTCGGCACGGGGCCCGCTGCCGATAAGGGGCATATGGGCCGCCGCACTCTCGTCGTGGACGATCATCCGCTCACGCGCTCCGCGCTCGTCGACCTGCTCCAGCAGCACTCGTTCGCCGTGGTCGGCGAGGCGGCGGACGGCGAGGAGGCGGTGGAGCGCGCCCGCGAGGTGCAACCCGACCTCGTCCTGCTCGACCTGACCATGCCCGGCGGCGGTGGGCTCGAGGCGCTGCCGAGAGTCAGGGCCGCCGCTCCGGCCTGCGAGGTCGTCGTGCTCACCGCCTCGGGCACGGAGCAGAACCTGCTGGCGGCGATCCGGGCCGGCGCCGCGGGCTACCTGCTCAAGACCGAGCCTCCCGAGCGGATCGCCGAGTTCCTCGAAGGGGTCGCGAACGGCGAGGCTGCGCTCTCGGGCGAGGTCGCGCGCAGGCTCGTCGACCGCGTCCGTCAGGGCGGGCGGCTCGACTCGGGCGTCCCCGAGTCGATCGCGGAGGAGCTGAGCGCGCGCGAGGTGGAGGTCCTCCTGCTCCTGGACGAGCACCTCGGCACCGACGAGATCGCGCACCGCCTCTTCATCTCCGAGCACACCGTCCGCTCGCACGTGAAGAGCCTGCTGCGCAAGCTCGGCGTCTCCTCGCGCCGCGAGGCGCTCGAGGCGCTGGCGGCCGCGCGCGCGTAGAAATCACCCACGGCGGGGGATGTCGTGGGGGATGCGAGGAGGCGGCTCTGCGCCGATGATCAGATCAGCAACACACTCCTTGGAAGCGGTGGCATCCGAAACAGGCGCGCGAACCGGCCCCGGGCAGGGGCCGGTTTTGCTGCTCAGGAGAACCCGTCGAGCGCGGCGTGGACGAGGCCCGGCAGGGTCTCGAGGTTGTAGCCGCCCTCGAGCACCGCGGCCACGCGCGGCGCGAGCCCCCGGCAGCGCCGGGCGAGCTCCCGGAACCCGTGCCCCGTCACCTCCATCGACGCGAGCGGGTCGTCGGCGTGGGCGTCGAAGCCGGCCGAGACGATCAGGAGCTCGGGCTCGAATCCGCTCACGGCCGGCTCCACGATCTCCTCGAACGCGCGGAGGTAGTCCTCGTTGCCCGACCCGGCCGGAAGGGGGACGTTGAGCGTGGTGGCGTTTCCCTCGCCCGGTCGTCCCGTGCCCGGGTAGAAGGGCCACTGGTGCAGCGAGATGTAGAGGACGCTCGGGTCGTCCCAGAAGATGTCCTGCGTCCCGTTCCCGTGGTGGACGTCCCAGTCGAGGATCGCCACCCGGTCGAGGCCGTGCTCGGCCTGGGCCGCGCGCGCCGCGATCGCGGCGTTGTTGAACAGGCAGAAGCCCATCGCGCGGTCGGCGGGCGCGTGGTGGCCAGGCGGCCGGACGAGCGCGAACCCGCCGGTCCGGGCCGCCTCGACCGACGCGCCGGCCGCGAGCAGCGCCGCCTCGAAGCTCGTCGCCGAGGCGGGCGTGTCGCCGTCCAGCCAGACGTCGGCGTCGATCGAGCGCATCCGCGCGACGTGCTCCGCCGTGTGGCAGCGCTCGACCTGCTCGGCGGTCGCAGGCCCCGCCTGCTCCCACACGCCGACCGCCGCCAGCAGCACCTCCAGGCGTCGCGGCGACTCCGGGTGGTGCGGGGTCGGGTGCAGCTGCGCCAGCGCCCCGTTGCTGACGACCTCCATCAGGAGGCGAGCGCCTCGAGCCGCCCGGCGAGGTTGCCGAGGCCCCAGGACGTCGCGAGGGCGGACGCCTCCGCCCACTTGGGCGTTCCGTCGGCTAGGGAGGGGAGAGGGGCAGAGGCGTCCATCGTCGCGATTCGCCGGTAAAGCAGCAACTCCTCCTTCTGCCCCGCGAACCTCCCGTCCGCCAGGGCGGCGTCGAGCGAGCCGTACTGGGCGAGGAGCGCAGCCGCCGTCTTCGGCCCGATCCCGCGGGCGCCGGGGAGCTTGTCGGACGGGTCGCCGCGGAGGGCGATGAAGTCGGGCACCTGGGCGGGCTCGACGCCGTACCGCTCCCTGACCTCCGCCGGCCCGATCCGCGCGAGCTCCGACACGCCCTTGACGGGCTGGAGGACCGTCGTCCGCTCGGAGACGAGCTGGTACGCGTCTCGATCCGACGTGGCGACGAGCGTGCTGCCGCCGCGCGCCTCCTCCTGTGCGACGGCGGCGGCGAGGAAGTCGTCGGCCTCGTACCCGTCGCCCTTCGCCGCGCAGAAGCCGAGCGTGCTGACGAGCTCGGGCAGCAGGTCGAGCTGCTCGAGCAGTGCGTCGTCGAAGACCCGTCCGCTCTGGTACGAGGGGAACGCCTCGCTGCGATAGGTGGGCACGCCGATCGTGTCCCAGCCGACGACGACCGTGCGCGGCTGCTCCGCCTCCCACAGCCGGAGCAGGAAGTTCGCGAAGCCGACGAGCGCGCCGGACGGCCGCCCGGTCGCGCTGGTCATCGACTTCGGCAGCGCGTGGTAGGCACGGTGGGCGAGCGAGTCGCCGTCGATCGCGAGCAGCGGCCTCACAGCGCCTCGTACAGCCCGTAGACGCGCTCCATCAGCCGTTCGGTCGCGAGCTGATAGGCCTGCCGCGGCGCCTTCCCCTCGAGGTCGTCGACCGGAACCGGCTCGCCGTAGGCGACCCGGAGCTTCGGCAGGCGCGACAGGCGGTCCATGCCCTTGATCGCCGCGGGCACGAGCGGCACGCCCGCCGTGAGCGCGACCCGGGCGGAGCCCGGACGCGGCTTGTGCTCGAACTTCTTGCGGAGGCCCTTGGTCTGGCGCGTGCCCTCCGGGAACATCGCCACCACCCCGCCCGCACGGCAGAGCCCGACCGCCGCCTCGACCGCTTCGACGTCGGCCTCGCCGCGCCGGACCGGAAACGCTCCGCCGGCACGGAGCGGCGGCCCGAGGATCGGGTTGAAGAGCTCGGCCTTGGCCATGAACAGGAGCTGCCGCTTCGGCCAGAGCGGCATCCCGAGCGGCCACGGGTCGAAGTTGGAGGTGTGGTTCGCGGCGAGCACGAACCCTCCCTCGGCGGGGAGGTTCTCGAGGCCGTGGTGCTCGAGGCGGAAGAGCCAGTGCAGCACCGGCCACGAGACGATCGCCACGAAGTTGTAGAAGGGCGTCGGCATCGCTCCGTTCCAGTATCGCCGTGCAACGACTTGGTGACGTCCGGCGGCGACGGTTGACCTCGGCGCTAACGTGTTCCGCCGTGCCGACGAAACTGGTGATCGTCGAGTCGCCCGCCAAGGCCAAGACCATCGCGGGCTACCTCGGGCCGGGATTCGTGGTCGAGTCCAGCATCGGGCACATCCGCGACCTGCCCGAGCGCGCGTCCGAGATCCCCAAGGAGAAGCGCGAGCGGTACGGCGCGCTCGGCGTCGCCATCGACGACGGCTTCGAGCCCTACTACGTCGTCGACCCCGACAAGAAGAAGGTGGTCGCCGCGCTGAAGAAGAAGCTGAAGGAGGCGGACGAGCTGCTGCTGGCGACGGACGAGGACCGCGAGGGCGAAGCGATCGCCTGGCACCTCCTGCAGGAGCTGAAGCCGAAGGTGCCGCACCGGCGCATGGTCTTCCACGAGATCACGAAGCACGCGATCGAGGACGCGCTCGCCAATCCGCGCCCGGTGGACGAGGCGCTCGTCGACTCGCAGGAGACGCGGCGGATCCTCGACCGGCTCTACGGCTACGAGGTCTCGCCGGTGCTCTGGAAGAAGGTGATGCCGCGGCTCTCGGCCGGGCGCGTCCAGTCGGTCGCCACCCGTCTCGTCGTCGAGCGCGAGCGCGAGCGGATGGCCTTCGTCTCGGCCGCCTACTGGGACCTCGAGGGCACCTTCGATCCGGGCCGGTTCACGGCGAGGCTGGTCGCGCTCGACGGCGCCCGGATCGCCCAGGGCCGCGACTTCGGCCCGGACGGGCAGCTGAAGGGCGACGCCAGGCAGCTGGACGAGGACGGCGCCCGCGGCCTGGCCGGCCGGCTCGAGGGAGCGGAGTTCTCGGTCCGCTCGGTCGACGAGAAGCCCTACACGCGCCGGCCGGCTCCCCCGTTCATGACCTCGACGCTCCAGCAGGAGGCGAGCAGAAAGCTGCGCTTCTCGGCGCAGACCACCATGCGCGTCGCGCAGCGCCTCTACGAGCGCGGCTACATCACCTACATGCGCACCGACTCGACGACGCTGTCCGAGACGGCGCTGACCGCCGCCCGCACCCAGGCGCGTGAGCTGTACGGCGCCGAGTACGTCCCCGACGCGCCGCGGCGCTACGACCGCAAGGTCAAGAACGCCCAGGAGGCGCACGAGGCGATCCGCCCTGCGGGCGAGCGCTTCCGCCTTCCCGACGAGGTCAAGGGCGAGCTCGACCGCGACGAGCAGGGCCTGTACGAGCTGGTCTGGATGCGCACGGTCGCCTCGCAGATGGCGGATGTGCGCGGCCGGACGGTGACGGTGCGGCTCGGTGCGATCTCCTCTGCGGAGGAAGACGCCGAGTTCGGCGTCAGCGGTACGGTGATCACCTTCCGGGGGTTCCTCGCCGCCTACGAGGAGGGCCGCGACGAGACGGTCGACGACGACGAGGAGCGCCGCCTGCCGCCGCTCGGCGCGGGCGACCCTGTGCAGGCCCTGGCGCTGGAGCCGCAGGGCCACGAGACCTCTCCGCCGGCGCGCTACACCGAGCCGACGCTGGTGAAGGCGCTGGAGGACCGGGGCATCGGCCGTCCCTCCACCTACGCCTCGATCCTCGGGACGATCCTCGACCGCGGCTACGTCGGCAAGAAGGGCACTGCGCTCGTTCCCACGTTCCTCGCGTTCGCGGTCACGAAGCTCCTCGAGGAGCACTACGGCCGGCTCGTCGACTACGGCTTCACCGCCAGCATGGAGGACGATCTCGACCGCATCGCCGCGGGCGAGGAGCAGCGGGTCGACTGGCTGACGCGCTTCTACAACGGCACGAACGGCGAACCGGGGCTGCATCAGCTCGTCACCGAGCACCTGGACGAGATCGACGCGAGAGCGGTCAACTCGATCGAGCTGCCCGGCACCGACATCGTCGTCCGCGTCGGCCGGTACGGGCCCTACCTCGAGCGCGGCGACGAGCGGGCCTCCCTCCCGGAGGACATCGTCCCGGACGAGCTCACGGCCGAGCGGGCGGCGGAGCTGCTCGCCGCGCCCGGCGACGCGCGCGAGCTCGGCGTCCACCCCGAGACCGCCCGCCCCGTGCTGCTGCGGAGCGGCCGCTACGGGCCGTACGTGACCGAGGAGCTACCGGAGGGCTCGGAGGAGAAGCCGCGCACGGCCTCGCTCTTCTCGACGATGACGCCCGAGAGCCTGACTCTCGACGACGCCGTCAGGCTGCTCTCGCTCCCGCGTGTGGTGGGACTCGCCGACGGCGAGGAGGTGCTCGCGATGAACGGGCGCTACGGGCCGTTCATCAAGCGCGGCTCGGATACCCGCTCGCTCGACGGCGAAGAGCAGATCTTCACCATCCAGCTGGACGAGGCGCTCGCCCTGCTCGCGGCGCCGAAGACGCGCCGCGGCCGCGGCGGACCGAAGCCGCCGCTCCGCGAGCTGGGCCAAGACCCCTCGTCCGGGCGTCCAGTCGTGGTCAAGGACGGCCGATTTGGTCCGTACGTGACGGATGGGGAGACGAATGCCAGCCTGCGCGGGGGAGATTCGGTCGAAACGCTCACGCTCGACAGGGGGGTCGAGCTGCTCGCCGAGCGCCGCTCGAAGGGATCGGCTTCCAGCCGGCGCCCGCGGGGTCGGAAGTAGTCACCCACGCCGGCCGCCGAACCTGCCAACCTTTTGCCGAGCCGCACGTCTTGGAATCCACCACCCCTGGATCGCCGGAATACGTATTCACAGGCACGCGTTCGTTTCTTCACAGACCCCTAACGGGACCGTCCTAGGCTGGACGGGCGGGCAGGAGCCCGCAACCCGGAGGTGGCTGGAACGACTAGGAGATTCCCGTTAGGGTGAGAAAGTTTGGGGAATCGAAACCGAGAAGAGAACAGGGGAAAGAGAGCCACTTGACGCAGAATCAGTTGCACGAATTGCTCGAAAGCGATCAGGCCCGCCTGCTGATCGAGGGCGCCGAGGAGCGCGGCTTCGTCGAGCCCGCGGAGCTCGAGGCGTTCGCGCTGGAGCACGACCTCGGCGAAGACGAGGTCGAGCAGCTGTCGCGCGAGCTCGAGACGATCGGGCTCGAGGTCGGCAAGCCCGTCGACGAGGCCGAGCCGGCCGCCCCTGCCGCCGCGACCTACGACGCGGGGCCGGTCAGCGGCGCCGCCGACAGTCTCCAGCTGTTCCTGGCCGACGTCGGTCGCCACAAGCTGCTGACCGCCGCCGAGGAGGTCTACCTCGCGAAGGCGATCGAGCGCGGCGACCCGACCGCGAAGCGGCGGATGATCGAGTCCAACCTGCGCCTGGTCGTGTCGATCGCGAAGGGCTACCGCGGCCTGGGCGTCCCGTTCCTCGACCTGATCCAGGAGGGAACGCTCGGCCTGAACCGGGCGGTCGAGAAGTTCGACTGGCGCCGCGGCTACAAGTTCTCCACCTACGCGACCTGGTGGATCCGGCAGTCGGTGCAGCGCGCCGTGGCCAACCACGCGCGCACGATCCGCGTCCCCGTCCACGTGGTCGAGCGTCAGCAGAAGCTCGGCCGGGCGGCCCGCCGGCTCGAGGTCGAGCTCGGGCGCGAGGCGACCAAGGCCGAGCTGGCCGAGGCGACCGGCCTGCCGATCCAGCACGTCGACGAGGCGCTCTCCGCCGCCCACGCGTCGGTCTCGCTGAACCAGACGGTCGGCGCCGACGACGAGGGCGAGCTCGGCGACCTGTTCGCCGACCGCGAGGCGGCCGACCCGTTCGACGAGGCCGAGGAGTCGCTCCGCCGCCAGGGCGTGCGCAAGGCGCTGGACGCGCTGCCGGAGCGCGAGCGGCGCATCCTCGAGCTGCGCTTCGGGTTCGAGGGCGAGCCCTGGACGCTGGAGGCGATCGGGCACGAGCTCGACCTGACGCGCGAGCGCGTTCGCCAGCTCGAGGGCCAGGCACTGGCCCGGCTTGCGGCGCTGCGCGACCTCCAGTCAGTCGCTGCGTAGAGCCGTTCTCGGCCAACCAAAGGGCACTTCGCCACGTCGAAGTTGGCATAGACTCGCCACACCCATCGACGAAGGGGAGTACATGACAAGGAAGCGATTCGGCTGGCGGGCAGCTGGAGCCGTCGCGGTCCTGGCGCTCGTCGCCATGGCTGCGGTGGCCGCGTCCGCCTGGGCCCGGGGCGGTCACGCCCAGGCCACGACGCTCGTCGACGGCACCACCGACAGCGTCACGAACCTCGACCCGGCCAACGAGTACGACTACGGGTCGGCCACGCTCGACCTGCTGATGTTCCAGGGGCTGTACGGCTATCCGCACGGCGCGAAGCTGGAGCCCGTGCTGGCGACCAAGTGCGCGGCCAAGGGCGGCAACGCGACCTGGGCCTGCACCCTGCGGCGGAACGTCAAGTTCGCCGACGGGACGCCGTTCACCTCGGCGGACGTCAAGTGGACGTTCGACCGGGTGATCAAGATCAAGGGCGACCAGGGCATCTACGCACTGCTCTCCAACCTGAAGAGCACGAGCGTGAACGGCACCTACGGGGTCACCTTCCACCTGAAGACGCCCCAGTCGACCTGGCCGTTCATCCTGGCGACGAGCGCGGGCTACATCGTCCCGAAAGCGCTCTACCCGGCCGACAAGATCCGCGACAACTCCGAGTCGCAGGTCGGCACCGGGCCGTACCAGCTGGTCAAGTACACGCCCGGCCAGCAGGCGGTCTTCAAGGCCAACGAGAACTACTGGGGGCCCAAGCCCAAGAACGACAACCTGATCATCAACTACTACTCGAAGTCCTCGACCATGAAGCTCGCCCTGCAGCGCGGGGAGATCGACATGGCGTTCCGCGAGTTCACGCCCACCGAGCTCCTCTCGCTCGGCAAGGCGAGCGGGATCAAGGTTCACGCCGGCAACGGCGTGGCGATCCGCTACCTGGTCTTCAACCCGACGCGGGCGCCGACGAACAACATCGCCGTCCGCAAGGCGATCGCCTACCTGATCCCGCGGCAGACGATCGCGACCCGCGTCTACCACGGGTTCGTGAAGCCGCTCTACTCGATGGTGCCGTCCGGCCTGCCCGGTCACATCGACGCGTTCGCGACGACGTACGGCCGGGCCCCGAGCGTGGCGAAGGCCCGCGCGGCGCTGAAGGCGGCCGGCGTCACGACGCCCGTGCCGATCGACATCTGGTGGACGCCGAGCCACTACGGCGACGCCTCCGCCGACGAGTACGCCGAGATCCAGCGGGCGCTGAACGCGAGCGGCCTGTTCAAGGTGACGCTGAAGTCGGCGGAGTGGGCGCAGTACAGCGCCCAGCCCGGTAAGCGGTACAACGCCTTCCAGCTCGGGTGGTTCCCGGACTACGTGGACGGCGAGGACTACATCGTGCCCTTCTACCAGCCGGACAACTTCATGTCGAACGACTACAACAGCAAGCCGATGAACGCCCTGATCAAGAAGGAGTACACGGCGAAGACGACCGCAGCGCGCCTCGCCGTGATCAGGGCGGCGCAGGTGCTCTCGGCGAAGGAGGTGCCGATCATCCCGTACTGGCAGGGCAAGATGGTCGCCGTCTCCCGGAGCAACGTGAAGGGCATCGACAGCACGCTGGACGCCGCGTTCCTGATGCGGTTCTGGCTGCTCTCGAAGTAGGCAGGGCACCGAAGCACGCGCGGAGGGGCGCCGACGGCGCCCCTCCGGCGCGTCGCGCGGCAGGGGACGTCTAACCTCGGAGGGTCGTGCCCCTTCCAGCAATAGTCAGAGCATCTCTGGCGACGCCCGGAACCGCCAGGCGGCGTCCTCAGTCGCGCCAATATCTGATTTCGATATTGGCGCTCCCTGCGTCCTTGCCTGGCGGCCCCGGTCACTCGCCAGAGACGCGAGACCATCACTGGAAGGGGCACTGATGGCCGCTGTCGCCCAGGGCACATCGCTCAAGTCGTACCTGCTGACCCGGCTCGTGCTGGTCGTGCCGATGGTCCTGATCCTGCTCACCTTCGTCTTCCTGCTGATGCGGGTCGCTCCGGGCGACCCGATCTCGGCTGCGCTGGGCGGGCACAACGTGCCCCAGTCGGTGATCGACCAGATCAAGCACCGGCTCGGCTTCGACAAGCCGCTCTACCAGCAGTACGTCGAGTACCTCTGGGACATCGTCCGCGGCAACTTCGGCACGACGATCACCGACCGGCGTCCGGTCAGCGACATCATCCTCACGAACGGCGCCGCCACCCTCGAGCTGACGTTCTTCGCGATGATCGTGGCGATCGTCGTCGGCGTGTTCGTGGGGCTCGTCGCCGGCCGCTTCCGCGACACGCCGCTGGACGTCGGCGGGCGGATGTTCGGGATCGTCATCTACGCGATGCCCGTCTTCTTCATCGGGCTGATGGCACAGCTTCTCTTCGGCTCCGTCCTCGGCTGGCTCCCGACCTCGGGCCGGGCGAGCCCGATCACGCAGGCGACGCTGGAGACCCACACCAACCTGTTCATCGTCGATTCGATCATCGACGGCAACTGGGACGCGTTGAAGGACGTGATCCTGCATCTGATCCTGCCCGCGGTCACGCTCGGGCTGGTCACGGCCGGCGTGTTCATCCGCCTGATCCGCGTCAACGTGATCCGGACGATGAAGGACGACTACATCGAGGCCGCCCGGGCGCGGGGGATCAGGGAGCGCGACGTCGTCTACCGGCACGCCTTCAAGAACGCGCTCGTGCCCGTCATCACCGTCATCGGGCTGTCGCTGGCCCTGCTCCTCGGCGGGGCCGTCGTCACCGAGACGACCTTCAACTGGCCGGGGATCGGCCACGAGCTCGTCCTCTATCTCGAGAACCGCGACTACACCGCCGTGCAGGGGATCGTGGTCGTGTTCGGGCTGGTCGTGGTCGCGGTCAGCCTGGTGATCGACTTCGTGAACGCCTTCATCGACCCACGGATCCGTTACTAAGTGCCCCTTCCAGCAATAGTCAGAGCATCTCTGGCGGCGCCCGGAGCCGCCACGCGGCGTCCTCAGTCGCGCCAATATCTGATTTCGATATTGACGCTCCCTGCGTCCTTGCGTGGCGGCTCCGGTCACTCGCCAGAGACGCGAGACCATCACTGGAAGGGGCACTGATGGCGGCGCCGGCGCAACCGATCGAGTCGCCCTTCCGGCGCCGTGCCCGAGGCGTCACCCGGGTGTTCGGTCCGATCCGGGAGGCGCGCGGCTTCGCCAGGGTGATGCTCTACATCGGCGCGGCGATCACCCTCTTCTTCGTAGTGCTCGCGATCTTCGCGCCGCTGATCTCGCCCTACGACTTCGACCAGTACCAGTCGGGCAACAAACGCTTCCCGCAGCTGGCCGGACCCTCGTCGAAGCACCTGATGGGGACGACCGTCCAGTCCACCGACGTCCTCTCGCGCGTGATCTGGGGAGCGCAGACCGAGCTGAAGGTGGTGATCATCTCGCTCGTCTTCGCGATCACGCTCGGCGTTCCGCTCGGGCTCCTCTCCGGCTACTTCGGGGGCAAGCTCGACCGGGGCCTCGTCCTCGTGATGGACGCCCTCTACGCGTTCCCGTACCTCTTGCTCGCGATCGTGATCGCGTTCCTGCTCTCGAACAGCATCGGCAAGGGAGTGCTGACCGCGGCGATCGCGATCTCGGCCACCTACGTACCGCTGTACTTCCGCGTGGTCCGCAACCAGGTGATCGCGCTCAGGGAGGAGTCGTACGTCGAGGCGGCCCGGGCGCTCGGCGCGAAGCCCTTCACGATCATCCGCAAGTACGTCTTCCACAACGTCGTCCAGAACGTGCCGCCGATCGCGACGCTGAACGCCGCGGACGCGATCCTCCTGCTGACGGCACTCGGGTTCCTCGGGTACGGAATCCAGCCGACCGACGCGGCGGAGTGGGGCTACGACAGCTCGAGGGCGGTCTCGGACGCGGCCTCCGGGATCTGGTGGACCGGGCTCTTCCCCGGTCTCGCGATCGTCGTGCTCGTCACCGGGCTCACGCTGGTCGGCGAGGGGCTGAACGAGACGATGAACCCGGTGCTCCGCAGGCGGAAGGTCCAGAAGGTGATCTTCGAGCAGGAGCCGGAGCCGCCGATCGTCGAGGCTGTCGAATGACGCTCGCCGCGCTTCGCGCGAGTTCGCTCGCACGGGGGAAACGGCCGGTTTCCCCCGTGTTCCCCCTTCCCCAAGACCTGTGCGCACCTGAGCCGCGGCCATGGGCCGCGCCCGCCAGGTCGGTCGCGGCCGGGAAAGGACCAGGCACGGTCGGATGAGGGACACTCCGGTGCTTTCCGTGCGGGATCTGCGCGTCCACTACGGCACCATCCGCGGGACCGTGCGTGCCGTCGACGGCGTGTCGCTCGACATCGGCGCCGGCGAGGTGCTCGGCCTGGTGGGCGAGTCCGGCTGCGGCAAGTCGACGCTCGGACGGGGCGTGCTCGGGCTGCTGCCGGAGGGCGCTGCCTCGGACGGGCAGGTCCTGTACGGCGGGCGCAACCTCGTCGGCCTGTCGCCGAGGGAGCTCTCGGGCCTGCGCGGCCCCGAGCTCGGCTTGATCTTCCAGGAGCCGATGACCCGGCTGAACCCGCTGCTCCGGATCGAGGACCACTTCACCGAGACGCTCGAGCAGCACGAGCCGCAGCTGACCGAGCGAGAGGCGCGCCAGCGCTCGCTGGAGACGCTCGGGCGGATGGGCATCCCGCCGACCCGTTTCCGCCAGTACCCGCACGAGTTCTCGGGCGGGATGCGGCAGCGGATCATGATCGCGCTCGCCCTGGTGCTGCGGCCGAAGCTGCTCGTCGCCGACGAGCCGACCACCTCGCTCGACGTGATCGTCGAGGCGCAGATCCTCTCGATCCTGTCCGACCTGAAGCGCAACTTCGGCACCGCCCTGCTCCTGATCACGCACAACCTGGGGATCATCGCGGAGGCATGCGACCGGGTCGCCGTCATGTACGCGGGGAAGATCGTCGAGGAGGGGCCCGCGCGGGACGTGTTCGCCGAGCCCGCTCACCCGTACACCCGCGAGCTGCTGCGCTCGACGATCTCGCTGGAGACGACCGAGCTGCACTCGATCCCGGGCGCGCCGCCGAACCTGATCGACCCCCCCGCCGGCTGTCGCTTTCACCCACGCTGCCCCGACGCGATGCGCGTGTGCGCCTGGAAGCAGCCGATCGAGGTGAGCCCCGCGGAGGACCGGCGCGTGCAGTGCTGGCTCCACGGCCCGGCGGAGGAGATCCCGCCGGGCGAGGGGGTCGAGCTGGTGCGCGAGGAGCTGGCCGTTGCCGACGAAGCCTGAGGGCGAGCCGCTCGTCTCGGTTCGCGGCCTGAAGACGTACTACTCCATCCGCGGGAGCTTCGGCGACCGCCTGATCGGCCGCGAGGCCGGCTCGGTCAGGGCCGTCGACGACGTCTCCTTCGACCTGCGGAAGGGGGAGGTGCTCGGGCTCGTCGGCGAGTCGGGCAGCGGCAAGACGACGCTCGGCCGCACCCTGCTCGGGCTCGTCCGGGCGACGGACGGGAGCGTGCTCTTCGAGGGCCGGGACATCACCAAGCTGAGCGAGCGCGAGCTGCGGGCGCACCGGCGCCGGATGCAGATCGTCTTCCAGGATCCGCACGCCTCGCTCAACCCGGCGATGACGATCGGCCAGGCCGTCGGGCATCCGCTGGAGATCCACGGCATCGCCAAGGGCCGCGAGCAGGTCCGCCGCCGGGTGGCCGAGGCGCTGGAGGTCGTCGGGCTCTCCCCGCCGGAGCAGTTCCTGGACAAGTACCCGTCCGACCTCTCGGGCGGCCAGAAGCAGCGCGCGGTGATCGCGCGGGCGATCATCCTGAACCCGGTCCTGCTCGTCGCCGACGAGCCCGTCTCGATGCTCGACATGAGCGTCCGGGCCAAGATCCTCGACCTGATGCTCACGCTCAAGCGCGAGTTCGACCTCACCTACCTGTACATCACGCACGACCTGGCCACGGCGAAGTTCTTCTGCGACCGGATCGCGATCCTGTACCTGGGCCGGATCGTCGAGATCGGCCCGGCCGAGGCGATCTACGAGGACCCGAAGCATCCGTACACGCAGGCGCTGCTGCGCGCCATCCCCGAGCCCGACCCGCGGCGCACGATTCCGCGCGACCTGCCGCGCGGGGAGGTGCCGGACGCCGCCCGGCCGCCCCGCGGCTGCTCGTTCCACCCGCGCTGCCCGCGTGCCTTCGAGATCTGCGGCTGGGAGACCCGCGACCTCCGCGACCTGCTCGAGGCGCACTGGGCGCGGACCGGTGCAGCCGGCTACGAGGCCGAGCGCCCGCTCTTCGGCGACCTCGACTCGCTGGCCGCCTCGAACGGGACCGCGGTCCGGGTGCCGGCCCAGGGAGGCGCGACCGGCGGCGACCTGCTCGCGATCCTCGAGCGCGTGCGGGCGGACGATCCGGAGGAGCCGTTCTGGAAGGGCGTGCGGGCGATGCACCCCGGCGCCGACGCGCTCGAGATCGAGTGGAACGAGCCGCGGGAGCCGCGACTCGTCGCCTCGGGTCCGGTCGAGGTCGAGTGCCATCTGTACGGCTGAGGTGACCGTTCGGGCGGTCGTCTCGCTGGTCCCGGTGCGGGCCGAGCCTCGCGACGACGCCGAGCAGGTGACGCAGGCGCTCCCCGGCGAGCCGCTCGCAGTCGAGGCGGAGGAGGGCGGCTGGGCGCGGATCAGGACCGCCTATGACTATCCGGGGTGGGTCCGCGCGGATGCGCTCGGCGGGGATCCCGCCGCCGACTGGCTGGTCGCGCGCGACGGCGACGCTGTCGAGGAGGCGCTCGCGTACCTCGGGTGTCCGTACGAATGGGGCGGGATGACCGAACGGGGCATCGACTGTTCCGGCCTCGTCCACATGGCGTATCGCCGTCTCGGCCGGCTCGTTCCCCGCGACGCGGACCAGCAGGAGGAAGCCGGGACGCGGGTCGCGCCCGGGGATCTGCGCCGCGGCGACCTCGTCTGCTACGGCGACCACGTCGCCTTCTGGCTCGGCAGCGGCCGGATCCTGCACGCGACCGGCCGCGCAGGCGTCCGAGCCGTCGTCGAGGAGGAGCACCCGTCGGAGCTGGCGGCGCGCGTTCGGGCCTACGTGCGGCTCTGACCTCGACCTAGTAGGGCTTCGCCAGGGCCTCGTATCTCGTCGCCAGGTCCCCCAGCCGCGCCCGTGGGAAGCTGATCGTGTCCGGGTCGCCGTCCGAGACGTAGCGGAGCTGCGGGTTCCGCTCGAGCGTGTCCAGCCACATCCCCCAGGTGAAGTCGCGGGCGCCCTTCCAGCGCGGGTTCGGCAGGATGCGCGGGATCTGCGCGGGGTTCCACTTCGCCGAGAACGGCGAGGGGGCGGGCTCGGCGCCGGAGAGGAACACGCCGGCGAACCGGTACGACTGACCGTCCCAGGCGCCCTCGACCGCGAGCGACGGCGGGTGGGGCAGCGCGCCGAGCGGAAGCGCCATGGTCTGGACGCGGTAGGCCGGCAGCCGCTCGGTGAGCAGGCGGTCGCCGAGCACGAGCTGCCGCTGCACGGCCGTCGGGCCGAGCTCGTTCAGGGCGAGGTGGTCCTTCGTGTGGTTCCCGAGCTCGAACCCGTGGCCGACGAGCCAGTCGAAGGTCTGCTTCGACGTCCTGCCGTCGCCGTCGAAGGCGTTCCGCGGGACGTAGAAGGTCCCCGTGGCCGGGAAGTCCGCATGCCGGGCCGCGAAGTCCTCGAGGATCCCCACCGCCGTCTTCGGATCGACCCGCCCGTCGGGCAGGAAGGCGATCTGGTTGTTGGTCGCGTCGTCGAACGTCAGGACGACGGGCGAGCGCCCCTTCGGCACGTCGAGCCGGTCGGAGACGAGGTCGGAGGCCCGCACCGGATAGAACCCGTCGCTCCACAGGCGGGCGAGCTCGGCCCGAAACTGGCCCGCGGTCAGGTCGTAGCTCGAGCCGTCCGCGCGGATCTGGTGGTGCATCAGCACCGGCACGACGCCGAGCTCGTTCGGCGTCAGCGACTGCGCACGCTGCGCGGGCGTCTGCCGCTTGGGGAAGACGGCGCTCAGCGCATCGGTGGGCAGGGCGGCGGCCGTGTACGTCACCGCCGGGTCCCAGAGCAGGTACTCGTCGATGCCCGCGTCGTGGGCGCCGCGGATCTCGTCCTGGACCTGCGCGGGGCCGTAGTCGACTCCGAGCGAGAAGTCCTGGAGCCAGGGGACGACGCGCGCGCCGGACCCCCGGACGTCGCGCTGGAAGTCCTCCAGGGAGCGCTGGACGATGTCGTACGGCTGCGCGTTCGGGTTCCCGACCCCGTACTCGCCCGGCGCCCAGTGCGACGGGTAGACCATCGCCGAGATGTAGTCGACGTGCGAGGCCATCATCGGGATGTCCTGGGCGACCTCGGTGGGCCGGGTGGCGGCGACGCCGAAGACGGACGCGCCGAGATAGGTCCCGTACGGCTTCAGGGCGGCGCGGGTCTCGGCGAGGAAGGAGGCGATCGACTGCTCCGGCGTTCCCTTCAGGCCGGGAAAGCTCATGGTCGAGATCGGGCCGTCCGGCCGGCGGACGTAGTCGTAGAGGACGTCGTCGACGCCGATCTTCGCGGCGGCCACCGCGATCGCGATCTGGTAGCGCCGGACTGTCGGGTCGGCGAAGTTGGTGAACCCGCCGTAGCCGCCGTACATCTGCCCTGCGCGGGTCTGGATCACCTCGTCGCGCTGCCCGCTCTTCCAGGCCGCCCCGGCGAGGATCGCGTCGCGGAAGCAGACGAGCCGGCCGATCACGCGCACGCCCTTGCCGTGCAGGAACCTGACGGCGGCCGGCAGGTCGACGATCGGCTTGACGGCGCCGATCCTGTGGGCGAGCGGAACCGGAGCGTTCCACCCGACCGTGCCGGACTCGTCCTTCAGGTCGAGCTCGACCGCGTTGATCCGGCCCTGGTCGATCAGGTCGACGATCCCCTGGTGGAGCTTCGGGTTGGCCCAGGCGTCGAAGGTGACGTGGACGGCTCGGACGGGATGCGCGGGCGTGCGCGGCTGCATCGAGATCCAGATCCGGCGGGTGGTCGTGTTGCGCAGCGTGTCGGTGGCGACGAGCGTGATCGGGCCGGTCGGCCGCTTCGCCCACGAGAGGCGGAAGCGGCCGTTCGAGACGAGGACCGGCCGTCCGTTCGCGGTCAGGGCCGCGCCGGGCTCGAGCGTGCCGGCGAGCGCGAGCGGGTGGCCGTACGGGATCGTCACGCCGGGCCGGTCGAAGCGGATCGTCGGGCCAGCCGTGTCCACGCGCACGTCCCAGGTCTTGGTCGTGCGCGAGCCTGGAAAGCCGCCGGGGGCCGTGGCCTGGACGCGGTGCGGCCCGTCGGCCAGGTGGTTCTCGTCGAGGACGAAGCGGCCGTCGCGCAGGTACGCCTTGCCGGTGACGTCGGCGCCGTCCAGCCTCCAGCGGACCCGGTCGAGGACCGACTGGTCGGCTCCGACCGAGAACGAGAGCGACGGCAGCTTGGCCGGCCCGATCGCGGCGTGCGCGGCCGGGCCCTGAGGGTCGAGGCCCGGGGCGGCGATCCGTGCGCCGAGCGCGAAGGTGGCGAAGACGAGCGCGCCGAGCACGACGAGCGCGATCGCCAGCCGGTGGAAGCGCTGGAACAGGCCGCGCCTCCTCCGGGTGCCGTTTGGTCGCGGCGCCGGCTCCTGCTCGGCCTCGCCGGGCTCGCTCCCGCTGTCGTCAGGGGACCCTTCGTCCGGCGGGATCTCTCCGCGAAGGCGCTCGACCTCGTCGATCAGGAGCAGGATCGCGCGGCCCGCCGGCTGGAGCTCCGGGTGCGAGTCGTCGTCGGACAGCTTCTGTCCCCAGCGGCGGAGCTCGTCGATTTGCCCTGCATCCACGCGGAAAGTATGCCGCGCCGACGGGCTCGGGACGCTAGCTGCCGAGATGCTCGAGCAGCGCGGCGTTGAACGCGGCGGCCTGCTCGACGTTCGCCAGGTGAGCTGCGGCCGGCAGCACGACGAGGCGCGCGCCGGGAATTCGCTCCGCCAGGAACGCCGCGTCCGCGGGTGACGTCGCCGTGTCCTCGGCGCCGGCGACGACGAGCGTCGGCGCGCCGATCTCGCCCAATCGGCTGCGCAGATCGAAGCCGCCGATCGCCTCCAGCCCGAGCGCGTAGTCCTCCGGCGGCGTGCGGAGCTGCATCTCGAGGAAGGGCCGGCGGTTGCGGAAGGCTGGCGTGAACCATTTGTCGAGCGCCTCGTGCGCAACGCTCTTCATGCCCTCGACCCGAACGGCGACCGCTCGCCGAGCCCACTCGTCCGGCTCTCCGAACCGTGCCGACGTGCACGCGAGCACGAGCCGGTCGATTCGACCGGGCGCCTCCACGGCGAGCTGCATGCCGACCATTCCCCCGAGCGACAGGCCGCAGAAGGAGAAGCGGTCGACCCCCAGGCCGTCGACGAGCGTCAGCACGTCCCCGGCGAGCGCCCCGACGTCGGGCCGGCCCCGGTGCTCGTAGCGGACGACGTCGAACGACGAGAGCGCGGAGAGCTGCGCATCCCACATCGCCGCCGTCGTCCCGAGCGCGTTCGACAGGACGACGGACGGAGGGCGGAGGCTCGTGCCTCCGCCCTCCTGAACCGACCCTAGAAACCTGCCGAGTCGATGGTCTTCTTCGTCCACGCGAAGGGAGGAACGCCGATAATGACGCCGCCCTTGCCGACCGTTCTCTTGCCCAGGCGCCCTGCGACGAAAGACTGCCCGGGCTTACCCGTCAGCTTCCCGGCGAGGAGCGCGTGCGCGGTCTGCACGGCCACGTAGCCGAAGTCCTTCTCGTTCCAGAGCCCGAACTTCAGCACGCAGCCGGACTTCACGTAGGACTTCATCTGGCTCGGAAGCCCGAGCCCGGTGACCCTCACGGCGCTGCACTTCTTCGCCTGCGACACGACGCGGGCTGCTGCAGCGATCCCGACGGTGGTCGGGGCGATGATCCCCCGGAGATCGGGATATGCCTGGAGCAGCCCCTGGGCCTCCTGCAACGACTTCGTGTCGTTGTCGTTGCCGTAGGCGATCTTGACGAGCTTCATGTTCTTGTACTTCGGAAGCTTCAGAGCCTGCTTCATGTATCCGATCCAGGCGTTCTGGTTCGTCGCGGTCGCGGTGGCCGAGAGGATCGCGAAGTCTCCCTTGTAGCCGATCTGGGAGCCCAGCCACTCGACCTCTGCGAACCCGACCGCCTTCTGGTCCGGGCCGCTCACGAAGAGATTGCGAGCGTTCGGCGCGGCGTCGGAGTCGTACGAGATCACCTTCACGCCCTTCGCCATCGCGCGCTTCAGCGCCGGTGCGACCGCATTCGGATCGTCTGCGGAGATGATGATGGCGTTGAAGCCCTGGCGGACGGCGGTGTCGATGAACGGCACCTGCTTCGAGCCGACGGCCTCGGTCGGGCCGTTGTAGGTGACCTTGTCACCGAGCGCCTTCGCCGCTTCCTGGGCGCCCTGGTTGTTCGTGTTGAAGACCGGCTGCCCGATCTGCTTGGGCAGAAGGAAGATCTTGTAACCGGCCTGGACCTTGGTCGACCCTGCGTTGCCCAGGCCGGCCGTCAGCCCTGCTGCCAGGGCGACGACGGCGACGGCCGCGAGCAACAGCCTCAGTCGCTTCCTGCTCATCTGCTTCGACCTCCTTCTCGGGATTTCAGGTTCCGCTCGAATGAACTCCGGGAGTCTCCGCCTGTGTCACCTCCTTCCGGGCGTACCGAGCCCTGGTCCACGGCAACCCGCGGCTCTGCGCACCGCGCAGCACGTTGCCGGCGAGGATCGCTGCGACGAGGAGCCCGCCGATGACCATGTCCTGAGTCGCGCCGCCGAGGTTGGCGAGCTGCATCCCGTTTCGCAGCACCGCGATCAGGATCAACGCGAGCAGGACTCCGAGGATCGATCCCGACCCTCCGAAGATGTCCACGCCGCCGAGCACGACGGCGGTGACGACGTCGATCAGCTCCGAGCCCGAGGCTGCGTCGGCCTGGACCGAGCCGAAGAAGCCGAGATAGACGATCGCCGCGAACCCGGCCATCAGGCCCGAGATCGCGAAGATGGTGACGCGAACCCTCGCCACCGGGATGCCGGAGAAACGGGCGACCTCACGGGTCGAGCCGATCGCGTAGAGATAGCGGCCGAATCTCGTCGCGTGCAGCAGGACGCCGAGCACGAGCGCGAACGCGAGCAGCACGAGCAGCGCATCGGGCAGCTCGTTCGAGATGTAGCCGCCGCCGACGTCGGTGAACCCCGTGGGGAGCCCGCTGATGCTGCTCCCGCCGAGGATCACGTACGCGAGACCGCGGTAGGCCGCCAGCGTCCCGAGAGTGACCGCGAGCGAGGGCACGTCCAGGAGGCCGACGAGCAGCCCGTTGGCCAGCCCGAGCACCACGGCGACTCCGAGCCCCGCGAGGGCCGCCAGCCAGACGTCGACGCCGGCGCTCCAGATCTCGGCGATCGACACCGCGGCGACGGCCATGATCGACATGACCGAGATGTCGATCTCGCCGGCGACGACGACGAACGTCAGGCCGAAGGCGACCAGGCCGATGAAGATGTAGGGGGTTGCGAGGTCGAGCAGGTTCGCACGCCGGAGGAAGAAGCTCGAGAGCGTCCAGCTCCAGACCCCGGCGGCCAGGATCATCACGACGAGCAGCGCCTCCCAGCGCACGATCGCACGTCTGGCGAGGCCGACGACCGGGCTCATGCAGGTGCCTCCTGCTCTCGCGGAATCGATGCCGGGCGCCGGCGTCTGCGCAGCGCGTCCTGGACCCGCCCCTTGAGCAGGGCGTCGAGGGTCACGGCGACGACGATCGCGGTGCCCTCGAAGAAGATCTTCCAGAACTCCGAGAACTTGAGCAGCGTGAAGCCGTTGTCGATCGTCGCGACGAGCAGCGCTCCGAGCGTGACGCCGAGGATCGTGCCCGAGCCTCCGAAGACGTTGACCCCGCCGATGACGACGGCGGTGATGACGTCGAACTCGAAGCCTCGTGCCGTGTTCGTGTCGACGTTCGCGAAGCGGACGGCGAACATGAAACCGCCGAGGCCGGCCAGCGCACCGCTGATCGCGAAGGCGGTGATCACGCGCCGGACGACCGGCACCGCGACGAGCCGCGCCGCCTCGGGACTCGAGCCGATCGCGTAGAAGTCCCTCGCCCACGGAGCCCAGCGCAGGACTGCACCGCCGACGAGCGCCACGCCGAGCGCCACCCAGGCGAGGAACGGAAGGCCGAGCGGCTTCTCGGCGGCGAGGTTCTGGAACGACTGGGGGAGCTCGTTCGGAAAGACGTAGTCGCCCCCGGTGGCCTGGAAGACGAGGCCGCGGTAGATCGAGAGCGTCGCCAGCGTCGCGATGATCGCGGGAATCCGCCCGACGGCGACGAGGAGACCGTTGACGAGGCCGGCGGCCAGGCCGACGCCGACCGCGATCAGCGCCATGACGACGATGGGGACTCCGTGATGGGTGGAAAGCGTCTCGGCGGACAGGTAGGCGCTCAGGCCCGCGATCGAGCCGACGCTCAGATCGATGTTGCGAGTCAGCACCACCATCGTCTCGCCGACCGCGACCACGATCACGACCGCGACGTCGGAGGCGATGTCCTGCCAGTTCGAGACGGTCGCGAAGTTGGTCGCGCGCACGGAGAACAGGACGACGGTGAGCAGCAGCGCGATGCCGATGCCGAGCTCGCGCAGCCTGAAGACGGCCGAGACCAGGGTTTGCGCCGAAACCGCTGGCCGCCCCGGCGCCTTCACGCGACCGCCTTCTGCATCCCGGCCGCCGCCTCGATGATCCGCTCCTCCGTCGCTTCCGCCCGCGAGAGCTCGGCGGCGAGCCGTCCCTCGTGCATGACGAGCACGCGGTCGCTCATCGCGATGATCTCCAGCAGCTCGGAGGAGATGAGCAGGATGGTCAGCCCTTCGGCGGCGAGCCGGGAGATCGTCCGGTGGACGTCGGCCTTCGTCCCGACGTCGACGCCGTGGGTGGGCTCGTCGAGGATGAGGATCCGCGGCTCGGCCGCGAGCCACTTCGAGAGGACGACCTTCTGCTGGTTGCCCCCCGACAGGCTGCGCACGATCTGCGCCGGCGAGGTGGCTTTGATGCGGAGCTGCTCCATGAACCTCCGTGCGAGTGCTCGCTCCCGGCGCGGGCGCAGGAATCCGGCCGGCGTCAGCTCGGGCAACACGGCCATCGACGTGTTCACCGCGACCGACATCGGCTGGACGAGGCCCTGGTTGAGCCGGTCTTCCGGCAGGTAGGCGAGGCCCCGGCGCAGTGCAGCGCGGGGAGACGAGGGCCGGAACCGGCGTCCGTCGATCCACAGCTCCCCGCTGTCGAGGCGGTCGATGCCGAAGATCGCCCGCGCGATCTCGCTGCGCCCGGAGCCCACGAACCCTGCGAGGCCGACGATCTCGCCCCGTCGCAGCTCGAACGAGACGTCCGAGAAGACGCCGCGGCTGCCGAGCCCCTCGGCCCGCAGCACGGGCTCTCCGATCTCCACCGTCTCCTTCGGAAAGAGCGCGTCGAGCGAGCGCCCGACCATCAGGCGCACGATCTCCTGCTGAGGAAGAGTCTCGGCGGGGCGCGTCGTGACGTGCCGTCCGTCGCGGAGCACCGTCACCGTGTCGGCGAGGGCGGCCACCTCTTCGAGCCGGTGACTGATGAAGACGACCGCGACACCGCGCTCCCGCAGGCGTCGGACCGTCCCGAAGAGGTTGTCCACTTCGTGAGGGGAAAGCGCTGCGGTCGGCTCGTCCATGATCAGCAGCCGGGCGTTGGACGAGAGCGCCTTGGCGATCTCCGTCAGCTGCCGGTCGGCGACGCCGAGCCCGCGCATCGGGGTGGCCGGGCCGAACTCGACCCCCAGGTCGTCCAGCAGCTGCGCGACTGCCGATCGCATCGCCTGCCAGTCGACGGAGCGGAGGCGTCCGCGAGGATGGCGGCCCGCGAAGATGTTCTCCGCCACGGTCAGATCGGGAAAGACCGTCGGCTCCTGGTACATCGCGACGATCCCGAGCCGGTGGGCGTCGTGCGCGCTGCCGATCCTCTGGGGCTCGCCGTCGACGAGCAGCCTTCCGTCGTCGGGGTGCACCACCCCGGTGAGGATCTTCACGAGTGTCGACTTGCCCGCGCCGTTCTCGCCGACGAGCGCATGCACGGCGCCTGCCTCGATCGCGAAGCTGACGTCGTCGAGGGCCTGGACGCCGCCGTAGCCCTTCGTGATCCCGACCAGCTCGACGAGCGCGCTCATCGCGGGTACGCGGCCGTGACGCCGCCGTCGACGTTGATCACGTTTCCGGTCGACTTCGCCGAGCGGGGGCCGGCGAGGAAGGCGATCGCCTCGGCCACGTCCTCGGGGAAGACGCTGACGCCGAGCTTCGTCCGACCGCGGTAGAAAGACTCCAGATCGTCCTCGGCGACCCCGTAGGCGTTCGCCCGCTCGGCCTTCCAGTCCGACGACCAGATCGCCGAGCCCTCGATCACCGCATCCGGGTTGACGGTGTTGACGCGGATCCCGTGCGGGCCGCCTTCCTCCGCCAGGCAGCGCGCGAGGTGCAGCGAGGCGGCCTTGGCCGACGAGTAGGCCGCGGCGTTGGCGCCGGCGACGAGCGCGTTCTTCGAGGCGACGAAGACGATGGAGCCGCCGCGGCCCTGCTCGACCATGACGCGGAACGCGTCGCGCGCGGCCAGGAAGTACCCGCGCGCCAGGACCGCGTAGTTGCGCTCCCAGTCCTCGAGCGTGGTCTCGGTGATCGGCGCGCTCGTCGCCAGGCCGGCCGACGCGACGAGGATGTCGATGCCCCCGTACTCGAGCACGGCACGGTCGGTCAGGTCCTGGACCGCTTGCTCGGCGGTCACGTCGACCCCGGCCGCAACCGCGCGGCGGACGCCGTGGGTCTCGGCGATCTCGGCCGCGACCTCCTCGGCCCCGGCGGCGTTGAGGTCGCCGACGACGACGTGCGCGCCGTTCGCGGCGAGCAGCCGCGCGGCCGCGCGCCCGATCCCGCTGGCGCCGCCGGTGATCACCGCGACCTTGCCGGCGAGCTCGCCCTGCGGGGGCGCCTGCGCGAGCTTGTAGCGCTCGAGCGGCCAGTACTCGATCGCGAAAGCCTCGCTCTCGCTCAGCGACCGGAACCCGCCGAGCGCGTCGGCGGCGCTCTGCACCGCAATCGCCCGGTGGTAGAGGTCTCGCGTCACCCGCGCGCGCCTGGCGTCGGGGCCGGCGGTGACGATCCCGACGCCGGGAACGACGACGACGCGCGGTCCCGCGGGATCGATCGGGAACTGCCGGGTCTCGTCGTCGACGTTCCGCTCGTAGTAGCCGCGGTACCAGCGCGCGTACTCCTCGACGCCGCGGACGAACGCGTCACGGAGCTCGGCCGCGCCGCCGGTCTCGGGATCGAAGTCGACGACCAGCGGCTTGTGCTTGGTGTTGATCAGGTGGTCGGGACACGGCGCGCCGACCTGGCTGACCTCCGGCGTCCGCACCGCGGAGGCGAACGCGGTCGCCTCGGGGCTCCGGTCGACCTCGAGGACGACGCCGCCGGCATCGGCCGCGAGCGCTCCGCGGAGTGCGGGAAGCGACCGCGACAGGAGGGCAATCGCCTCGTCTTCCCGCACGTCCGCGAACCTGCGGCCGCCGAGGCCGAAGCTTCCCCGTGCGGCCCGCTCGATCGCCTCCGCCGCGCGGCGGACGAGCTCGATGGTGGAGCGGTAGCTCTCCTCGCCGGTCTCGCCCCACGTGACGAGGCCGTGGCGCTCGAGCAGGACGGCGCGAGCCTCGGGTTGCTCGTCGAGCAGTAAGCGGATCCGGCGGGACATGTCGAAGCCGGGCCGCTGGTAGTCGAGCCAGACGGCCTCGTCGCCGAACGCCTCCTCGGCGAGCCTGCGGCCCTTCGGCGTGGACGTGAGCGCGATCACCGCGTCCGGATGGGTGTGGTCGACGTGGTCGGCCTCGACGAACGCGTGCAGCAGGGTCTCGATCGACGGGCGCGGCTGGTCGGGGCCGATTGCGCAGCGAAGCAGGTAGTCGACCATCTCCCCGTCGCTCATCGCCTCGCGGCCGCGGAGGGGGAGCAGCTCGGCCAGCCGGAGCCCGGCGAAGCCTGCCGCCGTTATCGTGGCGAGGTCGGTTCCGGAGCCCTTCACCCAGAGGACGGGCACGGAGCGGCCGAGGTGGTCGGTCGCGACCTCCTTCGCCGAGGTGTTGCCGCCGCCGACGTTCGCGAGGGCGCGGTCGGCCCCGAGCAGGTTCGAGCGGTAGACGAGGCCCTCGACGACGACGCTCAGCCCGGCGGCGGCGGCGTCGTCCCAGCGGTCCTCGGGAGCGGCGATGCCGCCGGGCACTGCCGCCACCTCGCTCACGAGCCCACCTCCAGCGGCGCCGCCGATCCGGCCAGCTCGGCGAAACGTCGGCGCGCCTCGCTCCATTCGGCCGCTGCGACAGGCTCGTAGACGGTCGGGACGAACGACGCGCGGGCAACCTCCCGCGCCTGGTCGAGGGACGCGAGCTCGCCGAGCGCCATCGCCTGGACGAGGAGGTTGCCGACCAGCGTCGCCTCTTCGGGGCCGGCCAGCACCGGCAGGCCCGACGCGGCGGCCGTCCACCGGCAGAGCAGGTCGTTCCGGGCGCCGCCGCCGACCACGTGCAGCTCGGCCGGATCGTTGCCCGTGACCTCGCGGAGCAGGTCGACGGTGAGGGCGTGCTTCAGCGCGAGGCTCTCGAGGATGCACCTGGCCGTGGCTCCGGGGCCGTCCGGCGCCGACTGGCCGGTGCGGCGGCAGAACGCGTCGATCCGGGCCGGCATGTCGCCCGGCGCGGCGAACGAGTCATCGTCCGGATCGACGAGCGAGCGGAGCGCCGGCGCAGCCGCGGCCGCGGCAATCAGCTCGTCGAACGAGTAGCTCTGGCCGCCGGCCGCCCAGCTGCGACGCGCCTCGTGCAGGAGCCAGAGCCCGGTCACGTTGCGAAGCAGGCGGAACGTTCCCTCCACGCCGCCCTCGTTGGTCAGGTTCGCCGCGAACGTCTCCTCCGTGATCAGCGGTTGGTCGACCTCCAGGCCGACGAGCGACCACGTCCCGACGCTGACGAAGACCGAGTCGGGCCGGCCGAACGGGATCGCCGCGACCGCCGAGCCGGTGTCGTGCGTCGCGACGGCGACGACGGCCGCGCCGTCCAGGCCCGGCGCGTCCCCGGCCTCTGCCCGGCCCAGTCGGGTTCCGGGCGGGACGATCTCGGGAAGGAGGCCGGTCGGGACGTCGAGCCGCTCGAGCAGGTCCCGAGCCCAGTCGTTCGCCGTCGGGTCGAAGCACTGGGTGGTGGTCGCGTTCGTGAGCTCGGTCGAGCGGCTGCCGCAGAGCCTGTTGTGGACGAGGTCGGGGATCAGCAGGAGGGTTTCCGCCTTCGCGAGGGCGGGGGTGCCGTCGCGCGCGAGCGCGGCGAGCTCGAACACGGTGTTGATCGGCAGCAGCTGGATGCCGGTGCGCTCGTAGAGCTCGCGCGGCGGCACCCGCGAATACACGTGCTCGACGGCGCCGGCGCGGCGGGCGTCCCGGTAGTGCACCGGGTTTGCGAGCAGACGACCGCCGGCGTCGAGGAGGCCGAAGTCGACCGCCCACGCGTCGACCGCGACCGAGTCGAGGGAAGCGTCGCCGGCCGCGGCCCGGAGCCCGGCCACCGTGTCCTCGTACAGGCGCTCGAGGTCCCACCGGAGGATCCCGTCCTCGGTCACGGGCACGTTCTCGAACCGGTGGGTCTCGTCCACGCGCAGGCGCTCGCCGTCGAAGTCGCCGACCGCCACCCGGCCGCTCTGGGCTCCGAGGTCGACGGCGGCCATCCGCGTCATCAGCCGACCTGCTCGTCGTTGCGGACTGCGCGGCGGAGGTCGCGGGGCCTGAGCGGCAGCGGCTCGCGCGGCCCGGGATCGGCGGTGATCACGTTCACGCCTGCCGCGCGCCAGGCCTCGACCTCGCTCGCCGGCGCGCCCGAGTCGGTGATGATCCCGGCGAGCTGGTCGACGGCGACGAACGTGAGCAGCGCGCTCCGATGCCACTTCGTCCCGTCGAAGATGCCGTAGACCTGCTCGCAGGCGTCGGCCATCTCCTGCTTGATCCGCACCTCGTCGGGGTTCAGGTCCATCAGCCCCCGCTCGACGCTCAGCCCGCGGGCGCCGAGGAAGCCCTTGTTGATCCGGGTCGTCCGCAGCACGTCGGTGCCGAGGTCGCCGACCAGCGACATCGCGGAGAGGCGCAGCATGCCGCCGGTGACGAGCACGGAGATGCCGGGGGCGTCGGCCAGGGCGGTGGCGACCAGCAGGCCGTTCGTGACCACGACCAGCTCGCGCTTGGTGCGGAGCTCGAGCGCCAGGTAGTACGCCGTCGTGCTCGCGTCCAGCGCGACCGCCTCGCCCTCGTCGACGAGCGCCGCCGCTGCCCGGGCGACCGCCCGCTTGCGCTCGACCTCGAGGCGAAGGCGCAGGTCGAAGCCGACCTCGGACTGCCCCTGCTGCAGCGTCCGGACGCCGCCGCGCACCCGGGCGACGAGGCCCTGCCGGGCCAGCTCGGCCAGGTCGCTGCGTACCGTCACCTCCGACACCGAAAAGACTTCCGCAAGTTCCGTAACCTGAACGGAATCACGCGACTCGAGCAGGCGGAGCACGTGCTGCATGCGCTCGTGCTGCGAAAACGCCGGCAGTCCCTGGTCGCTCTCGATGGTGGCGACCCTAATACGGTCCGGCCGCCAAAGTCAATCGCCGTTTTCGAAAGCGGCACGATCGAAAGTCGATTCGTAATCGGCTCCCGGATGCGTCAGACTGCCCGGCGATGGACGAGACGACCGTCGTCGAGCGGCTGCGGCAGCTGGAGATCGAGACGCCGTCGTGGGGATACGGCAACTCGGGAACCAGGTTCCACGTCTATCCCTGGCCGGGGGCGGCGCGCGACGCGCGCGAGCGGATCGCCGACGCGGCGCTCGTCCACCGGCTGACCGGCTGCTGCCCCAGGGTCGCGCTGCACATCCCCTGGGACGCTGTCGACGACTACGGCGAGCTGCGCGCGTACGCCGAGGGCGAGGGCGTCCGCATCGGCGCGATCAACCCCAACCTCTTCGGCGAGGACGAGTACCGGCTCGGCAGCATCTGCCATCCCGACGCCGACGTCCGGGCCGGGGCGCTGCGGCACCTCCGGGGGTGCATCGAGATCGCGACCGAGGTCGAGTCCTCGACGATCAGCCTGTGGCTGCCCGACGGAACGAGCTATGCCGGCCAGGACAGCCTCGCCGGGCGGTACGCACGGCTCGTCGCCGCCCTCGAGGAGGTGTACGCGGCCCTGCCGCCCGGGATGCGCATGCTGGTCGAGTACAAGTTCTTCGAGCCGTCCTTCTACTCGATGGACCTCCCGGACTGGGGAACGGCCGCGCTCCTCTGCCGCCGGCTCGGGCCGCAGGCGCAGGTCCTGGTCGACACCGGCCACCATCCGCAGGGGACGAACATCGAGCAGATCGTGGCGCGCCTCCTGGCCGAGGAGCTGCTCGGCGGCTTCCACTTCAACAACCGCAAGTACGCCGACGACGACCTGATCGTCGGCTCGGTCGATCCGTTCGAGCTGTTCCGGATCATGCGCGAGATCGCCCTCGGCGACTCCCGGGACGTCGCCTTCCTGATCGACCAGTCGCACAACGTCGAGGGGAAGATCGACGCGATGATCCAGTCGGCGATGAACATCCAGACCGCGTATGCGAAGGCCCTGCTCGTCGACGAGGAGCGCGTGGCCGAGGCGCAGGCGGCCGGCGACGTGCTCGGCGCGCACCGGCTCCTGCTCGAGGCGTACGAGACCGACGTTCGGCCGCTGCTCGCGCGCCTGCGGGCGGAGCTGGACCTCGCTCCGGACCCGGTCGAGGCGTTCCGAGGCGGCGGCTACACCGCGCGGCTCGCGGAGGAGCGGGGAACGGCATCGGTCGAGAGCGCGTACGAGCGGACATGACCCGACGCAGCGCCTTCGTCCTGCGCGTGCGGCCGGACCGGATCGACGACTACGTCGAGGCTCACCGGGCCGTCTGGCCGGACATGCTCCAGGCCCTGCGCGACGCGGGCATCCGCAACTACTCGATCTTCCGTGACGGTACGCAGGTGTTCGGCTACTTCGAGTCGGACGACCTCGAGCGGGCGGCGGCCCACCTCGCGGCGCAGGACGTGTCCGCCCGGTGGCAGGACGCGATGGCGGAGCTGCTGGAGGAGCGGGTGCCGGATGCGGGCCCGCCGGCGCTCCAGGAGATCTTCCGGCTCGACTGAGATCCCTAGAGTCTCGTCGATGCCGACCGTCCAGCTGTTCGCGACCTGTCTCGGCGACCTGGCCTTCCCGCAGGCGGTCGCCGACGCGGAGACGCTGCTCAGACAGGCGGGATTCGACGTCGAGTTCCCGCCCCGCCAGGTGTGCTGCGGCCAGCCGGCGTTCAACGCCGGGCACCGCTCTGCCGCCCGCCGGGTCGCCCGCTCGTTCGCGCGGGCGTTCTCGCGCGAGACGCCGATCGTCGCCCCCTCCGGATCGTGCGCGACGATGGCGTCGCACTACCTGCCCGAGCTGCTCGGGGTCGAGCCGTACGAGGTGTGGGAGCTCTCGGCGTTCCTGGCGTCGGCGGGCTTCCGGCCGCTGCCGCGGAACGCGGGGCGGCGGATCGCCTACCACGACTCGTGCCACATGCTCCGCGAGCTGCGGGTGTCGGCCCAGCCCCGGCGGCTGCTGGGCGGCTCCGGGGCCGAGCTCGTTCCCTTCGCGCGTCCGGATCTCTGTTGCGGGTTCGGCGGGACGTTCTCGGTGCGGCAGCCCGAGGTGTCGCTGGCGATGGCCGACGAGAAGCTGGCGGGGGGCGAGGGGGCGGGGACGATCGTGACCGCGGATCCTGGCTGCCTGATGCACCTGCGCGGCAGAGCCGAGAAGGTGGGATCGCCGGTGCGGGTCGTGCACCTCGCCACCGCGCTGGCGCGGGGCGTGCGTGCCTGAGCTGGCGCAGCCGGCCGGGCGCTTCCGCGAGATCGCGCGCGGGAAGCTCGCCGACGCGCACACGCAGCAGGCACTCGACGACTCGACCGACCGGCTGCGGACGCACCGGCTCTCCGCGTGGGCGGGGCTCGACGACGTCGAGGCGCTGCGGGAGCGGGCGCACGCAATCCGGATGGAGGTGATCGACGACCTCGAGGGGCACGTCGCGCGGTTCACGGAGGCGCTGGAGGCGCGCGGCGGCCGCGTCTTCCGTGCGTCGACGGCGGAGGAGGCGAGCGCCTACGTCGCAGAGGTCTGCTCGCGGGCAGGCGCGAAGATCGCCGCGAAGTCGAAGTCGATGGCGACGGAGGAGATCGGGCTGAACGAGGCCCTGTCGGCGGTCGGGGTGCAGCCGGTCGAGACCGATCTCGGCGAGTACATCCTCCAGCTCGCCGGGGAGCACCCCGTGCACATCGTCGCGCCGGCGATCGAGAAGACCGCGGAACAGGTCGCCGAGCTGTTGAGCGCGGTCGAGGGGACGTCGATTCCGCCGGAGCTCGAGGCGCTGACGAACGCGGCCCGGCGGCAGCTGCGCGAGACCTTCCTGCGCGCCGACGTCGGGATCACGGGTGCGAACTTCGGCGTCTCGTCCACCGGCTCGGTCTGCCTGTGCACGAACGAGGGGAACGGGCGCATGGTCAGCTCCATCCCGCGCGTGCACGTCGCGGTGATGGGGATGGAGCGGCTGGTGCCGACCACCGCCGACCTGGCGGTGCTGCTGAAGCTGCTGGCGCGGTCTGGAACCGGGCAGAAGCTGACCGTCTACACCACGCTGCTCACCGGCCCGCGCCGTCCGGGCGAGGAGGACGGTCCGGAGGAGCTGCACGTGGTGATCCTCGACAACGGCCGTTCGAACCTGCTCCGGGGCCGGTACCGCGAGATGCTCGCGTGCATCCGCTGCGGGGCCTGCCTGAACGTCTGCCCCGTGTACCGCAAGTCGGGGGGAGCGGCCTACGGGCCGGTCTACTCGGGCCCCATGGGGGCCGTGCTGCTGCCGCTGCTCGTCGGCCTGGACGAGGCGCCGTCGCTGCCGCACGCGTCGTCGCTGTGCGGGGCCTGCACCGACGCCTGCCCGGTGAAGATCCCCCTGCACGAGCTCCTGCTCGACCTGCGACGCGACCTCGTCGAGGAAGGGGTGGCGTCGCGGTGGGAACGGCTCGGGTTCACGCTCTGGTCGTGGGCGTGGTCGTCGCGGCTCGGGTACCGGGCCTCGACGCTGCTCGCGCGGCTGGGCCAGCCGCTCGGCGGGCTGCTCGGGCCGGGCCGGGTCTGGTCGGCCGGCCGGACGCGTCCCCGGTTCGGCCGCCGCTACCGTGACCGCCGCGGATGAACAACCTGGTCGAGCGGTTCACCGCAGCGGCCGAGGCGGTCGGCTGCCACGTGCACCGCGGCGAGGCTCCGGCGATCGAAGGCGCGGGCGTCTCGACAGCGATCTACGGGCTCGCGGACACGGGCTCGGTCGTGCTCGCCGCCGGGCCCGACGAGCCACGGGGACGGTCGCTGCTCCCGGACGTCCATGTGACGCTGCTGCGCGAGGACCTGATCCTCCCCGGCCTCGACGAGCTCTTCGCGGCGCTCGGCGACGAGCTGCCGAGCGCGCTCGCGATCGTCACGGGCCCGAGCAGGAGCGCGGACATCGAGCAGAAGCTGGCGGTCGGGGTCCACGGCCCGCGCGAGGTGCACGTCGTCCTTCTGGCTCCGGCGGACGAGGCGGTTTCGGCGTAGCCCGGGGACAGTCCCCCGGACATGGCCCGAGGGGACGCGGCGGAACGAGGCCGTCAGGCTGCCGGTCGAACCTCGCGGGCGGGCCGCGGCCATGTCCACAGCCAGTCGGCCGGCTCGACGCAAAGACCCGCCCGCACGGGGTTGTGCGCGACGTAGGCGAGGGTCTGGGCGAAGTGGGAATCGTCGCGGATCACTGTCGCGGAGAAGCGGTTCTCGAACAGATGGCCGCGTCGCTCGTGGCGGCGGTTGAAGTACATGGCGTAGAGGCAGTGGAGGCGGTGGACCGCGAGTGACATCTGCTCCTGCCTCGCCTCCACGACCAGGTGGTAGTGGGTGCCCATCAGGCACCAGCTGACCACCCGCCAGCCCCAGTACTCGGAAACATCCTCGAGATACACGACGAAGCGCCGCCGGTCGAAGTCGTCGGCGAAGATCATCGATCCCGCGACGCCGCGCGCGGTGATGTGGAAGAAGCGGCCTTCGTGGAGGAGCTTGCGGGGTCGGCGTGGCATCTCGACCGACGGTAGCGCGGCACCGGCCGCGCGTCGCGAAACGGCACACATCTGTTACCGGGGACAGTCCCCCGGACATTGGCCCCAGCGTCCACGTTAGGCTCAGACGATGCTTCCGATCGAGCGGCCGGGGAAGATCGTCTGCGTCGGCCTGAACTACCGCGACCACGCCGAGGAGCAGGGAACCGCGCTGCCCGAGGCGCCGCTCCTCTTCGCCAAGTGGCAGAACGCCTTGATCGGACCCGGCGAGCCGATCGTCATCCCGCCCGTCGTGACCAAGTGCGACTACGAGGCGGAGCTCGGCGTCGTCATCGGCGAGCACGTCCGCGACGTCTCCGTCGAGAACGCGCTCGAGGCGGTCGCCGGCTACGTCTGCGTCAACGACGTCTCCGCGCGCGACCTCCAGTTCGCCGACGGACAGTGGACGCGGGGCAAGTCGCCGGACACGTTCTGCCCGGTCGGCCCGAGCCTCGTGCCGCGCCAGGAGGTCGCCGACCCACAGGCCCTGCCGATCCGCGCGATCCTCAACGGCGAGACCGTGCAGGAATCCACCACTGCGAACATGATCTTCGGCGTGGCCGAGGTGATCGCGTACGTGACGCAGGCGATCACGCTCGAGCCGGGCGACCTGATCGCCACGGGTACGCCCGCCGGTGTCGGGGCCTTCCGCAAGCCACCGCTCTTCATGCAGCCCGGCGACGAGATCACCATCGAGATCGAGGGCGTCGGCTCGCTGACCAACCCGGTCGTCGCCGGGTAGCCGTGCACCGGCGCCTCGGCCTGCTCGCGGGGCTGTTCCTCGCCGGGCTCGCACTGCGTCCGCAGATCGTGGGCGTCGGGCCCCTGATCCCGGAGATCCAGGACGACCTGGACATCTCGCACGCGCTCGCGGGGCTGCTGACCACGATCCCGGTGCTGTGCATGGGCATGTTCGCGCTGCCCGCGCCGCGGGTGTCCCGGCGATACGGGACCCGGCTCGCGATTGCCGCCTGCCTCGCGTTGATCGGGCTCTTCGGGGTCGCGAGGGCGGTCGTCCCCGGCGCCGCAGGCGTGATCCTGCTCACGTTCGGGGTCGGCGTGGGACTCGGTCTGGCGCAGGCGTTGATGCCGTCGGCGGTCAAGGAGCGCTTTGCGCTGCGCCCTGCGTTCGCGACCGGCATCTACGTGCTCGGCTTCAACATCGGGTCGGCGCTCTCCTCGGTGTTCGCCGTTCCGATCGCCGACGCGACGGGGAGCTGGCGCTGGTCGCTCGTGGTCTTCTCGGCGACGACCATCGTTCTCGTCCCGGCCTGGATCTGGCTGACCCGGGGGGAGCCCGCGCACCGGCGGTTCGAAGCCACGCCTGTCCGGCTGCCCTTCCGCTCCGGCACGGCCTGGGCGCTGGTCGGGATCTTCGGCTCGATGGCCTGTCTGTTCTACGGGCTGAACAGCTGGCTCCCGGATGCATTCGTCGAGCGCGGCTGGAGCGACGGGAAGGCGGGGGCCCTGCTCGCCGTCCTGAACATCACCGCGCTGGTGACGACGGTCATCATCCCGTGGCTGTCCGATCAGGTGGGCTCCCGCCGGGTCTACCTGGTCGCGTTCAGCGGCGCGTTGGTGCTCGGCGTCGCCGGCTTCGTGCTCTTCCCCGGCGGCGCGTGGGCCTGGGCGTCGGTGGCCGGGCTGTGCACCGGTGCGATGTTCCCCCTCGTGATGACGCTGCCCGTCGACATCGGGAAGCGGACGACCGACGTGGCGTCGATCACCGGCCTGATGCTGGGCGTCGGGTACATGATCGGCGCGGTCGCGCCGTTGCTGCTCGGCGCCGCCCGGGATCTCACCGGCACGTATACGACGACGCTCTGGCTGATCGTCGGCGCGGGCGCCGTCCTCTTCTCGCTCTGCGCCTCGATGACGCCGGAGCGCATCGCACGCGGCGTCACGATGCCCGAGCCGGCGTGAGAGTACGCCGGGAGGGCGCGCGTGACGATCGCGCCGATCGATCGCCTTCCGACGTCCTGTGGCTGCGGCTGCGGCGGCGCTGGCGTGCCTCCCTCCCGACGAGGTTCGGCAATTGACGCGCTTCCGGCGCACATCCGGCGCACGAACGCGCTCTCGATGAGCTAGCGTCGCCTGCAGGGGAAAGGGGTTCAGCCCCCACCCGGGGGTGGGGGTTTGGGCGCATCGAGCCGAGCGAGCCGCCGATCCGCAACCCGCGGCCTGCCCCCGTCGCCTAGCCCATGCCCAGCGAGATGATGCCGCGTTCGACCAGGCCGCTCGTGAACGCCGACTCCGGCAGGATCTTCACTCCGTAGGTGTCGCGCAGGAACCACTCGAGGTAGACGAACACGCTGGAACGCACGGCGGCGATCTTCTCCAGACGCGCCAGATCGAGCAGGGCGATTCGCGCTCGCAGCGCCTCGTCGTCGAGGAAGCGCTCGACCGCCTTCGGGCCGATCGGGCCGAGCAGCATCGTCGGCCCCTGCTCGGCGAGCCGCTCGCAGAACGCGTAGCCGAGACGGAGCTCGATCGCGCTCCGCTCCCGGCGCCAGCCGAGCGCGACCCGGCTCGGCCCGGCGTCGAGCACCTCGACGTCGTCGAGCTGGTCGCGGCAGTACGCCGCGAACGCATCGAGGATCTCTCCCTGCGTCAGCGTCCTCGTCGCCCACTCGATCGTCCGGCCCCGACGCAGCTCGTCCAGATCCGCACCGCCGTCCCAGGGCTCGTCCGGCCCGGGGTCCCAGCGGGCGAGCTCGTCCTCGAGCGCCCGGCCGGGAGTCGCGCCGGTGCGCGGATCCGCGAGCGCCTCTGCCGCAACCGCCTTCACGCGGACTCCGCGACCGTCTCCAGCACCACGCCTGCTGCGAGCTCGGTGAGCGGCAGCCACGTGCCGCCGCTCGCCTCCGCCAGCGCGAGCGCGCAGCCGTGCTCCTGCCCGGCGACCTCGGCCACCACGCAGCCGACGCGCGCGCGTCGCAGCGCTCGTCCCTCGACGAGCAGATCGGCGACGGGGTCGGCTCCGCGGCGGACCGGCACCGTGGGGAGGCCGTCGCTGACGACGACCACGAGCGGCACCGCGTTGGGATGCCGCAGCAGCTCGCCGCGCAGCAAGAGCCGCGCCCGTCGCAAAGCGTCGCCGAGCGGGGTCTGTCCGCTGAGGGGGATCTCGTCCAGGCGGCGTCGAGCCAGCGCCCGGCTGGACGTCGGCGGGAGCGCGACCGTCGCTTCGGCAAGACCGCCCTTGAACGCGACCAGCGACACCTTGTCCCCGCGCCTGGTCGCGTCGTCGAGCAACTCGAACACGATCCCCTTGAGCTTCTCGACCATGCGCTCGGCGTGAACCGACCAGCTGTTGTCGACGACGAAGCAGACGCTGAAGGGCGAGCGGTGCTCACGAACCTTGCGACGGAGGTCCTGGGCCCGGATCTCCACCGGGACACGACCTCCTCGCGAGGCTGCTGCGCGCAGGGTGGCGTCGAAGGCGACATCCGCGTCGCCCGGTCGCGCGAGCCGGTGACGCGTGTACTTGCCGCGCCGGCGGCCGACGAACGAGCGCGCCCGCCGGCCGAGGCGCGCGCGCTCGAGCCGGTCGGTGCGGCGGCGGCGGTCGAAGACGCGGCTGGGGTCGACGCGGATGCTCTCGACGACGGGCGCCGCGTCCGGCAGCGCCTCCAACTCGAGCGCTAGCTCGCCCTCTCCTCGACTTTTTTTCGGGACACCTCGATCTCGAGCGCGTCGTCGAGGAGGCGGCGGAGCACGTGCGGCTCCGCCCGGGCGGGCGGGCCGAACGGATCGGCCTCCAGCCGGTGTCCGAGCGCGAGCTCGGCCGCCTGCAGCACGTCCTCGGCGTCGACCTCGTCTCTGCCGGCAAGGGCCGCGAGCGCCTTGGCGCACTCGACGATCGCGATGTCGGCGCGGTGGCTTTGCACACCCGAGCCGACCACGAGGCGTCCGACCGCGCCGTAGAGCGCGTCCGGCACCCGTACCGACGGCAGCCGGTCTTCCCCCGCCGCGATCGTCGCGGCCAGCTCGGTCTGTGCCGGGGCCCACTGCCCGCGGAACCTCTCCGGGTCCGTGGAGAACGCCTCTCTGCGTCTGACGATCTCGGCGCGGGACTCCGGGTCGGCGAGGGCTTCGACGTCGACCTCCAGCCCGATCCGGTCGGCGATCTGCGGGCGCAGCTCGCCCTCCTCTTCGTTCATCGTGCCGACGAGCAGGAAGCGAGACGGATGGGAGACGGACACGCCTTCCCGCTCGACCACGTTCACCCCGAGGGCGGCGGCGTCGAGCAGGACGTCGGTGAGGTGGTCGTCGAGCAGGTTGATCTCGTCGACGTAGAGGATGCCGCGGTTCGCCTCGGCGAGCAGTCCCGGCTCGAGTGCGCGCTCGCCCGAGCTGAGAGCCGCCGCGACGTCGACGCTGCCCGACACGCGATCCTCGGTGGCGTTCAGCGGCAGGTCGACGATACGCCGCCGCCTGCGGATCACCGGCAGCTCCTCACCTCCGGCCATCCGTTCCGCGCACGATCCGCAAGGATCGTGCGGGCTGCACGAGAACGGACAGTCCGCGACCACCTCGATCTCCGGGAGCAGCTCCGCGAGGCCCCGCACCGCCGTCGACTTCCCGGTGCCACTCGGGCCCTTGATCAGGACGCCGCCGACCGCGGGGTTGACCGCGTTGAGCAGGAGCGCCTGCACGAGGCGCTCCTGTCCGACGATCGCCGTGAAGGGGAAGTAGCGCAGCTCTATGTGATCACCAGCCGCTTTCCGAAGGTCGGCTCGGCCTGCGTGATCGGCGGGAACTGCCAGGTGCCGATCAGCGGCACGGCCGTGTCGCGGTTGATCTTCACGTCGACGACGAACGGTCCGCCGGCGTTCATCGCCGTGTCGAAGGCGTCCGCGAGGTCGCCCGGCTGGTCGACCGAGACCGAGCCCGCTCCCATCGCCTGCGCCATCGCCGCGAAGTCCGGGTTCCAGAACTCGCCGGTCGACTGCTTGACGAAGCTCGTCCCGATCTCGCGGTTGTCCATGTAGAAGCGCTGGAGGTCGCGGATGACGCCGATCGTGTAGTTGTTGAAGATCACCCAGATCGCAGGGATGTCGTGCTCGACCGCGGTCGCGACTGCGCCCGGGAACATCATGAAGCTGCCGTCGCTCGTGACGCAGACGGCGGGCCGGTCGGGCCGGGCGAGCTTCACGCCGAGGACGCCGCAGGTGCCGAAGCCCATGCCGGCGAACCCGCCGGGCGTGAACACCGACCGCGGCTCGTAGGCGTCCCAGTACTGCTCCACCCACGTCTGGTGGTTCCCGGTGTCCGTGATCATCAGCGTGTCGTCCGGCGCCGCCTTCCTGAGCTCGGCGATCACGCGGCGCGGGTCGATCGGCGTGCCCTCCGACGCCTTCTCCGGCTCGATGAAGTTCGACCACTCCTCCTTCCAGGCCTCGACCTGGTCGATCCACGGCGAGCGCTCGCGGGCGGGCTCGCGACCGGCCAGCTCCATGAGCTGCTTCAGCACCTCGCGGGCGTCCCCGACGATGCCGAGCTCCGTCGGGTAGTTGCGGCCGATCTCCTGCGGGTCGAGGTCGACGTGGATCAGCGTCGTCGGCGGGATGTTGTAGGTGTAGCCCGGCACCCACGACGAGCAGTGGATGTCGGAGAAGCGGCAGCCGATCGCAAGGATCACGTCGGCGTTCTTCGCCGCCTCGGTCGCCGGGTACTCGCCCCAGCAGCCGGCGATCCCCAGGTGGAGCGGGTGCCTCGCCGACAGGGCGCCCTTGCCCATGAACGTCGAGTACACCGGCACGTTGACGTGCTCGGCGAACTGGCGGAGCTGCTCGGTCGCGTCCGACGAGATCACGCCGCCGCCAGCGAGGATCAGCGGCCGCTTGGCCTTCATCAGCATCGCCAGCGCACGGGCGACCGCCTCCGGCGAGCCCGGCGTGCGCCACTCGAGGCTGAGCGAGCGCTCCTCCGGCTCGGGCACCTCGACGTCGGCGGTCCTGATCCAGAGGTCGTACGGGACGTCGATGTGCACCGGTCCGGGCCGGCCGGTGCGCGCGAGCTTGAACGCCTTCGGGAGGAACTTGCCGAGGTCGTCGACGCTCTGCGCCTGGAAGCTTCGCTTCGTGATCACCTTCGCCATGCTCGGGAAGTCGGCCTGGTAGTGGCGGTACTCCTCCTGGAGGGCGCCCGAGTCGTACTGGTTGGTCGCCACCTGGCCCGTGATCGCGATGAACGCGGACGAGTCGTAGAACGCGTTGCCCATCGCGACGGTCAGCAGCATCGGGCCCGGGCCGGTGGAGGTGTAGACGGGGATCACCCGGCCGGACGCGCGGAAGTACGCGTCGGCCATGTAGCCGGCCGCGGACTCGATCCGCGGGAAGATGATCTTGATGTCGTCCTGGTGGTTGTAGACGCCGTCGAGCAGGCCGACCGCCCCGTGCCCGGCGTAGCCGAACATGTACGGCACCTTCTCCTTGATCAGGTACTCGACGACGAGGTCGCAGCCACGGATCTCGGCCATGTGGTCTCCCCTTTCCGGTCGGAGTACCGCGACTATACGACGCTTCGCAGGATCTCGACCGTCTCGCGTACGCCCCGGTCGAGCGGCGTCAGCGACGAGTCGAACCACGGCTCGGGGAGCTGGTCCGGGAAGGGCAGCACCGTCTCTTCGTGGGTGACCTGCGCGCCCGGCACCGTCTGCTCGACCAGGGCGACGAAGTCGGTCACCGAGGTCGCCGGCCCGCCGATGCAGTAGGTCCGGGCGCCGTCGGGCTCCGAGCGGGCCGCCCGGACGAACGCACGGGCGACGTCGGCCGCGTAGTGGAGCTGCGTCGCGCCGCCGAAGGCGATCCGGTAGGGCTCCCCGCGCACCGCCGCGGCGATGGCCAGCGTCGGGCCGGCGGTCATCCCCTGGTCGCGGCCGGGCCCGTACACCGTGAACGGCCTCAGGCCGACGCTGGCCAGGCCGTTCTCCTCGGCGTAGATTCGGGCGGTGCCCTCGTTCGCGAGCTTGAAGACGCCGTAGAGCGTGCCCGGCGCGATCCGGCCGTTCCGGTCGTAGACGGCGGCCGAGCTCGCGTAGGCGATCGTCGTCTCGAGCGAGAGCCGCCTCACGGCCTCGAAGACGTTCACGGTGCCGGTCACGTTCACCTGCGAGCCGAGCACCGGGTTCTCCCGGCAGAACGGCACCTGGAGCGCGGCGAGATGGACGACGTGGGTGATGTCGTGCTCGGCGAGCACGCGCTCGACCGTCGCGAGCTCGGTGATGTCGCCTCGGACGAAGTCGATCGCGTCGAGCTCGTGCGGCGTTCCGATCAGCCGCAACCGTCGCAGGTCGTCGCCGAGGTCGAACGCGACCACGCGCGCTCCCTCGCGGACGAGGCTGATCGCGGTCCAGGCGCCGATGCAGCCCAGCGCGCCGGTGACGAGCCAGCGCTCCCTCATCTCCGGACGCGTACCGCCGGGACATGGTCGAGGGACCGTCCCGGGGACACGTCGTACGGTGGAAAGGTCGTCGGGTTCACGTCGCAGGGGACAGTCCCCCGGACACGCCCTGCGCGGCCATGGCTCGGAACGTCACACGTCGTGATAGACGGTCACCACCTCGGTGTAGAACTCGATCGCCGCTCGCCCCTGCTCGTGCGGGCCGAAGCCGGAGCCCTTGATCCCGCCGAACGGCACGTGCACGTCGGCACCGGCCGTCTGCGAGTTGACGTGCAGGATGCCGGCCTCCAGCTCGTTCACGAACCGTTGCGCGTTCGCCAGGTCGCTCGTGAAGATCGACGCCGACAGGCCGAACGCGACCGCGTTGGCGCGCCGGACCGCGTCGTCCAGGTCCGAGAAGCGATACAGCGACGCGACCGGCCCGAACACCTCCTCGCAGGCGAGGAAGGCGTCGTCGCCGACGTCCTCGAAGACGGTGGGAGCGAGCAGGTACGCCTCGTCGTCGACCCGCGCGCCGCCCGCGACGACCGTCCCGCCGTCGGCCTTGCCGCGCTCGATGCCGGCGAGGACCTCGTCGAGCTGCTTCTCGTTCACGATCGGGCCGACCTCGGTCTCGGGCTCCGACGGGTCCCCGACCACGCCCCGCTCGATCCGCGCGAGCAGGCTCGCCCGGAAGTCCTCGTAGACGGCGTCCTGGACGTAGATGCGCCGGGTCGCCGTGCACTTCTGGCCGGCCGACCAGAACGCTCCCGCGTAGGCCGCCTCGACTGCGCTCTCGAGGTCGGCGTCGGCCATCACGATCAGCGGGTTGTGGCCGCCGAGCTCGAGCTGCACCCGCTTGCCAAGCGCTGTCGCCTCGTCTCGCACCTGCTTGCCGATCGCCACCGAGCCGGTGAAGGAGATCGCTCTCACCTTCGGGTGCCGGATCAGCGGCGTTCCCACCTCCGAGCCGCGCCCGACGACGATGTTGAAGACCCCCGCCGGCAGAGCCGCCTCCTCGAGGCAGGCCGCGAGGTGCAAGCCGGTCAGCGGCGCCTCCTGCGCCAGCTTCAGCACGACCGTGTTGCCGTAGATCAGCGCAGGGGCCGACTTCCACACCGGGATCGCCGCCGGGAAGTTCCACGGCGTGATCAGACCGACGACGCCGAGCGGGCGGCGGACGGTGTAGACGGAGCTCCCCGTCGCCGACTGCTCGAACAGCTCGCCCTTCGGTCGCCAGGCCTCGCCGGCGAAGTACCGGAGGATCGCCGCGCCACGCGCCGCCTCCATCCGCGCCTCGCGCAGCGGCTTGCCCATCTCCAGCGTCATGTCCCGGGCGATCTGCTCGACCCGAGCCTCGATCGCGTCGGCGGCGCGTGTAAGGACCGCGGCCCGCTGGGCGGCCGGCCGGCCCGACCACTCCGGGAACGCGGCAGCGGCCGCCTCGACCGCCGCGTCGACGTCGGCGGCGCCCGAGGCCGGGAACTCGCCGATCACCTCGGACGGCCGCCAGGGGCTCCGCTTCTCGTACGTGGAACCGGCTGCGCACGGCCGCCACTCGCCGCCGACGAAGTTGGCGAACGCCGGCCGCGTGGGTGCTTCGACGGAACCGGGGACAGGTCTGTCAGACCTGTCCCTCTCCGTGCTCATCGTCCTCACTTCAGACATGTGCCCCCCTCCTTGCTCGCATGGCCAGCTCGGTCGCCGGCGCCACCGGGTTCGTCAGCGTGCCGATCTCCGGCACGGTGATCTCGACGGTGTGGCCGGGCTCGAGCGTGAAGTCGTCGGATGGGACGAGGCCCGTGCCGGTGAAGAGGATGCTGCCGTCGGGCACGGGATTGTCCCTGAGCAGCCACTCGACCAGCTCGGGAAACGAGCGGCGCATCTTCGCGGTCGAAGTCTCGCCGGCGAACAGCTCCTCGCCGTCGGCGCCCGTGATCCGCATCCGGATCTCGAGGGGCGCCTCCCAGTCGTCCGGCACGAGCACCGCCGGGCCGATCGCGCACGCGCCGGCGAAGATCTTCGCCTGGGGGAGGTAGAGGGGATTCGTGCCCTCGATGTCGCGCGACGACACGTCGTTGCCGATCGTCAGGCCGGCGAGCGAGCCGTGTGCGCCGAGGACGACCACGATCTCCGGCTCCGGCACGTCCCAGGTCGAGTCGCCGCGCACGCCGATCGGCTCGCCCGGACCCACCGTCCGCCTGCAGCCGGCGTCCTTCAGGAAGAGCTCGGGTCGCTCGGAGCCGTACACGAGCGTGTAGAGATCCTTGGCCGAGCTCTCCTCGACCCGCGCGTCGAGGCTCCGCTGGTAGGTGACGCCGGCACCCCAGACCTCCGGCGGCTCGACAGGGATGGCGAGGTCGTACGCGGCCAGCTCGGCCGGCGACTCGGCCGTCCCGTCGACGATCCCCTCGCCGGTGCGGTGGCGGAAGCGCAGCATCAGTAGACCGCCCGTCCGCCGGAGATGTCGTACGTGGCTCCGGTCGAGAACGAGAGCTCCTCGCTGGCGAGGAAGCAGGCGAGCGCGGCGACCTCGTCGGCCCGGCCCATGCGCCCGAGCGGGATGCGCTCGACCATGTAGTCGATGTGGTGCTGGGAGAGCCCGTCGAGGATCGGCGTCTCGATCACGGCCGGCGCGATGCAGTTGACGAGCACCCCGGTGCCCGCCACGTCCTTCCCGATCGCCTTCGTCATGGCGATCACGGCAGCCTTGCTCGCGGAGTAGGCAGCGGCCATCGGGTTGCCTTCCTTGCCGGCGATCGAGGCGACGAGGACGATCCGGCCGTAGCGGCGCGCGACCATCCCGGGCAGGACGGCACGGCACATGTAGAACGAGCCGTTCGCATTGATCGCGAGCACCCGCTGCCACTCCTCGTCGGTGACGTTCGTCGTGCGCATCGACTCGCCCGGGATCCCCGCCGAGTTGACCAGCACGTCGACGCGGCCGAGCTCCTCCTCGACCTTCGCGACCGCGGCGTCCGCGTCGGCCGACGAGGCGATGTCGCCCGTGACGGACAGGTAGCCGTCGACCGGCTCGCGATCGAAGACGGCGACCTCCGCGCCGCCCGCGCGCAGGCGCGCCACGGTCGCCGCCCCGATGCCGCTGGCACCGCCGGTGACGAGCGCGACGCGTCCTCCGAAGTCGTAGGTGTTCGCCATCCGTGCTAGAGCACCCGGGTGAACGGCCTGGTGAGGATCGTCTTCCGGCCAGCACAGGGCTCGCGGACGGCGGTCAGCGTGAGGCGCTCGCCCGTCACGCGCCAGGAGTAGACGCCGGTTGCCTGTGCGCCGCGGCAGGCGAATGGCCCGCCCAGGTCGTGGAACGTGATCCGGCTGCCTGCGATCCGCACCCTGCCCGAGACGGCGGGTGTCGCACCCTTGTTGACGGCGAAGGTCGACGTGGTCAGCGTCAGGCGCCAGGTGCCGTTCAGCACGGCAGGCTTCGCGCCGGAGATCCTGGCCACGTACGCATGCGGCGCGATTGCCGCGCTGGGCGCCCCCAGCGCGGCGGCCGCCAATACCGCCGCGAACGCGACCGCGGATGCCGCCGCGAGCGTGATCCTCCTCATCTCCGGTTGTCCTCCTTGTCGGGCTTGGATGCCCAACTCTACGATGTCCGCGATGGGCTTCGACCCCGACTCGGACTATCCGCTCGGCTCCCGCCGGCCCGACCTCGTGCGGACGCCGTCGGGGCTGGGGCTTGCCGAGCTCAACCTCGAGTCGGTGCGTGCAGGGAAGATCGACGGGAGGGACCTGAGAGCGACCGCCGAGACGCTGCGCCGCCAGTCGGCGGTCGCGCTCGCGGCCGGACGCACGCAGCTCGCGGACAACCTCGCCCGCGCGGCCGAGCTTGCCGGCGTCCCGAGCGACACGATCCTGGAGATCTACACCGCGCTGCGCCCCCACCGCTCGACCGCGGAGGAGCTCGACGCATGGGCGGACCGGCTGAAGACGGAGCTCGACGCTCCGCTGTCGGCCGCGTTCGTGCGGGAGGCGGCCGCGGCCTATGCGGAGCGCGGCCTGCTGGCGAGCGGTGAGCGGGCGCCGGTCTGAGCGATTCGTCTCGCGCGAGCAGCGCGAGCTCCGGCGCGAGCTCCTGATCTCGCCGTGTCCGGAGCTCGGCCTCGTGGCGATGGACGGCCCGAACGACCCCGAGCCCGGGCTCGAGCTCGAGGACCGCCGCGTCGTCGCGATGGACGGCCGCCGCGCCGAGGACTTCGACATCATCGACCGGTTCGTCGTCCGCTACGGCCTCGACCTCGAGGTCGCAGCGGAGGCGGCCGGGCTGGACGACGAGGAGATCGCCCGACGGCTCGTCGACGTCGACGTTCCCCGCTCCGACCTCGTTCGGCTCTCCCGCGGACTCACGCCGGCGCGGCTCGCGCGCGTCGTCTCGCGGCTCGACCCCGTCGAACTGATGTTCGCCCTCAAGAAGCTGCGCGCCCGGCGGGCTCCGGCCAACCAGGCCCACGTCACGAACCTGAAGGAGAACCCGGCCCTGCTCGCCGCCGACGCTGCCGAGGCGGCGGCCCGCGGCTTCGCCGAGGTGGAGACGACCGTGGGCGTCTCCCGGTACGCGCCGCTGAACGCGATCGCGGTCCTGGTCGGCTCGCAGACCGGCCGGCCGGGCGTGTTGACCCAGTGCGCTGTCGAGGAGCGGCGCAACCTGCAGCTCGCCATCCAGGGCCTGGTCACCTACGCGGAGACGCTGTCGGTGTACGGCACCGAGCCGGTGTTCGTCGACGGCGACGACACGCCCTGGTCGAAGGCGTTCCTCGCCTCGGCCTATGCGTCGCGGGGCGTGAAGGTGCGGTTCACCTCCGGCGGCGGCTCGGAGGCGCTCATGGGCCACGCGCAGGGCTGCTCGATGCTGTACATGGAGGCGCGCTGCCTGGCCGCGATCCGCGCCGCAGGCTCGCAAGGGGTGCAGAACGGATCGATCTCGTGCGTCGCGCTCGTGCTCGCCGTGCCCGGAGGCGTGCGCGAGATCCTCGCGGAGAACGTGCTCGCCGCCTGGCTCGACCTCGAGGTGGCGTCGGGCAACGACGCGATCGCGTCGCACTCGGAGATCCGGAAGACGGCGAAGCTGATGGGCCAGTTCCTCCCCGGGACGGACTTCGTCACGTCGGGCTACTCGGTGATGCCGCGCCACGACAACACGTTCGGCGGCGGCAACTACGACGCCGACGATCTGGAGGAGTGGATGACGGCGCAGCGCGACTGGCAGGTCGACGGCGGGATCGAGCCGGTCGCCGAGGACGAGGTGCTGGCGGTGCGGGCGAAGGCGGCCCGCGCAGTGCAGGCCGTGTTCGCCGGCCTGGGCTTCCCCTCCATCACCGACCAGGAGGTCGAGACGGCAATCTACGGCTACTCGAGCCGCGACCTGCCCGACCGCGACCGCGCCGCCGACGTCGCCGCCGCCGACCGGGTGATCGAGGGGACGGTCTCGGCGCTCGACGTCGTGCGCGAGCTCGACCGCGCCGGCTTCGCCGACGTCGCCGAGGCGGTGCTGGGAATGCAGCGTCAGCGCGTCTCTGCCGACTACCTGCAGACGTCCGCGATCGTCGGGCCGGACGGCACTGTCCGCTCGGCGGTCAGCGACCCCAACGAGTACGAGGGTCCGGGCACCGGCTACCGCCTGGAAGGCGAGCGCTGGGAGCTGCTCCAGCAGCTGCCGTACGTGCTCGACCCACGCGCGGCGGAAGCGCAGAACGGCTGCTCGTCGCCTGCCGTGGAAACGCATGTTGCCATCGTAGGCGACGAGCCGGACGAGGTTGTGGTCGCAGTCGGGCCCGCCTTCGCCCACGTCCTCGGGGAGACGATCAACGGCCTGTCCCACCGGGATGTCCTGCGAGCGGTCGTCGAGGGCGTCCGGGAAGGAGGCGGGCGGCCTCGGCTCGTCCGCGTGCGCCGGGTGTCGGACGTCGCGTTCATCGCCCACGACGGCGCGAAGCTGTCCGGCTCGGGAATCTCGGTCGGACTCCAGTCGAAGGGGACGGCCGTCATCCACCGCGCCGACCTCCAGCCGCTCGACAACCTCGAGCTCTTCGGGATGTCGCCGCTCTACTCGCTCGACTCCTATCGCGCGATGGGCCGGAACGCGGCTGCGTACGCGCTCGGCCGCGCGGTCGGCCCGGTGCCCACGGAGCTCGACAACTTCGCCCGCGCCAAGCTGATCGTCCAGACGACGCTCCTGCACGCGCGCGAGACGGCCGAGGTCGTGCCCGGCGCGGAGCCGGTGGAGCTGGAGCTCGAGTCGCCGTGAGGATCTACTTCGCGGGGCCGCTGTTCACGCCGGCAGAGCGCCGGTTCATCGACGAGTGCGCCGCCCGGCTGCGCGACGACGGCTTCGACGTCTTCGTGCCCCATGAGCACGAGCTCGCGCTGGACGGAACGGTCACGGCCGAGCGGATCTTCGTCAAGGACTGGACGGCGCTCTCGGAAGCGAACGCCGTGCTGGCCGTTCTCGACGGCCCGATGATCGACGACGGCACGGCGTGCGAGATCGGGATCTTCTACGCGCTGATGCGGAGCGACCCGACGAAGAAAGGCATCGTCGGAATGACGCACGACCTGCGCTCGACGCGCGACTCGAGCCGCGAGGGCGAGGTGAAGGGGCTCAACCTGTTCGTGGTCGGCTGCATCGAGGCGGCCGGCGCGATCGTCACGTCGCTCGACGAAGCGCAGGCCGTGCTCGACGGCTGGCGTACCTAGCCGGTGCCGGACGAGGCTCCCGAGCTGATCGTCCGCGACGCCGGGTCGTGGCGCGGCTGGCTCGCGGAGCACGACGCCGAAACCGGCGGCGTGTGGCTCGTGCTCGCCAAGAAGGGCGTCACAGAGCCGACCAGCGTCACCTACGACGAGGCCCTCGAGGAGGCGCTCTGCCACGGCTGGATCGACGGGCAGGTCCGTCGCCGCGACGAGGCCACCTACTTCCAGCGCTTCACCCCCCGGCGGCGGCGCAGCCCCTGGTCCCAGCGGAACGTCGGGTTTGCAGAGCGTCTCGTCGCCGAAGGACGGATGCAGGCTGCGGGGGCTGCCGAGATCGAGCGTGCGAAGGCGGACGGCCGCTGGCAGGCGGCCTATGCCGGACCGGCGGGCGCGCAGGTGCCGTCCGACCTCGCAGAGGCGCTCGCGGCCCTGCCCAGGGCGAAGGCGATGTTCGAGATCCTCACGAGCCAGAACCGTTACGCGGTGATCTACCGGATCTCCGCCGCGAAGCGCGCCGACACCCGCGCCCGTCGCGTCGAGCAGTTCGTGGCGATGCTGGCGCGGGGCGAGACCGTGTACCCGCAAAGCCGCACGCTCGACGGCTGAACCTAGAATCGCCGTGTGCCGGTCATCCGGATCCTCGCGCTTCCCCGACGCGGGGTGGACGCGCGCGCTGCCGCCGCGGCGGTCGCGACGGCGGTCGCGACGGAGCTCGGCGAGGATCCACGCGGGACGTGGGTGACGTGGGAGACGGTCGACGCGTATGCCGAGGGCGGTGTGACCCCGACGGTCCAGCCGACGGACACGCACCCGCCGATCGCCGCCGTCCGGGCCGGGGCGATGCCCGACGAGGCGGTTGGCCGGATCCTGCGCGTCGTCGGCGACACTCTCGTCCGGGAGCTCGGTCTGGAGCCGGGAAACGTCTTCGTGACCTTCGACGAGGTCGATCGGACGCGGCTGTACGACGCCTCGGGCTAGCTACGTGTCCTGCGCGGTCGGCCGGACGAGGATCTCGTTCACGTCCACGTGCGGCGGCTGCGACACCGCCCACATCACCGCCCGCGCGACGTCGTCGGCCTCGAGCACGCCCACCGGCCGCTCGTCGAAGAAGGGCGTGTCGACCATGCCCGGGTTGATGAGCGTCACCCTGACGCCCGTTCCGTTCAGCTCCAGCCGGGCGCCCTCGCCCATCGAGTTGACCGCGAACTTGGTCGCCGAGTAGAGCGATCCCGGTAGCGCGCGGCGGCCGGCGAGCGACCCGGTCAGGAGCAAGTGCCCCTTCGACTCGACGAGGGCGTCCATGCAGGCGCGAATGGTCAGCGCGACGCCGTAGACGTTGGTCAGCACCATCTCGCGCCAGCGCTCGGGCGTCTCCGCCTTGAAGCTGCGTTTCCCGCCGAAGCCGGCGTTCGCGAAGGCGACGTCCAGCCGGCCGTACTCGGCGAGCGTGCGCTCGACCATCGCCTGCTGGTCGGCCCACTCGGTCACGTCGCAGGTGACGGCCAGGCCGCCCAGGTCGGTCGCGAGCTCCTCGAGCCTGTCGGTCGAGCGGGCGGCGAGGACGACCCGGTACCCCGCCGCCGCCGCGTGTCTCGCGGTCGCCTCGCCGATGCCGGAGGAGGCTCCCGTGATCAGGAAGACGCGGTCGTCCTTCTCAGACAAGCTGCTTCCCGGCCGTGCCCCAGTTCTTCGCGGGGACGCCCTGGATGAGGACGTGGATGTGGTCGGGCGAGGCGCCGCTGGTCTCCGCGAGCGCCTTCGTCAGCGCCTCGATCATCTTCGGCACCGACTCCTCGTTGACACGGGTGTCGAACAGCTTGACGTCGATCCAGGGCACGGCGATCTCCTCCTCCGATTGCGTTGGCGAGCCGACTCTACCGCCGTTTCCCCTGTTGACCGATCGGGAATCAGCCCGCTCGTGGCCGAGGTCGTCGAGACCAAGATCCCCGCCAGGCTCGACCGCCTCGCCTGGTCTCGCTGGCACTGGCTGGTGGTGCTCGCCCTGGGCACGGTGTGGATCCTCGACGGGCTCGAGGTGACGATCGTCGGCTCGATCGGCGCCCGCCTCCAGGATCCGGACACGTTGCACCTGTCCTCGGCGGACGTCGGTCTCGCCGGGTCGCTCTACGTCGGCGGCGCCGTCTCCGGAGCGCTCCTCTTCGGCTGGATGACCGACCGGCTCGGCCGCAAGAAGCTGTTCATGGTCACGCTGGGGCTCTACCTCGCGGCCACGATCGCGACCGCGTTCTCCTGGGGCGCGTGGAGCTTCTTCCTCTTCCGCTGGCTGACGGGCATGGGGATCGGCGGCGAGTACTCGGCGATCAACTCCGCGATCGACGAGCTGATCCCGGCCCGGGTCCGCGGCTGGGTCGACCTGGCGATCAACGGCAGCTGGTGGCTCGGCACCGCCTTCGGCGCAGCAGCCTCGCTGATCCTGCTCGACACGGCGATCTTCCCCGTCGACGTCGGCTGGCGCATCTCGTTCGGCATCGGTGCGGTGCTGGGGGTCGCGATCCTGCTCACGCGGCGCTTCGTCCCCGAGAGCCCGCGCTGGCTGATGACGCACGGGGAGGTGGACGAGGCGGAGCACATCGTCTCGGACATCGAGGAGCAGGTGCGCGAGTCCACCGGCCAGCGCACCGAGGAGCCCGACGAGTCGATCGAGGTGCGCCAGCGCGAGAGCACCGGCTTCCTCGAGATCGGCAGGACGCTGTTCTCGACCTACCCGGCGCGAACGTTCCTGGGACTGATGCTGATGTCGGCGCAGGCCTTCGCCTACAACGCGGTCTTCTTCACCTACGCGCTGGTGCTGACCACCTTCTACAAGGTGCCCGACGCGCACGTGGGCTACTACATTCTCCCGTTCGCGGCCGGGAACTTCCTCGGGCCGTTCCTGCTCGGCAAGCTGTTCGACGTCGTCGGCCGGCGCGTGATGATCACGGCCTGCTACGGCATCGCCGGCGTCCTGCTCGCGGTCACGGGCTGGCTGTTCGAGCGCGGGACGCTGTCGGCCACCACCCAGACGCTCTGCTGGACCGTGATCTTCTTCTTCGCCTCGGCGGCGGCCAGCGCCGCCTATCTGACCGTCAGCGAGGTCTTCCCGCTGGAGATCCGGGCCCTCGCGATCGCGCTGTTCTACGCGATCGCGACCGGGATCGGCGGCATCACCGGCCCCGTTCTCTTCGGCGCGCTCGTCGGGACGAAGGACCCGGGCAACACGATGATCGGCTACCTGATCGCCGCCGGCTGGCTGATCGCTGCCGCGATCACCGAGGCGGTGCTGGGCGTCGACGCCGAGCAGCAGTCGCTCGAGGAGGTGGCCGAGCCGCTCTCGGCCGAGGAGGCCGACGGGGACCGGCGCGGGCCGTCCGAGGGGCGCAGGCGGAGGCGCACCCGCTCGGACTACGGCCGCGCCTGGGCGCCGCCGCCGTCCATCCGCGTGCGCGACGACGACGGCTCGTTGCCCCGCGAGGTCGACCAGATCGAGGACGCGCTCAGCGGCGGTCCGCTCGGCCGTCGCGGGCTCGCGCAGGCGGTCGGTGCGCGCTACTGGGGCCCCGGCCGCTTCCGGCGGGCCCTGCGCCAGGCGATCGCGCACGGACACGTCCGGGAGAGAAGGCACCACTTCGAGCTGGTCGAGCAGTAGCTACGAGTCGACGTGCTGCGAGCCGCCGTCGGGCCCGAGCACCAGGTCGCGCTCGCGATCCGGGACGTGGTCGAGCGGCACGGGCGCGAGCGCCTCGACGAACTGCGCTCCGTTCTCGGTTCGGACCGCGTGCTCGACCCCGCGGTTGATCACCGCCCAGTCTCCGACGCGCAGGGTCCGGGTCTCGCCCTCGACCGTCAGCTCGAGCTCGCCCTCGGTGACGATCATCACCTGCTCGGTGTGCTCGTGCGCGTGCGTGCCGACGCCGAAGCCCGGGTCGTAGTTCACGCGGCAGACGAGCACCTGCTCGCCGCCGACGGCGTGGATGTTCACGCCGGGACGGAACTCGTGGAGCTCGACCTCGTTCCAGCTGCCGAAAGCCTCAGCCAACGGGGAAGCGGAAGCGCGACTCCCCGGCGGCCACCGTGTTGACCGAGATGTCCTCGTCGAAGATCACCCACTTGCCGTCTCGCCGGGGCCCCTGCTCCTTCTGCTCCAGTGCGCGGAGCAGGCGCTCCGGCGTGACCGGGAGCTCGGTGACCCAGACGCCGACGGCGTCGAAGACCGCGGCCGCGATCGCCGGCGGCTGCGGGTTGTTCGCCATCTCGCTGATCCCCTTCGCCCCGTAGGGGCCGGCCTCGGAAGGGTTCTCGATGATGATCGTGTCGATCTTCGGCAGGCCCTTGATGCCGGGGGCCAGGTACGAGCCGAACTCGCCGCCCCGGTGCTCGGCGCTCGGGTAGTAGGGGTAGCACTCCTCCAGCACGCCGAGGCCGAGGCCCATCAGCGCTCCGCCCTGGATCTGCCCCTCGACGAGCGTCGGGTTGATCGCGCGCCCGACGTCGAAGGCCTGCCACAGGTGCACGACGCGGACCTCGCCCGTCTCGTCGTCGACCTCGACCTCGGCCGCGCAGGCGGCATACGAGATCGCCGCGTGCGGCGGGCTGTCCACCTTGCCCGTCTCGGGCTCGACGATCGCCGCGTACGGGTTCAGGTGCGCGCCGGTGCCCGTGATCAGCTCGCCGTGCGTCCAGGTGGCGGCGGCGGCGACGTCCGGCACGCCGATCTTCTTCTGCGGAGCGCCCTTGGCGATCACCTCGCCGTCGACGACCTCGAGGTCGTCGGGCGCGATCTCCAGCTCCTTCGCGGCGATCTCGAGCAGCTTCTGCTTCGCGCTCAGGGCGGCCTTCTCGACCGCCTTGCCGGCGACGAACGTGGCGCGCGACGCGAACGTGCCCGTGCAGACCGGGGACGAGTCGGTGTTCGAGTTGTCGTAGGTGATCCAGTCGTACGGCACGCCGAGCGTCTCGGCGACGATCTGGCTCTGGATCGTCTTCGAGCCGTTGCCGATGTCGGCGGTGCCGGAGAAGACGTCGACACGGCCGTCCGGCTTGATCTTGATCCACGCCTGCGACGGGTCGCCGTTCTGGTTCATGCCGGTCGGGTACTCGATCGCCGAGATTCCCCTGCCCGTGTGCTTCGCCATCAGTGCGTCACCTCCCCGACCTGCGCTACGAGATGCTCGGGGAGCAGGTCGCCCTCGCGTGCGTCGCGCGTCATCGCGCCGTAGCCGCCCGGCAGCTCGTGCCCGATCGCCCCGGCGATCGACTGGATGGTCGGCACGGTCGACGGGTCGGTGTACGCGATCCCGTTCGGCGACGTGTCGCCGATCCGGTTCGCGTTCTTCAGGCGCAGCTCGAACGGGTCCACGCCGAGCACCTCCGCGACGCGGCTGACGTGCATCTCGGTGGCGAACGAGACCGACGTGACGCCGAAGCCGCGCATCGCCGTCGTCGGCACGCGGTTGGTGAAGACGACGTAGCCGTCGAAGTGGAGGTTCGGGATCGTGTACGCGCCGGTGTGGTGGAAGCTGTGCTTCGTCACGCCGTAGGGCGAGAAGCGCGCGTAGGCCCCTGCGTCGTGGAGGGTGAGCATCTTGCGGCCCAGGATCCAGCCGTCCTTCGTCACCGCGTCGGCGATCTCCATGTGCCACGGCGCGCGGGTGGAGGAGCAGAGGAACTCCTCCTCGCGCGTCCAGCGCCATTTGACCGGCCGGCCCGCCTTCAGCGCGGCGAGCGCCGAGACCGTCTCGGCCGCGGTGTCGACCTTGCCGCCGAAGCCGCCGCCGACGGTGCCGCCGACGAACTTCAGCTTGTTCAGCGGCCACTCGAGATGGGCGGCGACGACGCCCATCGAGAAGTAGAGGGCCTGGGTGCACGAGTAGATGGTCAGGCGCCCGCTGGGCTCGGGCACCGCCAGCGCGATCTGCGTCTCCATCGGCACCTGCTCGATCGCCGCCGGCCGGTAGACGCCCGCGACGATCGCGTCGGCCTCGTCGAACGCCCGGTCGATGTCGCCCTTGCGGATCTGGCGCACGTCCATCTCGGCCTCGAAGTGCGGGTACCAGTTGCCCCAGTGGTGGGCCTGGGGGGCGTCCGGGTCCGCCGCCTTGCGCACGTCGAAGAGGGCCGGGCGCTCGTCGAGGTCGATCTCGATCGCCTCGGTCGCGAGCTGCGCGGTCTCCTCGTCCTCGGCCGCGACCAGCGCGATCGGCTGTCCCTTGTAGCGAACCTCGTCCTTGGCCAGCAGCGGCTCGTCCCCGGGGATGCCGAGCGCCTCGAGGTGCCCGTAGACGAGGCGGGGCACGTCCTGCCAGGTGACGATCGCGTGCACGCCCTTGATCGCGGCGGCCTTCTTCGTGTCCAGCTTCGCGATCCCGGCGTGGTGGAGCGGCGAGCGCAGCGCCTTCGCCCAGAGCATGTTCGGGACACGGACGTCGTCGACGAACTGCGTGCGCCCGGTGACGTGGGCGACCCCGTCGTAGCGCGGAAGGCGTGCGCCGACGGCCTTCACGACGCGCCTCCGACCGCAGCCTCGACCGCCTCGACGATCTTCACGTAGCCGGTGCAGCGGCACACGTGGCCGGCGAGAGCCTCCTCGATCTCGCTCCGTCCGGCCTTCGGCGAGCGCCCGATCAGCGCATGCGTGGCCAGGAGGAAGCCGGGCGTGCAATACCCGCACTGCGAGCCGTAGTGCTCGTGGAACGCGGCCTGTACGGGTCCGAGCTGCTCGGGAGTGCCGAGCCCCTCGACGGTGGTGATCGCAGCGCCGTCCACCGCGGCCAGCGGCAGCAGGCACGAGCGCCGGGGCTCGCCGTCGACCAGCACGGTGCACGTGCCGCAGCCCCCCTGCTGGCAGCCGGCCTTCGGGCTGGTGATCCCGACCTCCTCGCGCAGGACGTGCAGCAGCGGCCGGAGCGCGTGGCTCTCGACCTCATGGTCGATCCCGTTCACGGTCAGCTTCACGATCCCCCCTCGAGGTCGGTGAGCGCGCGCTCCACGAGGCGCGGCAGCAGTTGCGTGCGGTACCACGCGGAGGCCAGGGCGTCGTCGCGGAGCTCGAGGCCGGCGAGCGGGTCGTCGGCGTCCAGGAGGACGGCCCGCGGCGCGACGCCGGTGGCGGCGAGCCGCAGCTCGCCGTCCCGCTTCGCGGCCGCGACCGCGAGGATCGTGTAGTGGTGGGTGTGCGGCCGCCAGACCGCGGCGTACCCGGCCGCCCGCGGCGCGTCGTCGTAGGAGACGTCGAGGACGAGCCGCCCCGCGCCCTCGGCGAGGAAGGTCTCCAGCGGCTCGGAGCGCTCGCCGCCCTTGCCGGCCGAGCGCACGCTCGCTCCCAGGGCGATCAGCGCCGCCTGCAGGTCCCCGCGCGGCGTGTCGTCGGTCGAGGCCGAGCAGACGTTGCCGCCGACCGTTGCCTGCGCCCGCACCTCGAGATCGCCGACGTGGGTCGCCGCCTGGGCGAGGGGAGGATCCGCGTCCACCAGGTCCGAGACGGGTGTGGCCGCGCCGATCGTCACGGTGCCGTCCTTGCGGCTGATTCCGGAGAGACCGGCGCGCCCGAGGTACAGCGCGCTCTTCGGGCGGAGCCGTCCGGAGGCCAGCTCGGGCACGACGATCGTGCCGCCGGCGACGACCGTGACGTCCTTGCCGTCGCCGAACGCCTCGACCGCCTCGGCGGCCGAGGACGGAATCAGCACGGAGACGTCGTTCAACCCCACCGCATCCGATTCTCACGTCACACCGCTCTTGCTGTCAAACAAGGAACGGTCGTAGGCTGGTCGCGTCGAAATTCCGCCCCAAGGAGGCAGGCATGAGCACTCTGGCGACCACGGAGGAGCGACGCGACGCGCTCGTGGAGCGGCTGTTCGAAGCGACGCTCGGCGCGTTCGACCTGCTCACGGTGTATCTCGGAGACCGGCTGGGGCTCTACGCCGCGCTGGCCGACCGCGGTGCGAGCACGTCGGGCGAGCTCGCCGCGGCAGCCGGGATCCACGAGCGCTACGCACGGGAATGGCTCGAGCAGCAGGCGATGAGCGGGATCCTCGACGTGGACGATCCCGGCGGGGGGTCCGGCGAGCGCCGCTACTCGCTGCCGGCTGGACACGACGAGGCGCTCCTCCACGAGACGAGCCTCAACTGCATCGCCCCGATGGCACAGGCGATGGTCGCCTGCACGCGACCGCTTGACGCGCTGATGGACGCCTTCCGCTCGGGCGACGGCGTGCCGTACGCCGACTACGGCGCCGACCTCCACGAGGGACAGGCCCGGTTCACGCGGCCGCTGTTCGAGCACCTGCTCGGCTCCGAGTGGCTGCCCGGCGTGCCGGACGTCCACGAGCGCCTCCGGGCCGATCCGCCGGCGCGGGTGGCCGACGTGGCCTGCGGGCTCGGCCGCTCGTCGATCGCGCTCGCCCGGGCGTACCCGAAGGTGATGGTGGACGGCGTCGACCTCGACGGGGCGTCGATCGCCCGCGCGCGGGACCTCCTCCCCGGCAGCGGCGTGGAGGACCGGGTCGCCTTCCACCACGCGGACGCGGCCGACCCGGGGTTCTCGGAGCGGTACGACCTGGTCACGATCTTCGAGGCGCTTCACGACATGTCGTACCCGGTCGAGGTGCTCGGGACCCTGCGCGGGATGCTGGCCGAGGGCGGCTCGCTGATCGTGGGCGACGAGCGGACGGCGGAGCGCTTCTCCCTCGACGCCGGGCCGGTCGAGCGTCTCTACTACGGCTTCAGCGTCCTTCACTGCCTGCCGGTGGGCATGGTCGGGGACGACGCGGCCGGCACCGGGACGGTCATGCGCGAGGGAACGGTGCGGACGTACGCCGAGCAGGCCGGCTTCGCGCATTTCGAGGTGCTGCCGATCGAGAACGACTTCTGGCGGTTCTACCGGCTGTCCGGGTAGGTCAGACCGCCGCGACGGGCGAGGCCACCTCGGCCGCGAACTCGGCGACGTCGAGCTCCGGCCCGGGCACCTCCTGTCTCAGGCGGGCGACGACCCGGCCGCCCTCGACGCGGGCCGGGAAGTCGTGCAGGGGCAGGACGAAGTCGTGATTGAGCGCGCGCTTGATCGCGGCCTTCTCGGCGCGTTTGGTCATCGTGTGGTTGCCGGTCGTCTGCGGCTCGAAGGCGAGGGACTGGTGCCACGGCTCGACGATCTGGTTCTGGATGTCGTAGATCACGTCGCCGCAGATGCACGCCGTTCCCTCGGCGGTCTCGACCAGCACGTTCATCGAGCCCTCGGTGTGCCCGCCGGCCGCCTCGCACACGATCCCGTCGTAGATCTGGTCCGGTCCCGACAGCTCGAGGTCCAGGAGCCTCAAGGCACCGGGCGTGTGCAGGCGGTCGACGTGGTGCTTGACGTACTCGGGCGGGTACTGCGCGCCCATCAGGCCGGAGACGGAGTGCTCCAGCTCGCGGCGGTTCATCACCACGGGCGTCGTCAGCGGGAAGCGATCGTCCTGGCCCGCGTGGTCGATGTGGCAGTGGGTGTGCAGCACGGCGGCCACGTCCTCGATCGCGACCCCGTGCGTGGCGAGGGCGTTCTCCAGCTGCATGTCCTCGTCGACGCGGCCCAGCATCCCGAGCCGCTCCATGATCCCGGGCTCTTTCGCGCCGGTGTCGACGAGGATCGGCCCGGCGGGGTTGCCCAGGATCAGGACGCCCCACGTGTGCACCCACACCGGCGTGCCCATGTTGCGGGCGAGCACGAGGAAGCTCGACTCGACGAAGACGTCCGTGAGCGAGAGCAGGCGGATCTCGTGCGTCGCCACGGGGCGTTCATACGCCTGCAAGCCCCGGAAGTCAACGCGTCACTAGAGTTATTCCATGGCCTTCCCGTCGATCGACGAGCTGGAAGCCGCGCTCCGCCAGGCGGACTACCTGCCGGATCGCGGCCTGGCGACGGCGCTCTTCCTGTCGATCCGGCTCGAGAAGCCGCTGCTGCTCGAGGGCGAGGCGGGCGTCGGCAAGACCGAGGCGGCGAAGGCGCTGGCCCGGGCGCTGCCCGCCCGGCTGATCCGGCTCCAGTGCTACGAGGGGCTCGACGTCGCCCACGCGGTCTACGAGTGGAACTACTCACGGCAGCTCCTGCACATCCGGGCGGCGCAGGAGGGGACGGTGGACGAGGCGGAGCTCTTCGGGCCGGAGTTCCTGATCCGGCGGCCGCTGCTGGAGGCGATCGAGAGCGAGGAGCCGGTCGTGCTGCTGATCGACGAGATCGACCGCGCCGACGAGGAGTTCGAGGCGTTCCTGCTCGAGGTGCTCTCCGACTTCCAGATCACGATTCCCGAGGTCGGCACGGTGTCGGCCGCGCGGCGGCCGAGCGTGATCCTGACCTCGAACCGCACGCGCGAGCTGCACGACGCGCTCAAGCGACGCTGCCTCTTCCACTGGATCGGGCACCCGGCGCTCGAGCGCGAGATCGAGATCGTGGTCCTGCGCGTCCCGGGCATCCCGGAGCGCCTGGCCGTCCAGGCGGCACGGTTCGTGCGCGGGCTGCGCGGGCTCGACCTGGCCAAGCCGCCCGGGGTGGCCGAGACGATCGACTGGGCGCAGGCCCTGGCCGCGCTCGGTCGTGACGACCTGGACGCCGAGATCGTCGAGCAGACGCTCGGCTCGGTGCTGAAGTACCACGAGGACCTGGAGACGGTTCGCGACGCTGCGCTCGCCACCCTCGTGGAGGAGGCACGGGCTGTCGGGTAACGCTCTGGTCCGGCAGGTCGTCACCTTCGGGCGCGTCCTGCGCGAAGCCGGCCTGGAGGTCGGGCCGGGGCGGATCTGCGACGCGATGACGGGCCTCGACGCGGTGGGGATCGACCGCCGCGACGACGTGTACTGGACGCTGCGCCAGACGCTCGTCTCCCGCGCGGACGACATCGACGCCTTCGACCGCGCCTTCGCCGCCTGGTTCCTGCGCGCGCCCGAGCTGGCGCCGCCGCGGACGCCGAGGACGGAGCGGGTGCGGGCGACGAAGGTGAGCGCGCGCGACGGCGCGGAGGACACGCCGGAGCCGTCGGCCGAAGGCGACGAGCGGGCCGCCGGGTGGAGCGCCCAGGAGCTCCTCCGCGAGAAGGACTTCTCGGAGCTGACCGACGAGGAGCTGGTGCGGATCAGGCAGCTGATCGCCGAGCTCGCAGCGGCGAGACCGCAGCGCCGGTCGCGCCGGCTGCGGCGGCATCCGCAGGGCTCCACCCTCGACCTGCGCCGGCTCGTACGGGCCTCGCTCGCGACGGGCGGCGACCCGGTCGAGCGGGCGTTCCGGAGGCGGGTCGAGACGCACCGCAAGCTGATCGTGCTCTGCGACGTGTCGGGCTCGATGGAGCCGTACTCGCGGGCGATCCTGCTCTTCGTCCACGCGCTGCTGGAGAGCGGGCGCGGGGTGGAGGCGTTCGCGTTCGGCACGCGCCTCACGCGGCTGACCGAGGAGCTCCACGGCGTCGATCCCGAGCGCGCGCTCGAGGAGGCGTCGAAGCGGGTGGTGGACTGGTCGGGCGGCACCCGGATCGGCGCGTCGCTGAAGGCCTTCAACGACCTGTGGGGCCGCCGGGCGCTCTCGCGCGGTGCCGTCGTCGTGATCGTCTCCGACGGCTGGGAGCGCGAGGACACGGCGACGGTCGCGCGGGAGATGGCCCGGCTCGCGCGGTGCGCCTACTCGGTCGTGTGGGTCAACCCGCTCAAGGGGCACCCCGAGTACGAGCCGCTCGCGGGCGGGATGCGCGCCGCGCTGCCGTTCGTCGACCGGTTCCTGCCGGGGCACAATCTGTCCAGCCTGGAAGACCTGGCCGGCGTCCTCGCCGGCATCGAGAGGAGGCATGCGGCATGAAGGAGATCCTGGACGAGGTCGAGCGCTGGCGCGAGCAGGGGGAGAAGGTGGTGGTCGCGACCGTCGTCGCCACGCGCCGCTCCGCGCCGCGCCCGGTCGGAACCAGTCTCGCCGTCTCCGAGTCGGGCCAGATGTGCGGCTCGGTCTCGGGAGGCTGCGTCGAGTCGGACGTGTACGAGAACGCACGCGAGGTGATGGAGACGGGCACGCCGAAGCTGCTCAGCTACGGGATCGCGGACGAGGAGGCGTGGTCGGTCGGGCTGCCCTGCGGCGGCGAGATCGACGTGTTCGTGGAGCGCGTCGAGTGATCGATCGGCTGGCCGAGCTGGCGCGCTCGGGCGACCGCGCCGTGCTGTTCACCGTCGTCGAGGGGGCGGGGGCCGGCGCCAAGCGGCTCGTCGTCGAGGGTGGCGATCAGCTGGGCGAGGGCGTGCCGGAGGCGGCGCTCGGCCAGTTCGACGAGCTGATCCGGCGTGGGCGCAACCGCCTGCTCGAGCTCGACGACGGCTCGAAGGTGTTCGCCGAGTGGTACGGCCCCCCGCCGCGGCTGTTCGTCTACGGCGCAGTCGACACGGCCGAGGCACTGTGCCGCGGCGCGAAGCTGCTCGGCTGGAGGGCGATCGTGGCCGACGCACGTGCCAAGTTCGCCACCGCCGAGCGGATCCCGAGCGCCGACGAGCTGATCGTCGAGTGGCCGGAGGAGGCCCTCGACCGGATCGCGCCCGACCACCAGACCGCCGTCGTCGTCCTCACGCACGACGACAAGTTCGACGAGCCGGCGCTGAAGCGGGCGCTCGAGACCGAGGCGTTCTACGTCGGCGCGCTCGGCTCGCGCCGCAACCAGGAGCGCCGGCGCGAGCGGCTGCTCGAAGCGGGCGTCTCGGAGGAGGCGCTCGACCGGATCTCGGGCCCGTGCGGCCTCGACGTCGGCGCCGACTCGCAGGCCGAGACGGCCCTGTCGATCCTGGCCGAGATCCTGGCCGTGCGGGCGGGCCGCGGGGGCGGGCCGCTGAAGACGGCGAGGAAACGAATCCACGCCGAGGTGGACTGATCGGTCTCCGAGGGCCTGTGGACAGCGCGTTATCGGGGACAGTCCCCGGTTCTCTTGGTTACGCGGTCTGTCCGGTCGGAGGCTCGAGGAACTCAGCCCGAGATCGCGCAACCATCGGCTTCACGCCTGTGGAAAGCTCGTTACCAGGGACTGTCCCCCTGACACGGCTGGACCGCACACGTAGCGAATAGGCATGCTTCGAGACTGATGAGCATGGAGAAGATCCGCAAGACCGACGAGGAGTGGCAGCACGAGCTCGAACCCGACCGCTACGCGATCCTCCGCTGCGCCGCGACCGAGGCGCCGTGGTCGGGCGACCTGAACTTCGTGAAGGAGGACGGCGTCTTCCGCTGCGGCGCGTGCGGCGCGGAGCTGTTCCGCTCCGACGCCAAGTTCGACTCCGGCTCCGGCTGGCCGAGCTTCTTCCGGCCGGCCGACGAGGAGGCGGTCGAGACCGAGGTGGACACGAGCCTGGGCATGCGCAGGGTCGAGGTGCGCTGCGCCGCCTGCGACTCGCACCTCGGCCACGTCTTTCCCGACGGCCCGCACCCGACCGGGCAGCGCTACTGCATCAACTCGCTCGCGCTCGATTTCGAGCCCGCTGACGACCGGTAACCGACGGCTGTCTGTTAGGTTCGCTCCCGTCTTTCGCGAAGCGAGAAAGGGAGGAGAGCGTGGGCGTAGACGTGAGGTCCGACAAGCTCGCGAGCCTCGTCGACGAGAACGTCGAGGTGAAGCAACTCGGCACCGGCTTCACCTTCACGGAGGGGCCGATCTGGAACCCGAAGGAGCAGTTCCTGCTCTTCTCGGACATGCCGGGGGACACGCGGCGCCGGTGGGACGAGGCGAACGGCGTCCAGGAGGTCCTGAGCCCGAGCAACAAGGGCAACGGGATGACGCTCGACGCCGACGGCAGGCTGATCGTCTGCGAGCACACGACGAGCTCGCTCGTCCGCATGGATCCGGACGGCAAGAACACGAACCGCGAGGTGCTCGCCTCGCACTACGAGGGCAAGGAGCTGAACAGCCCGAACGACGTCTGCGTTCGCTCGGACGGGTCGATCTGGTTCTCGGACCCGTGGTACGGGCGCATGCCCGTCTTCGGCGTCGAGCGCGAGCGCGAGCTCGGCTGGCAGGGGGTCTTCCGCGTCCCCGCGGGCGGCGGCGACCCCGAGCTCGTCGTCGAGCAGGACGAGTTCGAGCAGCCGAACGGGCTCTGCTTCTCGCCCGACGAGTCGCTGCTCTACATCAACGACACGCCGAAGGCGCTCATCAAGGTCTACGACGTCGGCGCCGGCGGGACGCTCTCGAACGGCCGCATGTTCTTCGAGGGCATCGGCTCGGGGGTGATCGAGGAAGGGATCCCCGACGGGATGAAGTGCGACGAGCAGGGGAACATCTGGGTCACCGGGCCGGGCGGCGTCTGGGTGATCAGCGCCGGCGGCGAGCATCTCGGCACGGTCGAGATCCCCGAGAACGTCGGCAACCTGACCTGGGGCGGCTCCGACTGGCACACCCTGTTCGTGCCGAGCTCGACGTCGCTCTACGCATTCGAGACCAAGGTCGGGCCGCGCCGCGAGCCCTACATGTCCTAGGAGGAGAGACGACCGATGGCCAAGCTGAAGCTCGATCCCAAGCGCACCGCGCTGCTGATCCAGGACATGCAGAACGACGTGATCATCGAGAAGGGCGCCTTCGCCGACTCGGGATCGCCGCAGCACGCGAAGGAGCAGAACGTGGTCGCGAACGTCAAGAAGCTCGCCGCGGCGTTCCGCAAGTCCGGCGCGCCGGTGATCCACGTCTGGTACGTCGTCGAGAAGGGTGCGCCCGGGCTGAAGCAGAACGCGCCGCTGTTCGAGGGCGTGAAGGGCGCCAACGCGCTCGTCCGCGGCTCCTGGGGCGCGAAGCCCGCGGCCGGCCTCGAGCCGAAGCGGGGCGACTTCGTCGTCGAGAAGATGCGGATGAGCGGGTGGCAGGACACCAAGCTGGAGACGCTGCTGCGCGGGCTCGGCGTCGACACGGTCGTCGTCACCGGGGCGTGGACGAACATGTCGATCGAGCACACCGCGCGCACGGGCGCGGACAAGGGCTACTACATGGTCGTCCCGGAGGACTGCTGCTCGACCATGAACGCCGACTGGCACAACGCGTCGATCAACTACGCGCTGCAGAACGTGTCGACGGTGACCGACGGCAAGTCGGTGGCCGCCGCGCTCGGCGCGTGAAGTCCCGCGCCGCCGTCTTCCACGGGGCCGGGCGGCCGCTCGAGGTCCGCGAGATCGACCTCGAGGAGCCCGGCCCCCGCGACGTGCTCGTGCGGATGAGCGCGGTCGGGATCTGCGGGACCGAGCTCCACTCGATCCGCGGCGAGTGGGAGCGGCCGACGCCGTCGGTGCTGGGACACGAGGGGGCGGGCGTCGTCGAGGCGGTCGGGAGCGAGGTCGCCTCGGTCCGGCCCGGCGACGAGGTCGTCCTCTCCTGGGCTCCCTCCTGCGGCGACTGCGCCGACTGCAGGCGCGCGCGGCCCGCCGCCTGCATCAACCTCCACCGGGCGATCGGCAACGGCACGCTCGTCGACGGGACGACCGGGATGACGATCGACGGCGAGACGCTCTACCGCGGCACGGCGACGGGCTGTCTCCAGCAGCTCGTCACAGTCACCGAGAGCTGCGCGCTGCCCGTCGGCGACGGCGTGCCGCTCGAGGAGGCCGCGCTGCTCGGCTGCGCCGCGCTGACCGGCGTCGGCGCGGTCCTCTTCGCGGCGCGCGCCGAGCCGGGAGAGGTCGTGCTCGTGGTCGGCGCCGGCGGCGTGGGGCAGTTCTGCGTCCAGGGCGCCCGGATCGCGGGAGCGGAGGCGATCGTCGTCGTCGACCCGCTCGACGCCCGGCTCGAGCTCGCCCGCGAGCTCGGCGCCACGCACACGACCGGCCCGGATGGCCTGAAGGAGCTGATGAAGCAGATCGCGCCCGACGGCGCCGACCGCGCGCTCGACGTCGTCGGCAACCCGCAGACGACGGCGACCGCCCTCCGCTTCACGCGCAGCGGCGGCACCTGCGTGATCGTCGGGATTCCTGCGACCGGCGAGCGGCTCGACCTCGACTTCGGCGAGTTCAACCGGCGCGAGAAGCTCCTCACCGGGACGATGTACGGCTCCGAGGATCCCGCCGTCGCCCTGCCGCTCATGCTCGAGCACGCACGCGCCGGCCGGCTGAAGCTGCGCGAGCTGCTCGGGCCCAGCTACCCGCTCGAGCGGGTGAACGAGGCGTTCGGGGCCTCGCTCGCAGGCTCGCCGGGCCGGGTGCTCGTCATTCCGGGAGCGTGAGCCCGTGGGGCTCCGCGTCGCCCTGATCTCGCAGATTCCGCAGGCGGTCGAGGCCTACACGGCCGGGCTGCAGGCGCTGGGCCACGAGCCGGTGGGACTGCTCTTCAGCCGCGCGACCAGCCGGTACGGCTTCGACCTCGGCGCCCACGTCTCCGCCGCGCCGGAGGGCATCGACGTCGTCATCCCGGCCTCGCGGGAGCGGATCGCGCCGCTGCTCCGTTCGCTGGAGCCCGACCTCGCCCTCTGTGCCGGGTTCCCCTGGAAGCTGCCGGTCGACGCGCTCGGCGTCCCGCCGCTCGGCGTGGTCAACTTCCACCCCTCGCTGCTGCCGCGCTACCGCGGCCCGATTCCCGTCAGCTGGGCGATCCGGAACGGCGACCGCGAGATCGGCGTCACGTTCCACCGGATGGCGGCCGACCTCGACACAGGGCCGATCCTCTCCCAGGGCAGGCTGACGCTCGGCGACGAGTGGTCGTGGGACGAGCTCGGTCCGCGGATCGCCGGCGTCGTCCGGCAGATCCTGCCCGTCGCCCTGGAGCGGGCCGAGCGCGGCGATCCGGGCGAGCCGCAGGACGAGTCCGCCGGCGAGTACCTCTCCTTCTTCGAGCCGGAGTACGCCGAGATCGACTGGAGCCGTCCCGCGGCGGAGATCGAGCGCCAGGTGCGCGCCTGGCGGTTCGGCGGCCCGGGCGCTGACCTCCACGGAGCGCTGACCGAGCTGGACGGGGAGCGTCTGCGCGTCCTGCGGGTCTCGCTCGCAGGCGGCGAGGGCCGGCCGGTCGAGTGCGCCGACGGCACGGTCTGGGTGCTCGAGACCGAGCCCGTCGGCGGGGCATAGTCTGTCGGGGTGGTCGAGCAGGTCATCAACACGCGGGTCGCGTGGGTCGACACCGACGCGGGCGGGCGGATCCACTTCACGGCGGCGTTCAAGTGGGCGGAGCAGGCCGAGACCGAGCTGATGCGCCGGGTCGGCGTCCTCGCCGAGCGGTGGGGCAGCTTCCCGCGCCGCAAGGTGGAGGCCGAGTACCTGAGCGTCCTGCGCTTCGACGACGAGATCGAGGTCCGGCTGCGGGTCGACAACGTCGGCCGCACGTCGGTCACCTACGCGTGGACGATCGCCACGGGCGGCGAGCCCCACGTGAAGGGCCGGCACACGGTCGTCCAGGTCGACGCCGACGGCCGACCGGCGCCGCTCGACGACGCGCTGCGGGCTGCCCTCGACCGTTAGCCGGCTCGGCGGCGTCGCTGCATCAGGTCCAGCGCGACGAACAGCAGCGGGACCGCGATCCAGAGCTGAGCGGCCGTGTAGTAGCGCAGCTCGCGGGGGACGTCGACGCCGGCGAGCTCCGCCTCCAGCCTCCGCTCCGGGAAGAGCGAGATCGCGTGCAGTGCCAGCGGGACGTAGTTGAGGCAGGCCCCGGCGATCCACGCGCCGAGCACGCGCCACGCGAGGCCCGGTCCGGAGATCGCGAGCAGCAGCCCGAGCGCCGTCCCGACCGTCGCGCCGAGGACGAACTCGGCGACGATGATCGCGCGCCGCCGCCGCGTTCCCCGTGACCCCCACATGTCGACGGCCGCCAGCCGTCGGACGTCGAGTCGCATCGATTAGCTGGTGCGCTCAGGCTCGTCGCCTGAGCGCCGATGGGCCGTCGCGTCTCGCCGGCCGGGCAATCGGTCAACTCCTCGCCCAGCGTTCCCGGTAGTCCTCGCGGACCGGCCGGAAGACGTCCAGCACCAGCGCACCCTCGGGTCCGCAGTACGCCGAGTGCTCGACGCCGCCCGGGAGCACGTAGCCGTCCATCGGCCCGAGCTCGTGCGGGACGCCGTCGACGACGAGCGCCTGCATGCCCTGGAGGACGATCCCCAGCTGCTCGTGCTCGTGGCTGTGCAGCGGGACGGTCGCCCCGGGCTCGAACTCGATCACGTTGAGCATCGCGCCCTCGCCGAAGAGCGGCCGGCCCGAGACGCCGGCGGCGAGCTCGAACCCCTTCACGTCGGGGAAGTGGACGAACTGCGGCTCTGCCGGGCCGGACACGGCCCGATTGTACGATGCGACCCGTGCACCATCGCGAGGAGCTCCGCGTCGAGGGGATGGCCGAGCCGCTCAGCCACTACACCGACGCGGTGAAGGCGGGCGGTCTGCTCTTCGTCTCGGGGATCGTGCCGGTCGACGCCGAGGGGAAGCTCGTCGGCAAGGGCGACGTCGCCGAGCAGGCGCGGCAGGTCTTCCGGAACATGGAGCTCTGCCTGCAGGCGGCCGGCTGCGGCTTCGACGACGTGGTCAAGGTCGTCCACTACCTGCTCGACGTCGACGACCGGCCGAAGATCAACCCGGTGCGGATGGAGTTCTTCGGCGAGGCACGGCCGGCGTCGACGCTCGTCGAGGTCTCGGCGCTGGCCGTCCCGGGCGCGTTGCTCGAGATCGAGGCCGTCGCCGCTATTCCGTGAGGCGTCGTTCCAGGAAGGCCCGCTCGGCGCCGTTCGGGCCGAGGTCGAGCGCGCGCCGGTAGGCAGCTCGCGCGGCGCCGGTCCGGCCGAGCCGGCGGAGCAGGTCGGCGCGGGCGCTGTGGTAGTGCAGGTAGCCGTCGAGCCCGTCGATGCGGTCGATCCGGTCGAGCCCGGCTTCCGGGCCGTCGGCCATGGCGACCGCGACCGCGCGGTTCAGCTCCACGACCGGCGACGGCTGGAGGCGGAGCAGCTCGTCGTAGAGGAGGACGATCTGCGGCCAGTCGCTCCGCGCGCCGGTGTGGCACCCGGCGATCGCAGCCTGGAGCTGGTAGGGACCGGGACTACGACGCCGGAGCGCCGTCTCGACCAGGGCGCGGCCCTCTGCGATCTCGGTTCCGTCCCAGCGCGAGCGGTCCTGGTCCTCGAGCAGGACGATCGCGCCGTCCTCGTCCAGGCGGGCCTCGCGCCGCGAGTCCTGCAGGAGCATCAGGGCCAGGAGCCCGAGCGCCTCGGGCTCGTCGGGCATCAGCGCGACGAGCATCCGGCCGAGCCGGATCGCCTCCCGGCTGAGGTCGCCCCGCACGTCCGAGTAGCCGGCGTTGAAGATCAGGTAGACGGTCGCCAGGACGGCCCCGAGCCGCTCCGGCAGCGCGTCGTCCGGCGGCACCCGGAACGGGATTCCGGCGGCGCGGATCTTGTGCTTGGCGCGGACGAGTCGCTGCGCCATCGTCGTCTCGCTCGTGAGGAAGGCGCGGGCAATCTCCGGCGTGGTCAGGCCGCCGAGCAACCGGAGGGTCAGCGCGACCTGGGCGTCGACCGCGAGCGCCGGATGGCAGCAGGTGAAGATCAGGGCGAGCCGCTCGTCCGGGATCGAGCTCACTGCTCGGGCCTCCGCCTCGTCGGCGGGCACCAGCTCGGCGAGACGCGCGAGCTCCGCCCGCTTGCGCTCCAGGACGCGCTCGCGCCGCAGCCGGTCGATCGCCCGGTTGCGCGCGGTCGTGACGATCCACGCGCCCGGGCTCGCCGGGACGCCGTCGCGGGGCCAGCGCTCCGCGGCGACCGCGAACGCCTCCTGGACGGCATCCTCGGCGAGGTCGAAGTCGCCGAGCGCGCGGATCAGGATCGAGACCGCGCGCCCGAACTCCTCGCGGAATGCCTCGGCGACCGGGTCCGCGTCTACCTCTCGTAGTCGGCGGCCGACCACACCGGCCGCACCTCGACCGAGCCGTGCTTCGCACCCGGGATGCGGGCGGCGATCGCGATCGCCTCGTCGGCGTCCTTCGCCTCGATCAGGTAGTAGCCGCCGAGCTGCTCCTTGGTCTCGGCGAAGGGCCCGTCGGTGACCAGCGCCTCCCCGTCGCGGACGCGGACGGTCGTCGCCGTCTCGACGGGGTGGAGCGCGTCGCCGCCGACGAGGTGGCCGCTCTCGCGGATCGACTCGGTGAACGCGTTGTAGTCGGCGAACACCTGGTTGCCCTCCTCCTCGGTCATCGTCGCCGCGCGTTCCGGGTCGCCGTAGATCAGGCACATGTACTGCATCTCGCCTCCTCGGGTCGTGGTGTCGTCGATACGACGAACGGCCAGGGCCGGAATCGACAGTCACCGCCCTTCGAACCTCGGCGGCCGCTTCTCGCCGAACGCCTCGACGCCCTCGCGGAAGTCGTCGGTCGAGCGCAGCATCCCGTAGGCGAGCCCTTCGAGCTCGAGCCCGATCGAGAGCGGAGCGTCGTACACGTGGTTGAGGACGCGCTTCGCCGTCCTGAGCGCGAGCGGCGACAGGCCGTCGAGGTCGTCGATCACGCGGTCGACGGCTGCGTCGAGCTCGGCGGCCGCGACGACCTCGGAGACGAGCCCCCAGGCGAGTGCCTCCCGGGCGTCGATCCGGCGACGGCGGAGGATCACGTCCTTCGCGCGGCCGAGCCCGACCAGGCGGGCGAGCCGCTGAGTGCCGCCCGAGCCGGGGATCATCCCGAGCCCGATCTCCGGGAGGCCGAGCTGTGCGTCCTCGGCGGCAACGCGGAAGTCGCAGGCGAGCGCGAGCTCGAGCCCCACGCCGAGGCAGTAGCCCCGGATGCGCGCGATCACCGGCTTCGGGAAGCGCTCGGGCGCGGCGACGTTCCAGGCAAGTCGCGACAGGTGCTCGGGCTCCGCCTCCATGAACGCGGCGATGTCGCCGCCGCCGGTGAAGTTCTCGCCGGCGCCCGTGAGCACCACGAAGCGGATGTCGTCGTCCTCGGCCAGCTCGGCGAACAGGTGTGCGAGCTGCCCGCGCGCGGCGAGCGGCACGCGGTTCATCTTCGCCGGGTCGTCGAGCGTGATCGTCACGACGCCGCGCGGCTCGTCGCGGTCGACGCGGAAGCCGCTGTATCCGGTCATGTCCGCTCCGGACGATTGCGAGGGACAGTCCCCGGGACACCGTCGGAAGCGGCCATCGAGAGGGCCGAAACGGACGGCCGGTGGGCCGACGGCATGCCCGTTTCGGACGCCCGATGCGCCCCTCCGGGCCAGGTCCGGGGGACTGTCCCCGGGAATCGCGCCTTCACGCCGTGCCTCCCTGGCGGAGCATCCTGCGCAGGATCTTCCCAGACGGGCTCTTGGGGAGCTCGGCCACGAAGCGGTACTCGCGCGGGCGCTTGAAGCGGGCGAGCGCGTCCGAGGCGAGGCAGTGGGCGTCGAGCTCCTCGGCGGTGACGCCGTCCGCAACGACGACCGCCAGGACGTGGTGGCCGAGCCGCTCGTCCGGGACGCCGACGACTGCGACCTCGTGCACCGACGGGTGCCGCGCGAGCACGTCCTCGACCTCGAGCGGATGGATGTTCTCGCCGCCGGACACGATCATGTCGTCGAGGCGTCCGTCGAGCCAGAGGTCGCCGTCCTCGTCGAGCCGGCCCACGTCGCCGGTGTGGTACCAGCCGTCCCGGATCGCCTGCTCGTCGGCGTCGGGCCGGTTCCAGTAGCCGGCGAACGCCTCGTCCGAGGACATGTGGCAGAGGATCTCGCCGCTCTCGCCCAGCCGGAGCCGGGCGTTCAGCGCCGGCCGGCCCGCGCAGCCCGGCTTCGCCGACTGGTCGCGGTGGACGGAGTACGTGTAGATCTCGGTCGAGCCGTAGTGGTTGACGAACAGCCGGGGCAAGAACGCCTCGACGCACCGCTCGACCAGCGAGCTCGTCATCGCCGCGCCGGCGTAGGCGAGCGTCTCCACCGAGGAGAGGTCGAAGTCGCCGCGGCGGGGGTGCGTCACCAGGTCGTGGAAGAGCGTGGGGGCGAGGTAGAGCGAGGTGATCCGCTCGCGCTCGATCAGCTCGAGCGCGGCGCCCGCGTCCCACTCGGGCTGGCACACGTAGCAGCCGGCGACGAGGTGCATCGCGAGCAGCGAGTGCATGCCCATCGTGTGGTAGAGCGGCATCGCGCCGAGCGTGCGATCGCCCCAGCGCGACGCCTGGTGGACGACCTGCGAGAGGGCGCCCGCGCGGTCGGCGCGGTGCGAGCGCGGCACCCCCTTCGGCCGGCCGGTGGTGCCCGAGGTGTACAGCATCAGCGACTCGTCCTCGTCGCCGGCGTCGAGCGCACCCGGATGCTCCTCGCCGAGCAGCGGCCCGAGGTCGACGTCGACGCCGAGGAACAGGGCCGCTGCCGAGTCCTCGCGGCAGTAGGCGAGATCCGCCGCCGAGACCCGCGGGGAGAGCGGCACGTACGTCGCCCCGAGCCACTGGCAGGCCCAGTAGAGCAGCACCGACTCGTGGCGGCAGCGCACGACCGCCGCCAGCCGGTCGCCGCGAGCAAGCCCCTCCCGCTCGAGCCCGGTGGCCAGCCGCGCCGCGCGCTCGCGCAGGCCCGCGTAGGTGATGCGCGTCTCGGTCTCGACCACCGCCTCGGCGTCGGGGCTCCGCTCGGCCGCGTAGAGGAGGCTGAGCGCCAGGTTCACGCGAGCGAGTCTACGGCCGCCCGGGTCGCGCGAGCGAGCGCGGCCGCGAGGTCGTCGCCTTGGGCCAGCGCGACCAGCATCGTCGCGGCGAAGGCGTCTCCGGATCCGGGCGCGTCCGTCGCGGACGTCGGCGGCACGGCGCGTTCGACACTCCCGTCCAGGACGGCGATCGCGCCGCGGGCGCCGAGCGTCACGCATGCGAGCCGCCGCTGCCCCGACAGCGCCTGGACGGCGCGCTCGGGCTTCAGCCCCGTCAGACGCCGCGCGCTCTCCTCGTTGGCGAAGACGGCGTTCCCTCCGAGAGGAAGCTCGTCCAGCCGGGCGGCGTCGAGCGCGACCCAGGCGCCGTCGGCGCGCGCCAGTGCCTCCCCGGCGGCGGGCACGTACCCGGAGACGAGCACGGCGTCGGCGACCAGGTGGCGCGGCAGCACGAGCTCGTGGCCGACGCCGCGGTCGACACGGATCTCGCCGTCCGCCAGCAGGAACGTGCCCGTCGGGCCTGCCGCGACCGTCACCTCGGCGTCGACCTCGGCCGCCGCGAGCTCCCCGAGCAGCATGCGGCCCGCCGCGTCGTCGCCGACGGTGCCGACGACCGTCGACTGCGCGCCTGCCGCGGCCGCGGCGACCGCCGCGTTGAACGCCGAGCCGGCCGCCCGCACGCGGATGCGGGCGCCGTGCCCGGCGCCCGCGGCGAACACGTCGACGAGCAGCTCGCCGACCGCGAGGAAGCGCACCGCCATGTCCCGGCGAGGTTAAGGCGAGATCAGGCCGGGCGGTACGCGAACGGATGGTTGAAGACGTCGAGCGCGTTGTCGGCGCGGGCCCTGATCTCGAAATGCTCGTCGGTGCGCCAGTCGTCGACGACGACCGTCAGCTCGCCGTCGTCGGCGCCCCAGAGCAGCCGGACCTCGAAGCCGTCCCCGACCCGGTGGTCCAGCTCACGCCGTTCCCGTTCGACCGTCTCCACGCACTCAACATGCCACAGCGGCTGTTCGCTGGGTAGTAGGAGACCGTGAAGATTGCGTTAATGCCTTATGCAGCAAGCGCGCCGAGCTTGCCGTTCAGGTAGCGCAGGTACGGCCCGGGGTCCAGCCCGCCGCCGAACACCCGCTCCAGGGTCTCCTGCGGCGTGAACTTCCGGCCGTGGCGCCAGAGCTGCTCGCGGAGCCAGTCCGTCAGCGGCGCCAGCTCGCCCCGCGCGACGTGCTCGGACAGGGCCGGCACGTCCTCCAGCACCTTCTCCCAGATCTGCACGGAGATGACGTTGCCGAGCGCGTAGGTGGGGAAGTAGCCGATCGTCCCCCGCGACCAGTGGACGTCCTGGAGGACGCCGCGCGCGTCGTCGGGCACGTCGACGCCGAGGTACTCCTTCATCCGCTCGTTCCAGGCCCCGGGCAGGTCGGCCGGGGCGACCGTGCCGGCGATCAGGTCCTGCTCCAGCTCGAAGCGGAGGATGACGTGCAGGCTGTAGGTCGCCTCGTCGGCCTCGATCCGGATCAGCGAGGGCTGCACCTTGTTGATCGCCCGGTGGAACTCCTCCAGCTCGACGCCGCCGAACTGGTCCGGGAAGAGGCGCTGCATCTCGGGATACGCCCAGCTCCACCACTCGATGCTGCGCCCGACCAGGTTCTCGAACATCCGGCTCTGCGACTCGTGCAGGGCGAGCGAGGTGCCGCGGCAGAGGGGCGTCCGCTCGAGCGCCGGGTCGACGTTGTGCTCGTAGAGCGCGTGCCCGCCCTCGTGCATCGCCGCGAACACGCCGCGCATCTCGTGCTCCGGGTAGTACGTCGTCATCCGGATGTCCGACGTGCCGAACGAGGTGGCGAACGGATGGGCGACGGGATCGATCCGCCAGGTGTCCTCGCGGAAGCCGAACCGGCCGAGCAGCACCTTCTGCAGCTCGCGCTGCGCCTCCACCGGGAAGTGGCCGCGCAGGCACGAGTCGTCGATCTCCTGCTCGGACGCCTCGGCCACGATGGGGACGAGGCCGTCCCGCAGCTGGGCGAACACCTCGCGGACCTCCGCCGTCTTCATCCCCTGCTCGAAGTCGTCGAGCAGCGCGTCGTACGGCTCGTCCGTCTCGAAGCAGGCGGCGTACTCGCGGCGGAGCTCGACGTTCCGCTCCAGGTGCGGACGGAAGAGCTCGAAGTCGTTCGTGCGCCGCGCCTCGACCCAGACCGGGAAGGCCTCCGCCCCGGCGCGGGCCTGGGCCTCGCGCAGCTCGCCGGGCACCTGCAGCTCCTTGTCGCGGTCCCGGCGGGTGACCCGGATCAGGCTCGCCTCGTCCGAGTCGTAGTCGAGCGACTCCTCGTACGGGCGGAGCTCCTCCAGCAGCTCGCCCAGCTCGGCCGAGACCTCCTGGTCGTGGACGAGCTTCGAGACGGTCGCCAGCTGCTGCGCGCGGACGGCCGCGCCCGCAGCCGGCATCATCGTCTGCTGGTCCCAGGCGGCGATCCCGCCGAGCTTGACCAGGTCCCACGTTCCGGCGAGGTAGTCGCGGAGCTCGAGGTAGCGGGCGTCGCTCATGCGTCAACCCTACGCACTCGGGGATGACCCGCGCGAGGGATTCTGCGGGTCCAGACCGAGCGGGCCGTGAGGCCCGCTCGGCCCGTTCGCGGAGGCGAACTTCAGGCGGTCTGCACCGGGTGGCGCAGCTGCCGGCTCATCAGGAGGGCGCCTCCGAGCAGGAGAGCGATGCCCATCCCGCTCCCGATCCCGATCGCCCAGTCGCTCCAGTCGAAGCCGTCGGACTGGAAGCTCGAGGTGGAGCCGTACCGAACGGCGAGCGCCGTGTCGGCGACGTCGGGCGGGCGGCTGACGGACGTCACCGACTGTGAAGCGCCGAGCGAGTGCGTCGCCGCGTAGCGCTCGACCACGTCGGGGGCCGCCTGCGTCTGCTGCTGGTAGACCTGCGCGATTCCCTGCAGGCGCAGCCCGTCGGCGGTGAGGCCGGCCTGCGTGGGTGCGTACAGGGCGTTGCTCGCGTCCTGGATGTCGGGCGGGCGCGAGACCGGCGCCGAGAGGTTGGCGGTGCCGGTGTCCTGCGGATCCACGATGGGAACCGCCATGGCCGACGAAGCCGTCAGGCCGGCCACGACCGCGCCGAGCACCAGCAGTCTCCTGAACCAGTTGAGGTAGTTGGAACGCTGCATCTTTCGCCTCCTCTTTCCCGGGCCTCCTGTGTGGCCCTTTGACCCCAGGACCGGACGGCGCCCAAGGAGCGGTTAGAGCAGGGTTAAGGCGGATCGGAGGGGGCGTCCTCTGGGCGGAGAGGGCTCGAAGCCGCTAACGTCGGCGGAGCCGTCGGCGACTGGGGGTCTGGAGGCGAATGGAGTTCCGGATCCTCGGCCCGCTGGAAGTTCTCTCCGACAGGCATGCCGTCGATCTCGGCGGCGCCAAGCAACGCGCCCTGCTGGCGGCTCTGCTCCTGGACGCGAACAACGTCGTCTCACGGGACCGGCTCGTCGGCGCCCTCTGGGAGGACGATCCCCCCGAGACCGCGCCGAAGGCGCTGCAGGTCTACGTGTCGGGCCTGCGCAAGGTGCTCGGCAAGGAGCGGCTGCAGACGAGAGCTCACGGCTACGTGCTGGAGGTGAAGCCCGGCGAGCTCGACCTCGACCGTTTCCGGGAGCTCCGTGAGAGCGGCCGGCTCGCCGATGCGCTCGCACTCTGGCGAGGGCCCCCGCTCGCCGACTTCGCCGGGCGCCGCTTCGCCCGGACCGAGATCGCACGTCTGGAGGATCTCAGGCTCGCCTGCCTCGAATCACGCATCGACCGGGACCTGAGCGAAGGCCGCGACGCGGAGCTGACCGGCGAGCTGGAGGCCCTCGTGGCCGAGCACCCGTTGCGCGAGCGCCTGCGCGGCCAGCTGATGGTCGCCCTCTACCGGAGCGGCCGGCAGGCGGAGGCGCTGGAGGCCTACCAGGCCGCACGCCGGTCCCTCGTCGACGAGCTCGGGATCGAGCCCGGACGCGAGCTCCGCGAGCTTCACCACCGGATCCTCGACCAGGATCCCGCGCTCGATCTCGAGGGCGCCGCCGGCGCTGCGGCGACGCCGGTCGAGAAGGACGCGAGCGGCGACCGCCTGCGGCAGCTCTCGAGCGAGTGCAGGCGGGTCCTCTCGCTGGCGTCCGTGCTCGGGCCGGAGTTCGGGCTCGTCGCGCTCGAGCGGGTGGCGGACTACACCGGCATCGACCGCCTGCTGCAGGTGCTCGACGAGGCCGTCGAGGCGGGCATCGTCGAGCAGGTGCCCGGCTCGCTCGGCTGGCTGCGCTTCGTCTACGTCCGCGAGCGCGAGACGCTGTACGGGGAGATACCCGCCGCGCACCGGGCGCGCCTCCACCGCCGCGTGGCGGAGGTGCTGGAGGTGCTCTACGCGGTCGACCCCGAGCCCCACCGCGCCGAGGTCGCGCGGCACCTCGCCCTGGCCGAGCAGGGTTGACTCAGGCCACCCGCCGGCCGGCGGCGTCGATCTGCGCCGGTGAAGGCCCGCCGGATTCGAGCGCCCGGAACGCCTCGATCACGGCCCGCGGGTCGCGGCGATGCCGCTTCGCCGCCAGGGTGAGCGGCTCGTGGAAGGCGCCGCCGCAGTGCGCGCACGGCAGGGCCAGCAGGGACATCAGCCGGCCGGCCTCGCCGTCCGGGTACATGCGCAGCAGCTCGACGATCGTGGTCGAGCCCTTCACCTCGCGCGACGCGGGCCGGTCGGGAGCGACTCCCCGGGCCTCCAGGCCGAGCACCCGTTGCTGCGTCACCCGACGAAGTCTAGGGCCGGCACTTGCGAGCGGATGGCCTCGTTCTGCCGGCTGATCCTGTTCGACAAGCGCGGTACGGGGCTATCCGACCGCGTCACCGGCATCCCCGACCTCGAGACGCGGATGGACGACGTCGGGGCAGGAGCGCGGGATCGCGGAGCTGAAGGGCGTCCCGGGCGAGTGGCGGCTGTACGCGGTCGAGCGGTAGGCGAACGTCGCAGGGACTGTCCCCGAAGGGGACTGTCCCCATAGGGCCGCACCGAGCGCAGCCTGCAGGGTCAGACCCCTTCGGGGTCAGACCCTAGTGCGCGACCTCCTGCGGGAAGCGGAGCGGCTCCGCGTCCATCCGCACCATGTTCCGCGGCAGCTGGTAGCGCGCGAACGGGAGCACCATCACCTTCGCGTCGGCGCCGTGCCGGTCCATCGCCTCGGCGAACGCCTCGTCGAGCGAGGTGGTGGCGTCGATGCCGATGTCGGCCGCCATCTCCAGGTTCTCCTCCAGCGTGACCAGCTTCAGGTGCTTGCGGGTCATCACCTCGTAGATCGGCACCCAGATGCACCCGGCCCACATCTGGATCACGCGGCCGTGGATGTCGCGCAGCACCTGCTGGTAGTTCTCGGGGGTCGCCGGCATGTACGGCTTCATCAGGTCCATCAGCGCCAGGCCCGGGAAGTCGCCGACCGCAGTGTTCACCCCGGGCGACGGCGACGCGTAGATCAGCGTGCCGCCGTCCTTGAGGACGAAGTCGGCCGACATGCAGCCCCAGCCGGTGTGGAAGAAGAGGTGGTCGGTGGGCGCGAACACGCCGCAGACGGCGATGTCGGCCTGCGTCCCGGGGTGCTCGTACGCGTAGATCTCGTTGAAGCGCTCGATCGCGCGGCGGTGCGCGACGGGGTGCGAGCCGAAGAGGCACTCGATCACGCGCCCGCGCGTGTCGAGCACCACGTTCATCGTGCACTGGAGGCCGCACATCGTCGCCACCTCGTCGATGTCGGAGCGCATCGGCCCGGCGTACGCGCCGTAGTGCGTCTGCGGCGACGGGATGAACGCGCAGTGGTTCGACTCGATCGTCTCGTCGGAGACGACGCCCGGCAGGATCAGCTTCCCGCCGCCGCCGGCGCCCCAGTGGTTCGACTGCGCCTGGCCGATCGTGAGCTTCAGGTCGCACTCGGCGACCGCGGTCATCAGCCACACCGGCGTGCCGCGCGAGGAGACCCCGACGTAGGAGTACGCCTCGGCGTTGCGCGGCTCGTTCTGGTGGAGCTCGATGCCGAGCCGCTCCATCCGCTCGAGGTTCTCGCGGCCGATCTTCTGCTCGATGTCCGACTCGGACATCGGGAAGACCTTCCCGTTCGCGCACGCGACCACCGCCGGCTTCCCTGCGGCCTCGATCGCGTCGAAGACGGCGGGCAGGAGCCGCGACTGCGGCGTCGGCCGGAACTGGTTGTCGATGATCACGGCGACGCGCGAAGCCCCAGCGAGCAGCTCGGAGAAGCGCGGCCCGGCGAGCGGCGACTCGAGCGCCGCCCTCGCCGCCTCGGTCGCGTCCGCCACCGGCTCGGGCTCCTCCGGGTAGACCGCGGCGAGCAGGTTCGCGTCCGGCACCTCGAGCTCCAGCTCCTCGCGGTAGACCTTCGACTCGTCGCCGGAGGAGCCGATCGTCAGCGGGTCGAGCGACTCGTACGGGATCTTCAGGCTCGCCATCTTCCCTCCTCGTGGGTCAGCCGTTTGGAGGCTAGGCCCGAGGTGCGGTAGCGTCAAGGACGATGGCCGCCACGCGCATCAACCATGTGTCGATCGTCGCCGACTCGCTCGAGGAGTCGGCGCGCTTCTACGAGGAGCTGTTCGGGATGGAACGGCTGCCGACCGCGAGGTTCCCCGACCCCGTGCTCTGGCTCCGCCTCGGCGAGCAGCAGCTGCACCTGTTCGAGAGCGACGAGGACCCGCCGACCCCTCGCCAGCACGTCTCCTTCGACGTCGAGGACTTCGACGCGGTCTACGCGCGGGCGAAGACGACGGGCATCCTCGACAGCGGGACGTTCGGATCGCCGCTCCGCAGCCACCCGATGGGGTGGGTGCAGATGTACCTCCGCGACCCGGCCGGGAACCTCGTCGAGATCGACTGGCCGGACGCGAGCACGCTCGCGGAGGAGACGCGCGCCGACATCCTCCCGCTCGAGACGGCGGTCGAGCAGACGGGCGACGCCGCCCGCGCCAGCCTCTTCACCCTTTGAAAGACGTAAACCCGGCTGTTAGGGTCGGCGCGGGTTGAGCGCGATCTCCGCACGGGTGCCCGACCGCGAGCAGGTCTCCTCCTGGCTGACCTGGCGGAAGTGGCCCGTGCTCCTCGTGGTCGCGCTGATCGCGTTCGCCTTCGCGTACGTCCTCTTCATCACGAAGGTGCAGCCGTTCGGCGGCGGCAACTGGCGGACGACGACGTTCGGCTCGGCCGTCCACGACCCGTCGTCGTTCCTGAAGATCGTGCTCGACTCGCTGACGTTCGCCTCGGCGCTGTTCATCGTCGCCAGCGGGTTCGCCCTGATCTTCGGGCTGATGCGGACCGTGAACATGGCCCACGGCGCCTTCTACCTGCTCGCCGGCTACATCGCCTACGAGGTGCAGCAGGGGATGACCGGCCAGGGCTTCTCGATCGACTCGAGCAACGTCAACACCTGGGAGTGGCTCGTCCCGCTGCTGGTCGCGGCGCCCTGCATCATGGTCGTCGGGCTCGTCGTCCAGCAGGCGTTCCTGCGCTGGACGCAGGGGCAGGAGCTGCGGCAGGCGCTGATCACGATCGCCGTCTCGGTGATCGTCGCCGACCAGATCATCGCCCACTTCCCGCGGAACACCTCGCAAGGTCAGAAGTTCGGGGGGAACGCCGTGGACCTGACCTGGCCGGGCTGGACCGACCGGTTCGTGAACCTGCACGTGGGCGGCGTCCAGTACTCGCTCGCCCGGCTGGTGGTGCTGGCGATCGGCGTCGCGGTCGGCCTCGGTCTCTGGGTGTGGCTCTACCGGACGAAGACGGGCATGAAGATCCGGGCCGGCGTCGACGACGAGAAGATGACCTCGGCGCTCGGGATCAACATCCAGGTGACGTTCGCGATCACGTTCGCGGTCGGGTGCCTGCTGGCCGCGCTCGGGGCGGTCGTCTGGGCGTCGCAGTCGAACATCTCCTCCGGGCAGGACGGCCAGTGGCTGCTCAACTCGCTGGTGGTGGTGATCGTCGGCGGGATGGGCTCGATCTTCGGGGCCGCCGCCGGCGCGCTCCTCTACGCCTTCGTCGCCAACTTCAGCGCCACCTACCTGCCGACCACCGGCTCGGACTGCTGCACCCAGTACTCGACGATCGTCACCTTCGTCCTGATCGCGCTCGTGCTCTCGTTCCGGCCGCGCGGCCTCTTCGGCCGGGGGGCGTGATGAGCCCGTCGACCTGGACTCGCCAGCAGCAGGTCGAGCGGACGATCGCGGCGCTCGCGCTCGTCGTCGTGATCGTGTGGCCGACCTTCGGCAGCGCGTACTGGGCCCACCAGATCCTGATCGAGACCTTCCTGTTCGGGATCGCGGCGTCCAGCCTGATCTTCCTCTCCGCCTACGGCGGGATGATCTCGCTCGCCCAGACGGCGCTGTTCGGGATCACCGGGATCATCCTCGGCAACCTGGCGACGAAGGGGGGGCCGGGCGGGACGTCCAAGGGCCTCCACCTGGGCTGGGACCCGACCCTGGCGCTCGTGTTCGCGATCGTCGCGACCACGATCATCGGGCTGATCGGCGGGGCCGTCGCCTCGCGCAGCACCGGCATCTACTTCCTGATGATCACGCTCACGTACTCCGTGATCGCCACCTACACCCTGGGGCAGGTGACGAAGATCTCCGGCTTCTCCGGCATCGGCGGCATCAACCGCTACACGCCGGGGTGGATCGGGGACATCCTCGCCCACCCGAACCGGCTCTACTACATCGCCCTGGGCACGGCGATCGTCGTCTACGCCCTCATCCGCTTCGTCGTCCGCACGCCCTTCGGGATCAGCCTCCAGGGCGTGCGCGACGAGCCGGTCCGGATGAGCTCGCTCGGCTACGCCGTCCCGCTCCACCGGACGCTGGCGTTCGGTCTCGCGGCGTTCATCGCCGCGCTCGCCGGCGTCCTCTACGCCTGGTGGGCGGGCCAGGTCGCCCCCGGCGACGTCGACCTGCCGCAGACGATCAGCCTGCTGATCATGGCCGTGATCGGCGGCCTCGTCCGGATCGAGGGCGCCTGGGTGGGCGCCTTCGCCTTCATCCTGATGCAGAACTACATCACCTCGAACACGCACGTCCCGCTGCTCGGGTTCGGCGGCACCCTGTTCGGCGGGAGCTTCAACACGATCATCGGGATCATCTTTTTGGTCATCGTCGTCGTCTCACCTGATGGGCTCATGGGTCTGTGGGGACGCATCTTCGAACCGCGCCGCCGATCCACGGAGGGCCCGTCGATCGCCGCTCCGGCGGCCGAGCCCACGAAATGACAGGCCACCGACCGACCCGCTTGAAAGTTGGGTCGCTACTGCGCGAGAATCGCGCGCACCTTGGAGAAACGAGAGGGAGGAGGGCACGACCAGTGAGGAGACACAAGCTGCGGAGCTGGAAAGCGGCGGCCGTCCTGACCCTGGCAGTGGCAGGCGTCTCTGTCTGGGCGGCGACGTCGCTCGCCGCCTCCGGCGCCAGGCCCGTCAGGGTCGCGATCATGACGGACTGCAAGGGCGCCTTCGCGTTCGGCTACGAGTACGACATCGGCGGCGCGCAGGGCGCGTTCGCGCAGTTCGCCGGCGGTAAGACGAAGAGCCACGCGAAGCCGTCGGCCGGCATGACCGGGATCAGGGCCGGGAACACGCCGGTCCAGATCGTCGGCTACGGCTGCGGCAACGACACCGTTCCGCTCGCCGTCACCGAGACGAAGCGGCTGATGGAGAAGCTGAACGCGGACGTCGAGATCGGCCCGCTGTCCGGCGACGAGGCCGTGTTCACGGCCAACTACGCCAAGGCCCATCCGACCAAGACGTTCATCATCGGCACCGCCGGGTCGCAGGATCCGACGATGCAGATCCACCCGAGGAACATGTTCCGCTACTACGGTGACGGCGCGCAGTGGAACGCCGGCATCGGCGAGATCGCCTACAAGAAGCTCGGCTGGCGGAAGGCCGCGATCATCATGGACGACTACAGCTTCGGCTGGACGTCCGCGGCCGGCATGATCGCCGACTTCTGCGCCGTCGGCGGCGACATCGTCAAGCGGGTGTTCCCGCCGCTGAACACGACCGACTACGCACCGTTCGTCCGCCAGCTGCCGAACCCGAACCAGGTGGACGGGTACTTCTCGACCGTCGGCGGGACGGGCACCTCGGCGATGCTGAAGGCGTTCGAGCAGGCCTACGGGAAGCTCGATCCGAAGCAGTGGATCGGCAACCTGTTCTTCGGCTTCCTCGGCGCCGACAAGGTCGTCGCCCCCAAGCTCGTCGGCGCGTACGTCGGCGGGTTCGGGAACATGCCCGGCGTGCACACGCCGGCGGCCGACGCGTACCGCTCGTTCATGTCCAAGCTGTACCCGAAGCTGCCGAACGACGACAGCTTCGTCTACAACTACTACGTCGGGGCGAAGGCCCTGGTCATCGGCCTGCAGAAGTCGAAGGGCGCGGTCGGCGTCAAGCTCCAGGCGGCGCTGCCGCGGGCGCTGAAGTCGCCGTTCCAGATCTCGAACGGCGGCATCGTCAAGCTCGACTCCCGCCGCCAGGCGATCCAGGACCAGTACCAGCTCCAGCTCGTCAAGAACGCCGACGGGTCGGTCAGCCCGACGGTGGTCGCGTACATCCCGAACGTCGACCAGTCGTTCGGCGGCCTCTTCACCCCGTCGAGCCCGCCGCCGGGGCGCGCACAGCCCCCGTGCAAGAAGCTCGCGACGCCCTGGCAGGGCAAGATCCAGGTCGTGACGGACGGGAAGGTCACGAACCAGGTGATCAAGTAGGCGCTTGACCGAAGCACCTGTAGTCGAACACGCCGAGCCGACCCTCCGCCTGCGGGGGGTCGGCCGGCGGTTCGGCGGCCTCCACGCCGTGCGGGAGGTCGACCTCGAGATCGCGCCCGGCGAGCGGCGGGCGATCCTCGGCCCGAACGGGGCCGGCAAGACCACGCTCTTCAACGTCATCTGCGGCGACTTCCCGGCCACGGCCGGGAAGGTCGAGCTGTTCGGACGCGACGTCACCCACGTCCCGGCGCGCGCCCGCGCCAAGATGGGGCTGGCGCGCACCTACCAGCAGTCGCGCCTCTTCGGCGGCCTGACCGTCGAGGACAACATCTACCTCTCGGTCCTCGGAGTCGAGGGCGGCCATCTCCGCCCGGTGCTGACGCGCAAGGACTCCGAGTTCCGGGAGCGCGCACACGCGGCCGCCCGGCGGGCGGCGATCGAGCACAAGCTCGGCGAGGTCTGCGGGCCGCTCTCGCACGGGGAGCACCGCCAGGTCGCGCTCGCGGTCGCGCTCGCCGCCGACCCGCGGATGCTGATGCTCGACGAGCCCTGCTCGGGGCTCTCCCGCGGCGAGCGCCAGCTGCTCACCGACCTCCTGCTCGCCCTCGGCAAGGAGATCACGCTGGTCGTGATCGAGCACGACATGGACGTCGCGCTCCGCGTCGCCGAGCGGGTGACGATGATGCACGACGGGCGCGTGATCGTCGAGGGCACGCCCGACGAGATCCGCGCCAACGAGCTCGTGCACGACCTCTACCTTGGGCGCGGCTACCGCAATGAGTAGCGGCGGCGCCCTGCTCGCCGTCGAGGGCCTGAACGCCCACTACGGCAGCGCGCACGTGCTCCAGGACGTGTCCTTCGAGCTCGGCGAGCAGGCGGTGGCGATCGTCGGCCGGAACGGCATGGGCAAGACCACGCTCTGTGCGGCGATCATGGGGATCACCCCACCGCGGACGCGGGGCTCCGTGCGGTTTGCCGGCAAGGAGCTGGTCGGGCTCAGCTCGCACAGGATCGCGAATCTCGGGATCGGCTACGTCCCGCAGGGCCGCAGGCTGTTCCCGTCCCTGTCGGTGGACGAGCACCTGCGGATGTCGGCGCGCGGGAACGGCGAGCACCGCTGGACGATCCAGCGAGTCTACGAGCTGTTCCCCCGGCTCTCCGAGCGGAAGCGGAACGGAGGCGCGCAGCTCTCGGGCGGCGAGCAGCAGATGCTCGCGATCGGCCGCGCCCTGGTCACGAACCCGCAGCTCCTGATCATGGACGAGCCTTCCGAGGGCCTGGCGCCGACGATCATCGAGATGCTCATCGACACCTTCCGGAAGCTCGAGCAGGAAGGGCTCCGGATCCTGCTGATCGAGCAGAACCTGGGGATGGCGACGGCGATCGCCGACCGGCAGCTGGTCATGGTCGGCGGCGAGATCGCCGCCGAGACGACTGCCGGCGAGCTGAGCGGCGACCCCGAGCTCCAGCGCCGCTACCTCGGCGTCGAGCCCGTCAAGCACTGACGTGCGGCGCTCGTGGCTTGTGGTCGCGCTGGCGGCCTGCCTGGTTGCGGGCTGCGGCGGCTCCTCGTTCAAGGGCCCGCCGGCGCTCGTCTTCGTCAGCGTCAAGGACGGCGACTACGCGATCTTCGGCGCCGATGCTGACGGCTCGCACGCCCGGCGGCTGACGAAGGAGAAGGGCGATCCTTCGACCCCGCAGGGGCTGTTCTTCCAGCTGCAGCCGGCGTGGTCGCCCGACGGCAGGAAGATCGCCTTCTCGAGCGCCCGCGACGGAACGGCGCACATCTTCGTGATGAACGCCGACGGCTCCGGGACGATCCGGGTGACGGACACGTCGAAGGCCGACCAGCAGCCGTCGTGGTCGGGCGACGGCAAGCGGATCGTGTTCTCGCGGGAGGGCGCGCTGTTCGAGGCGCCTGCGGCCGGCGGCCCCGCCCGCCGGGCAGTTCGCGGCCTCGGCAATGCCGAGGACCCCGCCGTCTCGCCCGACGGCAAGCTGATCGCGTACGACTACCGCAAGCCGGGCTTCGAGACGCGTGAGATCTGGGTGGCGAACGCCGACGGCACCGGCGCGCGCCAGGTCACCCGCCTGAACGCGACCAGCGGCATCCCGGCCTGGTCGCCCGACGGCCGGACGCTCGCCTTCCAGAGCAACCTGCGCGACGGTCGGTACGAGATCTACACGATCCGCCTCGACGGCACGCGGCTGCGCAAGATGACGACGTCGCCGCTCGACGTGATCCAGCCGGCCTGGGCGGACGCGACGACGATCGGCTACTCCCGCGACGGCGCGATCTGGACGGTGAGCGCCGGCAAGCAGACGCAGCTGACCTCGGGGAAGGACAACGACTCGAGGCCTGCCTGGCGGCCGGTCCAGCCGAAGTAGGATCGGCGCGTGGCAACAGTCGTCCTCCTCGGCACGCTCGACACGAAAGGCAGAGAGTACGACTACCTGCGCGCGCGGCTGCGGGAGCAAGGCGTGGACGTGATCCTGGTCGACGCGGGCGTGTTCGAGCCGCTCGCCCAGGCGGACGTGACGCAGGACGAGGTCGCCGCGGCGGCGGGCGCCGACCTCGCGTCGCTGCGCGAGGCCGGCGACCGCGGCGCCGCGGTCGACGCGATGTGCCGCGGCTCGGCCGAGGTGGTCGAGCGCCTGCACGAGGAGGGCCGCCTGGACGGGATCCTCTGCGTCGGCGGCTCGGGCAACTCGTCGATCGGCGCGGCTGCGATGCGCGTGCTCCCGGTCGGCGTGCCGAAGCTGCTCGTCTCCACCGTCGCCTCGGGGGACACGCGTCCGTACATGGGTGCGACCGACGTCTCGATGACCTACTCGGTCGTCGACATCTCCGGGCTGAACCGGATCTCCGAGCGGATCCTCGCGAATGCGGCCGGCGCGATCGCCGGGATGGCGAGGGTGATTGTGCCCGAGAGCGGAGCGGGACGGCCGCTGATCGGCGCCACGATGTTCGGCGTCACGACGCCGGCCGTCACCCGTGCGCGCGAGCGGCTGGAGGAGCTCGGCTACGAGGTGCTCGTCTTCCACGCCACCGGCACCGGCGGGCAGTCGATGGAGGCGCTGGCGCGCGGCGGCTTCCTCGCCGGCGTGCTCGACCTCACCACCACCGAGCTGGCCGACGACCTCGTCGGCGGCGTGCTCTCGGCCGGCCCCGACCGGCTGGAGGTGGCGGGCGAGCTCGGCCTGCCGCAGGTGGTCTCGCTCGGCGCGCTCGACATGGTCAACTTCGGCCCGCGCGAGACGGTGCCGTCCCAGTTCGAGGGGCGGAACATCTACGTCCACAACCCGACCGTGACGCTGATGCGGACGACGCCCGAGGAGTGCGCCGAGCTCGGCCGCCGGATCGCGCGCAAGCTCTCGGCGGCAAAGGGCCCGACCGCGCTGTTCGTTCCCTTGAAAGGCGTCTCGATGATCGCCACCGAGGGCGGGCCCTTCCACGACGCCGCCGCCGACGAGGCGCTGTTCGCCGCGCTCCGGGAGGGACTGGGCGAGAACGTCGAGCTGCACGAGCTCGACCTGGACGTCAACGACCCGGCCTTCGCCGACGCGATGGCGAACCGGCTGCACGAGCTGATCTCGTCGTGACGCGGGCGGAGGCACTGGCGCGCCTGCGGGCGCAGATCGACGCCGGCAGGCCGATCATCGGCGCGGGTGCGGGGACGGGGCTGTCGGCGAAGTGCGCCGAGGCGGGCGGCTGCGACCTGATCATCATCTACAACTCGGGCCGCTACCGGATGGCCGGCCGCGGCTCGCTGGCGGGGCTGATGCCCTACGGCGACGCGAACGCGATCGTGGTCGAGATGGCCGCGGAGGTGCTGCCGGTGGTGAAGGAGACGCCGGTGCTGGCCGGCGTGTGCGGCACCGACCCGTTCCGGCTGATGCCGGTCTTCCTCGACGAGCTGAAGCGGATCGGCTTCTCCGGCGCGCAGAACTTCCCCACCGTCGGCCTGATCGACGGCAACCACCGCGTCGGCCTGGAGGAGACGGGGATGGGCTACGGCGTCGAGGTCGAGATGATCCGCGCGGCGCACGAGGCCGACCTGCTGACCGCGCCGTACGTCTTCACGCCCGAGGAGGCGGTGGCGATGACGGAGGCGGGCGCCGACGTGCTCGTCCCGCACATGGGCCTGACCGCCGGCGGCGCGATCGGCGCGAGCACTGCGAAGACGCTCGACGAGTCGGTCGAGCTGGTGCAGTCGATGTGCGACGCCGCGACGGCCGTCCGCGAGGACGTGATCGTGCTCTGCCACGGCGGGCCGATCGCCGAGCCGGACGACGCCGCCTACGTGCTCGAGCGGACGACCGGCGTGGTCGGGTTCTTCGGCGCGTCCAGCATGGAGCGGCTGCCGACCGAGACGGCGATGACGGAGAACATGAGACGGTTCAAAGCGATCGGAGGAGGGCGCGCATGAGCAGGTTCGTGATGAGCAGCGAGGTGCCGACGGAGGACTTCGACTGGGGGAGCGCCGGGATGCGCTGCGCGCCGCCCGGCACGGGCTGCACGTCGTTCGTGGTCATGGACGTCCGGCTCGACCCCGGGTTCTTCCATGCCTTCCACAAGCACCCCGACCAGGACGAGATGATCACGGTCGCGTCCGGGCGGGTCACCCAGTACCTCGAGGGCGAGAGCACCGTGCTCGGCCCCGGCGACTCCGTCTACATCGACAAGGACGTCGTGCACGGCTCGTACAACGACTTCGGCGAGCCCGCGCTGCTGAACGTCGTGCTGGCCCCGGCGGTCACGGACGGCGGCTACGTCGCGGTCGACCTCTCGGCGGAGGAGCCCTGGGCGTCGCTGCGCTGAGCTCGCGCAGCGTAGGATCTCCGCGTGCGCGCGGTCCGGGTCCACGAGGGAGGCGAGCTCCTCTTCGAGGAGGCGCCCGATCCCGTCGCCGGGCCGGGCGAGGTGGTCGTCGAGCTGCGGACGGCGGCGGTCAACCGCCGCGACCTGCTCGTCCGCAAGCCGCCCGGTCCCGCCTACGCGTTCGACCTGCCGTTGATCCCCGGTTCCGACGGGGCCGGCGTGCGCCGCGACACCGGCGAGGAGGTCGTGATCTATCCCGGGATCGGCTGGGGCGCGGCCGAGGACGCCGCCGGGCCCGACTGGCGGATCCTGGGCGGGCCCGACGACGGGACGTACGCCGAGCTGGTCAAGGTCCCCGCCGAGAACGTCTTCCCGAAGCCCGCGCGTTTCTCGTGGGAGGAAGCGGCCGCGCTTCCGCTGGCCGCGCTCACTGCGTACCGCGCGCTCTTCGAGATCGGCGGCCTGGTCGGCGGCGAGAGCGTGCTCGTGCTCGGCGCCGGCAGCGGCGTGTCGACGGTCGCCATCTCGCTGGCGGCGCAGGCGGGCGCTCGGGTCGTGGTCACGTCCTCCTCGCAGGAGAAGATCGACCGCGCGAAGGAGCTCGGCGCCGAGGGAGGCGTGCTCTACACGGAGGAGGGCTGGGCCGAGGCGGCCGGGCCGGTCGACGTCGTCGTCGACTCGGTGGGCGCGACCTGGCGAGAGTCCCTGAAGGCACTTCGCCGCGGCGGGCGGCTGGTCGTCCTCGGCGGGACCGGCGGGCCCGAGGTGACGCTCGACGTGCGGGCGGTCTACCTCAACTGGCTGTCGATTCGCGGCACGACGATGGGCTCGGCCCGCGACTTCGCCGCGCTCATGCGGATGGTCGAGCAGGGCTCCTGGCTGCCGGTGATCGACAGCGTGCGCCCGCTGGCGGAGGCAGCCGCCGCGCACGACCGCATGGCCGCCGGCGAGCACTTCGGCAAGCTCGTCCTCTCGGTCGCCTAGCTCGCCAGGACGGGCCCGCCGGTCGCGGGCCCGTCCTGTGCTTCTCCGGGCCAGGCTAGGCGGGCCTGACGCCGACGGAGACCAGGCGCCGGGTGGTGACGCCGCCGAGCACGTTCTCGCCCGCCTTGCGGGCCCGGACGTAGATCGTCAGGCGCCCGCCCTTGTGGAAGGGGTACGCGCGGCCCGGCGCGAAGCTGATCGTCGCCTGGCCGTCCTGGGCGGTCTGCACCTCCCGCGCCGTCGACACGCGGTTCGCCGGCACGCCGACCGCGTACACGAGCGCTCCGCGGACGACGTTGCCCCTCGAGTCGGAGACCCGGACGCGCACCGAGATCGGCGCCCTCCGCGAGACGATCCTCGAGGGGGTGAAGACCACCTGGTCGATGATCAGCCGGTTCGGCAGCGAGAGGGTCGTGATCGAGACCGAGGTCTTCCCGTTCGGGAGCTTGATCGGTCCGTCGCCCGAGGCGGTCGCGGCCGCCACCGAGGTCGCAGCCGAGGTCGCCCAGATCGACCCCGCGGCGTTCTTGGCCGTGACGGTGACGCGCAGGCGATGGCCGACGTCGCTCGCCGTCACCCTGTAGGCGGCCCCGGTCGCGCCGCCGATCGCGGCGCAGGCGTTCCCGTTCGCGTCACAGCGGTACCACTGGTAGCCGAACGCGATCGGAGCCGTTCCCGTCCACGTCCCCACGGCGGCGGTCAGCGTCTGGTTGTCCTGGGCCGCGCCTTTGATCGACGGAAGCGCGGTGTTCTTCGGCGGCGTCCCGGCTGCGCCCGCGACCGCCGTCGGGGCCGAGGTGGCGGCCGAGGACCCCACGGAGTTCGTCGCCGTGACGACGACACGGAGGCGATGCCCCGTGTCTGCCGAGGCCACTCGGTACGCGGCGGTCGTCGCCGTGGTCGTCGACTTCTTCACGGAGGTGTTGCAGCTGTTGCCGTTGGAGTCGCAGCGCCGCCAGTCGTACGTGTAGGTGAGCGGCGTCGTGCCGGTCCAGCTGCCGGCGGAGGCGGTGAGGGTCGAGTTGTCCTGCACCGTGCCGGTGATCGCCGGCAGCGACTTGTTGGCCGGCGCCGCCGCCGCGGCGATCGCCACGGCGGTGGCCGCCGAGGTCGCGGCTGACGAGCCGGCGCTGTTCGTGGCGGTGACGACGACCCGCAGACGGTGGCCGACGTCGCTCGAGGTCACCCTGTACGTGCCGGACTGCCCGCCGATGCCCGAGCAGTTGTCTCCGTTCGAGTCGCAGCGCCGCCATGCATACGAATAGGTCTTCGGGTCCGTGCCCGACCAGCTGCCGTTGTGCGCCGTCAGGGTCTGGTTGTCCTGCGCGGTGCCCGAGATCGTCGGCGAGGAGGTGTTGACCGGAGCGGTGCCGCCGGCCGTGACCACGGCCGTGAGGCTCGAATCCGTCGGCGGCGACCAGGTCGTCCCACCGTCGGTGGTCGCCGCGACCGAGACCTTCAGCCTGTGCCCCACGTCGTCCGATCCCAGCGGGTAGTTCTGGGAAGTCTTGCCCGTGGAGCTGCAGCTGCCTCCCCCGGAGTCGCAGCGCTTCCAGTCGTACTGGTAGCCGTTCGGTGACGGCGTCCAGTCTCCCGGGTCCGCGGTGAGCGTCTTGCCCTCCTGCGCGGTGCCCGAGATCGTGGGCGCAGAGGTGTTCGACGGTACGGCGCTCGCTGCCGCCGTGCCGCCGCCCGCGAAGGCGAGCAGCGCGGCGGACGCGAGCGCGACGCCGGCGACCAACGCGGTTGCGAGGCCTACAAGGCGGTGTCTCGGCATGGATCAACCCCTCCTTCTCGATCTTCCGCTCTCCCACCGAATCCATACAGCGCCCGCAGGCGCATCCATCTCAGGCCGGGGTAAACCTTTCGTAAGAAGCTTGTGTGGGCGCGCTTACAGTTGCTCGACGAGCTCGCCCAGCGACTTGCGGTCGGCTCGGCCGCTCCACTCCTCGGGCGTCCGCCGCTCGGGATGCCGCTCCCGGGCGGGGTAGCCGAAGGTGAGCACGGCCGCGATCTCGTCGTCGGCGCGAAGCCGCAGGGCGGCGTGAGCCGCCTCGCGATCCGCGATTCCGTTCGGGCAGGAGCCGACGCCGGCGTTCCAGGCGGCGAGGAGCATGTTCTGCGCGCAGCGGCCCGTGTCGAACCCGCTGCGCCCGACGATCGCGACCGCCAGGCGCGCGCCGCGGACGTTCGCCGGCTCGTAGACGCTTCCGGCCAGCCGCTCGCGCGCCTCGTCGTCCTCGACCAGCAGGAAGCGCCACGGCTGGCGGTTCTTGGCGCTGCCGGCGAGCCGGCCCGCGTCCAGGATGGTGCGGACGACGTCCTCCGGCAGGTCGCGCGGCGCGTAGTCGCGGACCTCGCGCCGGGATGCGATCGCCAGCCAGGCGTCCATCACTCGAGCAGCTCGTACGCCGGCAGCGTCAGGAACTCGACCAGCTCGTCGGCCAGCGCGACGTGCTCGAACACCTTCGTCGCCTCGCCCAGGTGCGGCTGGCTCGGCACCGCGTCGACCTCCTCGCGCGTGACGGTCAGGACCCGCTCGCGGTCGACCCGCCCGTGGTGGACCCATTGCCAGATCTGCGAGCGCGAGATCTCGGCGGTGGCGACGTCCTCCATGAGGTTGTCGATCGCCGCCGCCCCGGTGCCGTTCAGCCAGGCGGCGAGGTAGCGGATCCCGACCGAGACGTTCTGGCGGATGCCGGCCTCGGTCACCTCGCCGGGCGTCTCCGGGACGGAGAGCAGCTGCTCCGCGGCCACCGACACCTCCGGCCGCTGACGATCGATCTGGTTCGGCCGGTCGCCGAGCACCGCGTCAAACTCGGCGGTGGCGGTCTCGACCAGGTCCGGGTGCGCCACCCAGGTGCCGTCGAAGCCGTCGCCCGCCTCGCGCGCCTTGTCCTCGCGCACCTTCGCCAGGGCCGTCTCGGTCACCTCGGGGTCGCGCCGGTTGGGGATGAAAGCGGCCATCCCGCCCATCGCGAACGCGCCGCGGCGGTGGCAGGTCTTGACCAGCAGCTCGGTGTAAGCGCGCATGAACGGCACGGTCATCGTCACCGCGGAGCGGTCGGGCAGGACGAAGTCGTCGCGGCCTCGGAACTTCTTGATCACGCTGAAGATGTAGTCCCAGCGGCCCGCATTCAAACCGGCCGAGTGCTCGCGCAGCTCGTAGAGGATCTCGTCCATCTCGAACGCGGCCAGGATCGTCTCGATCAGGACCGTCGCGCGGATCGTCCCCCGCGGGATCCCGAGCGCGTCCTGCGTGTGGAGGAAGACGTCGTTCCACAGCCGCGCCTCGAGGTGGCTCTCCAGCTTGGGCAGGTAGAAGTACGGCCCGCTCCCCCGCGCGAGCGCCCGCTCGGCCGAGTGGAACATGTACAGCCCGAAGTCGAACAGGCTCCCCGACACCGGCTCGCCGTCGACCAGCAGGTGCCGCTCGGGGAGATGCCACCCGCGCGGCCGGACGAGCAGCGTCGCCACCTCGTCGTCCAGGCGGTAGCTCTTCTCGCCGGTGTCGAGCGAGATCGTGCGCTCGTTCGCGTCGATCAGGTTCTGCTGGCCCTCGACCACGTTCGGCCAGGTGGGCGAGTTCGCGTCCTCGAAGTCGGCCATGAACACGCGGGCGCCCGAGTTGAGCGCGTTGATCACCATCTTCCGGTCGGTCGGCCCCGTGATCTCGACGCGGCGGTCCTGCAGGTCGGGCGGCGCCTCCGCCACCCGCCACGAGTCGTCCTCGCGAATCGCGCGCGTCTCCGCCAGGAAGCCGGGGAGCTCGCCCGCCAGCAGCCGCTCCTGCCTCGCCGCCCGCGCGGCCAGCAGCTCCTCGCGCCGTCCCCCGAACGTCCGCTGGAGGTCGGCGACGAGCTCGAGCGCGTCGCCGGTCAGGATCGCGGCGTCGGGCTCGCCGCGGAGCTCGACGCCGGCTGGGAGCTGGGCCTGCACCGCGATAGATTGACAAGGAATGGAGCCGGCCGGTGAGCTGAGGCGCCTGCTGCCCGCCGGCGCCGTGATCGAGGAGCCCGAGCAGCTCCGGACCTACGAGTGCGACGGGCTCACCGGACACCGCGTGATGCCGTCGCTCGTCGTGCTGCCCGAGTCGACCGAGCAGGTCCAGGCGGTCGTCCGCGCGTGCCATGCGGCCGGCGTGCCGTTCGTCGCCCGCGGCGCCGGCACGGGCCTCTCCGGGGGCGCGCTCCCGGTGGCCGACGGCGTCGTGATCGCGCTCACGCGCATGAACCGGATCCTCGAGGTCGACCTCGACGGCGCCCGCATCGTCGTCCAGCCCGGCGTCACCAACCTGCAGGTGACCGAGGCCGTGATCGGCGACGGCTGGTACTACGCGCCCGACCCGTCCAGCCAGCAGGTGTGCACGATCGGCGGCAACGTCGCGGAGAACTCCGGCGGCGCCCACTGCCTCAAGCACGGGTTCACGGTCAACCACGTCACCGCGCTGACGGTGGTGCTGCCCGACGGCGAGCTCGTGCGGCTCGGCGGCCGCTCGCTCGAGTCGCCGGGGCCTGACCTGCTGGGCGTGTTCGTCGGCTCGGAGGGGACGCTCGGGATCGCCACCGAGATCACGCTGCGGCTCCTGCGCCGGCCGGAGGCGGTGCGGACCGTGCTCGCAGCCTTCGACTCGACCGACGCCGCCGGCGGCGCGGTATCCGGCGTCGTCTCGGCCGGGATCCTCGCCTCGGCGATGGAGATCATGGACCGGCTGACGATCGAGGCGGCGGAGGCGGCCGTCCGCCCCGGCTACCCGGACGCCGAAGCGCTGCTGCTGGTCGAGCTGGACGGCCCCGCCCCGCAGGTCGAGGAGGAGCTGGCGGCGGTCGAGGCGATCTGCCGGGACTGCGGCGCCTGGGAGCTCCGCACCGCCGGCGACGACCACGAGCGGGCGCTGCTCTGGAAGGGCCGCAAGTCGGCGTTCGCGGCGATGGGGCGCGTGTCGCCGGACTACTACGTGCAGGACGGCGTCGTCCCGCGGACGAAGCTGCCCGAGGTGCTGCGCCGGATCGCCGCGCTCGAGGCCGACTACGGGCTGCGGGTCGGCAACGTCTTCCACGCCGGCGACGGCAACCTCCATCCGCTCGTGCTCTACGACGCGCGAGTCGAGGGCGAGCCCGAGCGGGCGCGCGCGCTGGCCGAGGCGATCCTGGAGGCGTGCATCGACGCGGGCGGCTCGCTCACCGGCGAGCACGGGATCGGGGTCGACAAGGCGTGCTCGATGCCGCTCCTGTTCGGCGCCGACGACCTCGAGGCGATGCAGCGCGTGCGGCGCGCCTTCGACCCGGCCGGGCTGTGCAACCCCGGCAAGCTCTTTCCGACCCCGCGGTTGTGCGGCGAGGTGCCCGGCCCGTACCGCGCCCATCCACTCGAGCAGGCGGGCCTTGCCGAGCGTCTCTGAGGTCGCGAGCGTCGAGGAGGCGGCCGAGCTCCTGGCGGGCGCGGCCGGGCGGGGCGAGCGCGTCTCGATCGGGCGGGAAGGCGGCGACGTCGTGCTCTCGACCGCCGCGCTCGACCGGGTGCTCGAGCACGAGGCCGGCGACCTGACCGCGATCGTGGAGGCCGGCGTTCGGGTCGGCGAGCTCAACGAGCGCCTGGCCGGGCACGGCCAGATGCTCGCGCTCGACCCGCCGGGCAACCCGACGATCGGGGCCTGCGTCGCGGCGAACCTGTCCGGCCCGCGGCGGCACCGCTACGGCACCGCGCGCGATCTCGTGATCGGCGTCACGGTCGTGCTCGCGGACGGGACGGTCGCCAGCTCCGGCGGCAAGGTGGTGAAGAACGTCGCCGGCTACGACCTCGGCAAGCTCTTCTGCGGCTCCGAGGGCCGGCTCGGGCTGATCGCGCGGGTGGCGCTGCGGCTGCACCCGCTGCCGGCCGCCGCGCGGACGCTGGTCGCGCCGGCCGGCTCGCCTGCCGAGGCGGCGGCGAAGGCGCGGGCGGTCCTGCGTGCCCCGGTCGCGCCGTCCGCAGTCGACCTGCTGTGGCCCGGCCGGCTCGCCGTGCTGTTCGAGGGCGGCAGGCGCGGGGTGGAGGAGCAGCTGGGCCTCGCCCGCTCCCTCGTGGGCGACACGGAGGAGGGCGACACGGTCTGGGCCGAGGCGCGCGAGCGCCAGGCCGGATCGCAGGGGCGCCTGCCCTTCCCTCCGGCCGGCCTCGCGGACGCGCTGGGCGGCCTGGACGAGGCGGTCGTGCGCATCTCGGCCGGGGTCGCGTACGTGCGGAGCCCGGTCGCCGACCCGCGCGACCCGGCGGAGATCGCGCTCGCCGAGCGCGTGCGCGCGCAGCTCGATCCGGCCGGAGTGCTCGCGTGAGCGCGGAGATCTCGCGCGAGCTGCTCGACGACTGCGTCCACTGCGGGTTCTGCCTGCCGACCTGCCCGACCTACGGCCCGCTGTGGCAGGAGGAGATGGACTCGCCGCGGGGCCGGATCCTGCTCATGTCCGGGCTCGTGGACGGCACCGTCGCGCTGTCGCCGACGACCGTTCGGCACTTCGACCGCTGCCTCGGCTGCATGGCCTGCGTGACCTCCTGCCCCTCGGGCGTCCGCTACGACCGCCTGATCGAGCAGACCCGCGCGCACGTCGAGGAGCACCACGAGCGCTCCGACGACGAGCGCATCCTCCGCGCGCTCCTGTTCGCGACCGTCCCGTACCCGCGCCGGCTCCGGGCCGCGCTCGCCCTGACCCCGCCGCGGCTGCCGGGCCCGCTGGCGCCGTTCGCCGCGCTGAAGCCCCCGTGGCGGTCGTCGGCGCGGCCGCCGGAGGTGACGCCGCCGGCGGCGGAGCGGCGGCTGCGCGTCGGGCTGCTGCTCGGCTGCGTCCAGCGGGTGGTATTCGGCGACGTCAACGTCGCGACCGCTCGTGTCCTCGCCGCCGAGGGCTGCGAGGTGGCGGCGCCGCGCGTGCAGGAGTGCTGCGGCGCGCTGCATCTCCATGCCGGCCGTCTGGCGGAAGGGCGACGGCGCGCGCAAAGGATCGGCGAGGTCTTCGGCGACGTCGACGCGATCGTCGTCAACGCCGCCGGCTGCGGCTCGCACCTGAAGGAGGCGGAGCTGCCCGTGCGCGTGGTCGACGTGAACGAGCTGCTCGCCGAGCTGGAGCCGAGGGCCGAGCGGCACGAGCTCCCGCTGCGGATCGCCTACCAGGACGCCTGCCACCTCGGCCACGCGCAGGGGATCCGCGACGCGCCGCGCGAGGTGCTCGGGTCGATCCCCGGTCTCGAGGTCGCGGAGCCGGCCGAGCAGGCGATCTGCTGCGGCAGCGCGGGGATCTACAACCTCGTGCAGCCCGCGCCGGCCGCCGAGCTGGGCGAGCGCAAGGCCGCGAACGTCGCCGCGACCGGGGCGGACGCGTACGCGAGCGCGAACCCCGGCTGCCTCGTCCAGGTCTCGACGCATCTGCGGCGCGCGGGGACGCCGCTGTCGGCGCTCCACCCCGTCGAGCTCCTCGACGCGTCGATCCGCGGCGTGAGTCGCGACGCGCTGGTCGCGGCCGCGCGCCGGTAGAGGGTGTTCCGCTCCTCTCGCCGCGCGGTCGTGTTCCCGCAGGCCGAGCATGCCCGCTTCTCGGCGGCGCTCGCCGCCCTCTGGGGCAACGAGCGCTTCGAGCGGCCCGCGCTCGACTTCGACGCGTTCGTGCGGGGCGTGGCGCTCCACGACCGCGGCTACGGCGAGCTGGACGCCGACGGGATCGGCGAGGTCTCCTCCGAGCGGTGGCTCGAGATCCAGCGGCGCAGCTTCGAGCCCCGCGGGGAGGATCCCGTCGTCGATCTCGTGGTCGCCATGCACGTCCACCGGTTGCTCTCGAAGCCGTGGAATCCGGCCCTCGCCGTGTCGGACCCCGAGCTGGAGGCGTCCCTGCCGGCGCTCCGAGCGGCGGCCGGGGTCGGAGAGGACGAGGCTGGGGCGGCGGACGCGATCACGGATCTCTGCGACCGGATCGCCTTCGACGTCTGCGTCGAAGAGCGTTCGGAGTGGGACTTCTCCATCGCCCCCGGCGTGGGCGCGGATCCGGTCGAGGTCGCCTTCGCCTTCGACGGCGCCGGCACGGTCACCCTGGATCCCTGGCCGCTCGGCGTGCCGTGGGCGCGGCCGGTGCTCTGCGGCTTCGCGGCCGACGGGTACCCGGACCGGCACGCGCCGGTGGTCGAGCCGATCCTCGTCCGGCCCGTCTAGGCCGAGGCGTCCAGATCCGCGAGCAGCCGCTCCGCCCGACGCCGGATCTCGTCGCGGATCGGGCGAACCTGCTCGACCGGGAGCCCGTAGGGATCGGCGAGCTGCCAGTTCTCGTAGCGCTTCCCGGGGACGGGTGCGCACACGCCGTCGCAGGCGGCGACCAGGACGTCCGCCCACGCAAGATCCTCGTCGTCGAGCCGGTGCGGGACGTGGTCGGACGCGTCGATGCCGGCCTCGCCGAGCGCTTCGACCACGGCGGGCTCCGCGCTCGAGCCGTGCGGGTCGGCGCCGGCCGAGCGGGCCTCGTGCCGCCCGGCCGCCGCCCGGCGAAAGAGGCGCTCGGCCATCACGCTCCGTCCGCTGTTGCCGACGCAGACGAAGAGGACGTTCACTTGCAGCAGTCGCAACCGCAGTCGCAGCAGCCGTCGCAGCAGCTCATCGCGAGCCTCCTCTCGAGTCGGTGACGGTGGCCGGGACAATTATCGATCTTTGTCGAGCGGCGGGGTCAGCACGCCCTTGACGGAGATGCGCATGGCGCTCGCGCCGAAGTCCTCGGCCGAGAGGGTGCGGACCGCGCCACGGGCCGCCCCGCTTGCATCCGGCCGCGGGATGCCGGTGCCGGCGATCGTGAGCGCGTCGAGCCGTCCCGACTGCCACAAGGCGTCCCGGCGCAGGGTGACCTGGAGGATCCCGGTCACGCCGGGCACGCCGGCGGTGTTCAGCGTGCGGTAGCCGACGAAGTTGCCGAGCGAGTAGGCGATCAGCCGGCCGCGGTACCACTCCATCCCGCGCAGGACGTGCGGGCCGCTGCCGACGACGAGGTCGGCTCCTGCGCGCACCATCGACCGCGCGAACGCGACGGCGTTGCCTCGGTTCTCCCCGAGGAACCACTCGTTCCCGGGCCGGACGTGCCGCTCGTCGGCGCCCTCCGCGCCTGCGTGCATCGTCACCACGACCAGGTCGGCCCAGCGATCGGCTCTTCGCACCAGCGCCTCCGCGACGGGCAGGTTCAGCAGGCTCTGCGCCCAGGGGTAGGGGGCGAACCCGAGCACGGCCACCCGCGTCCCGCGGACGTTCATGTACGCGATCTCGCCGGGACGGCCCGTGGTCAGCAGGTGCGCGGAGCGCAGGGCGGCGACCGTGTCGTGCTGCCCGACCGTGCCGTAGTCGAGCGCGTGGTTGTTCGCGAGGTTGAGGACCGTGAAGCCGGCGCCGCGCAGGAGACGCGCGTACGAGGGCGGCGCGCGGAACGAGAAGCAGTCCGAGCTGCCGGAGGCGCACTTCGGCGAGCCGCGCTCGGTGAGCGTCCCCTCCAGGTTGCCGAGCACGACGTCGCCTGCGAGCTGCCTGCGCACCGAGCGGAAGTAGTCGGCGGCCGGGCCCGCGACCATGGCGATGTCGCCCGTGAAGGCGAAGCGCACGACCGGCGCGCTCCCCCGGCCGCCCGGCGCCGCGCCCGCGGCGAGCAGCAGGCAGACGGCGAGGCCCGTGAGGCTAGCCGAGCGCGTCGGCCTCGGGATGCGACGCATCCGTGAACTCGCGGAACTCGCCCGTGACGAGAAAGGCCGTCTGCTCACCGATGTCCACCGCATGGTCCCCGACTCGTTCCAGGCAACGCGAGACGACCAGCATACGCAGGCCCCATTCGCGCTGCCCGGCCCCCAGCTCGAGGACGTGCTCGACCGTCCGCCGGTTCGCCCGGTCGATCAGCTCGTCCATCGCGAGCAGGGCCTCCGCGCGCGCCAGGTCTCGGCGCCGGAACGAGCGCATGGCCGCCCGGGTCATCTCCTCGGCACGGGCCCCCATCTCGGCGAGGCCGTCCACGATGCGCGGCTCGACCGATCCTGCCGCGGCGAGCCTGATCAGCTTCGCGACGGTCACGCAGTAGTCGGCCATGCGCTCGAGGTGGAGGTTGATGTGGAGCATCGCCAGGACGAGCCTGAGGTCGCCTGCGACCGGCGTCTGCCGCGCGAGCAGCGACTGGACGCCCTCCTGGATCGCGAGGTACCGGTCGTCGACGTCGTCGTCGAACGCGACGACCTCGTCGGCGAGCTCGGTGTCGCGCTCGACGAGCGCCTGCGTCGCCGCCCGGACCGAGCGGACGACGAGATCCCCTTCGGCGTGGAGGGTGTCCTCGAGCTCGGCGAGCTCCTCGGCGAAGGTGACCCTCACCCGAAGCGGCCCGTGACGTAGCCCTCGGTGCGGGGATCGGACGGTTGCGTGAAGATCCGCGCGGTCTCGTCGTACTCGACCAGGATCCCGTGCCGCTCGGCGCCGTCGACCTGCAGGCTGAAGAACGCGGTCATGTCGGCGACGCGGGCCGCCTGCTGCATGTTGTGCGTGACGATCACGAGCGTGTACTCCTGCTTCAGCTCGTGCATCAGGTCCTCGATCGCCGCGGTCGAGATCGGGTCGAGCGCCGACGCGGGCTCGTCGAGCAGGATCACCTCGGGCTCGACGGCGAGGGCTCGCGCGATGCAGAGGCGCTGCTGCTGGCCGCCCGAGAGCGCGAGCGCGCTGCGCTTCAGCCGGTCCTTGACCTCGTCCCACAGCGCGGCGCCGCGGAGCGCCTCCTCCACGCGCCCGTCGAGGTCGTCTTTCATCCCCAGCGCCCTCGGCGCGAAGGCGACGTTGTCGTAGATCGACTTCGGGAACGGGTTCGGCTTCTGGAAGACCATGCCGATCCGCCGGCGCACCTCGACCGGGTCTGCGTCGGGCCCGTAGAGGTCCTCGCCGCGGTACAGGATCCGGCCGCCGACGCTCGCTCCGGGGACGAGGTCGTTCATCCGGTTGAGGCAGCGGATGAACGTGCTCTTGCCGCACCCCGACGGGCCGATCACGGCCGTGATCAGGTTGTCGTAGACGTCGAGGCTGATGTCCGCCAGCGCCCGGTTGCCTCCGTAGGCGACGCCGAGGCCGTCGATCCCGAAGACGACGTCGCGCCGGGCGATGTGAGCGGCCTCCTGTCGCAGGCTTGCGGCGACGTCGACGGACGCGACCTCGGCGGACACCCGACGAGTCTCGCCCATGCCGTCTCGCTCCAGGGTCGAGGAGATGTGAAGGGCTGGTGTCGGGGTGGTGAACGGCCCTCCGGCCCGCGATCGCTGCTGCAAAGCTCCGAGCGCATGGACGCGCCTGCCGCGGAACGCCTGCCGGCGAACGCCCTCGAGTCGCGCCGCTCCCACCGCGACCGGATCGGCGACCTCGCCCTCTACGGCCTGAGCGCGGCCGCCTCGCTCTTCGCGGTCGTCCTGATCGGCCTGCTGGTCTACAAGATCTTCGAGGGCGCCTGGCCGTCGATCGGCCACTTCGGCGTCCCGTTCCTGTGGGAGCAGGTCTGGAACGAGAACGGGCACCCGGAGGTCTACGGCGCGCTCTCGCTGATCTACGGAACCGCGATCACCTCGGCGGCGGCGCTCGTCCTCGCCGCGCCGCTGTCGATCGCGATCGGCCTCTACCTGAGCGAGCTCGCGCCGGGCGGCGTACGCGGCGTGGTGGGTGCGCTGATCGAGATGCTGGCCGCGATCCCCAGCGTGATCATCGGCCTCTGGGGGATCCTCGTCCTCGGACCGTTCGTCCAGGCAGACCTCGAGCCCTTCCTCGGCAGCTTCCTCGGCTGGCTCCCCATCTTCCAGGGAGCCCACCACACCGGCGGGCTGCTGCCGGCCATGATCGTGCTGACGATCATGATCATCCCGATCAGCTCCGCCGTCTGCCGCGAGCTGTTCCTGACAGTTCCGGCCGACCTCAAGGAGGGAGCGTTCGGGCTCGGGCTCACGCGCTGGGAGATGGTGCGCGGCGTGATCCTGCCCTACACGCGCGGCGGGGTGGTGGCCGCCATCCTGCTCGGGCTCGGACGCGCGCTCGGCGAGGCCATCGCGGTCACCCAGGTGATCGGCAACCGGAACGTGATCAACGTCTCCTGGTTCGACTTCGGCAACACGCTGGCCAGCAACATCGCCAACAAGTTCCAGGGCGCGAGCTACTACCACTTCGAGCCGTCCGCGCTCTTCTACCTGGCCGCGATCCTGCTCGTCTTCGCGCTGATCGTGAACGTCTCCGCGCAGGTCATCGTCAAGCGCTTCGAGCTGAAGCAGGGCCGCTGAGATGAGCGCGACCACGTCCCGGCAGCCCGGGCTCCTCGCCACCGGACGCGTCAGGCGGCGGAAGACCGTGAACCGGGTCGTCGAGGTCGCGGCGACCCTCGCCTCCTTCGCCGCCGTCGGCGTCCTCGCCCTCATGGTCGGCTCCGTCGTCGTGAAGGCGCTGCCGGCGCTGAGCTGGGATCTCTTCACGCACAACCAGGCGACGTTCGGCGAAGGCGGCGGAGGCATCCAGAACGCGATCGTCGGCTCCGTCGTCCTCGTCGCGGTCGCGGCTGCGATCGCCCTGCCGGTGGGTGTGCTGATCGCCGTCTACGTGAGCGAGTTCGCCTCGCCGCGCATCGCCGTCGTCGTCCGGACCGCGCTCGACATCCTCAACGGCGTCCCGTCGATCGTGATCGGGATCTTCGTCTACGGCCTGCTGGTCGTCCGGTTCAGACAGAACGCGCTGATCGCGTCGCTCGCGCTCGCGATCATCATGCTGCCGCTCATCTCCCGCTCGGCTCAGGAGGTGCTCGAGCTCGTGCCGTCGTCGCTCCGGGAGGCGAGCCATGCGCTCGGGGTTCCGAGATGGCGCACGGTCCTGCAGGTCGTGCTGCCGACGACCCTCGGCGGGATCGCGACGGGCGCGACGCTCGCCGTTGCGCGCGCCGCGGGAGAGACGGCACCGATCATCTTCACCAGCACGCTGTTCACCAACACGACGAGCCTGGACCCGCGCCATCCCGTGAACTCGATCCCGTTCATGATCTTCTTCAACTCGGAGTCGCCCGATCCGCACCTGCACCAGCAGGCGTGGGCCGGCGCGCTCCTGCTGATCGGGTTCGTGCTCACGACGAGCCTGACGGCCCGCTACCTGCTGCACCGCGGCGCACGGAAGCTCCGGCAGCGCTAGCCCGCGTTCACGAGGGTTTCACCAGCTCTTCACCTCATCTCTGCCCACCGTGTGGCAGAGCGGATGGACACTCCGGGTGGAATCCATCCCCGAGGGAGAAGGAGACGAGGAGATCCATGAAACGCACCATCACGACGTTTGCGGCCGTCGTCGGCGTCGCCCTGATCGCGGCTCTCGGCGCCGGGGCGAAGAGCACGGACGAGACGATCACGGGCGCCGGCAGCACGTTCGTCGCCCCGCTCATCTCGCTCTGGACGGCGGACTACGGCTCGAAGACCGGCGTGAAGATCGCCTACAGCCCCGTCGGCTCGGGTGCCGGCATCGCCGCGATCACGGCCCGCCAGGTCGACTTCGGCGCCTCCGACGCCCCCCTGTCGCCCGAGCAGTTCAGCGCCTGCAAGGGCTGCCTGCAGATTCCCTGGGCGCTCTCCGGCACGTCGATCATCTACAACGTGCCCGGCGTGCCGAACAACCTGCACATGACCGGTCAGGTGCTTGCCAACATCTACCTGGGCACCGTCAAGAAGTGGGACGATCCGGCGATCAAGGCGCTCAACCCGAAGGCGAACCTGCCGTCGCTGAGCATCACCCCGGTCTACCGGAGCGACAACTCGGGAACGTCCTACAACTTCACCGACTACCTGTCTTCGGTCAGCCCGCAGTGGAAGTCGAAGATCGGCGTCGGCGTGAACGCCAACTGGCCCGTCGGCCAGGGCGGACGGGGGAGCTCCGGCGTCGCGGGCGTGGTCGCGAACACCCAGGGCGGGATCGGCTACGCCGACGTCGCGTACGCGCTGAAGAACCGCCTCAAGTTCATGGCCGTCAGGAACGCCTCGGGGAAGTTCACGACCCCGGGCCTGCGCGGCCTCGAGGCGGCTGCGGACAACGTCAAGTCCGTTCCCGCGACCGGCGAGCTGCACATCGTCAACCCGCCGAAGGGCGACCCGCTCGCGTACCCGATCAGCACGTTCACGTACGCGATCGTTCCCCAGCAGAGCTCGAAGGCGGCCCTGATCAAGCGCTTCGTCTTCTACGCCGTCAACCCGACGCAGGGCCAGAAGCTCGGCCCGAAGCTGCTCTTCGCGCCGCTGCCGAAGTCCGTCCTCGTCTTCACCGAGAAGACGATCAAGAAGATCCAGGAGAGCACCTAGCATCCTTCCGCTCCGGTGCTGGTGAGACGGCGGGCGCCCCACGGGGCGCCCGTCTCGTCCGGGCACGCGGCCGGACTCAGGCTAGAAGATGCCCTGCACCGGCCAGTAGAACGCGGCCGCGACCAGCGCCGCCGCGGGGAGCGTGAGGAACCAGGCGACGACGATGTTGCCCGCGATCCCCCAGCGCACGGCGCGGAAGCGCCGCGTCGAGCCGGAGCCGAGGACGGCACCGGAGATCACGTGCGTCGTCGAGAGGGGATAGCCGAGCCGCGTCGCGACGTCGATCACCGCACCGGCGGTCGCCTGCGCCGAGAACCCGGCTGCCGGCTCCATCTTGTACAGCCGCTGGCCGATCGTCCGCATGATCCGCCAGCCGCCGACATAGGTGCCGGCCGCGATCGCCAGGCCGGCGGTGACCTTCACCCAGTCCGGGATGTAGAAGTGGTTGATCGAGCCGTTCGCGAACAGGGCGAGTGCGATCACCCCCATCGTCTTCTGCGCGTCGTTGGCCCCGTGCGTGTACGCCATGAACGTGCCCGAGAACAGCTGGCCGACCCGGAAGGTCCGGTTCGCCGCGTTCGACGGCATCCGCTGGAAGATCCAGAAGATCGCGATCAGCAGGACGAAGGCGGCGGCGAACGCGATCGTCGGCGCGACGAACGCCGGGATCACCACCTTGTGTGCCAGGTTGTGCCACTGGACTCCGCTCAGGCCCGACTGTGCGATCCCCGCGCCGACGAGGCCGCCGATCAGCGCGTGCGACGAGCTCGAGGGCAGGCCGAGCCACCACGTCGCCAGGTTCCACGCGATCGCGCCGAAGAGCGCGGCGAGGACGGTCTTGGTGGTCACGAGGCCGGTGTCGAGCACGCCGCTCCCGACCGTCTTCGCGACCGCCGTCGTCACGAACGCGCCGACGAGGTTGGCCACCGAGGCGATGCCGACCGCCACGCGCGGCGGCAGGGCCCGCGTCGAGATCGAGGTGGCGACCGCGTTCGCGGTGTCGTGAAAGCCGTTCGTGAAGTCGAAGCCGAGGGCGACGACGACCACGAGGACGAGGAGGACGTCGCCTTCCACGGCGTCTCCTAGCGGTTCTGGACCACGATTGCCTCGAGCACGTCGGCCGCGTTCTCGCAGGCGTCGACCGCCTCCTCGAGCCCCTCGTAGATGTCCTTCCAGCGGATCACCATCAGGGGGTCGGCGCCGGACCGGAAGAGGGCGCCGACGCCGTCGCGGTAGAGGCGGTCGCCTTCGTCCTCGAGGCTGCGCAGCTCGATCAGCTGCCGGCTCGAGTCCTTGAACCCGTCGAGGCGCTGGACGGCCTCGTCGAGGAGGATCGTCTGCCGGACGATCACGCCTGCCAGCGCGCGCGCGTCGGACGGTACCTCGGAGACGCCCCAGGAGCCCAGGTTGTCGGCGGTCTCGTCGACGAAGTCGCAGACGTCGTCGATCGCGCCGGCCAGCCGGTAGATGTCGTCGCGGTCGAACGGCGTGACGAACGACTTGTTGATCTGCGTGACGATCGCGTGCGTCAGGTCGTCCCCCGTGTGCTCGTGCTCCTTGATGCGGCGGATCAGCTCGGCGCCGTCCTGCGGATACCGGTCGAACAGCTCGCTCCCGAGCCGCGCGATGTCGACCGCGTTGGCCGAGGCGCGCGAGAACAGCTCGAAGAACTCCTTGCGCTCGGGGGTGAAGCGGATGCGCACGGCCCGGTGTCTATCAGAGCGCGGACGGGAACGAGCACGTGACGGTCAGGCCGCCGCCGGGCGTCGCGGTCGCCTCCACCGATCCGCCTGCGGCCGCGACCACATGCTTGACGATCGCCAGGCCCAGGCCGGTGCCGCGCGTCGACCGCGCGCGGTCGGCGCGGTAGAAGCGCTCGAACAGGCGGGGCAGCTCCTCCTCGGGCACGCCCGCTCCGTCGTCGGCGACGACCAGCCGGCGCTCGCCGGAGCCCTCGGCGCACGAGATCGTGCAGGTCACTCCGGGGCCGGCATGGCGGATCGCGTTCTCGACCAGGTTCTCGACCACGACCTGGAGCATCCGCGCCCGGAGCGGCAGGTCGAAGGACGACGTGCACTCGACCCTGACCTCCACGCCTGCCGCGCTCGCCCGGTCGGCGACCTCGGCGACCGCGCGGTCGATCACGGGCAGCGCCCGGATCGAGCCGAGCGCGACCACCGCGCGGCCGCTCTCCAGCTCGCTGAGGAAGAGGACGTCGTCGATCAGCTCGCCGATCCGCTCGACCTCGTGCCGTGCCCGGCCGATCAGCTCGGCGTGGTCCGCGCCGGGCAGGAGCGCGCTCTCGAGCAGCGCCATCAGCCGGGCCAGCGGCGTGCGGAGCTCGTGCGAGACGGCGGCGGTGAACCCGGCCCTCAGCTCCTGGTAGGCGGCGAGGTCGCCGGGTGCGCTCAGGTAGACGAGCGTCTCCTGCCGGTCCCCGAGCAGGTACGGGATCTCGAGCGGCGTGCGGCCGCCGAGGTGGAGCAGCTCGTCCGGGAGCACCGCACCCTCGACCAGCCCGTCGAGCGACTCGCGGGCCCGGCGGCTCGCGGTCACGACGCGCCGCGCGTCGTCGAGGACGACGACGATCTCGCGGCTCTCCTCGATCAGCGCGCGGGCCCGCTCGACGTCCGCCCGCGGCGAGTCGGCCGGCTGCATGGCGGCAGGGGCACGTCGGAAGCGCTTCACCAGATCGTCACCAGATCCTCACCGGGTTGCTGCCGGGGGCGGATCTATCGTAGGGGCATGCCTCGCGTGCTGATCGTCGAGGACGACGACGTGATCGCCGACGGCATCGCCCGGCACCTGGAGGCGGGCGGCTTCGACGCGATCGCCGTCGCGCGGGGCGAGCTCGGCCTGGCGCGCCTGCGCTACGAGCGCCCGGACGCCTGCGTGCTCGACCTGATGCTTCCCGGTCTGGACGGGTGGGAGCTGATCGAGCAGGTGAGAGCCGAGGGAATCGGCACGCCGATCGTCGTCGTCAGCGCGCGCGGCACCGAGGGAGACCGCATCCGCGCGCTCGAGCTCGGCGCCGACGACTACCTGGTCAAGCCGTTCTCGATGGGCGAGCTGGTCGCCCGCGTGCGTGCGGCCGTGCGCCGCGGCGTCCGGGCTCAGTCACCCGACCGAGGCGAGCGAATCGAGATCGAGGAGCTCGTGGTCGATCCCGCCGACGTGCAGGCGTACGTCGAGGGTCGGAGCCTCGGGCTGACCCTCACCGAGTTCCGCCTCCTGCACGCCCTCGCGCTCGAGCAGGGTCGCGTGGTCGGCCGCGACGAGCTGATGCAGCGCATCTGGGGCCGCAGGCAGCGCTACCGCGACCGGACCGTCGACGTGTTCGTCCGCAAGCTCCGCGACAAGATCGACCGGCAGGCGCCCCGCCACGTGTTCATCCACACACGCCACGGCGTCGGGTACAAGCTCGAAGCCCAGGCGCGGTAGGCAGCGCGTTCGCCGCTTCGTTGCCGGATCGTCGCCGTTTCACAGCCGGAGGCGCGGTGAAAATGGACGCGATGAACGTCGCGGTCGTCGACGTGGGCTCGAACACCGTTCGCCTGCTGGTGGGGGCGCGGACGGCTGACGGCGTCGCGGCGGTCGCCCGGGGCAAGCGCGCGATCGGGCTCGGTCGCGACGTCGAGCGCTTCGGAGCGGTCTCCGCCCCGAAGCTGGCCGAGACGGTCGAGTGCGTCGCCCGCTTCGTCGAGGACGCCCGCGACGCCGGCGCGGCGCTGATCGACGTCGTCGTCGCCTCGCCCGGGCGCCAGGCGCGGAACGCCGGCCAGCTCGTCCACCTGCTCTCGCGCGCGACGGAGATCGACGCGCGCGTGCTCACACGGGAGGACGAGGCCCGGCTCGCGTTCGAAGGCGCGCTCGCCGGCCTGCCGCCGTCGGGGGCGCTTGCCGTCTGCGACGTCGGCGGAGGGTCGACCCAGGTCGCGGTCGGCACCGTCGAGCACGGCCCGGCCTGGCTCCGCTCGGTCGACCTCGGCTCGCTGCGGCTGAGCGCACGCATCCGCCACGGCGATCCCCCGACCGGCGACGAGCTGGCCTCGCTCCGGGCCGAGGCGCGGGCCGCCGTCGCGGAGCTGACCCCGCCGCTGCCCCGCCGCGCGATCGCGGTCGGCGGCACGGCACGGTCGTTGCGCAAGCTCGTCGGCGACTCGCTCGGGGCCGAGCAGCTGGCAGAGGTGGAGAGCCTGCTGCGGAAGACGCCGGCGGCGGAGCTCGCGGAGCGCTACGACGTCGACCTGTGGCGCGCCCGGGTGCTGCCGGCCGGGGCGGCGATCGTCTCGGCGATCCAGGCGTTGCTCGGGGTCCCGCTCGAGGTCGGTCGCGGCGGCCTGCGCGAAGGCGTCGTGCTGGAGCTGCTCGACCGGCTGCCGCTCCCGGCCGTTCAGGCCGGCGGCAGGTAGCTCTCCGGGCGAACCTCCCCGGCGTCCAGCTCGAGGATCCAGATCGAGCCCTTCTTGCACGGGCGGCCCCAGCCGACGAGCTCGCCGATCACGTCGCCGTGCGTCGACAGGGCGGGCACGGAGCCGGCCAGCTCGTCGAGCAGGGCGTGCACCTCGTCGGCGGTCGAGCCCTCGGCGAGCTCGTCACGCTCCTCGAGGGGAAGGCCGAGCCGTGCGACTGCGGGCTCGAAGGTCTGGAGGCAGCGAACGGCAGGGCTGGAGACCAGCCGGGTCGCGCCGAGCCGGTCGAGCGTCTTCGCCAGCCGCTTCGCCTGCCTGCGTCCCTTCTCGTCGAGCGGTCGCAGCGCGTCGTCGCCGGTCCACGCCCCGCGGTCGCCCGCGCGCGCGTGCCGGACGAGGAAGACGCGCAGCTCAGCTCCCCGCGGCCGAGCGGAGGACGCGAACGTCGCGCGAGTACGTGAGCTGCTCCTCCGCCTCGGCGAGGGAGACCCAGCAGGCGTCGTCGACCTCGCGGCTCGGTCGCAGCGTTCCCCCGACCGGGCGCATCAGCCAGTAGCGGGCGATCTTGGGACGGCCGGCGGCGTCGGAGTACTCCGAGCTCTCGAGCTCCTCGACCAGCTCGCAGCGGAGGCCTGTCTCCTCCTCGACCTCGCGAACGGCGCAGTCCTCGTCGCTCTCGCCCCGCTCGGCCTTGCCCTTCGGCAGCGTCCAGTCGTCGTACCGGGGTCGATGGACGATCACGATCTCGAGGCCGGAGCCGGTCTCCCGGGCGACCACTCCGCCTGCGGCCCTGACGACCCCGTCCCTCACGGTGGGCTGATCGTAGCCCCCTCCCGGTTAAGCTCGGCGCGATGCCGAAGGTGCTGATCGTCGAGGACGACGAGGTGATCGCACAGGGGATGGCCGCGCATCTGGCGGCCGAGGGCTTCGACCCCGTGGTCGCCGGCCGCGGGGAGCAGGGGCTCGCACGCCTGCGGTACGAGCACCCGGACGTGTGCGTCCTCGACCTGATGCTGCCGGAGCGCGACGGCTGGAGCCTGATCGAGACGGCCCGGGCCGAGGGGATCGGCACGCCGATCGTCGTCGTCAGCGCCCGCGGGACCGAGCACGACCGCGTGCACGCGCTCGAGATCGGGGCCGACGACTACCTCGTCAAGCCGTTCTCGATGAAGGAGCTGGTCGCGCGGGTCCGGGTCGCGATCCGGCGCGGCGTGACGCCGCAGGAGACTCCGCGCGGGGAGCCGATCGAGGTCGAGGAGCTGCGCGTCGACCCGCGCGAGGTGCAGGCGTACGTCGCGGGTGAGAGCGCCGACCTGACCCCCACCGAGTTCCGCCTCCTCTACGCCCTGGCGCTCGAGCGCGGGAAGGTCGTCTCGCGCGACGAGCTGCTCCAGCGGCTCTGGGGCCGGCGCGAGACGCATCGCGACCGGACCGTCGACGTCTTCGTCAGGAAGCTGCGCGAGAAGCTCGACCGGCCGGGCGCGCGGCACACGTTCATCCAGACCCGCTACGGCGTCGGCTACAAGTTCGAGGCGGTCAACAAGCTCTAGCGTCGAGGGACAGGTCTGCCAGACCTGTCCTGACTCCGTTTTCCGCGGCCGGCAGCTTCGGTCAGCTCCCGGAGCCGGGCGGCGTGTCGCTTCGTCAGCTGGCCGGGCCGCAGCCGCCACGACCAGTTTCCCGTGGTCGTCCCCGGGGAGTTCATCCGGGCCTCGCTGCCGAGGCCGAGCACGTCCTGCGCCTGGAGGATCGCCAGCGCCGCGCGCGACGAGAGCGCCAGCTCGATCAGCTCCCAGGTCGGCTCGATCCCGGGGAGCCCGGTCGCGCGGCGGATGCGCGCGGGCAGCGTGCGCCACCAGCCGGCGACGGTGTCGCAGTCGTGGGTTCCGACGTAGACGACGCTCCGGCGGACGTGGTTCTCGAGCCGGTGCGGGTTGGCCGGCGGCCCCTCGAAGCCGAACTGCATCACGACCATGCCGGGCATCCGGAGCCGTTCGCGCAGGCGCTCGACGGGTGGCGTGATCACGCCGAGGTTCTCGGCGACGAGCGGCAGCGGCCCGAGCTCCCGCTCGGCCGCCTCGAACAGCTCGGCGCCCGGGCCGCGCCGGAAGCTGCCGCGCCTCGCGGTCCTGTTGCGCTCCGGGACCGCCCAGTAGGCGACGAACCCGCGGAAGTGGTCGATGCGGGCGACGTCGTAGAGCTCGAAGGTCCGCCGGAACCGCTCGATCCACCAGCGATACCCCTGAGCCCGCAGTGCGCTCCAGTCGTACAGCGGGTTGCCCCAGTGCTGGCCCACGGCGCTCAGGCCGTCGGGAGGCGCGCCGGCGACGAATCCCTCCTGGAACAGCTCCGGGTGCGTCTTCACGTCGGCGCCGCCCTGCGCCACGTAGATCGGCACGTCGCCGAACAGGCGGACGCCGCGCTCGGCCGCATACCGGCGGAGCGCGCCCCACTCGCGGTCGAACCGCACCTGGTCGGCGATCGCGCCCGGCCCCGCGAAGGCCGCCCAGTCGCCGATCCAGTAGGGCTCGCGGGCGACGAAGGCCTCCAGCTCGTCCGCCGTGACCCGCGCGTCCGGCCGCTCCAGCAGGCCCGAGTGCGCCGCGAAGGCCGACGGGGACGCGTACGGCGAGCCGGCCGCGTCGGGTGGCGAGAGCGGGAGCAGCGCCCACCACGACTGGCCCGCCTCGACGAGCCAGTCGACGAAGCGGTACGCCTCGCGCCCGAGCCGGCCGCCGGGAAGCGACGAGACGTGCAGCAGGACGCCGCTGGATCGCTGGATGGTCATCTAGGTTTGGGTTCGCCGACAGATTGAAAGCTGACGCTACGCGATGCCTCCGCGCCGGAACAAACCCGCCCGTATCCAGATCGAAGAGGTCTGGCCGCAGATCGACTGCGGCCGCTATCCGGTCAAGCGCTCGGTCGGGGACGACGTCGGGGTGTGGGCGACGATCTACCGCGACGGCCACGAGACGCTCGGCGCCGCCGTCCTCCACCGGCCTCCCGGCTCGTCGACGTGGCGCGAGACGCCGATGCGGGCGATGGGGAGCGACCGCTGGACGGGGTCGTTCCGCGTCGACGTCCCGGGCCGCTGGGAGTTCACGATCCAGGCCTGGGTCGACCGGCTCGCATCGTTCCGCGACGAGCTCGGGCGCAAGGTCGAGGCCGGACAGACCGACCTTGACAGCGAGCTCGAGGAGGGTGCCCTGCTGCTCGGGGTCGCCGAGCTCGACGTCGACACCGCCCTGGCGTCGACCGGGAGCGACCGGTCGGAGGCGACCGCCCTCGTGCGCACGTTCGGCGTAGACGCCGACCGCGAGCGCGCCCGCTTCGGCGCCTGGTACGAGCTCTTCCCGCGCTCGTGGGGCGGGTTCGCCGGCGTCGAGCGCGTGCTGCCGGAGCTCGCGGAGCTCGGCTTCGACGTCGTCTACCTCCCGCCGATCCACCCGATCGGCGTCGGCAACCGCAAGGGGCGCAACAACGCGCTCGCCGCCGCCCCCGGGGATCCGGGCAGCCCCTGGGCGATCGGCAGCGAGGAGGGCGGGCACACGGCGGTCGATCCGGCGCTCGGGACGATCGAGGACTTCGCCAGGCTCGTGGCCGCGGCGCGGCGGCACGGCGTCGAGATCGCGCTCGACTTCGCGATCCAGTGCTCGCCCGACCACCCCTGGCTGACCGAGCATCCGGAGTGGTTCCACCGCCGCCCGGACGGCACCCTCAAGTACGCGGAGAACCCCCCGAAGCGCTACCAGGACATCTACAACGTCAACTTCGACAGCCCGGACTGGGAAGGGCTCTGGGCCGCCCTGCGGGACGTCGTCCTCCACTGGGTCGGGCTCGGGGTCAAGGCCTTCCGGGTGGACAACCCGCACACCAAGCCTCTGGCCTTCTGGGAGTGGCTGATCGGCGAGGTGCGCGCGACCGACCCAGAGGTCGTCTTCCTCTCCGAGGCATTCACGCAGCCCGCGATGATGGCCGCGCTGGCGAAGGCGGGCTTCAGCCAGTCCTACACGTACTTCACCTGGAAGAACACGAAGGCGGAGCTGGTCGAGTACATGACCGACCTGACGCGCTCGCTGCTGCCGCAGTTCTTCCGGCCGAACTTCTTCGTCAACACGCCGGACATCCTCCACGAGTACCTCCAGCGCGGCGGCCGGCCCGCCTTCGAGGCGCGGCTCGTGCTCGCCGCCACGCTCTCGCCGAGCTGGGGGATGTACTCGGGGTACGAGCACTGCGAGAACGTCCCGGCCCGAGCCGGGAGCGAGGAGTACCTCGACTCGGAGAAATACGAGGTCAAGCAGCGCGCGCTGGACGGGCCGCTGCTCCCGCTCGTCGGCAAGCTGAACGCGATTCGCCGGGAGAACGCAGCGCTGCGGTGGCTCGAGGGGATCGACTTCCTCGAGACCGAGAACGACCAATTGCTCGCGTACGCGCGGCGGGCCGAGGGCAACTTCCTGATCGTGTGCGTGAACCTCGACTACGCCTCGGCCCGGGAGGGCGTCGCCGTCGTGCCCGCGACCTTCGGGCTGCCGCCGGCCTTCGCGGCGTCCGAGCTCCTCTCCGGCTCGGAGTTCCACTGGCGGCTGGGGCGCAACTTCCTCCGCCTCGAACCGGGCCAATCGCACATCCTTCGGATCGAGACCAGGTAGAGCTGTGGAGAACTTGTCAACGAATCGTCACTCCTCCGGTGCCAGGCATCGGCTGTGGATCGTGGAAAGAACGTTCCACTCTCTGCACACGTCCGGTGCCAGGCACGAGCTGTGGAAAACCAATCGCCGGCGGCGGGCTCTGCCCGCCGCCCGTTGCCGACCGACCACCGCCGGCTCCGTTCGCCATGCGCCGATCTCGAACGATCGTCGCCGCGAAGCGGCGGATCTCTCGAGATGAGCGAGCCGGGGCAATGGTTCGAGTCCGATCCGCTGTGGTTCAAGCGGGCGGTCTTCTACGAGATCCACATCCGGGGGTTCTTCGACGGCAACGACGACGGCGCCGGCGACTTCCGGGGCCTGACCGACAAGCTCGACTATCTCCAGTGGCTGGGGATCGACTGCATCTGGCTGCTGCCGATGTACGCGAGCCCGCTCCGCGACGGCGGGTACGACATCGCCGACTTCTTCGCGATCCACCCCGACTACGGGACGGTGGACGACTTCCGGACGTTCGTCGAGGCCGCCCACCAGCGCGGGATCCGCGTGATCGCCGACCTGGTGATGAACCACACCTCGAGCGACCATCCCTGGTTCCAGGAGTCGCGCTCGAGCCCGGACTCGCCCAAGCGCGACTGGTACGTCTGGTCGGACGACGACACGCGCTATCCCGAAGTGCGAGTGATCTTCGTCGACTCGGAGCCGTCGAACTGGACCTGGGACCCCATCGCCGGCCAGTACTACTGGCATCGCTTCTTCGCGCACCAGCCCGACCTGAACTTCGACAACCCCGAGGTCCAGGAGGCGATGCTGAACGTGCTCCGCTTCTGGCTCGACCTGGGCATCGACGGCTTCCGTCTCGACGCCGTCCCGTACCTGTACGAGCGCGACGGGACGAACGGCGAGAACCTGCCCGAGACGCACGAGTACCTCAGGCGCGTCCGGACCGAGGTCGACGCCCGCTACCCGGACCGCGTGCTGCTCGCCGAGGCGAACCAGTGGCCGGAGGACGTCGTCCACTACTTCGGCGCCGGGGACGAGTGCCACATGGCGTTCCACTTTCCGGTGATGCCCCGCATGTTCATGTCGCTGCGCCGGGAGGAGGCGGAGCCGATCCTCGAGATCCTCGACCGGACGCCCGCGATTCCGGAGACGACGCAGTGGGGACTGTTCCTGAGGAACCACGACGAGCTGACGCTCGAGATGGTCACCGACGAGGAACGGGACTACATGTACACCGAGTACGCCAAGGACCCGCGGATGAAGCTGAACCTCGGCATCCGCCGCCGGCTCGCGCCGCTGCTCGACAACGGGCGCGACGAGATCGAGCTGATGCACGCGATGCTCTTCTCGCTGCCCGGTGCGCCGGTGCTGTACTACGGGGACGAGATCGGCATGGGCGACAACGTGTACCTCGGCGACCGCGACGGCGTTCGCACCCCGATGCAGTGGACCGGCGACCGAAACGGCGGCTTCTCGCGCGCCGACTTCGCGCAGCTCTACCTGCCTCCCCTGATGGACCCCGTCTACGGATTCGGCGCCGTGAACATCGAAGCCCAGCTGCGCACGCCCACGTCGCTGCTGCGCTGGCTCCACCGCTTCATCGCGCTGCGCAAGGAGCACCCGGTGTTCGGGGTCGGCACCTACGAGGCGCTCCGGCCGGAGAACCCGCGCATCTTCGCCCACATCCGCCGGTACGAGGACGACGTCGTCCTCTGCGTGCACAACCTCGCCCGCTCGGCCCAGGCCGTCGAGCTCGACCTCGCCGAGTACGAAGGCTGGGTGCCGGAGGAGATGCTGGGACGTTCGAGCTTCCCGCGGATCGGGAAGCTGCCCTACCTGCTCACGCTCGCCCCGCGCGGATGGTTCTGGTTCCAGCTCCGGAGGGAGGAATGACGACGTCGTCCGACCTGACCGAAGAGACCCTCGTCGAGTACATCTCGGCGCAGCGCTGGTACGGCTCGAAGGGCCGCGAGGTCGCGCACGCGGCCGTCGTCGACTGCGCGGAGCTGCCCGGTGCGGTGATCGCGCTCGTCGAGGTGCGGTTCCCCGAGGGGACGCACGACACCTACCAGCTCGTCGCCGGCGACCAGCTGGACGGGCTGGCCGAGCCCCGGGTGGCGCGTGAGCTGGTGCAGCGGATCCGCTCCGGCACGTCGCAGCTGACCCGCGACGGCGGGACGATGTTCTTCCAGGTCACCGAGGGCTTCGCCGGCGTGGGAGCGGAGCTGGCGCGGCCGCGGGCGATCGAGGGCGAGCAGACGAACAGCTCCGTCGTCTTCGACGACGAGCTGCTCCTCAAGGTCTACCGCCGCCTCGAGGCCGGGATCAACCCCGAGCTGGAGATGCTCCGCTTCCTCAGCGAGCACGACTTCCCGAACGTGCCCGAGCTGCACGGCTGGTACGCGTACCACGGCCGGCCGGCGGAGTCGACCCTCGGCATCCTCCAGGCGTTCGTGCCGGACGCGCTCGACGGCTGGGAGCTCGCGCTCGACGAGCTGGTCGACGCTCCCGAACGGTTCCTGCAACGGCTGCGCCCCCTCGGCGAGGTGACGGCTGCGATGCACACCTGCCTGGGCTCCGACGCCTCGGATCCGTCGTTCGCCCCGGAGGACCCCAGCCTCGAGTCGCTCGGCCTGCTGACGGCGACGATCGACGAGGAGATCGAGCGCGCCTTCGTCGACCTGCCGGACGAGCTCGACGCGCTCGACCCGATCAGACTGCGCGGCCACGAGATCCGCGACCGGCTCCGCGAGCGGACGCACGCGGGCTCGGCCGGCCGCGTGATCCGGCATCACGGCGACTACCACCTCGGGCAGACCCTGCTCGCCCCGCGGACGCCGCAGGCGTCCGCAACCCAGGGCCGGGCGCCGGCGGCTTTGCCGACGGCGGACCCAGCCACGCACGACTGGGTGATCATCGACTTCGAGGGCGAGCCGGCGCGGTCGCTGCCGGAGCGAAGGCGCAAGCGGTCGCCGCTCCGGGACGTCGCCGGCATGCTGCGCTCGTTCGCCTATGCCGCCTCCGCGGTCGAGCTCCTGCGCGGCGCCGAAGCCCCGCCCGGCTGGGAGGAGAGCGCGCGCGCCGAGTTCCTCGAGGGCTATCTGGGCACCGTCGACCCGGCGCTCGTGCCGCCCGGGCCGGAGGCGTTCGAGAAGCTGCTCTCGGTCTTCGAGCTCGAGAAGGCGGTCTACGAGCTCCGCTACGAGCTGAGCACGCGCCCCGACTGGCTGCCGATCCCGGTCGCCGGCATCCTGCGCATCCTCGAGGAGGAACCGGTCACCACGTGACCGGCCCTCCGGACCCGTACGAGCTCTCCGACCCGCACGCCTTCCTCGGCGCCCATCCGGCCAGGGGCGGAGTGGTCGTTCGCGCGTACCGGCCGGACGCCGAGTCGATCCGGGTGCTGCCGATGGGCGTCGAGCTCGAGCGCCGGGGCGGCGACGGGCTCTTCGAAGGGACGGTGAAGGGAGCCGAGCTGCCGCTCGCGTACGAGCTCGAGGTCAGCTACCCGGCCGGCGACTCGTACGTCCTCCGCGACCCGTACTCGTTCCTGCCCACGATCGGCGAGCTCGACGTCCATCTCGCCGGCGAGGGGCGGCACGAGCAGCTCTACGCGAAGCTCGGCGCCCACGCGCGCGAGGTTGACGGCGTCGCCGGCGTCGCCTTCGCGGTCTGGGCGCCGAACGCCCGGTCGGTCAGCGTGGTCGGCGACTTCAACGGCTGGGACGGTCGCCTGCATCCGATGCGCTCGCTCGGCGCCTCCGGCATCTGGGAGCTGTTCGTTCCCGACCTGCGGCCGGGAACGAAGTACAAGTTCGAGCTCCGGACGCAGACCGGGAAGCTCCGGCTGAAGGCCGACCCCTTCGCGTTCCGGACGGAGGTTCCCCCCCGGAACGCGTCGGTCGTCGTCGACTCGCAGTACGCGTGGGGGGACGAGGCCTGGCTCGAGGCGCGCCGTTCGGCGGACCCCCTGGCGGGGCCCCTGTCGGTCTACGAGGTGCACCTCGGGTCCTGGCGGCTGAACCCGCTCGAGGGCAACCGGCCGCTCTCGTACGCCGAGCTCGGCGACGAGCTCGCCGAGTACGTCTCGGCGCTGGGCTTCACCCACGTCGAGCTGCTGCCGGTGATGGAGCATCCGTACGCGCCCTCCTGGGGCTACCAGGTGACGGGCTACTTCGCCCCCACCGCCCGGTTCGGCTCGCCCGACGACTTCCGGGCGCTCGTCGACCGGCTGCACGCCGCCGGGATCGGCGTGCTGCTCGACTGGGTGCCCGCTCACTTCCCGAAGGACGACTGGGCGCTCGCCCGCTTCGACGGCACGGCCCTCTACGAGCACGAGGACCCGCGCCGCGGCGAGCACCCCGACTGGGGCACGCTCGTCTTCAACCTCGGCAGGAACGAGGTGCGCAACTTCCTGCTCGCGAGCGCGCTCTACTGGCTTCGCGAGTGCCACGCGGACGGCCTGCGCGTGGACGCCGTCGCCTCGATGCTCTACCTGGACTACTCGCGGAAGGCGGGCGAGTGGGTGCCGAACGTGCACGGCGGCAACGAGGACCTCGACGCGATCGCGTTCCTGAGGGAGCTGAACACGGTCGCGCACGCCCGCGAGCCCGGCGTGCTGATGGCGGCGGAGGAGTCGACCGCGTGGCCCGGCGTCTCGCGCCCGGTCGAGCACGGCGGGCTGGGGTTCGGGCTGAAGTGGAACATGGGCTGGATGCACGACACGCTCGCCTACTTCGCCCGCGACCCGGTTCACCGGCGCCACCACCACGACCAGCTCACCTTCAGCCTGATCTACGCGTTCTCGGAGGACTTCGTGCTGCCGCTCTCGCACGACGAGGTCGTCCACGGCAAGGGCTCGCTGCTCCAGAAGATGCCCGGCGATCCCTGGCAGCGGCGCGCGAACCTCCGAGCGCTCTACGGCTACATGTGGGCCCACCCCGGCAAGAAGCTCCTGTTCATGGGCGGCGAGCTCGGCCAGCAGCAGGAGTGGCGCGCGGACGGCTCGGTCGACTGGCACCTGCTCGAGCGCCCGGAGCACGCCGGGATCCAGGACCTCGTGCGCGACCTCAACCGCCGCTACCGCGAGGAGCCGGCTCTGTGGGAGGTCGACTTCGACCCGGCCGGCTTCCGCTGGCTGGAGGCGAACGACGCCGACGCGAACATCATTGCCTTTCTCCGCCTCTCTCGAGGCGGAGAAAGGCCGGCTGTCTGCGTCGGCAACTTCTCACCTGTGCCTCGGGCCTCTTACCGGGTCGGACTGCCGAGGGGCGGGGCCTGGCACGAGCTGATCAACACCGACGACGAGCGCTACGGCGGCACCGGCGTCGGCAATCCGGGCGAGATCGTGGCCGAGCAGAAGCCGTGGCACGAGCAGCCCTTCTCCGCCGAGCTGACCCTGCCCCCGCTGGGCGTCGTCTGGCTGGTTCCCCGGGCGTAGCGCGAAGCAGGCGCGTCGATAGCCTGCGGTCGTGAGGCTGTTCGCCCGGTTCTTCCGCCTCATCTGGGGGCACGACGTCGACCGCGCGCTGCGGCCCGTCCTCGCCGTGTCGCTCGTCGGCTCCACCTGCTTCTCGGCGGGGTGGTCGTTCGTGGGCATCTGGGCGATCAGGGAGCTCGGCGCGACCAAGAGCCAGCTCGGCGTCGCCTTCCTGATCGCGGCGCTGGTCGGCATGGTGGCCGGCTACCTCGGCGGCCACGCCTCGGACCACGTCGGCCGCCGGCCGATGATCCTCCTCGGCTGGGCGCTCCTCGGCTTCGCCTTCCTGCTCTTCGCGTTCGCCGGCGACCGGACGTACCTCGGGCTGACGCTGCTCGTGTTCTCGTCCGTCGGCGGATCCATCGGGAGCGGCGCGGACCAGGCGATGGTCGCCGACCTGGTGCCGCGGGAGCGCCACGAGGCGGCCTACGCGTCGGTGCGGGTGGCGTCGAACCTCGGCGTCGTCTGCGGGCCGCCGATCGGCGGGCTCCTGCTCGTCGGCGGCCACTGGCCGGTCCTCTTCGGCGGGGTGGCGTCGATGTGCGCCGGCGCGACGGCGATCGCCTGGCGGTACCTCCCGCGGAGCGGGGCCTACGCTCCCGAGGAGCCGCCGACCCGGGGCTCGTTCGGCGTGATCGTCCGCGACCAGGCCTTCCTCGTCTTCCTCGTCTCGGGCGCGCTCGCCTACCTCGTCTACGTCGCGATCGAGACGGTGCTGCCGATCTCCGCGGTCGACACGCACGGGGTCGCCCCGTGGGCCTGGGGGCTGATCGTCGTCCTCAATCCGCTGATGGTCACGTTGTTCCAGCTCAGGCTGACCCACGCGACCACCTGGTTCGCGCCGGGACCGAAGCTGGCCACCGCAATGCTGATGATGGGCGGGTCGTTCCTGCTCCTGCTCGGCAGCAACGCCGTGGGCACCTACGCCGTCGTCGTGCTCGTCTTCGTGGTCGGCGAGATGCTCTGGGTGCCCACGTCGCAGGCGATCGTCGCCGGCCTGGCTCCGGAGGACGTCCGCGGCGCCTACATGGGGGCCTTCGGCTCGACGGCGGCGATCGGCTTCGCGCTGGGCCCGTTCACCGGTCTTCGCCTCCAGGACGTGTACGGGGAGAACGCGGCGTGGCTGTTCTTCGCCGGCGTCTCTGTCGCCGCCGCCTTCACGGGCGTGATCGCCGTCCGCGCAACGCACTCCCGGCGACGCGGAGTAGCGCTGCCGTCGGTCGGCGCGTGATCGGCTCTCTCGGCGCCATCCCCTCGCCCGGCGGGACGACGACGTTCCGGGTGTGGGCGCCCGGCGCGGGGCGGGTCGACGTGCGGCTCGGAGGCGAGAGCCACGCGCTCGCCGACGAGGGCGGCGGCGTGCACGCGGGGGTGGTGCGGGCCGCGCCCGGCGAGGACTACGTCTACGTCCTCGAGGGCGACCGCGCCTACCCGGATCCCTGCTCGCGCTGCCAGCCCGACGGCATCCTCGGCCCGTCGCGCGTCGTCGAGCTGCCTCCGGCCCCGCGTCTCGGGTTGTCGCTCGACGAGCTGGTCGTCTACGAGCTGCACGTCGGGACGTTCTCGGCCGAGGGCACGTTCGACGGCGTCGTCCCGTTCCTGGCGCAGCTGAGGGAGCTCGGGGCGACGGCGATCGAGCTGATGCCGGTCGCGACCTTCCCCGGCGACCGGGGCTGGGGTTACGACGGCGTCTACGCGTACGCTCCGCATCCCGCGTACGGAGGCCCGGACGGGCTGGCGCGGCTGGTCGCCGCGGCCCATCGCGAGGGCCTCGGCGTGGTCATGGACGTGGTCTACAACCACGTCGGCCCGGGATCCGAGGCGCTGACCGCCTTCGGCCCCTACCTCACCGCCCGCGCCGAGACGTTCTGGGGAGGCGGCCTCGACTTCTCGCGCCGCGGGGTCCGGGAGTGGGCGATCCAGAACGCGCTGCTCTGGGCGGAGGGCTACGGGATCGACGGCCTCCGCCTCGACGCGACCCACGCGGTCCGGGACAACTCGCCGCGACACGTCCTGGCAGAGCTCGCGGACCGCGTCCACGCCGGCGCTCCCGGCGCGCTGGTGATCTCGGAGACGAGCATCGACGACGACCGGCCGCTGGCGGACTGGGGTCACGACGCGCGCTGGGCGAACGGTCTGCACCACGCGCTGCACGCGGCGCTGACCGGGGAGCGCGAGGGCTACTACGCGCCCTACGGCTCGCTCGACCGCGTCGTCGCCGAGCTCGCGCGCCGGCCCGCCGAGCGGCACGTCGTGTGCGCGCAGGATCACGACCAGGTCGGCAACCGGCCCTTCGGCGACCGGCTCCCGGCCGACGCGCTCCGGGTCGCCTCCTCGGTCGTCCTCTTCTCGGCCCAGACGCCGCTCCTCTTCATGGGCGAGGAGTACGGCGAGCCGAGCCCCTTCCGGTTCTTCGCCGATCACCTCTCCCCGGCGCTGGCCGAGTCGACCCGCCTCGGCCGCAAGCGGGAGTTCGCCGCCTGGTCCGGCTTCGCCCGCGACGACGTGCCCGATCCCCAGGACGAGCAGACCTTCCTGCGCTCGAAGCTCTCGCGGCGCGAGACCCCGGGAGTGCGCGACCACTACCGCACGCTGCTCTCCCTGCGACGTAACCTGCCGCGCGACGTGCGGACCGAGGTGCGCGGGCGGCGGCTGACCATGCGGCGTGGACACGCGAGGCTCGTGGCCGACTTCGACCGCCGGGCCGTGGAGCTCGAGACGTGAACGTCTGGCCCGGCCAGCCCTTTCCGCTCGGCCCCACCTGGGACGGTCAGGGCACCAACTTCTCGCTCTTCTCCGAGAACGCCGAGCGCGTCGACCTCTGCCTCTTCGACGGCGAGGACAACGAGACGCGTGTCCCGCTGACGGAGCGCACCGCGTTCAACTGGCACGGCTATCTCCCCGGCGTCGGGCCCGGTCAGCGCTACGCCTACCGGGTGCACGGGCGCTGGGCGCCGAGGGAAGGGCACCGCTTCAATGCGAGCAAGCTCCTGATCGACCCGTACGCGAAGGCGATCGAAGGCCCGATCCGCTGGGAGGCCGGCCCGACGCTGCCGTACGTCCCCGGCGGCGAGGACGCCGACCTCGTCGTCGACGACCGGGACGACGCGGCGGCGATCCCGAAGTGCGTCGTCGTCGATCCGACCTTCGACTGGGAGGGCGACTGGCTGCTGAACGTCCCGTGGCACCAGACGGTGATCTACGAGGTGCACGTGAAGGGCTTCACCCGGGCCCATCCCGGCGTCCGCGACGACCTGCGGGGCCGCTACGCCGGCCTGGCCTCCGACGCCGCGATCGAGCATCTCCGGTCGCTGGGGGTGACCGCGGTCGAGCTGCTGCCGGTGCACCACGTCGCCGACGAGCACCACCTCGTCGAGAAGGGGCTGACCAACTACTGGGGCTACAGCTCGATCGGCTACCTGGCCCCGCACGCGCTCTACGCCGCGACCGGGACGCGCGGCGAGCAGGTGCGCGAGTTCAAGGGCATGGTCAAGGCGCTGCACCGGGCCGGCATCGAGGTGATCCTCGACGTCGTCTACAACCACACCGCCGAGGGCAACCACCTCGGCCCGATGCTCGCGTTCAAGGGCGTCGACAACGCGTCGTACTACCGCCTGATGCCGGACGACCGCCGCTACTACATGGACTTCACCGGGACGGGCAACAGCCTCAACCCGGTGCACCCGAGCGTGCTGCGGCTGATCATGGACTCGCTGCGCTACTTCGTCGTCGACTGCCACGTCGACGGGTTCCGCTTCGACCTCGCGTCGGCGCTCGCCCGCGAGTTCTACGACGTCGACCGGCTCTCGGCCTTCTTCGACACGATCCACCAGGACCCGGTGCTCTCCCAGGTGAAGCTGATCGCCGAGCCGTGGGACGTCGGGCCGGGCGGCTACCAGGTCGGCAACTTCCCGATCCTCTGGACCGAGTGGAACGGGATCTACCGCGACACCATGCGCGACTTCTGGCGCGGGCAGGGGACGGTCGCCGAGTTCGCGCAGCGGTTCACGGGCTCGAGCGACCTCTACCAGTCCGACGGCCGCCGGCCGTTCGCGTCGATCAACTTCGTCACCGCGCACGACGGGTTCACGCTCGGCGACCTGGTCTCCTACAACGAGAAGCACAACGAGGCGAACCTCGAGGAGAACCACGACGGCTCGGACGACAACCGCAGCTGGAACTGCGGGGTCGAGGGGCCGACCGACGACCCGGACGTCGACGAGCTGCGCGGGCGGCAGATGCGCAACTTCCTGGCCACGCTCTTCCTGTCGCAGGGCGTGCCGATGCTGCTCGGCGGCGACGAGCTCGGCCGCACCCAGCGCGGGAACAACAACGCCTACTGCCAGGACAACGAGATCAGCTGGTACGACTGGGAGCTCGACGACCGCAGGCGCGGGCTCCTCGAGTGGACGCGCAGGCTGATCGACCTGCGCACGAGCCACCCGGTCTTCCGCCGGGCGCAGTACCTGACCGGTGAGTCGCCGCTCGGCTCCGGCCTGCCGGACAGCTGGTGGTTCCGCACCGACGGCCGGAAGATGACCCGGCGGGACTGGGCCGACGGCGGGCTGCGCACGATCGGGCTCTTCCTGAACGGCGAGGAGATCCCGACGCTGTCGCCGACCGGCGAGCCCGTCGCCGACGCCTCCTTCGTCCTGCTCTTCAACGCCGACCACGAGCCTGCGATCTTCCTGCTGCCGCCGCGCCGCTTCGGCCGGCGGTGGCTGCTCGAGCTCTCGACCGCCGAGCCCGGTGCGAACGAGCGTCCGTACCGGGCGCGCGCCGAGCTCGAGGTCGAGGCGCGGTCGGTCGTCGTCCTGCGCCGCGACTGACCGTCAGCCGGGGGGCGGACGCAGGACCGCGAACTGGTCGGTGATCTCGAGCCCGGCCGAGCGGAAGCGGAAGACCTCGGCCGGCCGGCCTCCGGCGCGCCCGGACGGCCGCCGCTCGCCGATCGGCTCCAGCACGCCTCGCCGGAGGAGGACCCGCTGGAGGTTGGTCGCCGACACCTCGTGGCCGAGCGCGGCCGCGTAGAGATCGCGGAGCTCCGAGATCGTGAAGGTCTCGGGCGCGAGCGCGAACCCGAGGTTGGTGTAGGAGAGCTTCGCGCGCAGGCGCTCGCGCCCGGCGAGCGCGAAGGCGCCGTGGTCGAACGCCGTCGCGGGCAGCCGGCCGAGCGGGTGCCAGGCGGTGTCCACAGGGACGGCCGGATCGATCCCGGCCCGCACCAGGCCGAGGTAGGCCGTGGTCACCCGGCCGCTGCGCGGATCGGCGCGCGTCTCGAGCTGCTCGAGGTGGGAGAGCTCGCGGACGTCGACCTTCGCGGCGAGGTGCCGCCGGATCGAGGGCTCGAGCCGCTCTGCCCCGAGCGCGCCGCCGGGCAGCGCCCACCTGCCGGCGAACGGCGCCAGGGCCCGCTGCCACAGGAGTACCTGGAGCTTGCCGCCGCGGATCTGCAGCACTACCGCGACCGTCTCGTGGGCATGAGTGGTAGGCTGGTCCCGAGGTTTTCGCTTCATAGTCGTAAACTTAGCGGAGGAGCTCGATGACGAAGGTCCTGGTTCTGCTGGTGGGGTTCTCGTTGCTGGCCGCCGGCTCGGCCGGCGCCGGTAGCCCGGCGCAGGCGAAGACGTTGAAGGTCGGCATGGTCACCGACTCGAGCGGGCTGAACGACCGCGGCTTCAACCACCTCGCGTACGTCGGCCTCCAGCAGGCGCAGAAGCGCCTCGGGATCACCTTCCGCGTCGCCGAGTCGCGCTCGACAGCCGACTACATCCCCAACCTGGCGTCGTTCGCCCGGCAGGGCTACGACCTCGTCGTCGGCGTCGGGTACACGGAGATCGGCGCGATGGGCGCTGTCGCCAAGCGCTTCCCGAGCACCCGCTTCGCAATCGTGGACGTCGCGAACGGCGATCTTGCCGGCAAGCCGAAGAACGTGCTCGGCCTGCTCTTCCGGGAGGAGCAGGTCGGCTACCTCGCGGGCTACCTCGCGGGGCTGGAGGCGAAGCGGAAGGCCGGGAAGGACGTGGTCAGCTCGGTCGCCGGCGAAAAGCAGCCGCCGGTCGACCGCTTCGTCGCCGGCTACCAGGCGGGGGCGAAGAAGGCCGACCCGGGGATCACGGTCGTGAACGCGTACTCGCAGGACTTCGACGACCAGGCGAAGTGCAAGTCGATCGCCCTCAACCAGATCTCGGGCGGGTCGCTGGCCGTGTTCGCAGTCGCCGGCGGCTGCGGCCTCGGCGCGCTCGACGCCGCGCGCGAGCAGCACGTCTGGGGGATCGGCGTCGACGCCGACCAGTCGTTCCTCGGCCCGCAGATCCTGACGAGCGCGACGAAGAAGGTCGACCGGGCGGTGTTCCTCGCGGTGTCGTCCGTGCAGAAGGGGACGTTCCGCGGCGGGAACGCGGTCTACGGCCTGAAGGAGGGCGGCGTCGGGCTCGGCAAGATCAGCCCGAAGGTGCCGAAGGCGGACGTCGCCGCGGTGAACCGGATCAAGGCGCAGATCGTCGCCGGCAAGATCGTCCCGCCCAGGACGGTGGGCGGGAGCTAACCGACTCGAACAACGCCGGCGGGCGCTCCGACCGCGGGCGTCTGTGCGGGAGTTGGGGTCTGCGGACGGAAGGACGGAAGCCTCAAGGCGAAGGCCGTCTGGCCGGGCCCCGACGAGACCGTGCAGCTCCCGCCGTGGGCCTGGGCGATCGCGGCCACGATCGAGAGGCCGAGGCCGACCCCGCCGGCGCTCCGCGTGCGCGCAGCGTCTCCGCGGCCGAAGCGGTCGAAGATCCGGTCGAGAGCCTCCGGCGGGATCCCGCAGCCCGCGTCGACGACCTCGAACACGATCTCGGTCCCGTCGCCCACCGCCCGCAGCTCGATCAGCTGCCCCTCCTCGGTGTGCTCGACCGCGTTCTCGAGCAGCGCGTCGAGCGCGGTCCGCAGCGCCGCCTCGTCCGCCCAGATGTGGCCGCGCGCGGTCGCGCCGAGCCGCCAGGCGCGCGGCGCGACCTCCGACCAGCGCATGAAGACGTCCTCGACGAACGGCTCGACGTCGACCCTCGCCCTGGCCAGGAAGTCGGGACGGTCGGCGCTGGCGAGCAGGAGCAGGCGAACGATGATCCGGTCGATGCGCCCGAGCTCGTCGAGCGCGACGGCGACCTCCTGGCCGTTCCCTCCCGCCTGCCGCAGCAGCTCCAGATGGCCGCGCGCGATCGTCACCGGCGTCTTCAGCTCGTGCGACACGTCCTGGAGGAAGCGCTCCTGGCGCTCGAGCAGCGACGCGCGGCTCTCCGCCAGCTCCTCGGAGCGCCGGATCGCGACGAGCCGGCGGCGTGCGTGCCAGACCATGGCGAGGAACATCGCCGACATCAGCGGCACCTCGAAGAGCTCGCCCCAGAGCTGGATGCCTTCGAACGCGTCCACCAGGATCGAGCCGCCCGTCGCCACGATGACGGCGACCAGGATCAGCGTCGTCGTCCGCGGCGCCCAGACCCGGAAGCCGTAGACGATCGTGAGGCTGATCCAGACGAAGTGGAAGGGAATCGTCTCCCAGCTCGGCCAGGCGATCATCGCGGCGAGGTTCGCGACCGCGAACGCGGCCCAGAGAAGCTCGACCTCGCGCCTACGAGACCAGGCGATAGCCCGCATTCCTGACCGTCTCGATCGGGGCGTCGGGCCCGAGCTTCTTGCGCAGGCGCCGCACGCTGACGTCGACCACGTTCGACCCCGGATGGAAGTCGTAGCCCCAGACGTCTGCCAGCAGGCGCTCACGGCTGATCACCTCGCCCTCGTGGAGCAGGAGGTGATGGAGGAGCCGGAACTCGCGATCGGCGAGGTCGTACGCTCTGCCGTCGAACGACGCCTGGCGACGGGCGAGGTCGAGGCTCAGGCGGGCGCCGTGGAGCACGTTGCCGTTCTCCCCGAAGGCCGCCGGCTTGCGGAACTGCACCCTGACGCGGGCGAGCAGCTCGTCGAGCGCGAACGGCTTCGGCAGGTAGTCGGCCGCTCCGAGCTCGAAGCCGCGGAGCTTGGTCGGCAGGTCGGAGCGGGCCGAGAGCACGAGCACCGGCAGGGCCGGCCTCCGCACGTGGAGCTCCTGCAGGAGCTCGAGGCCGCCGAGGCCCGGGAGCCGCAGGTCGAGCACGACCAGGTCCCAGGACGGGCCGAGAGCCCGCGCGAGGCCCGCCCGACCGTCGGCCGCGCCCTCGACCGAGTGGCCCTCCGCCTCGAGGCCCCGCGCCACGAAGGAGCGGATGCGGGCCTCGTCCTCGATCACCAGGATCCGCAAGTCCCCACTTCCTCCGCGCGGACGATACGCCGCCCGGAATGACCTGTAAATGACCGCCCGATGACACTTTCGTCATCTTGCGCACAAGCGCGCTCCGGCGCTGTATACCCGCAGTCGCGGTGGAGGCGCGGACGAAGAAGCTCGTGGGCGTGGCGTTCTTCGTCGCGCTCGCCGGCGTCCTGATCGGCTTCTACGTCTCCGGCTATCTCGTCGGCAACACCCCGCCCTACACGCCGCCCGCGCGGCAGGGCGCCGTCCCCACGGTGAACCTCACCCTGCAGACGGTCGCCGCCGTCGGCCCGTCGCTCGCTCCCAACCACCCGGACTGGGTCTCCTACCTCGTCCGTTCGAACGGCGCCTGGCACCGGACGACGGTCTGGGACCTGCCGGCGCACGCGCTCGTGCACGTGACCATCTACAACTTCGACGGGGCCAGCGGCCTGCGGAACCCGTTCCTCGGCCGTCCGCAGGGGCTCGTGGGCCCCGAGATCGTCGACGGCAAGCCGGTCGCGGTCTTCCCTCCCGACCAGCCCTCGCACACGTTCGCGGTGCCGGCGCTCGGCGTGCTCGTCCCCGTCGCCCCTGTCCAGGACGACGAGAAGAACCAGTGCGGCTACGCGCCCTGCGCCATGTCGATGGCGCACCACACGATCGAGTTCACGTTCAGGACGGGCAAGCCCGGCCACTACCGCTGGCAGTGCTTCGTGCCGTGCGCGGCCGGCTTCGTCTACGGCTTCGGCGGGCCGATGCAGACGATCGGGTACATGGACGGCTTCCTCAACGTCGTCTAGCCCGATGGACGCCGTCTCCTACCCCTCGGGCGTCCGCGGCGCATCGCACGGACGGCGGCTGGTGATCCTCTGGCTCGTGATCAGCGCGATCGCGACGCCTCTCGCCGTGATCTTCCTCGGGCGCGAGATTCCGCCCGGGAACGCGAGCGAGCAGGCGACCGAGCAGGTCTTCGACAACCAGGTGCTGCTCGGGGTGGCGACTCCCGTGTGCGTGCTGGTCGTGCTCTTCCTCGTCTACGCCCTGGTCGCGTTCAGGGCGCGCAGCGCGGAGGTCGTGGACGGGCCGGCGACCCGCGGCGATTCCGGGATCCAGATCGCGTGGGTGGTCGTCACGACCGTGACGGTGCTCACGCTGGCCGGGTTCGGCACGTACCAGCTCCTGCAGAGCGGGTCCGGCGGCGGCCAGGGCCCGACCGCGGCATTCCTTCCGTCCGACCACGCGTCGGCGATGGACGTCCAGGTGATCGGGCAGCAGTGGGAGTGGACCTTCCGCTACCCGACCTACGGCGGCGTCGAGACGCCGCAGCTCATGCTTCCGGAGCACACGCTGATCCGGCTGCACGTGACCTCGCTCGACGCAGTGCACTCGTTCTGGGCCTACCAGCTGGGCGTCAAGGCCGACGCCAACCCGGGCGAGGACAACATCGTCTACGTCAAGACCAAGGGGCCGACGTCGTTCGAGATCCACTGCGCTGAGCTCTGCGGCCTCTTCCACGGCTACATGACGGACACCGGCCAGGTCGTCCCGTCCGCCGAGTTCGCCGGCTGGATCAAGCAGCAGCAGGCCTACTTCGCGCCGGTGATGAGGTACCTGCCCCCGTACTCGACCACCTATCTGCCCGACCCGCAGCACCGCGCCGGATGAGCAGGGACGAGGAGGAAGCATCGTGAGCGTCGATCCGCAGGCCACGCGGCCCCTCTGGCGCAGGATCGTCGGCTTCAACGCGTTCGCCGCGGTCGTGCTCGGGATCGGGGGGTACTACCTGGGCTGGTACATCGGCCACCACCTCGACGCCGTCAGCCTCGAGTACTTCGCCGACACCGACCAGAACGACGTCTCCGTCTTCCTCGGCTACTTCTTCGGCGTCGCCGGCTTCCTGATCGGCCTCGGCTTCCTCAACTACCCGTTCGCCCGCCTGCGCGGCTATCCGCCCTCGCTGCGCGAGAAGGAGACCCGGGGGCTCGGCCGCTACTTCGGCCTCTGCACCGACCACAAGGTGGTCGGGATCCAGTACCTCGTCGGCATCGGCCTCTTCTTCTTCATCGGCGGCCTCAACGCGATGCTGATCCGGGTCGAGCTCCTCCGCCCGAACGAGCAGGTCTTCCCCGCGGGCCAGTATCTGACCCTGGTCGGGATGCACGGCACGATGATGATGGGGATCATGTCGAGCGCGATCCTCGGCCCGTTCGCGAACTACGTCGTGCCGCTGATGATCGGGGCCCGGAGGATGGCGTTCCCGCGGATCGAGTCGCTGACCTTCTGGCTGCTGATGGCCGCCGGGGCGATCCTGACCACGACGATCTTCTTCGGCGGCTTCCCGACCGGCTGGACCGGCTACCAGCCGCTGAACGACCAGGCGAACGCCGGGATGGACTCGTACATCGTCTTCTTCTCCCTCGTCGGCCTCTCGATGACGCTGCTCGGCCTGAACATGATCGCGACGATCGTGACCATGCGGGCGCCGGGCCTGAGCTGGTCGCGGCTGCCGATCTTCTGCTGGGGCGTGCTGTCGACGGCGACCCTGATGCTGCTGGCGGCGCCGGTCCTGATCGCCGTCCTCTCGATGGCGATGCTCGACCGCACGGCGCAGACCACCTTCTTCATCCCGAGCCAGGGCGGGAGCCAGTACCTGTACGAGAACCTCTTCTGGGTGTTCGGCCACCCGGAGGTGTACATCCTCGCCCTGCCGGGCTTCGCGATCGTGCTCGAGCTCCTCCCGGTGTTCTCGCGCAAGCCGCTCTGGGGCTACCGGCTCGCCGTCACCGGGCTGCTTGGCGTCACGCTGCTGAGCTGGCTGGTCTGGCAGCACCACCTGTTCGTCAGCGGCATCAACAGCGACCTGCGCCCGTTCTACATGCTCTCCACCGAGCTGATCTCGATCCCGACCGGCTTCACGTTCCTCTGCGGGCTGATGACCATCTGGCGGGGGCAGCTCCGGCTGACCGTGCCGATGCTCTTCTGCCTCGCCTGGTTCTTCAACTTCCTGATCGGCGGGCTGTCCGGCGTCTTCCTGTCCGACGTCCCGAGCGACGTGACCACGCACGGCAGCTTCTTCTCGATGGCCCACTTCCACTACACGATCATGGGCGGGCTGATCTTCACCTTCTTCGCCGCGATCTACTACTGGATCCCGAAGATGACGGGCTTCCAGCTGAACGAACGGCTCGGGAAGATCCACTTCTGGTCGATGTTCCTGGCGTTCAACTCGACCTTCGCGCCGCTCTTCGCCGTCGGCTTCCTCGGCCAGCCCCGCCGGGTCGTCACCTACCCGGACCACCTGCAGTTCCTCAACGACTGGGTGTCCGTCTCGGCCTTCGTGCTGGGGCTGTCCATGCTCGTCTTCCTGGGCAACTTCGTCTACTCGCTGGTCTTCGCGCGCATCCCGGCGGGGGCGAACCCGTGGGAGTCGCGGTCGCTCGAGTGGCAGCTGCCCTCGCCGGTGCCCGTGCACGACTTCGACCGGATCCCGGTGATCACCGGCGATCCGTACGACTACGGCGAGGCGGCGCCGCCCACCGCCGTCCCTGCCCCCGCCCCCGCGGCAGGAGGAGGCTAGGCCGTGAGCGAGCTCGTCCAGCACGGCACCGAGTACGCGGTCGTCGAGGCGGAGCCGCCTGAGCAGCTCGGCCGCAACCTGATCTCCGCCGGCCATCTCCTGGCGAGCGCGACCGCCTTCTTCTTCCTCGGCTTCGTCTTCGCCTACTTCTATCTCCGCTCGCTGAACAACGCCGGGCTCTGGCGGCCCAAGCACGTCGACCCCTCGCAGACGCTCGGCGTGCTGGTGATGGCGGGGACGGTCGCCGTCGCCGTGCTCGTCCGGTGGGGGCTCGCGAACCATCGAGCCGACCGGCGGCCGGCCTGGCGGGTGAAGGGGGCGGTCGCCCTCGCGATCGGAATCGTCGTGGTCGTGCTCCAGGTCGTGGAGTGGACGACGAACGGCTTCGGCCCGGCCGACGGCGGCTACGCCAGCGTCTTCGTGGGCTGGACGGCGTTCAGCCTCCTCTTCGTCGTCGGCGCGCTGTTCTGGCTCGAGACGGTGCTCGCGACCTCGATCCGCTACCGCGGCTGGGCGGCGGGCGAGCGCACGGTCGCACCGGGCGAGGCTGCCGGCGACCCCGACCGCCCGGGTGAGGACGTGCGCGACCCGGTCTCGCTGATCCGGGCCGCCCTGGAAGCCCTGTCGTTCTACTGGGCCCTGCTCGCGGGTCTCGCCATCCTGAGCTGGATCGTCCTCTACCTGATCTAGATGGTTGCCGCCGCGCTCGGCTCATGGAACGTCGAGCCGCCGCTCGTCTTCAGCCTCGCGTGCGCGGTGCTCTACTGGCTCGGCGGCCGGCGCCAGGTCTCGTCGCGCAGGCTGGGGCTCGAGCGGCGCGGCCGGGCGGCGCTCTTCTACTCGGGGCTCGCGGCGATCGTGCTCGCGCTCGACTCGCCGCTCGACTCGCTCTCGTCCCGGCTCTTCGCCGCGCACATGACCCAGCACGTCCTGCTGCTCAGCGTCGCGCCGCCGCTGATCGTCGCCTCGGCGCCGTGGAGTCGCCTGTGGCAGCCGCTTCCGCTCGACTTCCGCCGCGCCGCCGCCCGGATGGTCGTGCTCGACCCCGGGTGGCGCCTGCCGCGTGCCGCCGCACGGGAGCTCGCGCGTCCGCTGCCCGCCTTCGTGCTCTTCAACCTCAACCTGCTCGTCTGGCACGTGCCCGCGCTGTACGACGCGACGCTGGACAACGCCGCCGTCCACGACCTCGAGCATGCGCTGTTCCTCCTCACCGGGCTGCTCTTCTGGGGCCAGGTGATCGACTCCCCGCCGTTTCGCAGCCGGCTCGACCCCCTGCACCGCCTCGCCTTCGTGACCGGAGGCATCGCCGTCGGCTGGGTGCTGGCGATCGTGCTCGCGCTCGCGCGCTCGCCGCTGTACGCGGCGTACGCGTCGCTCGACCGGCGCCCGGGTGGGCTGTCGGCGCTGGGCGACCAGCAGATCGCCGCCGGGGTGATGTGGGTGCCCGGCTCGCTCGCGTTCACGATCGCGTTCGCCCTGATCCTCTACCGCTGGCTCGGCCCGGAGCCTAGCGCCTCTTCCGCCGCCCGGCCCGCCCGGCTCGGCGTCGCCGGAACCACCGACTCGTGACCAACGAGGAGAAGACATGCTGCAGACCATTGCCTCCTTCTTCACCGGCTCGCTGCTGACCCTCCTGCTGCCCGTCGGGCTGCTGATCGTGGTCGGGTTGTACTGGGCCCACCTGATCAGGCGGCGCTCTGCGGGTGCTCGGACCGGCAAGACCGAATGACCGACGGCGACGCCACCGGGCCTCCCGCCAGGGCTCGCGTGCCGCTCCGGGGGGTCGTGCTCGCCGTCGCGGCCGCCGCGCTGGCCGGCATCGGCGCCGGGGTCGCGATCCACGAGCTCGCGGCGCACGGCTCGCGGGGCGCAGCGGCGGCCACGCTCCCGGCCTTCCACGGACAGGCCTCCTGGGGGGCGGGAAGGCGACCGGCCCCCGCGTTCGCGCTCGACGACCAGAACGGCGCCCTCGTCGGCCTGCGCTCCCTCCGGGGGAGATCCGTGCTCCTGACGTTCCTCGACTCGCAGTGCAAGGAGGAGTGTCCGATCCAGGGGCGCGAGCTCGGATCGATTCTCCGCCGCCTGCCAGCGGCCGCGAGGCCGGCGCTGGTCGTCGTCAGCGTCGATCCCTCGGGCGACACGCCGGCGAGCATCCGTCACGCGATGAGCAGGTGGCACCTGGCCGGCCCCTGGCCCTGGCACTGGCTGAACGGCAGCCGGGCCGCGCTGCGCGGCGTCTGGAAGCGGTACGGCGTCACGGTCGACCCGGGCTCCGGCGACATCGTGCACAGCCTCGTCCTGTACCTGATCGACCGGGACGGCTACGAGCGGACCGCCTACCTGTACCCCTTCCTGCCCGCCTTCGTCCAGGGCGACCTGGCCAGGCTCGGGGCGCAGGCGTGAGAACGGATGCAGCGCCGGGAGTCCCCCTGCGGCTGACCGCGCTCGTCGCCGTCGCCGGCGTCCTCCTCGCCGTCGTCAGCGGGACGCTCGGCGGCGGCGCTCCCCACCGGGTCCTGAGCGCGCTGGTCCTCCCGCCGCTGCTCGCGATCGCCCTGGGCGCGCTCCTCGCGCATCGACGGCTCGTCGCTCCCTCGCTCGTGGCGCTCGCGCTCCTGCTCGCCGCGGCGCTCGTCACCGCCCACGCGCCCCACGTCGTCCTCGCCGCCCTGACGCTGGCCGCGACCGCGGCGCTCGCCGCCGCGACCTGGCGCGGGGCCGAGGTCGCCGCCGGCCGCGTGCGCGACTACGTCACGCTGACCAAGCCGCGGATCATGAGTCTGCTGCTCCTCACCGGCGCCTGCGGCATGGTCGTGGGTGCCCGTGGTGACCCGGGTCCGGGCCGGCTGCTGCTGATGCTGCTGGGGCTGGCGCTCGCCTGCGGAGGCGCGAGCGCGCTGAACCACGTCCTCGACCGGGACATCGACCGGCTGATGGGGCCGCGCACGGCGGGCCGCCCCGTCGCTGGCGGCCGTATGAGTGCACCCCGCGCGCTCGAGTTCGGGCTCGCGCTCTCGGCCTGCTCGTTCGTTCTCCTCGCCGCGACCGTGAACGTCCTCACGGCGGTGCTGGCGCTCGTCGGGAACCTGTTCTACGTCGTCGTGTACACGGGCTACCTGAAGCGTCGCGGGCCGAGCAACATCGTTCTCGGCGGCGCGGCCGGCGCCGTTCCTCCGCTCGTCGGCTACGCGGCGGCGACGGGCAGCCTCGCCCTGCCGGCCGCCTGGCTGTTCCTGATCGTCTTCCTCTGGACCCCGCCGCACTTCTGGTCGCTCGCGCTGCTCCTGCGCGAGCACTACGGCGCCGCGCGCGTCCCGATGCTGCCGGTCGTGCGCGGCGACCGCGCCACGCTGCAGCGCATCGTCGGCTACACGATCGTGCTGGTCGCGGTCTCCGCCTTGCCCGTCGCGGCCGGATCCTTCGGGCTCGTCTACCTCGCCGGCGCGCTCGTGCTCGGAGGAGCCTTTCTCTCGCTGACGCTGTGGTTGCGTCGAGCGGCCGACCGCCGGCGAGCGGCGTTCGTCTTCCATGCCTCGCTCCTGTACCTGGCCCTGATCTTCGTCGCCGCCGCGCTCGACGCGGCGGTCTGACCGGGCCGGGCGGTCCGGCTACGCCAGACGGATGATGGCCGCTTCGGCCAGCTCGTCGACCTCGTCGGCCGAGTACCCGGCCTCGGCGAGCACCTCGGCCGTGTGCTCGCCCAGCGCCGGCGGCGCGGCGGCGTAGGCGGGCCGCTCGCCGTCGGCCGAGAACGCGGGGCCGACCGTCGTGTGCCGGCCGAGGCGCTGGAGGATCCCGATCGCCCCGGTCTGCGGGTCGGCGGCGACCTCGCCGACGTCCTGGACCGGAGCGGCCGGGACGCCGGCAGCCGCGAGCGCCTCCAGCCAGGCGGCGCGGGGCCGCTCCCGCAGCCGCGCGGAGAGCGCCTCGACGAGCGCGGCGCGGTTGGTCACGCGGTCGGGGTTGGTCGCGAAGCGCGGGTCGTCGGCCAGCTCGGGGACGCCGATCGCGTCGGCCAGCCGCCGGAAGAGCCCGTCGTTCGCGGCGGTGATCATCAGCCCGCCGTCCGACGCGGGGAAGACCTGGTAGGGGGCGATCGCGTGGAAGCCCGTGCCCTGAGGGGTCGGCACGGCTCCGGTCTCGAGGTTGCCGATCAGGTGGTAGGACACGTACGCGAGCGCCGTCTCCCAGAGCGACACGTCGAGCGTGTGACCGCCGCCCGCGTGCAGCGCGGCGAGGATCGCGAACGCGGCGTACATCCCGGTGCCGTGGTCGATCAGCGACACGCCGACCCGTACGCCCTCGCCGCCCGGCTCGCCGGTGACGCTGATCAGGCCTCCGGCCGCCTGGAGCAGGGGGTCGTAGCCGGGCAGCATCCGCTTCGGCCCGGTGCTCCCGTACGACGAGATCGTGCAGCAGACGAGCTCGGGCCTGCGGGCCCGGAGCGCCGCCGCGTCCAGGCCGAGCTCCTCGGCCAGGCCCGGCCGCAGGCTCTGGACGACCACGTCGGCGCGGTCGACGAGCCGCAGGACCAGCTCCGTGCCGCGCCGCAGGTCGATCGCCGCCGACCGCTTCCCGGCGTTGGCCGCGACGAACAGCGTCCCGAGGTCGCCCGCGAACGGCGGGCCCCACGAGCGCGCCTCGTCCCCGGCCGGCGGCTCGACCTTGACCACGTCGGCACCGAGCGCCCCCAGCAGCTGGGTGCAGACCGGGCCGGCATAGGAGGTGGTCACGTCGACGACGCGGATGCCGGCCAGCGGCGCGAAGGGCATCAGAAGAACGCGACCTTGATCAGGAAGCCGATGCCGACGAGCACCCCGAGGAAGAGGAGCAGCGTGACCAGCCCGAAGGCGGTCAGCCCGGTGAGCTTCGCGGTCGGCGGCTTGCTTCCGGCGAAGACCGAGCTCAGCTGCGCCTCGACGATCGACTCGACGTGCCTGGAGATGCGGTCGCCGAAGTCCGAGTGCGAGCCCTCGGTCTTCAGCATCGGGAAGTAGCGTGGCGAGTCGCCGAGCTCCAGCTGGTAGATGTGCTCGGCGCGGACGTCCTTCAGCTTCTGCTCGCCCAGGTCGCGGATCGAGACGCCCTCCGGCAGGTCGCCGCCGACGAGCGCGCGGGTGGTCTCCGAGAGCAGCACCTGCCCGCCGTGCCCGGCGGAGCAGATCCGCGCCGCGCGGACCACGTCGAGGCCGATGTAGCCCTCGTCGCCGACTGCCGGCTCGCCGGTGTGCAGCCCCATGCGGACCCGGACCGCGGCCCTGCCGGGCCACGTGTGCGCCTCGAGCGCGCGCTGGCCGGCGACCGCCGCCGCGACCGCGTCGCGCGCCCGCCGGAAGGAGTAGAAGAACGCGTCGCCCTGCGTGTCGACCTCGCGCCCCTCCGCCGAGCTGAACGCCTCCCGCAGGATCCGCCGGTGGTCGGCGACGACCGTCGTGTAGTCGGAGCCGAGCTCCTGGAGCAGCCTGGTCGACCCCTCGATGTCGGTGAACAGGAACGTCACCGTGCCGGTCGGGAACGGGGAGGACACGCGCCTGATTATCGTGGCGGGATGAATCGCCTGGCCGGGGAGACCAGCCCGTACCTGCTCCAGCACGCCGACAACCCGGTCGACTGGTACCCGTGGGGGGACGAGGCGCTGGCGCGGGCGCGCGACGAGGACCGGCCGATCCTGCTCTCGATCGGCTACGCGGCCTGCCACTGGTGCCACGTGATGGAGCATGAGTCGTTCGAGGACGCCGAGACGGCGGCTCAGATGAACGAGCAGTTCGTGAACGTCAAGGTCGACCGCGAGGAGCGGCCCGACCTGGACGCGGTCTACATGGACGCGGTCGTCGCGCTCACCGGCCAGGGCGGCTGGCCGATGACCGTCTTCCTCACGCCCGCGGGGGAGCCGTTCTTCGGCGGGACGTACTTCCCGCCGGCCTCGCGCCACGGCCTGCCCGGCTTCCGCGAGGTGCTCGCCGCGGTCTCGCAGGCGTACCGGGAGCGCCGCGCCGACGTCACCCGCTCGGCGACGCAGCTGGTCGAGGCGGTCCGGTCCTCGAGCGACCCGGCGCCGTCGGCCGAGCCGCTCACGGGCTCGGTGCTGTCCGAGGCGGTTCGGGGCCTCCGCCGCTCGTTCGACGTCGGGCACGGCGGCTTCGGAGGCGCTCCGAAGTTCCCGCCTGCCTCGGTGCTCGAGCTCCTGCTTCGGCGCGGGGAGCTGGACATGGTCACGACCACGCTCGACGCGATGGCCGCCGGCGGGATGTACGACCTCGTCGGCGGCGGCTTCCACCGCTACTCGGTTGACGCCGACTGGCTCGTCCCGCACTTCGAGAAGATGCTCTACGACAACGCGCTGCTCGTGCCCGCGTACCTGCACGCGTGGGTGGTCACCGGCGAGGCGCGCTACCGCCGCGTGGTCGAGGAGACCTGCGACTACCTGCTCCGCGAGCTGGCCCTGCCGGAGGGCGGGTTCGCGTCGTCGCAGGACGCGGACACCGACGGCGTCGAAGGGCTGACCTACACGTGGACCGACTCCGACGGCGTCCCGGCCGCGCTGCTGCGCCCGTTCGAGCACGGCCGCTCGATCGTGCGCGGCGAGCTGAGCCCGGAGCTGAAGGCCCGCCTGCTGGAGGAGCGCTCGGCCCGTCCCCAGCCCGGCCGCGACGACAAGGCGATCGCAGCCTGGAACGGGCTCGCCCTCGCCGCCCTCGCCGAGACGGGGCGGAGGGTCGCAAGTAACACTGTGTTACAAGCCGCCGAGCGGCTCGGAAACTTCCTGCTCAGCGAGCTTTCTTCGCCTGACGGCCGGCTCTTCCGGACGTGGCGGGAAGGGCGGGCGGGCATCCCCGGCTACCTCGAGGACTACGCGGACGTCGCCCACGGCCTGTACGAGCTGCACGTCGCCACCGGCGAGCTCCGCTGGCTGGAGGAGTCGCACCGGCTAGTGCGGCTCGCGGTCGAGCTCTTCGCCGACGACGAGCGCGGCGGGTTCTTCATGGCCGCCCACGACGCGGAGCGGCTGGTGGCGCGGAAGAAGGAGCTCGACGACAACCCGGTGCCGTCGGGGAACTCGATGCTCGCGTTCGTGCTCCTGCGGCTGGCGCGGATCTACGGCGACGACGAGCTGGAGCACCGCGCCGTCGGCGTGCTGCGTCTGCTCCACGCCAACCTCGCACGGATCCCGAGCGCGTTCGGCTGGGCGCTCTGCGCGCTCGACCTGTACCTGTCGCCGCCGCGGGAGCTGGCGATCGTCGGCACGCCCGGGGACGAGCTCGCCCGTGCAGCCCTCGCGCCGTTCGAGCCCAACGCCGTCGTCGCGTTCGGCCCCAGCGAGGCCGTGCCGCTGCTCGCCGGGAAGACGCGCGTGGACGGCAAGCCGACGCTGTACGTCTGCGAGCGCTTCGCCTGCAGGGCTCCGGTGACCGAGCTCTAGACGACGAACGCCTCGGGCCGCGCCGCCCCGCGCTCGAACCGCCCGACGTCGAAGGCGGACAGGTCGAGCGTCGGCTCGCGGCCCGCGATCAGCTCGGCCACGTGCTCGCCCACGGCCGGCGCCTGCTGGAAGCCGTGCCCGGAGAACCCGGTGGCGTAGAGGAAGCCCTCGGGCTCGGACACCCGGCCGACGAGCGCGTTGTGGTCGGGGCTCACCTCGTAGTAGCCCCACCACGACGTCTGCACGGGCAGGTCGGCGAGGAGCGGCAGGCGCGCCAGCCCCGCCTCCGCCACCTCCTCGAGCGTCTGCTCTCGCCCGCCGAACACGATGCCCGGCCCCTCCCGGTGGAAGTAGAACGAGGTCGAGAAGTCGATCGTCAGCGGCAGCCGCTCCGGCAGGCCGCCGTCCTCGGGCGAGAACCAGATCCAGCGCTTCTCGCCCTCGACCGGCAGGTCGACGCCGGCCATCGCCGCCACCTCCCGCGACCACGCGCCGGCGCAGCAGACGACCGTCCTGCAGGCGATCGCGCCCCTGGACGTCTCGACGGCGGCGACGCGTCCGGCGTCCACCCGAACGCCGGTGACCTCGCAGCCCTGCCTGACGTCGAGCCCGCGCGCGTACCACTGGACGACCGACTCCGGCGACGCGTAGCCGTCGAGCTCGCAGAAGGTCGCGCCCACGAGTCCGTCCGGCTCGAGCAAGGGGACGATCTCGAGCGCCTCCTCGACCGAGAGCTCGCGCGAGGGCACGCCGAGGCGCTGCTGGAGCGCGAGCGCCCCCCGGAAGGAGGCGAGGTCCTCCTCGCGGTCGAGCAGGAACAGGTAGCCGTACCGGCGGAAGTCGATTCCTTCCATCCGGCCGAACTCGTCCATCGAGCGGAGCGCGATCCGGATGTTCAGCTCGTCCGAGAACTGCGCCCGGATCCCGCCGGCCGAACGGCTGGTCGACCCGGCGGCCAGCGAGTCGCGCTCGAGCAGCACGACGTCGTCCAGGCCGAGCTCGCGCAGGTGCCAGGCGACGCTCGCGCCCATCGCCCCGCCGCCCACGACCACGATCTCGTGGGTCTCCATGCGCTCTAAGGTACGCCTCGTGGCCTTGCTCGAGGTGAAGAACGTCACCCGCCGCTTCGGCGGCATCGTCGCGCTCGACGACGTCTCGTTCGACGTGGGCGAGGGCGAGATCGTGGGACTGATCGGCCCGAACGGCGCGGGGAAGACGACCGCCTTCAACGTCATCACCCGCCTCTACCGGCCCGACAGCGGCGAGCTCGTCTTCGCGGGCGAGTCGCTGCTGTCGACGCCCGCGCACCGCGTGATCGCGCGCGGGATCGCGCGGACGTTCCAGAACCTCGAGCTGTTCAAGACGATGACCGTGCGCGAGAACGTCGTCGTCGGCACCCACAAGCGCACGGGGCCGCGCTCGGTGGACGAGATCGTCGAGTACGTCGGCATCGGCGACGTCGCCGAGCGGCCGGCCGGCTCGCTCCCCTACGCGATCCTCAAGCGCGTCGAGACCGCCAGGGCGCTCGCGTCCGGCCCGCGGCTGCTACTCCTCGACGAGCCGGCCGGCGGGCTCTCGCACGAGGAGGTCGAGCGGCTGGCGGCGTTCGTCGTCCGGATGCGCGAGGACTTCGACCTGACCATCCTCCTGGTCGAGCATCACATGAACCTGGTCATGGGCGTGTCCGACCGCGTGCACGTGCTCGACTTCGGCCGCAAGATCGCCGCCGGGACGCCGCAGGAGGTCCAGAACGACCCGGCCGTGATCGAGGCGTACCTCGGCTCGGAGGAAGCGGCCTAGGCCGCGGCGCTAGCCGAGCGCGCGAGCGAGCAGGTCGCGCGAGACGCTGCCGGCCCCGTACCGGGAGGTGCCCTCGTCGAGCAGCTCCTGCGCACCCGCCACCAGCGAGCCGTACGCGGCGGCGGCCAGGAGGCCTCCGGTCGAGATCCGCCTGACGCCGGCGGCCTCGAGCTCGGCGACCGGCGGCGTCGCCGGCAGGGCGAGCACGTTCACCGGCGCCTCGACCTCGTCGACGACGCGGCGGATGTCGTCGATCCCGGTCAGTCCGGGCGCGTAGAGGCAGTCCGCGCCGGCGTCGCGGTACGCGACCAGCCGCTCGATCGTCCCGTCCAGGTCGTCCACCGCGCGGATGTGGTGCTCGCAGCGGCCCGTGAGGACGATCCCCGTCTCACGCGCGGCCGCGGCCGCCTCGGCGACCCGACCCGCCGCCGCCTCGACCTCGTCGATCCCGCCCGTCGCCGGGTCGTAGTCCTCGATCGAGCAGCCGGCCGCTCCGGCCCCGGCGAGCAGCCGCACGGTCTCGGCGACGCCGCCCGGGTCGTCGGGGTACAGGCGCTCGCTGTCGACGTTCAGCGGGACGGAGACCGCGGCCGTGATCGCCCGCACGTGGGCGACCAGCTCGTCGCGGGTCACGTGCTGGTCCGGCCTGCCCAGCGACCATGCGAACCCGGCGCTCGTCGTCGCCAGCGCCGGGAAGCCGAGCGTCTCGAGCAGCCGGGCCGACCCGACGTCCCACGGGTTCGGCATCAGGAAGATGCCGTCCGCGGCGTGGAGCTCCCGGAAGCGTGCGCGCAGATCGGCGGCGGACACGCTGCCATCTTGCCGGAAGGCGGCACGGCTAGGCTTCGCGGCCGATGCGGCCGTTCGCGATCGCGCTCGTGCTGGCGGCGCTCGCCGGGTCGGCCGGCTCCTCGGGGGCCTCGCCGGCGCCGCTCGTGATCGCGGACGCAGGGCTCCCGCCGGCGGTCGCGGCCGGTGCGGCCCGCTACCTCGCGTGGGTGGGATCGCACGACGGCGTCGACGGGCGTCGCGTGGTGCTCCGCAGCGCAGCCCCGGGGGAGCAGCCGCTGGCGGCGCTCACTCCCTCCGCCGTCCCCGAGCCCTTGCCGCAGCTCGTCCTCGGCGGCTCCGCCGAATCGCGCCGCCGCGCGTGGGCCGTCGGCTACGTCCCCGGCTACGGCCTCGAGGCGCGGGTGCTGGCACGTCAGATCGCGAAGACGAGGCCCGGAGCCAGGATCGCCGTCCTCTACTCCGACGACCCCGACGGTCGCGAGCTGCTCGCCTGGTTCGAGCGCTCGGCCCCGGTCCTGATCGCCGCCGCCGATGCCGAGGTCCTGCGCGCGTCGAGAGCGGACACGCTCGTCGTCCTCTCCTCGCATCCGCTCGCCCTGCCGCGGCGCGACTGGTTCGTCTTCTCCAACGCAGCCGCAGCCGAGCCGTCGCCGGGCGCGGTCTCGACCGTCTTCCTCCGGATGCCCGGCGATCCGGCCTGGGCGGGCGATCCGGCGCTCCGGCGCTTCCGGCCCGCGAACGCAGGCCAGGCGCTCGGGCTCGCGGCCGCCTTCACGCTCGTCGACGCGCTCCGCCGGGCCGGCCCGAGCCCGACGCGGGCAAGCGTCCTGACCGCGCTGCGCCGGTCGGCCGAGGCGAACAACCCGTTCCTGGTGCCGGGCATCGTCGTCCGGGGCGGCGTCCGGCAGGTCGCACTCCGGCGCTGGTCCGGCGGCCGCTGGCACGTCTTCACCCCGCCGCTCACGCGCTGAGCTCAGACCGGAATCGTCAGACTCTCGAGGTCGCGCGGGTAGTCGGTGAGGATCTCGATCCCGTCCTCGGTGACGACGATCGTGTCCGAGTGGCGGAAGCCGCCGAGCCCCTCCTGGTAGACGCCCGGCTCGATCGTGAACACCATGCCCGGCTCGACCGGCGTGTGGTCGCCGACGTCGAGGAAGGGCGCCTCGTGGTTGCGCAGCCCGATCGCGTGCCCGGTGTGCTGCCGCCAGAGCGGGAGGAGGTCGTGCTTCGCGAAGTAGTCCAGCACGGCCCGGTCGACGTCGGCGCAGGTCACGCCGGGCCGGAAGGCGTCGAAGGCGACCTGCTGCGCGGCGACGACGTGGTCGAAGAGCCGGCGCTGCTCGTCGGTGGGCGTGCCGATCACCATGCCGCGCTCGAGCTCGGCGTTGTAGCCCCAGACAGGAGCGGCCGTCTCGGTGACGAGCATGTCGCCCTCGCGGAACTCGATGTTGTGCGCGACCGCGTGCGCCCACGCGCTGCGAGGGCCGATCTGGCCGCGGTAGCCGGCGGTGGCGCCGTCCTGCGAGCCGAGCTGGCCGGCGTACTCGGGCCCGAGCGCCTTCAGCATCGCGAGCGTCGCCTCAAGGCCGGCGCGCAGCGACGCCTCGGCCTCGGTCGCGCCCGGCACGGAGTACTCCTGGAGGAGGCGGTGCGCGTGCTCGCACCAGCGGGCGCTCTGCCGGATCAGCTCGACCTCCGCCGGCGACTTGATCCGCAGCTGCCGCTCGATCCAGCCGCCGACGACGTCGACCGGCGCGCCGGTCACCTCGGACAGCGCCGGCCCCTCGTACCCGAGGATGCCCGGGTAGCCGTCCTCGTCGGCCGCCAGCGGGCCGGAGAGAAGCCGTCCGAGCACGGTCATCGGATGCTCGGGGCCCGGGTACTCGGGATACGACTCGACCCGGTCGAAGTGCCCCTCGGCCTCGGTGCGGGCGACCTCGAACTCGGGCACGAACGCGAGCAGCTCGTCGCCGACGACGACCACGACCGGCCGCTCGTTCGAGAGGAAGTCGAAGCCGGTGTAGTACTGGATGTACGCCTGGCCGAAGAGGACAGTCGTCGTCCCGGCCTGCTCGAGCAGTCGCCCTCGCCGGTCGGCGAGCTCGTCCCCGGAGATGCCGGTCGCCTGCATGGAGCGAGACGATATCGGCGGAACCATCCACGGCCGGTGTTGAAGCGTAGGACGGAGGTGTCCATGATTCGGACGGTGACGCAGGTCGGGCTGGATCGTGAGGCGGTCGCTGCGGCGGGCCTGCTCGAGCGTGCCGACGAGCTGGCGGCGCTCGAGGATCGCCTCGCCGAGGTCGAGGCGAGCGGCCGGGGCCACGTCGTCCTGCTCCGAGGCGAGGCCGGCGTCGGCAAGACCGCGCTCGTCCGGGAGCTCTGCGACCGGCACGCGGGGTCGGTGAGGGTCGTGCGCGGCTCCTGCGCGCCGCTCTTCGCGCCCCGGCCGCTCGGACCCTTCCTCGAGATCGCCGAGTCGCTCGACGGCGAGCTTCCGTCGGTCGTGGAGCACGGCGCAATGCCGTACCAGGTCGTGGCGGAGCTCGCCGACGAGCTGCGAACCGAGCCGACCGTCCTCGTGCTGGAGGACGTCCACTGGGCGGACGAGGCCACGCTCGACGTCTTCCGGCTGCTCGTCCGCCGCGTCGAGGCGGTGCCCGCGCTCGTCGTCGTCACGTACCGCGACGACGAGGTCGACGTCGTCGACCCGCTGCGGATCGTGCTGGGCGAGCTGACCCCGGGGCCCTCGCTCAGCCGGATGAGGCTCACCGGTCTCTCGCGCTCCGCCGTCGCCCGGCTGGCCGAGCCGCACGGCGTCGACGCCGGCGAGCTCTACGCCAGGACCGCAGGCAACCCGTTCTTCGTGGTGGAGGCGCTCGCCGCCGGATCCGACGCGATCCCCGAGACGGTCCGGGACGCGGTGCTCGCCCGCGCCGCGCGGCTGAGCCCGCCGGCGCGGGCCTTGCTCGAGGCAGTCGCGACCGTCCCGCCCCGGGCCGAGCTCTGGCTGCTCGAACGGATCGCAGGCGAACCAGGGGAGAGCCTGGACGAGTGCCTGGCGTCGGGGATGCTCCGCTCGGACTCCGCGGGGATCCTGTTCCGGCACGAGCTCGCCCGGCTGGCGGTCGAGGACTCGATCGCGCCCGGGCGGAAGCTCGAGCTGCACCGGTCGGCCCTGGCAGCGCTCTCGGACCCGCCGGGCGGAAGTCTCGAGCTCGCGCGGCTGGCCCACCACGCCGAGGCGGCCGGCGACAGCGGCGCGGTGCTGCGCTTCGCCCCGGCCGCCGCCGCCCGGGCGGAGGCGCTCGGAGCCCATCGCGAGGCGGCCGCCCACTACGCGCGGACCCTGCGGTGGGGCGAAGGCCTCTCGCCGGCCGAGCGGGCGGAGCTGCTCGAGCGGCGGTCGCGGGCCGCCTACCTCGCCGACGACATCGACGAGGCGATCGTGGCCGTCGAGGAAGCGCTCGAGCTCCGGCGCGGGCTGGGCCAGAGCCTCGAGGAGGGCGAGTCGATGTGCTGGCTCTCCGACATCCTCTGGTGCCCCGGCCGGGCGGCGGAGTCCGCGGACGTCGCCCACCGGGCGCTGGCCCTGCTCGAGCCGCTTCCGCCCGGCCGTGAGCTCGCGAGGGCCCACATCAAGCAGGAGACCGTGGCCGACGCGACCCGGGGGCTCGAGCTCGCCCGGCAGCTCGGCGACGTCGATCTCGAGGTCCGGGCGCTGCAATCGCTGGGGCGGATCAGGTTCGCCCGCGGCGGCAGGGAGAAGCTCGAGGAGGCTCTTGCTCTGGCCCGCGAGGCCGGCCTGGTCGAGGCGACCGGAAGGGTGTTCGTCGACCTCGTGGCCGGAGCGATCGCCACCCAGCAGTACAAGGTCGCCGCGGAGTACCTCGAGCCCGGTCTCGACTACTGCAGCGATCGCGGGCTGGAGCTCTACCGCTTCTACCTGCTCGCGTACCGGTCGCGCTTCCAGCTCGCACAGGGACGCTGGGACGAAGCCGCCGAGACCGCTGCAGAGGTCCTCCGGATCCGCCGCGCCTCGATCCAGCCGCGGATCGTCGCGCTGATCGTCCTCGCCCTCGTCCGGGCGCGGCGCGGCGACCCCGGGCACCAGGAGCTGCTCGCGGAAGCGTGGGCGACCGCCGAGCCGACCGAGGAGCCGTTCCGAATGGGCCCGGCCGCCGCTGCGCGAGCCGAGGTGGCCTGGCTGCGCGGCGACCCCGACGGGGTGATCGAGGCGACCGAGCGAGCGCTGGGGCTTGCGGTCGAGCGGAGGGACCGGGCGGCGCTCGGGGAGCTGCTCGTCTGGCGTCGCCGGGCGGGGGTCGACGACGACCTGCCGATCTCCCCGATCGAGCCGTACGACTCGGAGCTCTCCGGAGACTGGCGGGCGGCGTCGGCCTACTGGCAGGAAGCCGGCTGTCCCTACGCGGCCGCGCTGGCGCTGGCGGACTCGGGCGAGGAGGCGAACCTGCGCAGCGCGCTCGAGGAGCTCCAGCGGCTCGGCGCACGGCCGGCGGCGACGCTGGTCGCCGGTCGCCTGCGCAAGCGGGGCGCACGCGGCCTCCCGCGCGGGCCGCGCCGGGCCACCCGCGAGAACCCGGCCGGCCTGACGCCGCGCGAGCTCGAGGTGCTCGAGCTCGTGGCGGACGGCCTGCGCGACTCCGAGATCGCCGCACGGCTCGTCCTGTCGGAGCGCACCGTCGGCCACCATGTCGGCGCGATCCTGCGCAAGCTCGGAGCCCGCAACCGGAGCGCCGCCGCCGCCGAGGCCGTTCGCCTCGGGCTCGTCCCCCAAGATAGGTAGTCCGGCAGCGCAAGCTGGGCAGGCGCACCGATGCCGGTGGGCCGCGCCGTCCCTACCGTCGATCGGGACGTTCAACGACCCAGGAGGTGTGCGTCACATGCACAAGCTCATCCCTGCGGCCGTCGTCGCGCTCGCCCTGGCGGCGACGGCGGTCCTGGCCGGCGGTGCCACCGCCCGGCCCGCGCACGGCCGCGCGTCGGCGGTGCCGCTGGCCCAGTCGCTCGCGGCGATGCGGGTGGCCACCGCGAAGTACGCGACCAACCTCAACAAGGCCAAGGCGGACGGCTACAGGATCATCACGCCGATGATCCCGGACATGGGGATCCACTACATGAACGCGAAGATCACGGGCTTCGACGTGACCAGGCCGCCGATCCTCGTGTACCAGAAGCACGGAAGCCAGTACCTGCTCGGCGCGGTGGAGTGGGTGTTCCCCGCGAAGCCGGCGAAGCCGCCGCTGCCCGGGGCCAAGTACGGGGCGTTCGGGGCGGCCTGTCACTACGTCGACGGCACGTTCGTCCCGGCGGCAGCGCAGGCCGACTGCGCGAAGACGAGCCCCGAGAGCGGCGCGGCGTTCGGCTTCTGGCACCCGAACCTGGTCACCTTCCACGTCTGGCTCTGGTTCCACAACCCGGCGGGGATCTACTCGGGCACGAACCCCCTGGTCTCGCCCTTCAACGAGACCTAGCGGGGGCGAGGCATGCCGAGATACCTCGTCGAGCGCACCTTCGACGGCGGCCTGCGGGTCCGGGCCGACGCCGCGGGCGCCGAGACGTGCACCGCCGTCGTCCGGCGCAACACCGACGAAGGCGTGACCTGGCTCCACTCGTACGTCTCGGACGACGGGAACCGGACGTACTGCGTCTACGACGGGCCGAGCCCCGAGGCGATCAGGCGAGCGGCGGCCGTGAACGAGCTGCCGGTCGACCGGATCACCGAGATCAGCGTCCTCGATCCGTACTTCCGGCTCTAGGGAAGACGCGTGAGGCGCCCGACGGCGGGCGCCTCACGCGCCGGCGCCTACCGCGGCTGCGGGACGATCCGGATGTAGGGCTTCGGCTCCTGCCAGTCGCCGAAGAGCTCCTTCGCCTCGTCGTTCGAGACCGAGCCGGAGATGATCACGTCCTCGCCTTGCTGCCAGTTCACCGGCGTCGACACCTTGTGGGTGGCGGTCAGCTGGAGCGAGTCGATCACGCGGATCACCTCGTCGAAGTTGCGGCCGGTCGACATCGGGTAGACGAGGATCAGCTTGACCTTCTTGTCCGGGCCGATCACGAAGACGTTCCGGACGGTCTGGTTGTCGGCCGGCGTGCGCGCCTTCGCGTCGCCGGAGACGTCTGCCGCGAGCATCCCGTACGCCTTGGCGATCTCGAAGTCCGCGTCGCCGATGATCGGGTAGTTGGGCGCCGTGCCCTGGGTCTCGGCGATGTCCTTCGCCCAGGCCTCGTGGTCGCTCGTCGAGTCGACCGACAGGCCGATGATCTTCACGTTCCGCTTGTCGAACTCCGGCTTGACGTTCGCCATGTAGCCGAGCTCGGTCGTGCAGACGGGGGTGAAGTCCTTCGGGTGCGAGAAGAGCACCGCCCAGGAGTCGCCGATCCAGTCGTGGAAGTCGATCTCGCCCTCGGTGGTCTGGGCGTGGAAATCGGGTGCGGTGTCGCCGATCGTCAGAGCCATCTATCGCCTCCTTGCTCCGGGTTCGCTGGAGTCACTATATAAACGAAAGCGACCCTCGCGGGGAATCGCGCGGGGCGGCGCCGAGCATACGCCTTCCTGCACTACTCGAGCTGCGCGAACGCCTGCTCGAAGGCCTCGCGCGGATGCGCTCCGAGCACGAGCAGCCGGCGGTCGAGCAGAAACGCCGGGATGCCGTTGATCCCCATGGAATGCGCCGCGGCGGTCGAACGGGCGACGTGGTCGGCGTAGCGGTCGGAGGCGAGGATCTCGTCCGCGCCGTCGAGGCCGACCTCGTCCGCGAGCCTGCGGAGGACCTCGTGATCGCCGAGGTCCTGCGCCTCGGTCCAGTAGGCGTCCATCAGGCGGTCGTGGAACGGAGCGTGCAGGCCGCGCTCGCGCGCGTGCTCGGTCAGGCGCAGGGCGTCGAGCGACCGCGGCGAGACGGGCGGCGGGTCGTACTCCAGGCCGTAGCGCTCGAACAGCTCGGCGCCGCGGGCCGCCCGCTCGGGGCTGCGCGGCACTCCTTCGGGCGGGTACTCGGGATGGAGGTCGAACGGCAGCCACTCGACCGTCGCCCCGAAGCGCTCCTGCATCCAGTCGGCCAGCCCCTGGCCGATCCGGCAGAACGGTCAGAGGTAGTCCGACCAGACGAGGATCTCGTGGTCGGCCATCGAGTCACGCTAGCTCATAGGCTGTGCGTCGATGCTCGAGGCAGTGGGACTCTCACCGACCGAGATCGCCGCCTGGGAGGAGTCGTGCCCGGTCGGCCCACAGGACTTCGCCGCCGATGCGCGGGCCTCGGCGCACTACCTGGCCCGCGGCGAGCGCCTGCTCGCGCGCCTGCCGGCCCGCCCCGAGCGAAGCGACGCCGAGGCCGGGGCGGCCGAGCGGCTGAAGGCCGCCCTCGACGCCGAGCGCGTCCGCTTCCTGCGCGCGCACGCCGAGGACGTCTACCTGGCGCTGACGGACGGCCTCCGCGCCGCCGTGCACGACGAGGAGCTCGTCTACGCCGCGGCCGAGCGCTTCCCGGGGCTCGTCCCGACCCGCGAGCAGGTGGCGGCCGAGCGCGGGCGTGCGCTGCTCGACAAGGAGGGCGTGGAGATCGCGCAGGGCCTCTTCTTCGCGTACGTCCTCGCCTCGGAGCGCTGCGGCTCGCATCTCGTCTGGGCGATGCTGCGACCGACGGCCGAGGCCCTCGACCGGCTCGACGGCTTCCGCGCGCTGGGCATTGCCGATCTCGGCGGCACGTACCTGGAGCGGCGCGACGGCGTCGCCTACCTCGAGATCCGCAACGACCGCTACCTGAACGCGGAGGACTCGCTGACGCTGCCGACCACGGAGGTCGCGGTCGACCTCGCGCTGCTCGATCCCGGCGTGGACATCGGCGTGATCCGCGGTGCGGTCGTGTCGCACCCGCGCTACGCCGGCCGGCGTGTGTTCGGAGCGGGGGTGAACCTGACGCACCTCTACCACGGGCGCGTCGACTTCATGTTCTTCGTCACCCGCGACCTCGGCTACGTGAACAAGCTGTTCCGCGGCCTGAGCTCCCAGGAGCATCGGCCCGGCGATCCCGAGGAGACGACCGAGAAGCTGTGGGTGGCCGCGGTCGAGACGTTCGCGATCGGGGGCGCCTGCCAGATCCTGCACACCGTCGACCACGTGCTCGCGGCGCGCGGCGCCCGGCTGTTCCTGCCCGCTCGCAAGGAGGGCATCCTGCCCGGCGCGTCCAACCTGCGGCTGCCGCGCTCCGTCGGCGACCGGCTCGCGCGTCAGGCGATCCTCTCCGGGCTCGAGTTCGAGGCCGGGACGCCGCAGGGCGACCTCCTGGTCGACGAGGTGGTCGAGCCGGACGAGATGGACGCCGCGATCGCCGCCCGCGTCGCCGCGCTCACCGACTCGGGGCTCGTGAACGCGGCCGGGAACCGGCGGGCGCTGCGGGTGGGCGCCGAGCCGCTCGACCTCTTTCGGCGCTACATGTCGGTGTTCTGCCGCGAGCAGGCGTACTGTCACTTCAGCCCCGCGCTCGTCCGCAACCTCGAAGAGCACTGGAACGCCCATCGGCGCAGCGTCTGACACCGTGATCCGGGACCCGGCCGAGCGTCTGCCGCGCGAGGAGCTGCGCGGACTGCAGCTCGAGCGCCTCCGGTCCACCTTCGGTGTGGAGATCGCTTCGCTCGAGGAGGTCTCCACGCTGCCCTTCACGACCAAGTCCGAGCTGCGGCACGCGTACCCGTTCGGGCTGCTGCGCGTTCCGGTCGGCGCGCTGGCACGGCTGCACGCGTCGAGCGGAACGCACGGCAAGCCGACGGTGGTCGGCTACACGGCGGCTGACGTCGAGACGTGGACGGAGCTGATGGCGCGCTGCATGACGATGGCCGGGGTCCGGCCCGGGATGCTGATCCACAACGCGAACACCTACGGGCTCTTCACCGGCGGCCACGGCTTCCACCAGGGCGCCGAGCGCATCGGCTGCCCCGTGCTGCCCGTGTCGGGCGGCTTCACGGCACGCCAGGCGTTGCTGCTGCACGACCTCGGCGCGCAGGTGCTGGTCGCGACGCCGTCGTACGCGCTCGTGATCGCACAGGCGGTGCAGGACAGCGGCATCGACCCGGCGGCGCTGAAGCTCGAGCTGGGCCTGTTCGGCGGCGAGGCGTGGACCGACGGCCTGCGCGAGCAGATCGAGCGCGGCCTCCCCGGCCTCCGCGCGGTCAACTTCTACGGCCTCTCGGAGATGTGCGGCCCGGGTGTCGCGAGCGAGTGCCTGGAGGCCCGCGACGGCCTCCACGTGCACGAGGACCACTTCCTGGTCGAGGTGGTCGAGCCGGACTCCGGCGAGCCGGTGGACGAGGGCGCCGAGGGCGAGCTCGTGTTCACGACGCTCGTCAAGGAGGCGATGCCGATGCTGCGCTACCGCACCGGCGACGTCGGCGCCCTCACCTACGAGCCCTGCGCCTGCGGGCGGACGACGGCGCGAATCCGGGGGCTGCGCGGGCGGCGCGACGACATGATCACCGTCCGCGGCGTGAACCTGTACCCGTCGAACGTCGAGCACCTGCTGCTCTCGGTGCCGGAGGTCGCGCCGCACTACCAGCTGGTCGTCGACCGGCCGGGTGCGATGGACGAGGTGACCGTGCACTGCGAGCCCCTCTCGCCCGAGGTCGACACCGAGGTGCTCCGGACGACGGTCGAGACCGTCCTCCAGGAGCACACGGGCGTCCGCATCACGGTCGAGCTGCTCGAGCCGGGGTCGGTGCCGCGGAGCGAGGGCAAGGCGGTGCGGGTCGTCGACCGCCGGAAGCGCTAGGGGCAGACCTGTCGTCTGGACAAGGCGCGGCGCGCCGAGGAACACTGAGGCGATGAGCGGGAGCCGGACTTCCGCACGACGCGGAGCGTCGGGACGATCGAGCGGCCGCCGCCCCTCGCGGCCCTTCGTCGGTCGCGGCCGTGAGCTCGAGGAGCTGCAGGAAGCGCTCGACGAGGCCGCAGCCGGACGCGGCGGGGTGACGATCGTGACGGGCGACGCCGGCATCGGCAAGACTCGGCTGCTCGCCGAGGTGGCCGACCAGGCGGGCAGGGACTGGTCGGTCTTCGCCGGCCGGTGCTGGGAGGAGGGCGGCGCTCCCGCGTACTGGCCGTGGATCCAGGTCGTGCGCGCCGCGGGCGGCGACTTCGCCGAGATCGCGGCTGCCGCGACCTCCCCGGCGGGCTCGGCGGGAGAGCAGACGGATCCCGAGAGCGTGCGCTTCGCGCTGTTCGACGCGGTCACGCGCTTCCTGCTCGACCGCGTCGACGGGAGCCCGATGCTGATCGTCCTCGAGGACCTGCACGCCGCCGACGAGCCGTCGCTGCTCCTGCTCCGCTTCCTCGGCGACGCGATCGCGAAGGCGCCGATCGCCGTCCTCTGCTCCTGCCGCGACGGAGAGCCGCGTGTTCACGAGCTCGCGACGCTCTTCGCCGGGCTGTCCCGGGTCGGCCGGCGGATCCCGCTCCGAGGGCTGAGCCAGGACGAGGTCGAGACCTACGTCGAGGGAATCGTCGGGGAGCCCCGCACGCGGCTGCTCGCAGAGCGGCTGCATTCGATCACCGGCGGGAATCCGTTCTTCCTCGGCGAGCTGATCCGCGCGGTCGACGCCGACCAGCTGACCGACTGGGTCGATGCGGGCGCCGACGATCCCGGCTGGCGCATACCGGAGCAGGTCCGGGCCGTGGTCCGGCGGCGCATCGACCGCCTGTCGCCCGAGGCCGCTTCGCTTCTCCAGCTGGCCGCCGTCGGCGGCCGCGAGCTCGAATTCGGCGTGCTCGAGCGGATGAGCCGGCTCGACGCCGGCCGGCTGGTCGACGCGATCGGGGAAGCGCTCGAGGCGGGCCTGCTCGTCGACGACGCCGGCGGCCGGCGCCAGGCGTTCGCGCACGAGCTCGTCAGGGAGACGCTCTACGGGGATCTCTCGGCCTGGCGGCGGGCCGAGCTGCACCTCCAGATCGGCGCCGTCCTGGAGGAGCTCAGTCGAGGCGACATCGACCGCCGGCTCTCCGAGATCGCCCACCACCTGGCGCTCGCCGCCCCCCTGGGCGACCCGCAGCGGACGATCGACTACCTCGAGCGGGCGGGCGACCGCGCGGCGGCGATGCTCGCGTACGAGGAAGCCGTGCGCCATTTCAGCCGTGCGCTCCAGCTGCTCGGGACCGACCCCCAGGGCGAGCCCGGCCGGCGCTGCGACCTGCTCCTGCGGCTCGGGGACGCGCAGTGGCGGGCGGGCGACGTGAAAGCTGCGCGGACGAGCTTCGAGGACGCGACACAGCTCGCCCGCCGCCTCGGCGACGGGGAGCTCCTCGCTCGAGCAGCGCTCGGCTACGTGACCGCCCTCGGCGGCTTCCTCTTCTACGCGCGCTTCGAGGTCGGGGCGACCGGTGCGGGCCTCCTCGCCGACGCGCTCGCCGCCCTCCCCGACGACGACAGTCCGCTGCGGGCGAGCCTGCTCTCGCGCCTCGCGGCCGAGCTGATCAACGAGCCGGTCGAGCGGCGGGCGAAGGTCTCGGGCGAGGCCGTCGAGGTGGCACGGCGTCTCGGCGACCTGCGCGCGCTCGTCACCGCGTTCCACGCCCGCCACTGGGCCCTGACGGCGCCGGCGATGGTGCTCGAGCGGCTGGAGCAGACGGAGGAGATGCTCGACGCCGCCGAGCGGATCGCCGACCGCGAGATGGAGTTCCTCGCGCACAACGCCCGCTTCCACTGCTTCCTCGAGCTCGGAGACGGCCCCGCCCTCGATCGCGAGATCGAGGCGATGGTCGCCATCGCCGAGCTGATCCGCCAGCCGTCCTACCTCTGGCATACGCAGTGCGTCCGGGTCGTCCGCGCGATCCTCGACGGACGCTACGCCGACGCCGAGGGGCTCGCGACGACTGCACTCGAGCTCGGCCGGCTCAGGCACAGCGCCTATCCGACGTACGTCTTCCACTACGCGCAGCTCTTCACCATCCGCTGGGCGCAGGGGCGGCTGGCCGAGCTGTGGCCGTCGATCCGCTCCCACGCCGAGGAGTACTCGTGGGTGCCGCGTTGGCGCGACGCCATGGCCGCGGCGGAGCTCGGCGACGAGCGCGCCGCCCGGGCGGAGCTCGAGCGCTTTGCGCGCAACGACTATGCGGACGTGCTGCCCGACGGACTGTGGCTCCTGCACATGTGCTCACTGGCCGAGGCGTGCGTGCTGGTCCGGGACGAGCAGCGCGGGCGCCGCCTCTACGAGCTGCTCGAGCCGTTCAGCGAGCGGAACGCGGTGAGCTATACGCAACAGCCGATGGGGCCGGTCGCGCTGCGGCTGGCCGCGCTGGCCGCGATGCTCGGACGCTGGGACGAGGCGGAGCGCCACTTCGCGACGGCGCGGGAGCGCTGCGACGCCCTCGGCGCGCCCGGCCTCCGGGCTCGTGTGCTGGTCGAGCAGGCGCGGGTGCTCGTCGCCCGCAGCGACGCTCGCGCGGAGGAGGTGATCGTCGAGGCGACCGCGCTCTGTCACGAGCTCGAGCTGTCGGGACTCCTCGAGCGCCTCTCCGCAGCCCGTCCGGCCGCGGCTGCGGTCGCCTCCTACGTCTTCCGCCGCGAAGGCGAGGTCTGGACGATCGGCTACGGAAGCGAAGAGCTCAGGTTGCGGGATGTGAAGGGGCTTCGGTACATCGCGTTCCTGCTCGGCTCGCCGGGGGTCGAGACGCACGCCGTCGAGCTCGCCCAGGCGGTCGAGGGCGCCGGGCAGAGGAGGGTCGACGGACCTGCCGGGCCGGCCCTCGACGCGCAGGCGAAGGCCGACTACCGCCGGCGGCTCCAGGAGCTCGGCGAGGAGCTCGAGGAGGCGCGATCATGGGACGACCCCGAGCGGGCCGCGCGCGTCGAGGACGAGATCGAGGCGCTCACGGGCGAGCTGACGCGGGCCCTCGGCCTCGGCGGCCGTGATCGCACCGGCGGTTCGCCCGCGGAGCGGGCGAGGGTCAGCGTGACGAAGGCGATCCGCTCTGCGATCCGGACGATCGGGCGTCATTCGCCTGCCCTGGAAGAGCACCTCGCCGCCTCGATCCGGACCGGCCAGTTCTGCTCGTACGCCCCGCCCGGCGAGCTGCCGCCCGAGTGGCGTCTCTGAGCTCGGCACGATCCGGCACAAGTGTTCCGTGCGTCGTCACGCCCAATGGGTGACATCCGACGGAGGAGGAACGCATGAGCACAGTCACGACGCCCGCCGACGCCGCCCGCGCCGAGCTGGCCGGGTTCGAGGGCAGCCTGATCGGACCGCAGGATTCCGACTACGAGGAGGCGCGTGCGGTCTACAACGCGATGATCGACCGGCGCCCGGCGCTGATCGCCCGCTGCGCGACCCTCGGCGACGTCTCGCGGACGATCGCGTTCGCGCGGGACCACGACCTGCTCCTGGCGATCCGCGGCGGCGGCCACAACGGCGCCGGGCTCGGCACCTGCGACGGCGGGGTGGTCGTCGACCTCTCGCGGCTGAAGGACGTCCAGGTCGATCCCGAGGCGCGCACGGTCCGCGTCGGCGGCGGCTGCACCTGGGGCGAGGTCGACGCGGCCACCGGCGAGCACGGGCTGGCGACGCCGAGCGGGATCATCTCGACCACGGGCGTCGGCGGCCTGACGCTGGGCGGGGGCATCGGTCACCTGACCCGCAGGTGCGGGCTCGCGATCGACAACCTGCTCGAGGCCGAGCTGGTGCTCGCGAGCGGCGAGCGCGTGCGCGCGAACGCCGACGAGCACCCGGACCTCTTCTGGGCGATCCGGGGCGGCGGCGGCAACTTCGGCGTCGTCACGTCCTTCCTGTTCCGCCTGCACGAGGTGGGCACGGTGGTCGCCGGCCCGACCTTCTGGCCGGTCGAGGATGCCGCCGAGGTGCTCTCGGCCTACCGCGAGTTCCTGCCGGCCGCGCCGCGCGAGCTCAACGGGTTCTTCGCGTTCCACACGGTGCCGCCGGCGCCGCCGTTCCCCGAGGAGATCCACCTGCGCAAGGTCTGCGGCGTGGTCTGGTGCTACGTCGGCCCGGAGGCGGAGGCGGCGAAGTCGATGGCCCCGCTGCTCGACGCGCTCCCCGAGCCGCTGCTCCATGGCCCGGCGCCGATGCCGCACGCGATGCTCCAGGGTGCCTTCGACGGCCTCTACCCGCCGGGCGACCAGTGGTACTGGCGTGCCGACTTCGTCAAGGAGATCCCGGACGAGGCGGTGCAGATCCACGCGCGCTTCGGGGCCGACATGCCGACGATGAAGTCGACCATGCACATGTACCCGATCGACGGAGCCGCCCACGACGTCGCCTCCGCGGACACGGCCTGGAGCTACCGCGATGCGCTCTGGGGCTCGGTCTTCGCCGGGGTCGACCCCGGCCCGGCGAACGTGGACGCGATCAGCCGGTGGAGCATCGACTACCACGAGGCCCTGCACCCGTACTCGGCAGGCGGGGCCTACGTGAACATGATGATGGACGAGGGTCAGGAACGGGTGCGCGCCAGCTACCGCGACAACTACGAGCGGCTCGCGCGCATCAAGGCCGAGTACGACCCCGACAACGTGTTCCGGGTCAACCAGAACATCGAGCCCGCGCGCTCCTGAAGCAGCCGGGGCGGGGCCGCGTGCGGCCCCGCCCCTTGCCGACGGATTCAGACCCCGTCGAACCTGCGCAACACCATTCCCAGCGCGGCGAGCAGGCAGAGCGCGAGGAACAGCGCCGCGATCGAGAGCCGCCGCTTCACGGCTGGACGCCGAGGGCGACCGGCACGCCGGCGCCGGGCTCGTAGGTGGGTGTGTAGCCGAGCAGCCGGCCGGCCGGCGAGCCGAGCGCGAGGCCGATCCGCTGGAGGATCGCCGGCGGGAAGGGCAGGCGAACGGTGTCGAAGTGCGCGTTCGCGATCACCGCCAGCCGCAGCGGATTCGGCATCCCCTTCCTGTTCGTCTTGCCGTCGGCGGCGAGCGCGAACATCGTCTCCAGCAGCGACTCGAACTGGAGCGCGGGGCGGACCTCGCAGACGAAGTGGGCCTCGGTGTCCCCGGCGTTCCAGAACCTGTGCGGCGTGCCGGCCGGGACGGTCAGACGCTGACCGGGGCCGGCGACGATCTGCTCGCGGCCGATCTTGAAGCCGATCGAGCCCTTCAGCACCTCGAAGCGCTCCTCCTGGCCCGGGTGGACGTGCGCGGCCGCGACGAACCCGTGCGGCTGCACGAAGGTCTCGATCACCACTGCCTCCCCGCCCGTGTCGCGCGACGTCTTGCGAAAGACGATGCGCTCGCCGGTGACGGGGTTCTCGATGACGGTGCCGGTGCGGATCATGTTCGCGTCTCCTTTTCGGGTGGCCGCCGCCGGTCGGCGGCCCTGCTGGAGAGCACCGTCGACGGGAGCGCTTAACATCCGCTTGGCGTTCGCTTGGCGGGTCGTGCGGGGAGAGAGAAAACCGTGGAATTCCGGATCCTGGGACCGGTCGAGGCCCGCTCGGAAGGCGAGCCGTTCGACCTCGGGCGGCCGAAGCAGCGCGCGCTGCTGGCGGCGTTGCTGCTCCGGGCAGGCCAGGCGGTGCCGCGCCACGCCCTCGTCGACGCGCTCTGGGGCGAGGCGCCGCCGGCCTCTGCCGTCCAGTCGCTCCAGGTCTACGTCCACGGCCTGCGGAAGGCCCTCGGGGCGGAGCGGATCGAGACCCGCGGCACCAGCTACCGGGTCGTGCTCGAGCCCGGCGAGCTCGACCTCGAGCGGTTCGAGACGCTGGTCGCGAAGGCCGAGCGAGAGCTGGGTGCCGGCCGGGCCGACGCTGCCGCGGGTCGCCTGGGCGAGGCGCTCGCGCTCTGGCAGGGGCCGGCGCTCGCGGATCTCGCCGCCGAGCCGCTGGCGCAGGGCGGGCGGGAACGGCTGGAGGAGCGGCGGCTGCACGCCGTCGAGCTGCTCGGCGACGCCGAGCTCGCGCTCGGTCGTCACGACGCCCTGCTGGGCCGGCTGGAGGGACTGGTCGCCGAGCATCCGTTCCGCGAGACCCTTCGGCGGCAGCAGGTGCTCGCGCTCTACCGCGCCGGTCGCCAGAAAGAGGCGCTGGACGCCTACCAGGCGGCGCGGGCGGCGCTCGACGAGCTCGGGATCGAGCCGTCGCCGGAGCTGCGCGAGCTCGAACGCGCCGTTCTCCGCCAGGACCCCGTGCTGGCCTCCCCGGAGCGCCCCGACGAGCTGGAGACGCGCCTGCCCAGGGCGCCGACACCGCTCGTCGGCAGGCAGCTGGAGATCGCGGCCGTGGCCGCCGTGCTCCGCGAGGAGGCGAGGCTGGTCACCCTCACGGGGCCGGGCGGGACCGGCAAGACGCGGCTCGCCCTCGCCGTCGCCGATGAGCTGTCCGCGGAGCTGCCCGCGCGCTTCGTCGACCTGTCGCCGGTACGCGATCCCGAGCTGCTGGGCGCGACCGTCGGCCAGGAGCTGGGCGTCCACGACGCGGACGGGTCCGTGGCGGCGGCGATCGCCGACCGGCTCGGCTCCCGGCGGCTGCTGCTGGTGCTCGACAACTTCGAGCAGCTGCTGGCCGGGGCCCCGCTGGTCGCCGAGCTGCTGGCGGCCGTGCCGGAACTGCTCGTGCTCGCCACCAGCCGCGCGCCGCTCCCGGCTGTCGGGGGAGCACGAGTACCCCGTGCCGACGCTGCCGCTGCACGAGGCGGTCCAGCTCTTCGCCGCCCGCGCCCACGCCGTCGACTCCGCGTTCGAGCTCGCCGGGGAGCGGGCCGAGAGCGTCGAGCAGATCTGCGCCCGCCTCGACGGGCTGCCGCTCGCGCTGGAGCTGGCGGCGGCTCGCAGCAAGCTCCTGCCGCCGGAGACGATGGCCGGCCGGCTGGAGCGGTCGCTCGAGCTGCTCACCGCCGGCGCCCGCGACCTCCCGCCCCGCCAGCGGACCCTGGAGGCGACGCTCGACTGGAGCCACGAGCTGCTCGATCCCCTGGTGCAGAAGCTGTTCGCCCGCCTCGCAGTCTTCCGCGGCGGCTGCACGCTGGAGGCGGTCGAGGCGGTCGCGGTCGAGCCCGACGCCCTCGGCCGCCTCGGCACGCTCGTCGACGAGAGCCTCCTCCGCCGCGTCGACGGCCCCTCCGGGCCGCGCTTTGTGCCGCTCGAGACGATCCGCGAGTACGCGCTGGCGCGCCTGCGCGAGTCGCGAGCGGAAGCGGACGCTCGGAGCCGGCACGCGGCGTACTACCTGCGCCTGGCCGAGACCGCCGCCGGGGCGCTGACCGTCGGCACGGTCGACGACGAGACCCTGGCCGAGCTCGACGCGGAGCACGACAACCTGCGCGCCGCGCTCGCCTGGGCTGCCGAGTCCGGCGACCTCGAGCGCGAGATCCGTATGGCGGTCGCCCTTCGCCAGTACTGGCTGCTGCGCGGCGAGCTCGCAGAGGGGCGAAGGGTGTTCGAAGGGGCGATCGAGCGGTCGGCGTCCGCCGAGCCGCGGCTGCGCGCGCAGGTCCTCGTGCACGCGGGGCTGTTCCCGTTCCGGCAGGGCGATGTCGAGGAGGCGAAGCGGCTCTGGACCGACGCGCACGACCTCTACGTGGAGCTCGGCGACGAGGGCGAAGCGGGTCGCGCGCTCGCGGAGCTGGCGGCGGTCGCGATCGTCGAGCGGGACCTCGAGCGGGCGGCAGAGCTGTACGAGGCGTCGATCGAGCACTTCGTCGCCCAGGGCCAGCCCGTTCGCCAGGCGATCGCGCTGAGCAACCTCGGCGCGATCGCGAGCATGCGCGGCGACCTCGACGCCTCGGCCTCCTACGTGGAGGAGGCGATTCCGCTCCAGCGCGAGCTCGGCGACCGCGACGGCCTCGCGATCAGCCTCCACAACCTCGCGCGCACGGAGATCAAGCGCGGCCGGAGGGAAGAGGCCGCGGGGCTCCTGGCCGAGTCGATGGAGCTGGCGCTCGCGCTGGGGTACCTGGAGGTGATCGCCAACTGCCTCCAGGGGTGCGCCGAGCTCGCCGTCGGCGCGGGCGAAGCCGAGCGGGCCGCCCGGCTGTCGGGCGTGTCGCTGGCGATCTTCGACGAGATCGGTGTGCAGCTGGTGGCGGAGGTCGAGGACGACTACCGGGCCCTGCGCGCCGCACTGGTGACCGAGCTGGGCGAGGAACGGGTGGATCGGCTGGAAGCCGAGGGCCGGGCGGCGACTCGCGACGACGTCGTCTCGGAGGCGCTCGGGGCGCTCTGAGGGGCGGCTCCGGGCGGACCTGACCCGCTCGCGCTACCGTCCAGGACGTGCGCACGTCCCGCCGACTCGCCGTGCTCGCCGCGGCCGTGCTCATCGCGGCCGGCGTGTCGGCCGCCGTCGCCTTCCACGGCTCGTCGCCGTCCGCCGCGAGGGCGGAGGCCGCCGCGACCCCGGGCTGGAACGGCGTCGCTCCGATCTTCGCGGCCAAGTGCGCCGGCTGTCACCAGGTCGGCGGAATCGCCCCGTTCTCGATCACCTCGGCCCGGTCGGCGAAGGCGCACGCGCCGGAGATCCTGACCATGACGCAGCTCGGCGTCATGCCGCCGTGGCCGCCCGGAAGAGACTCGCCCGCGTTCCTCGGCGCGTCACGCCGGGTCCTCACCGCAAGGGAGAAGGACACGATCGCGCGCTGGGTGCGCGCCGGCGCGCCGATCGGTGCGGGCGGCTCGATTGCACCTTCGCCGGCCGAATCGTCCGCGCCGGGACGGACGATCTCGCTCGCCCCCGCCCGTCCGTACATGCCGCACGCGGCCGTCGGCGGGTTCGACGACTACCACTGCTTCGTGCTCGAGCCGCACCTGAAGCAGGACGTGTTCGTGACCTCGGCGGCCATCCGGCCGGGCCGGTCGAGCCTCGTCCACCACGTGATCCTGTTCGAGGCCGCGGGCGCGAACGCGACCGAGGCTCGCCGCCTGAACGCCGCCTCGGGCGGCCGCGGCTGGACGTGCTTCGGCGGGCCGGGCCTGAGCGAGACCCACCCGAGCGCCGCTGCGGCGGCCAGCGACCGGCTCGGCGCGCCCCAGTGGATCGGGGCCTGGGTCCCCGGCCACACGACGAACGACACGCCTGCCGGCACGGGCGTCCTGCTGCACGCGGGCGCGGCGATCGTCCTGCAGGTCCACTACAACCTCATCCATCCGCCGGCACCCGACCGCTCGCGGGCCGTCCTCCGCGTCGTGCCTGCGGCCGGCGCCGAGCTCACTCCCCTGGACACGATGCTGGTGGCGGCGCCGGTCGAGCTTCCCTGCCCCGACGGCAAGCGCTCCGGGATCTGCTCGCGCGGCCGCGCGATCGCCGACGAGGCGCGGAAGTACGGCTCCGAGGCCGCGCTGATCCCCACCGGCCTGCTCTACCTCTGCCGGAAGACCCTCGCCGACTACCCGCAGGGCGTCGGCGACGCGCACGCTGTCCGGACCTCCTGCGACCGCACCGTGGCGCGGCCCCTCCGCATCTACGGCGTCGCCGGTCACATGCACCTGAGGGGCGTCGACATCCGCGTCGACCTCAACCCCGGGACCCCTGCTGCCCGCGTGCTGCTGCACATCCCGCACTGGCACTTCCACTGGCAGGACGCGTACTACCTCGAGCACCCGGTCGCGGCCTCGCCCGGGGACACGATCCGCGTCACGTGCCGCTTCGACAACTCCGGGGGTGCGCAGCCGGTGGTCGGCGGCCGGCGGCTCGCGCCGCGCTACGTGCTCTGGGGGGAAGGGACGACGGACGAGATGTGCCTCGGCCTGCTGCAGGTGGCGGACGCGGGCTGACCGACCTGGTCCACCTAGAGCGAGGAGGCGAGGACGATCGTAATCCGCCCCTGCCGCTCGCCTCTGGCGATCAGGTAGCTGGTCACGAAGTCGTCGTAGCCCGCCGCGCTGACGTGGATGTGGATGTGCGGGGGCGGGAGGCCGCCCGGTGGAACGGGCCCCTCGAACCTGAAGGCGCCGGTGCGGCCAGTGACCAGGCTGCCGCGCCCGCGCCGGTCGTACTGGCCGTTCGGGCTCTCCTGCCAGAATTCGACCACGGCGCCGGCGATCGGCTTGCAGTCGGGTGAGCGCAGGATCCGGCCGGTGAGAACGTGGCCGCTGCCGATGCGCGAGCGTCGCGGTGCCGGCGCGCCGCTCGTCTCGAAGGGTCCGCCTCCCTGTGAGAGCGTCGGGCGGCAGGCGCTCACCGCGGGCGCCGCGGAGCCTGCGCCGGCGAGGGCGGCCAGAGCGGTCAGGACGGCGGTCAGAAGAAGGCCCCTGCTCACGTCGTCAGCTTGCCCTACGCAGGGGAGGGCTCCTCGGTTTGCCCTCGTCGCAGGATCGCGCGCGCACGGCCGCCGACCACGAGGAGTGCGGCCGGCCGCTCGACCGCGTTGTAGCCGGACGCCATCGCCAGGGTGTACGCGCCGGTCGCCGGAATCGCCAGCAGGTCGCCGCGTCGGGGCGCGGGGAGCTCGGCCCGCTCGATCAGCACGTCGCCGCTCTCGCAGTGCTTGCCGCAGACCGCGAAGACACCGCCGGGCGGCTCGTCGGCCCGGGTCGCCAGCAGCGCCGAGTACCGCGCGCCGTAGAGCGCCGGGCGCGGGTTGTCGGACATGCCGCCGTCGACCGCGACCCAGGTCGTCTCGCCCGTCCGCTTCACCACGCCGACGCGATACAGCGTCAGCCCTGCGCGACCGACCAGTGAGCGGCCCGGCTCGAACACGAGGTGCGGCCTCGGAAGGTCCACGGCCGCCCACGCTGCCTGCAGCCGCTCCGAGACCGCCCGCGCGTACTCCTCGGGGCTCGGCGGGGCCGGCTCGTCGAGGACGTGGCGGATGCCGAGCCCCCCGCCCAGGTTGACGATCGCCGGCGTCCAGTCCAACCGTGCGCGGGCGTCCGCGCACAGGCCGGTGAGCCGCTCGACGGCCGAGCGGGCTGCGCCCGTGTCCACCAACTGCGAGCCGAGGTGGACGTGCAGCCCGAGCATCTCCAGCCCTGCCGCCCGCGCGCCGTCGATCACCTCCGGCGCCTCTTCCGGCGCGACCCCGAACTTCGAGCCGGCGTGGCCGGTGCGGATCTTCTCGTGCGTGTCCGCCTCGATCCCGGGCGTGATCCGCAGCAACACGCGCTTCACGCCCGCCGCCGCGCACCGCTCCACCTCGCCGGGCTCGTCCATCACCACCAGCCAGGCGTCGACCTCGGCCGCGGCGGCGAGCTCCTCGTCCGACTTGTTGTTGCCGTGCACGACGAGCTTCGACGCCGGCACGCCCGCGGCCTGCGCGATCCGCAGCTCGCCGAGCGTCGACACGTCCGCTCCGACCCCCTCCTCGACCAGCGCCCGCACCAGCCCGGCGTTCGGAAGCGCCTTCGAGCCGTAGACGATCGTCGCGTCGGGCGCGCCGCGCTGCCACGACCGCGCCGCCGCCCGCACGGTCTCCTCGCAGTAGACGACCAGCGGGGTCCCGTGCTCGTCGGCCAGCGCCGCCGTCGAGCAGCCGCCGACATGCAGGACGCCGCCGACGATCTCGGCCGTATCGGGAAAGAGCTCGAGCATCGGTGTCGTGACGAAGTGTGTCCTAAGACGGCCGCATCTTCGGCGGGACGCTTCCGGCGGCCGTCCGACGCGGGCCGGTGCGGGAGTCCGTCCGAACCGGTGGGTACGCTGTTCTCAATGGTGACAACGACTGAAAGGGACAACCCGGCCGAGCTGAGCCTTGACGAGGTGGCGGCGGAGCTGGCGACGCTGGTCTCCCACCTGTACGCCGGAACCTGTCGCTGGCTGGAGCTGGTCGCCGAGATCGACCGCCGCGGCAACTGGGCGGAGGAGGGGCGCAACTCGTGCGCGGAGTGGCTGGCCTGGCGCTGCGCGCTGACGCCGCGGGCGGCTCGCGAGCACGTGCGGGTGGCTCGCTCCCGAGGACGGAGCGCTGCTGCTGCGCGCGCTGGAAGCTGTGCGCGATGCCGGATGGGAAGAGCGGCGCGGTTCCGCGGAACCGCGGCCGGCCCGGCAGGCGTCGCGGTCGGAGGCGCTCGTCGCGCTCGCCGAGGCCGCTCTCGTCCATGCCGGCGAAAGCCGTCCGGCCGGCCAGCGCTATCAGGTCGTCCTCCACGCCGAGGCCCGCACCTGCCGTCGACGCCCTGCTCGCCGTCACGCGCGACGATCGTGCGCCGGAACGGTGCTAGATTGGCCCTGTGAGCGGGCTGCTCGCATAGACCAGGAAGCCGGTGCGGCGCGGCCGCGCGAGCTTCCCACGGCCTCTCGCACGAGAGGCCTTTTCATTTCAGGAGTCGGTTTGGACAGATACGACCCGAAGACGATCGAGGCGAAGTGGCAGCAGGTCTGGGAGGCCGAGAGGACCTTCTACACGCCCGATCCCGCGCCCGGGGAGGAGCCGCCGAACCACTGGTACCAGCTCGAGATGCTCCCGTATCCGTCCGGGACGCTGCACATGGGGCACGTCCTCAACTACACGATGGGCGACGTCCTCACGCACTTCCGGCGGCGCCACGGCTGGATCGTCCTGCGGCCGATGGGCTGGGACTCGTTCGGGCTGCCGGCGGAGAACGCCGCGATCCGGGAGGGCGGCCACCCGCGCGAGATCGTCGAGCAGAACATCGTCGAGATCCGGGAGCAGATGAAGCGGCTGGGCTGGGCGATCGACTGGGACCGCGAGGTCGGCGCCCACGACGTCGAGTTCTACCGCTGGACGCAGTGGCTGTTCCTGCGCTTCTACGAGCGCGGCCTGGCGTACCGCAAGGCGGCGCCGGTGAACTGGTGCCCGCACGACCAGACGGTGGTCGCGAACGAGTACGTGATCGACGGCCGCTGCGAGCGCTGCGGCACGCCGGTCGAGCTCCGCAACCTCGAGCAGTGGTTCTTCAAGATCACCGCCTACGCCGACGAGCTGCTGCGCTTCGACCTGCCGGAGGGCGGCTCGTGGCCCGAGCGGACGATGACGATCCAGCGCAACTGGATCGGGCGGAGCGAGGGCGCCGAGATCCTCTTCCGCGTCGACGAGCTCGATACCGACATCTCCGTCTTCACCACGCGGCCGGACACGCTCTACGGCGCCACCTTCTTCGTGCTGGCGCCGGAGCACCCGCTGGTCGAGCGGATCGCCACCCCGGAGGTCGACGAGTACGTGCGCGCGACGGCGCAGAAGAAGACCGAGGAGCGCGCGGCCGAGCAGGCCAAGACGGGCGTCTTCACGGGCCGGTACGCGACCAACCCGGTGAACGGCGCGAAGCTGCCGGTCTGGGTCGCCGACTACGTGCTGATGGACTACGGCACCGGCGCGATCATGGCCGTGCCTGCCCACGACGAGCGCGACGGCGAGTTCGCGGAGACCTTCGACCTGCCGGTGGTCGAGGTGATCGCGGAGGACGGCACCCTGGTCAACTCGGACGGGTTCGACAGGATGCCGGCCGAAGAGGCGAAGCAGGCGATCGTCGAGAAGCTGCACGGCGAGGGCCGCGGGGCCCCGGCCGTCTCTCACCGCCTGCGCGACTGGAGCTTCGGTCGCCAGCGCTACTGGGGCTGCCCGATTCCGATCCTCTACTGCGACGCCTGCGGCGAGGTGCCCGTTCCGGACGAACAGCTGCCGGTCGTGCTGCCCGAGGTCGAGGACTACCGCCCGAAAGGCAAGCCGCCGCTCGCGACCGCGACCGAGTGGCTGCACACGACCTGCCCGCGCTGCGGCGGCCCGGCTACCCGCGAGGCCGACACGATGGACACGTTCGTCGACTCGTCCTGGTACTTCCTCCGCTACGTCGACCCGCACAACGACCAGGCGCCGTTCGACCGGCGGCTGGTCGACTATTGGTGCCCGATCACGCACTACATCGGCGGCATCGACCACGCCACGGGCCACCTGCTCTACTCGCGCTTCTTCGTGAAGGTGCTGAACGAGCTGGGGCTGCTCGGCTTCCGCGAGCCCTTCGCCGGGCTCTTCCACCAGGGCTGGGTGACGATGGGCGGGACGAAGATGTCCAAGTCGAAGGGGAACGTCTCCGGCCCCGACGCGGTGGTCGAGGCGTACGGCGCCGACGCGGTGCGCCTCTACATCCTGTTCATGGGGCCCGCCGACCAGGACATGGAGTGGACGGACGCGGGCATCGACGGGATGGTCCGCTTCGTCCGCCGGCTGTGGCGGATCGTGCACGAGGTCGCCGCGGCGGCTCCCCCCGGCGAGCCCGGCGACGGCCCGCTGGTGCGCAAGGCGCACGCGACGATCGAGCGCGTGACCGACGACCTCGACCGGCGGATGCAGTTCCACACGCCGATCTCGGCGGTGATGGAGCTGGTCAACGCGATCGCGGACGACCCGGCCGCGCCGGGAGCGCGCTTCGCCGCCGAGACTGCGGTGTCGCTGCTCCAGCCCTGGTCGCCGCACGTGACCTCGGAGCTGTGGGAGGTGCTCGGCCACGAGGACCGGCTGTGGCAGCAGCCGTGGCCGCAGACCGACCCGGCGCTGCTCGTCCACGAGACGTTCGAGCTGGTCGTCCAGGTGAACGGCCGGGTGCGCGACCGGCTGGAGGTCCCGGCGGGGCTCGCCGACGCCGAGCTGGTCGAGCGCGCAACGAGGTCGGAGAAGGTGCAGGCGCACCTCGACGGCAAGGAGATCCGGCAGTCGATCGTCGTCCCGGGCAAGCTCGTCAACCTCGTCGTGGGCTGAGGCTCGCCGCGCCGCTGCCGCCCGGAGCCCGGGCCGTCAGGCCGAATGCGAGGGCGAGAGCTCGGTCGTGCGCCCGAACGTCATCAGCGTGGCCGCGCAGATCCCCGCGCAGACGAGGTACGGCACGGCGTCGCTCGTCGCCTCGGCCAGCCCGCCGCCACCGGCGGGGCCGATCGCGTTGCCGACGGCCCACGCAGCGTTCATCACCCCGAAGCTCAGCCCCTGGGCCAGCCCGACCCGCTCGGCGGCATGGGAGAGCATGGTCAGCGCCGGCGAGTACAGGGCGCCGACCGCGGCGGCCGTCAGCAGGATCAGCGGCACCAGCACCCAGGCCGACTCGGACACCGCGAGCGCGAGCGCGACGCCGGTCGAGGCCGCGAGGGCCAGCCTGGCCGGCCGGGCCGGGCCGAGCCGGTCGGAGAGACGCCCGAGCCACGGGTTGATCACGGTCTCGATCGCCGCTGCGGCGACCCAGATCGCGCCGATCGCGACCGCGCCGAGCCCCTGGTCGTCGAGCGCCAGCGGCGCGAGCACGTTGAGCGTGCCGAAGAAGAGCGCGGGCACGGTCATCAGCCAGAGCCCGAGCAGGAACTCGCGGTCGCGGACGGCGTGGACGACCAGCCCGAGCGGCTGGCGCTCGGCCGGCGACGGCTCCAGGCGGAGCGCGACGAGCACGAGAACCGCTTCCAGCCCCGCGATCGCCGCGAACGTCCCGCGGACGCCGGCCACGCTCGCGGCCGCGCCGACGACCGGCCCCAGCAGGGCGCCGAAGACCGCCGCTCCCATCGCCGTGCCCATCGCCCGGCCCCGCCGCTCGCGCGGCGTCGCCAGCGCGAGCCAGGCGAGCCCACCCGCCCAGGTCAGGGACGAGCCGAAGCCCTGGGCCAGCCTGCCCGCGACGAGCAGCCCGTAGGCTCCGGCGACCGCGACGACCACGCTCGCGACCGAGACGAGCACGAGCCCCGCGAGGACGGCACCGCGCGCGCCGAGCCGGGCAGCGACGACACCGGCCGGAATGGCGCCGAGGAGGACGCCGAGCCCGTACGCGGCGACGAGCGCGCCGACTCCCCCCTTCGAGAGGTGATACGTGTGCTCGAAGTGCGGGAGCAGCGGCGTCAGCGCCGTGTACAGCGCGGTGTCGACCACCACGACGACGCAGACGAAGGGGACGAGCCGGCGCATGGGTCGAGGCTACCGGCGGCGCCCGGCGCCGAGCAGAATCCGCCCATCGCCTCCGACCGTGACAGCCGCGCAGGGGTGGAGCGCCTTCCGCTCCGCGAGCAGCAACGTCTCCAGGAGGAGCTCCTGCCCGCCCAGCTCGATCGCGTCCGCGCGGGATCGGCGTTCTACGCGGAGCGCCTCGGCGACGCGCAGGTCCGGACGCTCGCCGACCTCGCGCGCCTTCCTTTCGTGACGAAGGCGGAGCTGCTCGCCGCCCAGGCCGAGGATTCGCCGCTGGGGCCGCTCGCCGGCGTCCCGCTCGCCGAGGTCCGCCGGCTCCACGTCACCTCGGGGACGACGGGGACGCCGCTCCTGACCGGCTTCACCGCCGGCGACCTGGAGCGCTCGACCGAGGCCGGCGCGCGCGCGTTCCGGGCGGCGGGCGTCGGGCCGGAGCAGACGATCCTGCACTGCGTCAACTACGCGTTCTACGCGGGCGGGATCGCCGACCACATGTCGCTGGAGGCGACCGGTGCCACCGTCGTCCCGGTCGGGCTCGGGCAGAGCGACCGGCTGCTCGACCTGCTCCCCTCGCTCCGCCCCGACGGGATCTTCGCGATCACCTCGTACGCGAATCACCTGGCCGAGCGCGCCCGGGCGAAGGGGCTCGAGCCGGCCGAGCTCGGCCTGCGCACGATCGTCACCGGCGGCGAGCCGGGCGGCGACATCCGGGAGGTCCGGGAGCACATCGAGCAGACCTGGCACGCGCGGGTCGCGGACACCTACGGCCTCGGCGAGGTCTGGCCGACGCTGGGGGCGCACTGCGAGCTGCGCGACGGTTTCCACCTGTCGGCGCCCGACCTGCTCGTCGCCGAGCTCGTCGATCCGGAGACCGACCGCGTGCTCGATTGGCAGCCCGGGGCGACCGGCGAGCTCGTCTACACGCACCTCCGGCGCGAGGCGAGCCCGCTCGTCCGCTACCGCTCGCGCGACCGGGCGGAGGTGCTCGCACTCGACTGCCCCTGCGGCCGGGGAACGCCACGGTTCCGGCTCCTCGGCCGGGTCGACGACATGATCGTCGTCCGCGGCGTCAACGTCTTTCCCAGCGCGATCGAGCGGCTGCTGGCCGAGGCGGTTCCGGGGATGGGCGGCTTCGCGATCCTCCTGGACGAGCCGATCCCGGTGCCGCCGCTCGCGATCGCGGTCGAGACGGACGGCGAGATCCCCGGCGAGGTCGGCCGTATGATCCGCGAGCGGTTGCAGGTGCAGGTCGAGATCACCGCGCTGCCGCCCGGAACGATGGGCTCGAGCGAGCAGAAGACGAAGCGCATCTGGCGCCGCTATGCCGGCGAGGAGCCCGGCTGGTGAGGATCGAGGTCACCCGCGACGGGCACGTCGCGACGGTCGAGTTCGAGCGTCCGGGCGTCCTGAACGCGCTCGCGCCGGACGATCTTCCCCGGCTTGCCGGCGCGCTGGCCGAGGCGGGCGAGGGGGCCCGCGTCGTCGTCGTCCACGGGGCGGGGGGCGCCTTCTCGGCCGGCGACGACCTCCGCGCGACCGCCGACCTCTCCCCGAGCGAGTGGCGGCAGGTGGTCGAGGGCTTCCACGAGCTGACCCGGGTCGCGCTCGCCCTGGAGGTGCCCGTGATCGCGGCGATCGACGGCGTCTGCGTCGGCGGGGCGTTCGAGTTCGCGTGCTCGTGCGACCTGCGGATCGCGAGCACCCGGTCGCGGCTGGGCTGCCCGGAGGTCGGCATCGGGCTGGTCGTCTCCAACGCGTCCACCGTGCTGCTGCCCCGCCTCTGCGGCTCCGGCTACGCCTCCAAGCTGATGCTCACCGGCCGCCTCGTCCCGGCCGAGGAGGCGTACGCGCACGGCCTGCTGGACGCCGTCGCCCCGCCGGACGAGCTCGAGGCCCGTGCGCGCTGGCTCGCGGAGGAGCTCGCCGCCCAGGCGCCGCTCGCCGTTCGGGCGACGAAGCGCCTGCTCGTCGAGGGGCTGGGCGCGGCCGTCGAGCGGGCGATGACGCGCGAAACCGAGGCCCTGGTCGCGCTCTGCGAGACGGCGGACATGCGCGAGGGCTTCGCCGCCTTCCGGGAGAAGCGGCCCTCCTCGTTCTCGGGCTCCTGACGGGCGCAATGCCCACGCCGGACGTCGAGGCCTGGGCGGCCTGGCGGCCCGACGAGCTCGCGGCGCGCCTCGAGGGGTGGCTCGTGCCGTGGGCGGTGGCGGCGGGCTGGGCGCTCGACCTCTGGCTCGGCGGCGAGCCGCGCGAGCACGAGGACCTCGAGGTCGCGATCGCCCGCGAGAGCTTCCCCGCCGTGCGAGCGGCCTTTCCCGAGCTCGAGTGGTTCGGGGCCGGTGGCCTGGAGGGGGTGGAGGAGACGCTCTGGCCGGTCGACCTGGCGCCCGGCGAGGTGCACCAGACATGGGGCTGGGACGCGGCGGAGGGCTGCTGGCGCGTGGACGTCTTCCGCGAGCCGTGGGCGGGGGACACCTGGGTCTGCCGTCGCGACGCTGCAGTCCGCCTTCCGCTCGTGAACGCGATCGAGCGGACGCCGGACGGCATCCCGTTCCTCCGGCCCGAGATCGTCCTGCTGTTCAAGGCGAAGCACGTGCGGGAGAAGGACGTGGCGGACTTCGACCGTGCGCTCCCGCGGCTCGAGCTGCAACGCCGGCGCTGGCTGGCCGAGGCTCTGCGCGTCGTGCATCCCGGCCACGCCTGGATCGAGCGGCTGGAAGCGTAGATAGTTGCGTCCAGCACCTCCCGGAAAGGAGCCGGCAAATGCACAAGTGGGCAACGGAGTTCCGCACCTTCCTGTTGCGCGGGAACCTGGTCGACCTCGCGGTCGCGATCGTCATCGGCGTCGCCTTCGGCGCGCTCGTGAACGCGCTCGTCGCCGACCTGATCACGCCGATCATCGCGGCCATCTTCGGCAAGCACGACTTCTCCGGCCTGACGTTCACGATCAACGGCAGCACGTTCCGCTACGGCGACTTCATCAACGCGCTGATCACGTTCCTGTCGGTCGCAGCCGCGGTGTTCTTCTTCGTCGTCAAGCCGGTGAACGCGCTGGCGGCTCGGCGGCAGAAGGCTCCGGACGAGGACGATCCCGCCCGTGCGTGCCCCGAGTGTCTGAGCGAGATCCCCAAGGCGGCGAAGCGCTGTGCCTTCTGCACGGCCGAGGTGGGCGTGGCCGTCTGATTTGACGTCGTGCCGGCGAGGGCGCAGAATCGGCGCCCTCGCCATCGGAAGGAGGCCGATGTGTCCTGGAAGCTGAAGGGCAGCTACGTCGAAACCTGCTCATGCGACCTGATCTGCCCCTGCAACGCGTCGTTCGACCACGGCGCGACGTACGACTACTGCCGCGTCACGCTCGTCTTCGACATCAAGGAGGGCGAGATCGAAGGCACCGATGTCGGCGGGCTGAAGGTGGCCGCGATCGCGGACACCCCGAAGGTGATGACCGAGGGGAACTGGCGGCTCGGCATGTTCGTCGACGAGAACGCCACGGACGAGCAGATGCAGAAGCTGACCGCCGTGTTCGGCGGGCAGCTCGGCGGTCCGATGGCGGGGCTCGCTCCGCTCGTGGGCGAGATGCTCGGCGTCGAGCGGGCGCCGATCGAGGTCGTCGACGACGGGCTTCGGCACAGCGTCAAGGTCGGCGACGCGATCGACTTCGAGATCGAGGACATCGTCCCCTTCGGCGTCGAAACCGGGCAGCCGGTCCGGTTCAACGGCATGTTCCATCCGGTTGCGCCCGACCTCACGATCGCCGAGGCGACGCGCTCGAAGATCAGTGCCTTCGGGATCGAGTACGAGGGGAAGACGGGGCTCTCGACGGCCGAGTTCTCCTGGGCCGCCTGATCGGGTGAGCGAGTGACCGCCTCGGCGCACGCCGTCGCGCCGGCCCGCGCCGGGCCCGGGCCCGCGTGGGCGGCCGCGCGCGTGCGCCTCGGGCTCGTCGCCCTCCTGCTCGTGCTGGCCGCGGTCGGCTGGTGGCTGACCGCGCGCTGGATGGAGGGCATGGACGGCGGCCCGTGGACCGACCTGGGAACCTTCGCCTGGTTCCTCGGCGTCTGGGTGGTGATGATGGCGGCGATGATGTTCCCGTCGGTGGCGCCGACGGTCGCGCTGTACTCGCGCCTGACGAAGTCCCGGTCGCCGGCCCTCCCGGCCGTGTTCACCTCCGGCTACCTCCTGACGTGGGCGGCCGTCGGCGCGCTCGCCTTCGGCGTCGCCGTCGCCGGCGGGCACGCGGTGGGCGACGTCCTGGCGTGGGATCGCGGCGGACGCTGGGTGGCGGGCGCCACCCTGGTCGTCGCCGCCGTGTACGAGCTCACGCCGCTCAAGGACGTCTGCCTCGGGAAGTGCCGCAGCCCGCTCGGGTTCCTGCTCGGCTCGTGGCGCGACGGGCCGGCGGGCGCGCTCTCGATGGGCACGCGGCACGGCGCGTGGTGCGTCGGCTGCTGCTGGGCGCTGATGGCGTCGCTCTTCGCGCTCGGCGTGATGAGCCTCGTGTGGATGGCGGTCGTCGCCGGGCTGATCGCGGTCGAGAAGCTCCTGCCGTGGCGCAGGGTCGCGACCTACGGCACGACGGCGGCGCTGCTCGTCCTCGGCGTGCTGCTCCTCGCCGTCCCGAACGCGCTGCCGGGCCTCACCATCCCCGGAACCGGCTCCATGCCCGGGATGTCGCACATGTCGAACATGGGCAACGAACCCTCGCAGCAGCCGCCCGCGAAGCCGATGGGGCAGATGGAGCCGAACCCCGGGGCGACAGGGGCCGATCTGGGCATGTCCCCGATGGGGCCGTAGCCCGGGGGATCCTCAGCTCGACGCGGCCACCGCGCCCAGGCCGACGAAGATGCCGCCCGAGGCGTAGCGGACCGCCCGCTTGCGCCGGCGCAGGACGCCGCCGATCGTTCCGCCGGCGAGGGCGTACGAGCCGTCGCTCAGGAGGCCGAGACCGACCCAGCACAGGCCGAGGACGATCGTCTGTGTCCAGACCGGGCGGTCCGGATCGACGAACTGCGGCAGGAAGGCGAGGAAGAACAGGGCGGTCTTCGGGTTCAGGACGTTGACGACGACTCCCTGGCTGAAGACGCGTCGGCCGCTTCGTGGAGCACGCTCCTCGGCCTCGACGGGCTCGTCCTTGCCCAGCAGCTTCCGGATCCCGACGTAGACCAGATAGGCGGCGCCGACGTACTTGACCGCGCTGAACGCGATCGCCGACGAGACGATCAGCGCGGACAGTCCGGCGACCGCGGCGGCGACGTGGACGAGCGAGCCGAGATGGACGCCCGCCACCGACAGCAGCCCGTTCCGCCGACCGCCCTCGACGCTGGTGGCGACGATGTAGAGGACGGCGGGCCCGGGGATCGCGAGCAGGACGAGCGCCGCCGGGATGAACACCGCGAACGCGTGCGTCGAAGGCACGACCGTAGGGTAGAAGTTGCACCTTCGTCACGCTTCCGTGACACACGGGTGCGCGGTCGGTTGCCACCATTGGCGACATGCAGCCGATCGTCCTCTCTCGCCGCCGTGTGCTGCTCGGCGGGTTGCTGCTCGTCGTCGCGCTCCTCGTCGGCGCGCGGTTCGTGATCAGAGCAGGCACGCCGGCGGGCGCCGCCGCGCCGGCCATCGTCGGCTCGGCCGCGGATCCCGCTTCGGAGTCGGCTCCCGGCTCGTCCACGCCCGCCACGACGCGCCTCGTCGTCTACGTCGTCGGCGCCGTCCATCGGCCGGGCCTGTACGAGCTGCGGGAGGGCTCCCGCGTCGCGGACGCCGTCGCCCGGGCGGGCGGCACCACGCGCAAGGCCGATCCGGCCGCGCTGAACCTGGCCGCACCGATCGCCGACGGCGAGCAGGTCCTCGTCCCCGCGCGGCTTCCGCCCGCGGTCGCCGCCGCCCAGGGCGCACCGGTGCCGGGGGCGCCCCCGGGCCCCATCCAGCTGAGCTCGGCGACCGCCGAGCAGCTCGACTCGCTGCCCGGCATCGGTCCGGCCACGGCACAGAAGATCCTCGACTACCGAGCAGAGCACGGGGCTTTCCACTCCGTCGACGAGCTCGACGAGGTGCCGGGCATCGGCCCGACGCGCGTCGAACAGCTCCGGGGCCTGGTCGTGCCGTGAGCGCCGAAGCAGCACGAGTACGTCGTGCGCTTCCGGCCGGCGGCCGCCTGCTGCTCGCGTATCCGTACGTGCTCGCGGGTTGCGCCTGTCTCGGCCTCGCCGCTGCGAATGCCGGGAGGGTGGGCAGCTCGGGAGCCGTGCTCGCGGCCGCCGCTGCCGGGCTCGCGGCGCTCTGCGGCGACACGCGCGCCAGGGTCGGAGCGCTGGCGCTCGCGCTCCTGTTCGCGGGCTGGTGGTGGGGAAGCGCGCGCCTCGACGCCCTCGACTCGAGCGTACTCGTCGCACATGTCGGCGAAGCCGAGCCGACGTCGCTGGTCGTCACCGGGCCTCCACGGAACAACGGCTTCGAGCTGCGTGTGCCGGCCCGCGTCGCTCGGTTCGGACGGCTGGAGGCCGGCGAGCCCGTGCTGCTCGAGCTTCCCGTCGGCCGGTCGCCGCCCCAGGGCGCGATCCTGGCCCTCGACGTGCGGCTGAAATTGCCGCGCCCGCCGTCGGACGGCTTCGACGAGCGCACCTGGCTCCGGCGGCACGGCGTCCACGTCGTCGCCGTGGGCAAGGAGTGGCGGATCGTCGGCCACCGCAGCGGCCTCGGCGGCTATGCCGATCGCGTCAGGGCATGGCTTGCGCGGTCGCTCGCGCCCGGCCTGACGGGAGAGCGGCGGGCGGTCCTCGAAGGCATCGTGCTCGGGGAGGACGAGGGCCTGTCGCCGGAGCTCCGGAACGCGTTCCGGGCGTCGGGTCTCTACCACCTGCTGGCGGTCAGCGGCCAGAACGTGATCTTCGTCGCGGTGGGCGTGCTCGGGCTGGCGTGGATCGTCGGCCTGCCACGCTGGCTCGGCGAGCTGGCGGCGCTTGCCGGGATCGCCTCCTACGTGCTCGCAGTCGGCGCCCAGCCGTCCGTGATCCGGGCGGGGATCGCGGGCGCCCTCGGCTCGATCGCCTGGCTGGCGGCGCGGCAGCGCGACCGCTGGCACTTCCTGCTCGTCGGCGCGCTCGTCCTGCTCGCCTGGAACCCGTACACGCTGCTCGACGCGGGGTTCGAGCTGTCGTTCGCCGCCGTCGTATCCATCTTCGTCGCTCTGCCACGGGCCCAGCGGCTCCTCGACGGCTACCCGGTGCCGAAGCGGGCCGGTGAAGCCGTGGCCGTCTCGGTCGCCTGCGGGCTTGCGACCGCACCCGTGCTCTGGCTCCAGTTCGGCCAGATCCCGCTCTACTCCGTGCCGGCGAACGCGCTCGCCGCCCCGGTGGCGGCCCCGCTGCTCGGGCTCTCGTTCGCGGCTGCGCTGGCCGATGCGATCTCGCCTGCCGTCGCGGCGCTGATCGCCTCCGCGAACGGCGTGCTCGCCGCCTATCTCGCCTGGTGCGCACGGCTCGTCGCCGGCTTGCCGGGCGCGGTCGTCTCGTCGAACGCGGGGCTCGGCGCGCTCCTCCTGATCGGATCGTCGATCGCGATCCTCGCCGTCGGCGGCGCGGATCGGCACCGGCGGAGGCCGTGACTATGCTTGCCCCGCGTGGCGGACGAGCTGAAGGCCGCATACCTGCTCACGGGCAGCGACCGTCCGAAGATCGAGCGCGCCCTCCGCCGGCTGCGCGACCGCTTCGGCGAAGACTCTGTCGAGCGGCTCTCCGCCCAGGACGCGTCCGGCGAGGACGCGGTTGCCGCCTGCAACGCGATGGGCCTCTTCGCGACGGGACGGCTCGTGCTGGTCGACGGGGTCGAACGCTGGAAGGCGGCCGACGCGAAGGCCGTCGCCGACTATCTCGCCGCACCGGCGCCGGATACGGTGCTGGCGCTCGTCGGCGAGGATGTCCGCAAGGACTCGCCGCTCGCGAAGGCGTGCGCGAAGGCCGGCGCGGTCCTCGCCTACGAGGTCTCGAAGCGAGAGCTGCCGAAGTGGGTCGTCGAGCAGTTCGCACGCCACGGCGTCCGCGTCTCGGTCGAGGCTGCTCGCGCGCTGGTCGAGCTGGCCGGGGAGAACCCGCACGAGCTGTCGGCCGAGATCGACAAGCTTTCGCTCTGGGCCGGAGCGGACGAGGTCGGCGAGGGCGAGATCGAGCGGCTGGTCGCCGCCCGTGCTGAGGTGCCGCCGTTTACGCTGACCGATGCGTGGGGCAGGCGCGACGTCGCCGGCGTGCTCGCCGCCACCGAGTCGATCCTCGAGCGCTCGAGCAGGACCGGCGAGGTGCACATGCTCGTCGGCCGGCTGGTCGCGCACGTCCGGCGTGTGCAGGCGTGCCAGCGCCTCGACGCGGAGGGAGCGACGGCACGCGATACCGCCGCCGCCCTGAAGATGCATCCGTTCGCCGCGGAGAAGGCGATCGGGCAGGCACGCAACTTCTCGGTCGAGGAGCTGCGCGAGGCGATCGTCAGGCTCGCGCTGCTCGACCACGCGGTCAAGGGCGGAAGCCGGCTCCCCGCCGAGCTCGAGCTGGAGCGGACGCTGGTCGCGATCACGCGGACCGCCGAAGCCGCGTGACCGCCCCGCCCGAGCCGATCGGCCCGGCCGGACACCAGGCTCGTCGCGGCGACTCTTCCGGCGGGAGCGACTCTAGAGCGTCTTCGACATGAAGACCGCGCGCTCGGAATAGCCGAGCGAGCGGTACAGCGACCGGGCGATGTCGTTGCCGCCGAGGACGGTCAGGCCGAGGTCCGAGATGCCGCGCGCTCGGGCCTCGTCTTCGAAGAGCAGCATCGCCTCTCGACCGAGTCCGCGGCCGCGGTGCTCCGGGTCGATCGCGATCGAGTAGACATAGAGCATCCTCTGGCCGCCGTCGCCCTCGCGCTCGGCGATCCAGAGGTCGCCGACGCGGGCGCCGGCAGCGTCCTCGACCGCGAAGATCTCGTTGCCGGGCGCGAGCTGTCCTTCGGGGAAGAGGCGAGCCCAGTCGGCCTCCGTCTTCGTCGCCGCCTGCTGCGGGGTGAGCCCTGCTTGCGCGACCAGCTCGGACTCGTACGCGGCGCGCGTGTGCTCGACGTACGCCGGTAGCTCCTCGTCCCGCAGCCGCCGGAGGCGGAGAGCCACGGACGAAGAACTAGGACGCCGCGCCGGCGACGAGCCGGGCGGCCTGCGCCTTCTTGCGGGCAGCGGTGTTCGCATGCAGGGCGCCCTTCGAGGCCGCCCGGTCGACCCAGCGGACGAGCGACCGGTGCTCGGCCGCGATCACGTCAGCGTCGCCGGCCTCGACCGCAGCCTGGAGCCGCTTCGTCAGCGTCTTGACGGTCGAACGGTAGCGGATGTTCTCCGCTCGCTGACGCTCGGCCACCCGGACGCGCTTCTCCTGCTGCTTGATGTTCGGCACTCGGTCCTGACGTCGGATTGCGTGAAAACGCCCGCGCGTGCGGGCCAGACGATGGTAGCAACAGGCGCGCGGATGCGAGGCTGCGTCGCGGTGTTCCGAAACGCCACGTGGGCGGCCGGGTCGGCAACAGGCGCGCTCCCTATCCTCAGTGGCGATGAGCGACGACGCCGAGCGCAAGGGTGACGGCGGAGCCGTCGACCTCGGCGCGAGGCGCGGTGGGGACGACGCAGGGGGCGGGGGCCTGATCGAGGGCGCCGCCCCGCCGAACCCCGAGCCGCTTCCCACCGGCGGCGCCCAGCACCGCCGACGGCTCGCCTACTCGACCGTGGTCTTCGCCGGGGCCACCGGTCTGTCCCGCGTCGTCGGCCTCGTCCGCGAGTCGGTCGTCCGCTACTACTTCGGCACCGTCGGCCCGATCAACGCGTTCGAGGTCGCGTTCCTCGTCCCCAACACCGTCCGCGCCCTGGTTGCCGACGCCGCGCTCTCGTCGGCGTTCGTCCCCGTCTTCAGCGAGCTGCTGGAGAAGGGCGAGCGCAAGCGCGCGTGGCGCGTCGCCTCCAGCCTCTTCTGGCTGATCATGCTCGGCCTCGGCGGCCTGACCGCGCTCTTCATCGTGATCGCGCCGTGGGTGATGGACATCTTCGGCTACTCGGGCGTCGCGGTCGGCCTGTCGCGGGTGCTCTTCCCGATCGTGCTGATCCTCGGGCTGACGGGGATCGTCGTCGGGATCCTGAACAGCTACGAGCACTTCTCGGTGCCGGCGCTCTCCCCGGTGCTCTGGAACGTGGCGATCATCGTCGGGCTGGTGATCGGCGTGCCGCGCGCCGACTCGATCGACGCGGAGCTGTACGTCTACGCGTTCTCGATCCTGATCGCCACGGTCCTCCAGTTCCTGCTGCCGCTGCCCTGGCTGCGCGGCCGTGACGACCGGCTGCACGTCGTCGTCGACTGGCGCGACCCGGCCGTCGCCCGCACCTTCAAGCTGATGATCCCGATCACGCTCGGGCTCGGGCTGATCAACTTCAACGCGTTCATCGACACGATCTTCGCGGCGCGGCTGCTAGACAAGTACCAGGCGCCGAGCTCGATCAACGCGGCGTTCCGCCTGTACATCTTTCCGCAGGGGATGTTCTCGGTCGCGGTGGCGACCGTTCTCTTCCCCTCGCTCTCGCGGCTGGCGACGAGGCGTGACCTGGACGGCTTCCGCTCCATGGTCACCGGGGGCATTCGCCAGATCGCGTTCCTGTTGATCCCGGCGAGCGTGATCTGCGCCGTGCTGGCCGAGCCGATCGTGCGGATCGTCTACCAGCGAGGCGACTTCACGCCGTCCCAGACGACGGTGGTGGCCGCCTGCCTCGCCGCCTTCTCGCTCGGTCTCGCGTTCAACGGCGCGATGCTGATGCTGAACCGCGCCTTCTTCTCCCTCCAGGCCGCCTGGGTTCCCACGGCGGTCGCCCTCGCCACCCTGGGGCTGAACGCCGCGCTCGACGCCGCCTTCTACCGGTTCGGGATCTGGGGGATCCCGCTCTCGACCTCGGTCGTGAACATCGTCGGGTCGTTCGTGCTGCTCGTCCTGCTGCGCCGCCGGCTCGGGCGCCTCGACGTCAACCGGACCATCGGCTCGGTCGTCCGGATCAGCCTCGCGTCGGTCGTGCTGGCCGGCGTCGCCTACGGCGTCTGGTGGCCGCTCGACCACGAGCTCGGCCGGCGATTCGTCGCCCAGCTGGTCTCGCTCGGCCTCGCGCTCGCCGCCGGCGGCGCCGTCTATCTCCTCGCCTGCCGGCTGCTGCGGGTCGACGAGCTCAACACGCTGCGGCTCCTGCGCCGGCGCAGGACGTGACGATCGGCTTCCGGCCGTTGACCGAGAGCGACGTGTCGCTCGTCGAGCGGTGGCTGCGCGAGGAACACGTCGCGCTCTGGTGGCGGGAGCCGGTCGAGGAGGCGATCGAGAAGCGGGTCGCCGGGATCGAGGGCCTGCGGCCGACCCGCCAGTTCGTGATCGCGGTCGACGGGCGGCCGGCCGGGATGATCCAGACCTACCTGGTCTCGGACCACCCCGACTGGGACGCGGTCGTCCGGGTGGGCGAGGGCGTCGCCGGAGTCGACCTGATGATCGGCGAGCCGGACCTGGTCGGCGCCGGCCTCGGCCCGCAGGTGCTCTGCGCGTTCGTCCGCGACGTCGTCTTCGCCGACCCTTCCGTCCAGACGGTCGTCGCCACCGTCGTGGAAGCGAACCGCCGCTCGTGGCGCGCGTTCGAGAAGGCCGGCTTCCGGCACGTCCGTGACGTCGAAGAGGACGGCCTTCCGCACAGGCTGATGCGCCTCGATCGCCCCGTTTGATCGCGCCGCTACGCTCAGTCGGCACATGGACCAGGGCAAGATCCGCAACTTCTCGATCATCGCGCACATCGACCACGGCAAGTCGACGCTCGCCGACCGCGTGCTCGAGGTCACCGAGACGGTCACCGGCCGGCAGATGCGCGAGCAGGTGCTCGACACGATGGAGCTGGAGCGCGAGCGCGGGATCACGATCAAGGCGCAGGCGGTCCGCGTGATGTGGAAGGGCCACGAGCTCAACCTGATCGACACGCCCGGGCACGTCGACTTCACCTACGAGGTCTCGCGGTCGCTCCAGGCCTGCGAGGGCGCCGTGCTGGTCGTCGACGCGGCACAGGGGATCGAGGCGCAGACGGTCGCGAACGCGTACCTGGCGATCGAGAACGACCTGGAGATCGTGCCGGTGCTGAACAAGATCGACCTGCCACAGGCGGACCCGGAAGGGGCGTCGGTGGCGGTGTCGGGCCTGGTCGGCGACACGCCCGAGCACGTGCTGCGCATCTCCGCGAAGACGGGCGAGGGGGTAGGGGACGTTCTCGATGCGATCGTCGAGCGCATCCCGGCGCCGGCGGGCGATCCGGCAGCGCCGCCGCGCGCGCTGATCTTCGACTCCTCGTACGACCAGTACCGCGGCGTGGTCGCGTTCGTCCGCGTCGTCGACGGGGTGTTCCGGCGCGGCGAGGCGCTGCGGGCGATGGCGCTCGGCACGCGGTTCGACGCCGAGGAGCTCGGGTTCCTGTCGCCGGCGATGACGCCGGTCGGGGAGCTCTCCGCGGGCGAGGTCGGCTACGTGATCACCGGTTTGAAGGAGGTCTCGAAGCTGCGCGTCGGCGACACGCTCACGGCTCGGGCACGGCCGGCCTCCGGGCCCCTGCCCGGCTACAAGGACGTCAAGCCGATGGTCTTCGCCGGCCTGTTTCCGACCGACTCCGACCAGTACCCCGAGCTCCGCGACGCGCTCGAGAAGCTGAAGCTGAACGATGCCTCCCTGTTCTACGAGCCGGAGAGCTCGCAGGCGCTCGGCTTCGGCTTTCGCTGCGGCTTCCTCGGCCTGCTGCACATGGAGATCGTCCGCGAGCGGCTCGAGCGCGAGTTCGACCTCGACCTGCTCGTGACCGCGCCGAACGTCGCCTACCGCGTGCTGACGAAAGCCGGCGACGAGGTCGAGGTGCACAACCCGGCCGAGATGCCGCGCGAGGTCGAGGAGGTCGAGGAGCCGTACGTGAAGGCCTCGATCATCGTCCCGAAGGACGGGGTCGGCGCGGTGATGGAGCTGAACAACGAGCGTCGCGGGCGGTTCGACCACATGGAGTACCTGTCCGAGGACCGTGTGCTCCTGAGCTACGACCTGCCGCTCGGCGAGATCGTGCTCGACTACTACGACCAGCTGAAGTCGCGCACGCGGGGGTACGCGAGCTTCGACTACGACTACACGGGGTTCCGGCCCGGCAAGCTCGAGCGCGTCGACATCCTGATCGCCGGCGAGCCGGTCGACGCGCTGTCGCTGATCATCCATCGTGACGGCGCGTACTCGCGGGGACGCGCGCTGGTCGAGCGGCTGCGCGAAGAGATCCCGCGCCAGTTCTTCGACGTCGCGATCCAGGCGGCGATCGGCTCGCGCGTGATCGCGCGCGAGACGGTAAAGGCAAAGCGCAAGGACGTGCTCGCCAAGTGCTACGGGGGCGACATCTCGCGCAAGCGGAAGCTGCTCGAGCAGCAGAAGAAGGGCAAGAAGCGGATGAAGCAGGTCGGCTCGGTCGAGGTGCCGCAGGAGGCATTCCTTGCGGTGCTCAACCTCGACTCGGAGAGGAGATAAGCGTGGCGCTGGAGCTGCGCGAGGCGTGCGAGCGATGCGGGTCGGCGCTGGCGCCGGATGGCCCGGCGACGATCTGCTCGTACGAATGCACCTTCTGCGTCGACTGTGCGGCGGCGATGGAGGACGTGTGCCCGAACTGCGGCGGCGAGCTGGTCGCCCGGCCCCGGAGGCGAGCATGAGGGGCTCCGTTCGGCACCTCTACGTCCATCTGCCGTTCTGTGCCCACCGCTGCGGCTACTGCGAATTCGTGACCGCCGTCGGGCGCGAGGACCAGCACGAGGCGTACGTCGACGCGCTCCTCGCCGAGCTCGAGCTGGAGCGGCACGTCCTGGCGCCTCGGGTGGAGACGATCTTCCTCGGCGGCGGGACCCCCACCTTCACGGAGCCTTTGGCGCTCGAGCGGCTGCTCGCCGCGCTTCCGGATGCCGGCGAAGTGACGGTCGAGGCCAATCCGGAGACCGTGACGCCGTCCCTGGCCCGGCTTCTGTGGCGAAACCGTGTCAACCGTGTGTCGATCGGCGCGCAAAGCTTCCAGCCGCGGCTTCTCTCCGTCCTGGAGCGTCGCGCGCAGCCCGGGGACGTCCGCCGCGCGGTGTACGTTCTCCGTGATGCCGGATTCGACAACATCTCGCTCGACCTCGTCTACGGCATCCCCGGCCAGAGCGCCACCGACCTCGACGCCGACCTCGCCGAGGCGCTCGCGCTCGAGCCCGAGCACGTGTCGTGCTACGAGCTGGAGGCCAAGCCGGGCACGCGCTTCACCCACGCGCACGGAGTCGAGCTGGAGCGCCAGGCCGAGTCGATGGAGTCCTACTTCGAGCGGGTGGTCGCGGCGCTGAGCGGCGCGGGCTACCGCTGGTACGAGACGGCGAGCTTCTGCCGGGCCACCGGTGTCGGCAACGGAGCCGGGCGCGATCTCCGGGCGCGCCACAACCTCGCGTACTGGCTCGGACGGGACTACCTCGGCATCGGGATCGGCGCGGTCTCGACAATCGACGCGGTGCGCCGGCGGAACGCGCCGCGCCTGCGCGATTACCTCGGGGCGCTTGCCGCCGGCATCGAGCCTCCGCGCGAGCTCGAGCCGCTCGATGCCGCCACCCGCGTTCGCGAGCGCGTCATGCTCGGCCTGCGGCTGGACGAGCCGCTGCTGCTGGCGGAGCTCGATGCCGCGGTCGACCGCGAGGCGCTCGAGCGGCTCGAGCAGCTCGGCCTGGTGGCGCGAAGCGGCCTGAACGGGCGGGAGACGCTCGCGCTCACCGAACGCGGCCGGTACCTCGGCGGCGGCGTGACCGCGGCCCTGCTCGCGTAGCATTTCCCTGCACAGGCGTGCTTGCAGCCCCGGACCTCACCCAGCGGCAGCGGGAGATCCTCGTCCAGGTCGTCGAGGAGTACGTCGCCACGGGCCAGCCGGTGGGCTCGAAGCACCTCGTCGAGCGGACCGGCATGCGCGTCTCGTCGGCGACCGTGCGCAACGAGCTCGCCGAGCTCGAGCGGCTCGGCCTGCTCACGCATCCGCACACCTCCGCGGGCCGCGTCCCCACCGATCGCGGCTACCGGTTCTACGTCGACCGCCTGCTCGAGCGTCCGGCCTCGCGTCCGCCGACGTTTCCCCTCGACCTGACCGAGGCGCGCAACGAGGTCGAGTCTGCGTTGCAGGCGACCACCGAGATGCTCTCCCAGGTCACACGCCTGATCGCGCTCGTGTCGGCGCCGCCGCTCCAGACCGCGACCGTGCGGCACGTCGAGGTGCTGCTGCTCCAGCCCCAGGTCGTGATGGTGGTGGTGATCACGTCGAGCGGCGGTGTCACCAAGCGCGTCTACGCGTTCGACATGCCCGTCGACCCCGGCCTCGTCCACTGGGCCGCCCAGTACCTGAACGACCAGGTCGTCGGGCTCTCGCTGGGCAGCGGCCAGCTCCGCCGCCGCCTCGCGGATCCCACGCTGCCGGTCGCCGAGTCGGCGTTCCTCCAGGTGGTCGAGTCGGCCTTCACCGACGCCGAGGACGACGAGCAGCGCGTGTACGTCGGCGGCGCGGCCGGGCTGCTGGACGACGTCCGTGACGACGAGCTAGGCTCGTACCGCTCGCTGATCGACCTGCTCGAGCGGCGCCGGGTCCTGCTCGACATGCTCGCCGAGGCGCTCGACCCGCGCCGGCCGTTCGTCCGGGTCGGCGACGAGCTCGCCACTCCCGGTCTGCGCGACCTCGCGCTCGTCGGCGCCGCCTACGGCATCGCGAACCGGACGCTCGGCGCGGTCAGCCTGATCGGGCCCTCGCGCATGGACTACGACAAGGCGATCCGCACGGTCCGCTCGGCCGCCACCGAGCTCTCGCGGTTCGCAGAGGTGATCTACGGCGAGTAGCCGCTTCGCGGGTGTCGGTCGACTGCTGACGCCGGGGCTACGCTTTCCCCGATGGCAACCACCGACCGTGACTACTACGAGCTCTTGGGCGTCCAGCGCACCGCGAGCGAGACCGAGATCAAGAAGGCCTTCCGCGGGCTGGCCCGCGAGCTGCACCCCGACGTCTCGGACGACCCGGAGGCCGAGAGCCGGTTCAAGGAGGTGGTCGAGGCCTACGAGGTGCTGTCCGATTCGGAGCGCAGGGAGCTGTACGACCGCTTCGGCCACGCCGGCCTGCGCAGCCAGGGCTTCACCCCGACCAGCTTCGACTTCGGGACGCTCGGCGACCTCTTCTCCGCGTTCTTCGGCGACGACCTCTTCGGCGTCGGCGGCCGGCCGCGGGGCGCGGCGCGCGGCGCGGACGTCGCCGCCGAGGTGGCGATCGAGCTCGTCGACTCGGCGCGGGGCGTCACCCGTGACGTGCCGGTCCTGGTCGCAGTGCCCTGCACGACCTGCGGCGGTAGCGGCGCCGAGCCCGGGACCGAGCCCGTACGGTGCTCGACCTGCGGCGGGGCCGGGCGCGTGCAGCAGGTGTCCAACACGGTCTTCGGCCAGTTCGTCCGGGCGCAGACCTGCGGCCGCTGCGGCGGGACGGGGCGGGTCGTCGAGCATCCGTGTACGACGTGCGGCGGCGAGGGCCGCGTGGTCGAGGAGCGGACGATCCCGGTCGAGATCCCACCCGGCATCCACGACGGTCAGCGCATCCGGCTCGGGGGCGAGGGCCATGCGGGCGAGCTCGGCGGCCGTGCCGGCGACCTCTACGTGCTCGTGCGGGTCCGGCCGGATCCGCGTTTCGTCCGCGAGGGCAACGACCTGATCTCCCAGGTCGACCTGACGATCACCCAGGCCGCCCTCGGGGCGACGGTGACGGTGCCGACCATCGACGGCGAGGTCGAGCTCGAGTTCGAGCCGGGGACGCAGCCGGGTCAGGTTCGCGTGATCCGCGGCGCCGGCATGCCTGTCCTCCAGGGCCGCGGCCGCGGCGACCACCGGCTGCTGGTGAACGTCGTCGTCCCGCGCCGGCTGACCGACGACCAGCGGCGCCTGCTCGGCGAGTTCGAGCAGACCGCCGACGACGAGACGTACAGACCGGACGACGACGAGGGGTTCTTCGACAAGCTGAAGAGCGCGTTCCGCTGAGCCTGCGCCGCGTCTCCGTGGCGGTGCCTCCTGCCGAGGCCGAGCGTGCCCGCGCGGTCATGCTGGAGCTCTTCCCGGAGGGCTTCGAGGAGCGGGACTGCGCCGACGGGATCGAGCTGGCCGCCTACACCGACGCCGGCGGGGAGGAGCGGCTCTGGTCCGCCTTCGGCGGCGCGCGATCGACCAAGGTCGAGGAGGGCTGGGAGGACCGCTGGCGCGCGTTCCACCGGCCGGTGCGGATCGGCCCGCTCTGGGTCGGGCCCCCGTGGGAGCAGCCCGATGCCGACGCGGTCGCCGTCGTGGTCGATCCCGGACGCGCATTCGGAACCGGGGCCCACGCGACGACGCGCCTCTGCCTCGAGCTGCTGCTCGACGCTCCCCGCGGCAGCCTGCTCGACGTCGGCTGCGGCTCGGGTGTTCTCTCGATCGCGGCTGCCAGGCTCGGCTTCGCGCCGGTTCACGCCGTCGACCTCGACCCGCAGGCGATCGAGGCGACGGAACGGAACGCCGTCGCCAATGCCGTCGCCGTCGCGACGAGGCTCGCGGACGCGACCGTCGAGCCGATGCCGGCCACCGAGAACGCGGTCGTCAACGTGGCCCTCGAGGTCGACGAGTCGATCGCAGCCGGGCTCCGGTGCGAACGGATCATCACCTCCGGCTATCTGGCCGCCGAGGAGGCGGAGCTGTCCGGATATCGACGGGAGGACCGGCGCGAGGCCGAGGGCTGGGCGGCAGACCTGCACGTGCGGACGCAGTAAGGTCCGCGCGTGGCGACGTTCTCGGTCCACTTCCTCGGCTGCAAGGTCTCGCACGCGGACGCGCAGGCAGTGCGCGAACGCCTGCTCGCGGACGGCCACGAGGAGCGCGCGGGCGGCGACGTCGCCGTTCTCAACACGTGTTGCGTCACCCACGAGGCGCTCCGGAAGTCGCGGCACGCGGCCTCCCGCGCCGCCCGCACCCACCGCCGCGTCTACGTCACCGGCTGCGGCGCGAACCTCTCGGCGGACGCGTTTGCCGGCCTGCCGGACAACGTCGTCGTCGTCGCGAAGCGGAGCGAGGAGACGGCCGAGACGGTCGCGGGCGACGTCGGTGCGATCGCGTGCGTCCAGGCCGATGCCCGCATCGACCGCATCCGGGCATTCGTGAAGGTGCAGGACGGGTGCAGCTTCTCCTGCAGCTTCTGCGTGATTCCGCGCGTCCGGGGCGGGTCGCGCAGCCGCCGGGCGGATGCGGTGCTCGGCGAGGTACGCACGCGGGTCGCTCAGGGGCATCGCGAGGTGGTGCTCACCGGGATCAATCTCGGCTGCTACCGCGACCGCGGAGCCGGCTACGACCTGCCGCGCCTGATCCGGGAGGCGGGCGCGACCCCCGGTCTCGACCGGCTGCGGCTGTCCTCGATCGAGGTCAACCACCTGACCGCGCCGCTCGTCGCCGCCCTGCGCGAGACGCCGACCGTCTCGCGGCACCTGCACGTCCCGCTCCAGTCCGGGGACGACGGCGTCCTGCGTGCGATGGCGCGCCGCTACGACGCAAGCACGTACCTGCGCCGGGTCGCGCTCGCCGAAGGGTTCAACCTGACCACGGACGTGATCGTCGGCTTCCCGGGCGAGGACGACCGCGCGTTCGAGCGCACGCTCCGCGTCGTCGAGGCGGCCGGGGTGTCGAAGGTGCACGTCTTCCCGTACTCGCCGCGGCCGGGCACCGTCACGGCCGGTGACGACACCGTGCCGAGGGCGGTGAAGAAGGCCCGGAGCGCGCGGCTGCGCTCGCTCTCGCACGAGGCCTGCCTGCGGCGCTGGCGGGCGAAGATCGGCGTCGAGGACGTCGTCCTCGTCGACCGGCCCGGGCAGGGATACGGCGACGACTACTCGCCGTGGCTCGTCGATGCGCGGGTGGGCGAGCTGGTTCGCGTCCGCGGCGTCGCCGTCGCCGAGGAGGGGATCCTGGCGGCGTGAGCGTTCCCGACTGCATCTTCTGCAAGATCCACCGCGGCGAGCTGCCGGCGACCGTGGTCAACCGTGCCGAAGGCCTGCTTGCGATCGAGGACATCAACCCGAAGGCGGACGTGCACGTGCTGGCCATCCCCGAGCGGCACGTCGAGACGTTCGCGGACGTCGGCGAGCTCTCGACAGACGAGGCGAAGCGGATGCTCGACTTCGTCGCCGAGACCGCGAAGCTCGCGGGCCTGGACGAGTATCGCCTGATGATCTTCTGCGGCGCCGGCGCGGGCCAGACGGTCTTCCACCTCCACTGGCACATCCTCGGCGGCACGTTCAGGGGGATGCCGGCATGAGCCTGATCGAGCGCCTGGAGGACGAGCTGACGACCGCGATGAAGGAGCGGGACGCGGCGCGGCGCGACGCGCTGAGGCTGATCCTCTCGAGCCTGCGCTCGGCCGAGAAGGAGCTGCAGCGGCCGTTGCACGACGACGAGGAGCTGCAGGTGCTCCAGCGCGAGCGCAAGCGGCGGTTGGAGTCGATCGAGGCCTTTCAGGGCGCGGGCCGGGACGAGCAGGCGGCGAAGGAGCAAGCCGAGCTCGAGGTGCTCGAGCAGTTCATGCCCGATCCGCTCTCGGAGGACGAGCTCGAGCGGATCGTCGACGACGTGATCGCCGAGGTGGGCGCGACGAGCATGCGCGACCTCGGCCGCGTGATGGCCGACGTCATGCCCCAGATCGCCGGCCGTGCCGACGGCTCCTCGGTCAGCCAGCTGGTCCGCGAGAAGCTGGCCTGACAGGCGCGTCGAAACTGGTCGAGCCGATCGAGGGCGCGCAGGACGCGTCGTTGTTCACCGGCTCTTCCGGACCTGGCCATCAGGGCCGTCCGGTCGCTTCCTGCGGCTCAGGCGTTCCCGGCCTCCTCCCCACTGCGAGCCTAGCCCGAAAACGCTCACGGATGTGTCACGCGCATGTCGAGAAAGCGTGCCGATCGCCGCGGCCGCGCTCGGGCCGCCGCCGACTGCCCCACCTACACTGTTTTCCGGGATGCAGGAAGTTCTCTCGATCTCCAACGACGTCGCGGTCGAGCTCGCCGGCGTCGGCGACGGCGTGCTCGGCGCGCTGCGCGAGCGGCTGCACTGCACGATCCGCCTCCGCGGGAACCAGCTCACGCTGGAGGGTGACGACACCAACGTCGCCGAGGCGCGCGCCGTCGTCGACGAGCTCGTCGAGCTGGTCGAGGGAGGGCACGAGATCGGGCCGGGCACGGTCGACGCGGTGCTCGGCGCGCTCGACCAGGCGGAGGACATCCGCGACGTCTTCGAGGACGTCGTCTGGCGCCACCGCGGCACCAAGATCGCGCCGAAGACCGTCAACCAGAAGCGCTACGTCGACGCGATCCGCTCGCACACGATCACCTTCGCGATCGGGCCGGCCGGAACCGGCAAGACGTACCTGGCCATGGCGCTTGCAGTCGCCGCGCTGTCCGACCGGGAGGTCGGCCGGATCATCCTGACGCGGCCCGCGGTCGAGGCCGGCGAGCGGCTCGGCTTCCTCCCGGGCGACCTGCTCGCGAAGGTCGACCCGTACCTGCGGCCGCTGTACGACGCCCTCTACGACATGCTCGACGCCGACCGGCTGACCGCGTACATGGAGAAGGGCGCAATCGAGGTCGCGCCCCTGGCGTTCATGCGGGGCAGGAGCCTGAACGACTCCTTCATCATCCTCGACGAGGCCCAGAACACGAGCCCGGAGCAGATGCAGATGTTCCTGACGCGGCTCGGATTCGGCTCGCGGGTGGTGGTCACGGGCGACGTGACGCAGATCGACCTGCCGCCGCAGCAGGCCTCGGGGCTGCTCACGGTCCAGGACATCCTCGGGGCGATCGACGGCATCGCCTTCGTCGAGTTCTCGAATGCCGACGTCGTCCGTCACAAGCTCGTCCAGCGGATCGTCGAGGCCTACCGGACGCACGCGGAGGCAACCGGCACCCAGCGCCGCCGGTAGTCGGATGCTCCACGTGGAGGTCGTCAACCGCAGCGGCGTCGAAGTGCAGGAAGCCGCGGCCGCCGAGCTGGCCCGGCGCGTGCTCGCGGCCGAAGGCATCGACGACGGCGAGGTCGGGATCGCCTTCGTCGACCCGGAGGAGAGTCGCAGGCTCAAGCGCGAGCACCTCGGCATCGACGAGGCCGCCGACGTGCTCTCGTTTCCGCTCGACGGCCGCGACGACCTCCCGCCCGGGCCGCCGCGGCAGCTCGGCGACGTCGTCCTCTGCCCGGAGGTCGTCGGCCACGCGTGGCGCCGGCCGCTCACGCACGGCCTGCTTCACCTGCTCGGCTACGACCACGGGCCCGCGATGGACGAGCGCGAGGAGGCCCTGGCGCCGTGAGCACGACCCGCGTGCCCCTCCGCGAGCGCCTGCGCCGAAGCCGCGCGGCCAACGGCGCCGGCGCGCTGCTGCCGGGGACGGGCGAGGGCCGCAGGCGCATCTCCGTCGTCGAGAGCTTCAACTACGCGGTGGAGGGGATCATCCACGTCCTCCGCACGCACCGGAACATGCGCGTCCACTTCGCGGCGGCGGTGGCCGTGCTGATCCTCGCGCTCTGGATCGGCGTCGACCGGATGGAGCTGGTCGTGCTGCTGCTCGCGATCGCGTTCGTGCTGATCGCCGAGATGGTCAACTCCGCGATCGAGGCGGCGATCGACGTCGCCACCAGCTCGTTCGACCCGCTCGCCAAGCTGGCGAAGGACATCGCCGCCGGCGCCGTCCTGATCGCCTCCGTCAACGCCATCGCCGTCGGCTACCTGGTCTTCTCCGGGCACGTCAGCGAGTCGACCACGAACTTCTTCGACCGGCTCCGCGACGCGCCGATCAAGCTGACGATCATCGCGCTGATCCTGGTGATCATCATCGTGATCGCGACGAAGGCGATCTCCGGGCGCGGGACGCCTCTGCGCGGCGGCCTTCCCTCCGGTCATGCCGCGATCGCCTTCGCAGCGTGGATGGCGGTCACGCTGACGCTCGGCCCCAGCGAGCACCGGTTCTTCGTTTCGACGATCATGTTCGCGGTCGCAGTGCTCGTCGCGCACACCCGCATCGAGACCGGCATCCACTCCACGCTCGAGGTGGTCTACGGCGGCGCCCTCGGCGCCGGCGTCACCCTCGTCGTCTTCCAGCTCTTCTTGTGATCGGCGACGTCGAACGCGAGCTCTACCAGCGCACGCTCGAGCTCAAGGAGCGGGCGTACGCGCCGTACTCCGGCTTCCACGTCGGCGCAGTGCTGCGCGCGCGCGACGGGACGCGCTTCGAGGGCGTCAACGTCGAGAACGCCGCCTACCCGCTCGGCGTCTGCGGCGAGAAGAGCGCCTACGTCGCCGCCGTCACCGCCGGGTACAAGCCGGGCGACTTCGACCTGCTCGTGATCAACGCGTCGCCGTGCGGCGGGTGCCGCCAGTGGCACGTCGAGTTCGGGGTCGACCGGGTCGTCTACGCGAACAACGAGGGCGAGCTCGTCGAGCACACCCCCGACGAGCTGCTGCCGGACACGTTCGTCCTGTGAAGTCCGGCTTCGTCGCCGTCGCCGGGCGGCCCAACGTCGGCAAGTCCACGCTCGTCAACGCGCTCTGCGGCGGGAAGGTGGCGATCGTCTCGGACAAGCCGCAGACGACCAGGCGAAGGATCTTCGGGATCGCCAACGGCGAGGGCTACCAGCTCGTGCTCGCCGACCTGCCCGGCTTCCAGCGGCCGCGCGACCCGCTGACCGAGCACATGCAGCGCACGGTCGACTCCTCGTTCGAGGACGTCGACGCTGTGCTCTTCGTCGTCGACGCGCGCGAGCGGATCGGCGCGGGCGACCGCTTCATCGCCGGCCGCGTGTTCGGCCTCGGCGTGCCGGTGGTGGTCGCGGTCAACAAGGTCGATCGGCTCAAGCCGGGCCACATCGCCTCGCAGATGCAGACCGCCGCCGCGTTGGGGGAGTTCCACGCGCTGCATCCGGTGAGCGCCAAGACCGGCGACGGCGTGGGCGAGCTGCGCGAGGAGCTCGTCGGCCTGCTGCCCGACGGCCCGCTCTACTTCCCGGCCGAGCAGCGCACCGACCTCTCGCTCGAGACGCAGATCGCCGAGCTCGTCCGCGAGCAGGCGCTCGCGCTGACGAAGGAGGAGGTGCCGCACGCGGTCTCGGTCGAGGTCGAGGAGATCGAGGACAAGCTCGTCCGCGCGAGCCTCTTCGTCGAGACCGAGTCGCAGAAGCAGATCCTGGTCGGCAAGGGCGGAGCGATGGTGCGCCGGATCGGCACGGGAGCGCGCCCTGCGATCGAGCACCTGCTCGACCGCAAGGTCTTCCTCGACCTCCAGGTGAAGGTCAGGCCGCGCTGGCGGAGGGACGAGGCGATGCTCGAGCGGCTCGGAATCTAGGGTGGAAAGAGTGTGGGTAGCCGTACTACCAGAGCAAAAAACCTGTGCCACGATTCGGGTGTGCCCACCGTCTTGATCGTCGACGATCACCCCAGCTTCCGCGCCAGCGCGCGGGCGATCCTGGAGGCGGACGGGTTCGAGATCGCCGGCGAAGCCGAGGACGGCGAGTCGGCGATTGCCGCGGCAGGCCGCCTGCATCCGGATGTCATCCTGCTCGACGTGCAGCTCCCCGATCTCGACGGGTTCGAGGTCACGCGGCGCCTGCTGTCGATCGACGGCGGCAGCTGCGTCGTCCTCGTCTCGAGCCGTGACGGATCGGACTTCGGCCCACTGGTCGAGTCGAGCGGTGCGTGCGGCTTCGTCCCGAAGAGCGAGCTCTCGGGCGACGCCGTGACGGCATTGATCTGCGAACGCTGATGCGCCCGACCTACCGGCTCTGGCTCGGGCTGTTTCCCCTGATGCTCCTCGTGGCGGCCGCGTCGGCGGTGCTCGCCGCGAGCTCTGATCACGAGTCGGGCGCGATCGCGCAGGCGATCGCCTTCCCGATGATCGGCCTCTCGTTCGTCGTCAGCGGACTGATCGCCTGGACGCTGAGGCCGGAGAACGGCACCGGCCGGCTGCTCGTCGCCGTCGGCTTCCTCTGGATGGTCAACTCGCTCTGGGAGGCGAACGACGGCTGGGTCTACGGGCTGGGCGCGTTCGCCGGGAGCCTGTTCCTCGCCGCGTTCGTCCACCTGATGCTCGCCTTCCCGGACGGCAGGCTCGGGACGACGCTCGAGCGGCGGACGGTGATCGCCGTCTGGGCGATCGCCGTGATCGCGAACATGCTGCCCGCCCTGTTCACCCGGCACACGTCCGACTGCGACGACTGCCCGGCGAACCCCTACCTGATCCACGACAGCCGTGCCGCCGCGGACGCGCTCCAGGCGTTCTTCGCCGTCGTCGGCGGCGTGATCTTCGTCGGCGTGATCGTCCTGCTGATCCGGCGCTGGCGGGGGGCGACGCCCGCGCGGCGCCGCGTCCTCGGCCCGGTCTACCTGTCCGGTGGGATCACCGCCGCCCTCGTCGCCGTGCTGTTCGTCGTCTCCTCCTTCTCGGATCGCGGCGGCAGCATCCTCGGCGTCGCCGCGTTCATCGCCTTCGGCACCGTCCCGCTGTTCTTCCTCGCCGGCCTGCTGCGCGACCGTCTCTATCGAGCCGCCGCCCGGTTGCTCCGCGAGGTGCCCGACGAGCCGACCCCGGAACAGGCGCAGGCCGGCCTCCGCAACGTCCTCGGCGATCCGACGCTGCACTTCCTCACCTGGCTGGACGAGCTGGACGGCTACGTCGACGCCCGCGGCAACCCGGTCGAGCTGCAGCCGGACACGCCCAGACGCGTGACGACCCGCATCGACCGGGAGGCGGACGGCCACCCGCTCGCCGCGCTCGTGCACGACGCCGCCCTGCTCCACCAGCGAGGGCTGCTCGACGAGGTGGTGTCGGCGGCGCGGCTCGCCATCGAGAAGGACCGCGGTCTCCAGGCGCTCCGGCGCAGCGAGACCCGCAGCCGCGCTCTGCTCGACGCGATTCCCGACCTGATGTTCCGGATCGCGAGGGACGGGACCTACCTGGAGGCGAAGGGCCGCCGGGAGTCGATGATCCGCCCGACCGAGGAGATCGTCGGCAGCAACGTCCGCGACGTCCTGCCCCCCGACGTCGCCGCGGACTTCGCCCGCGCGCTGGCGGTGCCGGCCGCCAGAGGCGTGCAGACGGTCGAGTACCGGCTGACGATCGACGGCCAGACACGCGACTTCGAGGGGCGGTTCGTCCCGTCGGGCGACGACGAGGTGGTGGTCATCGTCCGCGACTTCACCGACCGGACCCGCCTGGAGGACGAGCTCTCGCGCAAGCTGGCGACGGTCGAGCGCGAGCAGGAGTTCACGCGCAACGTCGTCAACGTCGCCCCGGTGATCTTCCTCCTCGCCGACGACGACGGCCGGATCATGCGGTTCAACGACACCGCCCAGGAGCTGTTCGGGATCCCCGACGACGAGCGTGTACGCGGGAAGCCGTGGTGGGACGTGTTCCTCCCGGAGGAGCACCGGGCGGCGGCGCAGGCTCATGCGGCGCGGCTGGACGCGGGCGAGACGCAGATCGAGAGCAGGAGCGAGTGGCAGGCGGCCGACGGGCGCCGCCTCGTGATCGACGCGTCGGTCCGCCACGTGGTCGACGGGGAGGGGCACGTCCGTCTGCTGATCTGCGGCCAGGACCTGACGGAGCTCGTCGGCCAGCGCGAAGAGCTGATGGCGCAGCGCGACTTCCTCGCCGTGGTCGCCCGGGCGACGCCGAGCCTGTTGGTCGCGGTCGAGCGGGACGGGACGGTCGCGGTCGAGGGTGTCAACTACGCGTTCCGCGAGCTCACCGGCTACACCGACGAGGAGGTGATCGGCGCGCGCTTCTGGGACCTCGTCGCCCCGCCGGAGCTGATCAAGCAGGTCCGCAAGGCATTCGAGGAGCAGGTCGAGACCGGCGTCAGCGTCGAGAACGAGACCGCCTGGATCGGCAAGTCGGGCACCTGGCGCATCGTCGCCTGGTGGCTGCGGCCGCTCGGCGCGTTCAGCGACAAGTTCATCGTCTGCGGCACGGACATCACCGAGCGCAAGGCGCAGGAGGCCGAGCTGCGCGCCTCGCGGTCGCGGATCGTCGAGGCCGCCGACGACGCGCGGATGCGGCTGGAGCGCAACCTGCACGACGGCGCCCAGCAGCGCCTCGTCTCGCTGTCGCTGGCGTTGCGGCTCGCGCAGGCTCGGGTGCGCGAGGATCCCGACGGAGCCGAGCAGCTGCTCGCCGGAGCGGGCGACGAGCTCCAGCACGCGCTGGCCGAGCTCCGGGAGCTGGCACGCGGCATCCACCCGGCGGTCCTCACCGACCGCGGGCTGCCGGCGGCGCTCGAGGCGCTCGCCGCCCGTGCGCCCGTTCCCGTCCAGCTCTCGGCCGACCTGGACGACCGGCTGCCCGGTCCCGTCGAGGCGGCGGCCTACTACGTCGTCGCGGAGGCGCTGACGAACGTCGCCAAGTACGCGGAGGCATCGTCGGTCGAGGTCCGAGCGCAGCGGCAGAACGGACGCGTGGTGGTCGAGGTGGCGGACGACGGCGTCGGCGGCGCCGACCCCGTGCTCGGCTCCGGCCTGCGCGGCCTCGCCGACCGGGTGGAAGCGCTGGAGGGCGAGCTCGAGGTGACGAGCGCCGTCGGAGCGGGGACGACCGTGCGCGCCGTCATTCCGCTGTCCGGGCTGCAAGAGCGCCCGGCGCTCTAATCTAGGCCGCCATGGCGCGCAGGCTCCCCACCGGCACGGTCACCCTGCTCTGCACCGACATCGAGGGCTCGACCGGCATCGTCGGACGGCTCGGCGAGCAGTACGTCGACGTGCTCGACGTGCACCGCCGAATCGTCTGCGACGCCGTCGTCGCCGCCGGCGGCATCGAGATCGACCGCCGCGGGGACGAGATGCTGCTCGTCTTCACCGACGCCGCGGCCGCCGTGCGCGGCGCGGTCGCCGCGCAGCTCGCGCTCTCGTCCCACCAGTGGCCGGAGGGGAACGAGGTCCGCGTCCGGATGGGCCTGCACACGGGCGAGCCGTCGGTGGAGGGGTCGACCTACGTCGGTCTGGACGTGCATCGCGTCGCGCGGATCAGCGGCGCCGGGCACGGCGGCCAGGTGCTGCTCTCCGAGCGCACCCGGGAGCTGTCGGGCTGCGAGGTCGTCGATCTCGGGCCCCAGCCGTTCAAGGGCCTGCCTGAGCCGGAGCGCGTCTACCAGGTCGTCGCCGAGGGGCTGCGCCGGGACTTCCCGCCGCTGCGCCTCGATCCCAAGGCGGCGGGAACGCTCGCCGGGGCGTCGAACGACAGCGCGATGCGCGTGGTCGTGGCCGAGGACTCCGTGCTCCTCCGCGAGGGGATCGCGCGGCTGCTCGAGGACGCCGGGCTCGAGGTCGTCGGCCAGGCGGGCAACGCCGACGAGCTCATGCTCAAGGTGCGCTCCTACAAGCCCGACGTGGCGATCATCGACATCAGGATGCCGCCCACGCAGACCGACGAGGGCCTGCAGGCGGCGAAGGAGATCCGCGACCGGCACCCGGACACCGCCGTGCTCGTCCTCTCCCAGTACCTCGAGTCCGCCTACGCGCTCGAGCTGCTCTCCGAGAGCGCCGAGGGCGTCGGCTACCTGCTCAAGGACCGCGTCGCGGACGTCCCGGAGTTCGTGGCCGCCGTGAAGCGCGTCGGCGAGGGCGGCTCGGCGCTCGATCCGTCCGTCGTCTCGCAGCTCGTCGGCCGCCACCGCCGTGACGACCCGGTCTCGCAGCTCACGCCCCGCGAGCGCGAGGTGCTGGAGCTGATGGCCGAGGGCCTGTCGAACAGCGCCATCGCCGAGCGGCTGGTCGTCACCGAGCGGGCGGTCGAGAAGCACGTGACCTCGATCTTCGGGAAGCTCCGGCTCGGCGCCGGCGCGGACACGCATCGCCGCGTGCTCGCGGTGCTCGCGTTCCTGCGAGCCTAGCGTCTGCGGCAGCCCGCCGCCCGCCGGCCGGGAAGCGCGCGCACGGCCTGACTGCGCAGCCGCACGCCAGACCCCCGCCCCGGGGTGGGGGATTGCCCCGCTCCCCTGCCGACGAGACTAGCGGCGGAACGCGCACGCCTCTGAGCCGACTTCGTGCCGATTCGGCTCAAGTGCGGACAACCCCACCTCAGGAGGCCTGCTGCCTCGATTCCCGGGCGGCTGCCGCCGGGCGAGACTCGGAGCACGTCAACGAGAAATCCGGGAAGGAGGAATCGTGAGCCAGGCAGTTCCATTCGAGTCGCCGCGTATCGCCCCGGTTCCTGCCCTGCGCCCGCTGCGCGCCCGCCTGAGGGGGGACGTGATCGAGCCGGGCCGGGACGGCTGGGACACGGCAACGCAGGCCTTCAACCTCACCGTCGTCCAGCAGCCGGCCCTCGTCGCCCTGCCCGCCGACGTCGAGGACGTGATCCAGATCGTCGCGTTCGCCCGCGCCAACGGCATGCAGGTCGCCGCCCAGCGCACCGGCCACAACGCCGAGCCGCTCGGGGCGATGGACGACGTGATCCTCGTCAAGACGGACAACCTGAAGGGCGTCGAGATCGACGCCGAGCGCCGCATCGCCCGCGTCGGAGCCGGGTCGAAGTGGGCCGACGTCGTCCCGCCGGCCTCCGACCTCGGGCTCGCAGCCCTGCACGGCTCGACGCCCGACGTCAGCGTCGCGGGGTACTCGCTCGGCGGCGGCATCGGCTGGTACGCCCGCAAGCTGGGCCTGTCGGCGAACAGCGTCACCGCGATCGAGCTCGTCACCGCGGACGGACGGCTCCGCCGCGTCGACGCCGGCAACGACCCCGACCTCTTCTGGGCGCTCCGCGGTGGCGGCGGCAGCTTCGGCATCGTCACCGCACTCGAGGTGCAGCTCTACTCCATCCCGGACATCTACGCCGGCGTCCTCTTCTATCCGTGGGAGCGGTCCTCCGAGGTGCTGCACGCGTGGCTCGAGTGGACGGCCGGCGTTCCCGACGAGGTCACCTCCGTCGGGCGCATCCTCCAGTTTCCGCCGCTCGAGGAGATTCCGGAGCCGCTGCGCGGAGGCCGCTTCGCGATCGTCGAGGCCGTCTACATGGGCGACGAGGACTCGGGCTCGGACCTCCTGAAGCCGCTCCGCGACCTCGGCCCGGCGCTGGACACCTTCGAGATGGTTCCTCCCGCCGGGCTCGCCGAGCTGCACAT
>DATBLE010000018.1:0-22286 GCA_036555585.1 Gaiellaceae bacterium
CAAGGGCCTGAAGGGCCTGAAGATCGCCCCCTTCTACGGCTGCCAGATCCTCCGTCCGTCGAAGCTGCTCGGCTTCGACGACCCGGACCGCCCGGGATCGCTCGAGGCGATCATCGACGCCTGCGGCGGCGAGGCGGTCGATTACCCGGCGAAGCTCAAGTGCTGCGGGTTCCCGATCATCCAGGCTCGTGAGGAGCTCGCCCTCGGAGAGCTGATCCAGCCGATCGAGCAGGCGATGGAGGCGGGCGCCGACGCGATGGTCACACCGTGTCCGCTCTGCCACCTGTCGCTGGACGCATGGCAGCAGAAGCTCGAGGCGTCGACCGGCAAGAGGTACGGCATGCCGATCATCCACCTGTCGCAGCTGGTCGGCGTCGCCGCCGGCCTGACAGAGGCCGAGCTGAAGTTCAAGCGGCACGTCGTCTCGGTCGAGCCGGTCGTCGACAAGCTCAGCGTCTGAGCAGGGAGTCGCTCAGGACCGGGCTGGCGGCCGCTGCCGGCGTCGCCACGGCGGGAATCGCCTGGGGGCTGTACGAGGCGGCCTGGGTGCGCCTGGAGGAGCTGCGCGTGCAGCTCCCCCGACTGCCCGAGGAGCTGGCCGGCCTGCGGGTCGCCCACCTCGCCGACCTGCACCTCGGCATCGCGTCGCCGGCGATCAGGGCGATCGAGCGCGCGGTGGACTGGGTGGCCGAGCGGAGGCCCGAGCTCGTGCTGCTCACGGGCGACCTGCTGGCCCGGCCCGGAGGGGCAGAGCATCTGCGCGAGGTGATCGAGCGGCTGCCGCCGGTCTACGCCGTGCTCGGCAACCACGACTACGCGGACAGCCGCGACCCGTTCTCCAGGCCGGTCGGGGAGGTCGATCTCGGCAGCGGCACGCTCCTCTCGGACGAGTCGGCGACACTCGAGCTCCGCGGCCGGCGCGTGCAGCTGGTCGGCGTCGACCCGCGGACGTACCTGCGCGGCGAGGCGCGGCCGTGGGAGCTCGCCGACCCGGATGCCGACCTGCGCATCCTGCTCTCGCACTACCCGCGCATGGTCGACTGGCTGCCGGCGGGCGTCTTCGATCTCGTCCTCTCCGGGCACATGCACGACGGGCAGATCTGCCTGCCGTACGGGCGCGGCAAGCTGCGGATCGCGCATCCGCGGGCCCCGTACAACCACGGCGTCTACCGGCGCGTGGGCGGTCTGCTGCACGTGTCGGCCGGCCTGGGCACGACGTTCGTGCCCTTCCGGTTCTTCGCCCGTCCGGAGGCGACCGAGCTCGTCCTAGAATCCGGCTGATGGAGGGCCACGCGAGCATCTCGCCGGGCGTGCTCGCACGGTATGCCGCCGACGCGGCGCTGGAGGTCGACGGCGTCCGCTCGCTGGTCGGGAGCCACCTGCCACGCCACCGGCCCGTCCGCATCGGTCTGGGGGACGACGGCCGCGTCTCGGTCGAGATGCATCTGGCGGCCGAGTGGGGCGCATCGTTCGGCGCCGTCGGGACCGAGGTGCAGACGCGCGTGGCCGAGTACCTCGCCCGGATGGCTGACGTGCAGCCCACGCGCGTCGACGTCAGCGTGGACGAGGTGGGTCCCGTTCGGGCCTGATGCCGCCCCGGGTCGCCGGGCTGACCGGCGCGACGCTCGAGACGGCGCCGTCCGTCTGCCACCAGTGCGTCTGGTGGCAGTCCGGCGCGCGCGGCGTCGAGAAGCGCCGCTGGATCCAGAAGGCGGAGGAGGAGTGGGGGGCGTGGGGGACCGTCTACTACGACGCCGACGGCAGGCTGCTCGGCTCGATGCAGTACGGGCCGTCCGGGCTCTTCCCGCGCGCGGCTCGGCTGCCGGCCGGGCCGCCGTCGCCCGAGGCGGTGCTCGTCACCTGTGCGTACGTGGTCGACTCGGCCACGCCGTGGGTGATGCAGTCGCTCTTCCTGGCGGCGATCGGCGACGCGAAGGACCGCGGCGCGAAGGCCCTGGAGGCGTTCGCGTACCGCTATCCCGAGGGCGAGTCGACCTACGAGCGCTTCCTCGTCCACCGGACGGTCTTTCCGGCAGATTTCCTCGCCGACTTCGGCTTCCGCACGGTGCGCGTCCAGGGTCGCGTCGAGCTGGCGCGGCTCGAGCTCGGCGGGCTCGTGCCGGTGCACGAGGGGATGCCTGCGCGGGTCTTCCGGGCCCTGAAGGCTGCATTCAGTCCGGCGCCCGTGCCCCAACGGCCATGATCGAGGGACAGTCCCCTGGGGACTGTCCCTCGATGTCCAAAGTCGCCAAGCTCTAGGGTACGGGTGTGATCGCCGAGATCGTCGACCTCGAGCGCTACCCACTGGACGCGGCGCTCGTCGACGAGTGCCGCGCAGCGTTGGCCGGCGAGGGCGCCGTCAAGCTCGACGGCTTCGTGCGGCCGGAGGCGACGGCGCGGATGGTCGAGGACGCCCGCAGGCTTGCGCCGCTCGGGTTCCCGAACGACGCGACGCACAACGCCTACTTCGACGACGAGATCGACGAGTCGCTGCCCGCCGACCATCCACGGCGTCTGCTCGTGCGCTCGGCGCAGAAGGCGGTGGCGATGGACCTGCTGCCGGCCGACTTCGCGCCCCGGGCGATCTACGAGTCCGACGAGATCACCCGCTTCGTCGCGGCGGTGCTCGAGACGGACGTCCTCTACCGGTCGGAGGACCCGCTCGACGGGTGCAACATGACCGTGTACGAGGAGGGAGACGAGCTCGGCTGGCACTTCGACCAGAGCGAGTTCTCGGTGACGCTGATGATCCAGCGGTCAGAGCGAGGCGGCGACTTCGAGTACGTCCCGCTCGTCCGCGAGCCGGGCGACGAGCACTACGACGACGTCAGCGACGTCCTCCTCGACCGATCCGACCGCGTCAAGCTGCTGGCGAGCGAGCCGGGCACGCTCGCCTTCTTCCGCGGCCGGTTCTCGCTCCACCGGGTCCCGCCGATCGGCGGCCGGACCCCGCGGATGAACTCGGTTCTGACCTACGTGTCGGAGCCGGGGCACAAGCTGAGCGCGATGGCGCAGCGGATGTACTACGGCCGCACGGCGCAGCCTAGGCTGCGAGCGCCTCGCGGCTGAGCAGGAGCTCCGCGATCTGGATCGCGTTCAGCGCTGCCCCCTTGCGGAGGTTGTCGCACGCGAGGAAGAGGACGAGCCCGTTCGGATCGGTGGGGTCCTGCCGGACCCGGCCGACCAGCACCTCGTCGATGCCTTTCGCCTTCCCGGGCGAAGGGAAGTCTTCGAGGCGGACGCTGGGCGCCGCCGCCAGCGAGGCCCTGGCGTCGTCCGGGGAGAGCGGCGACTCCGTCTCGACCCACACCGTCTCGGCATGTCCGACCATCACGGGCACGCGGACGCAGCTGGCGCTGATCGGCAGCTCGGGCAGCTCCATGATCTTGCGGGTCTCCTCGCGGAGCTTGGTCTCCTCGTCGAACTCCTCGCCGTCGAAGTCCCACTCCATCAGCAGGTCGAGCTCGTCGGGCTGCGTCGCCGCGAGCCGCCGCATGTCGGAGGCGCCGGCTCCCGACATCGACTGGTAGGTCGCCACCCGGACGCGCCGCAGCACGGCAGCGTCGTGCAGCGGCTTGAGCACGCAGGCGAGCGGGATGGTGCAGCAGTTCGGGTTGGCGACGATGCCCTCGTTCTCGACGGCGCGGGCGCCGTTCGCCTCCGGCACGACCAGGGGCACTCCGTCGGCGAGCCGGTAAGCGGCCGACTTGTCGATCGCGATCGCGCCGCCGCGGACGGCGTGCGGCACGAGCTCCCGCGAACCCGAGGTCCCGACCGAGAACAGGCAGACGTCCAGGTCGCCTGCGGAGAGCGCCTCGGGCGTCGCCTCCTCGACCACCAGCGCCTGGCCACCGAAGGCGACCCGCGAGCCGGCCGACCGCGAGGACGCGAACGCCCGCACGTCGTCGTACCCGCGCTCCGCCAGCAGCTCGAGCGTCACCGTCCCGACCGCGCCGGTCGCGCCGACCACTCCGACCCTAGGGCCCGCTTCGGTCGCGGCAACGCCACGACCTGCGCTCATTGGCGGCTCCGTCGAGCCTACGCCGCTAGGCACTCGCGCGCTCCTCGGCGAACAGCTGGAACTTGTCGTGCACGACCTGCACCGCCCGCTCGACCTCGGAGGCTCGGACGACGCAGGAGATCCGGATCGAGGACGTCGAGATGATCTCGATGTTGATCCCCGCCTCCGCGAGCGCCTCGAACATGTCCGCGGCCACGCCCGGATGCGTACGCATCCCGGCCCCGATCAGCGAGACCTTGGCGATGTCGGAGTCCTGCGACCACCCCGCGGCGCCGACGTCGCGGCAGCCTGCCTCGAGGATCGGCTCGGCGACGGCGAGGTCGGACTTCGGCAGCGTGAACGAGATGTCCGTCAACCCGTCGGAGGAGACGTTCTGGACGATCATGTCGATGTTCACGCCGGCGTCCGCCAGCGCGCGGAAGACGCGTGCCGCGACGCCGGGGCGGTCGGGCACGCCGATCAGCGTCAGCTTCGCCTCCGACGTGTCGTGGGTGACACCCGAGATGATCGCCTTCTCGAGCAGCTGCTCGTCCTCCTCCTGGATCCACGTGCCCTCCGACTCGCTGAAGGTCGACCGCACGTGCAGGCGCACGCCGTGGTTGCGGGCGAACTCGACGGAGCGTAGCGCCATCACTTTCGCGCCGGCGGCGGACATCTCCAGCATCTCCTCGTACGTGACCGCAGGCAGCTTCAGCGCGCCCGGCACGACTCGCGGGTCGGCCGTGTAGACGCCTTCGACGTCGGTGAAGATCTGGCAGCTCTCCGCGCCGAGGGCGGCCGCGAGCGCAACCGCGGTCGTGTCGGAGCCGCCGCGGCCCAGGGTGGTGATCTCCTGCCCGGTCGAGACGCCCTGGAAGCCTGCGACGAGCACGATCTTGCCCTCGTCGAGCGCCTCGTGGATGCGCCGCGCCCGGACCTCGACGATCTTCGCCTTCGTGTGCGCCGTGTCGGTGACGATTCCCGCCTGGGAGCCCGTCAGCGAGATCGCCTCGTGCCCGAGGTCCTCGATCGCCATCTCGCCCAGCGCGCACGAGATGCGCTCGCCGACGGAGATGAGCATGTCCATCGCCCGCGGCTTGGGGCGAGCGGAGATGCGGTGGGCGAGCTCGACCAGCTCGTCGGTGGTGTCGCCCATCGCCGAGAGCACGGCGACGACCCGGCCGCCGTCCTCCTTCACGGAGACGATCCGGCGCGCGACCGCCTGGATCCGCTCGACGTTCCCGACGGACGTGCCGCCGAACTTCATCACCACCGTGCCGACGCGCTGCTCGTCGGCCGGCGCGATGCCGGGGACTGCTTCGTAGTCGGTGGCGGCCACTGCGCGAAAAGCGTACCGGCGGCGGAAAACGGCCCCACAAAAGCCGAACCGGCTGACCCGAGGGCCAACCGGTTCGACGCCAGGGAATCTAGTACGCCGCTGCGCGGGGCACTAGAGGCTTGCGGAGGAAAACATCGCTATTTGCGAACTTTTCTACATGTCTCGCCGGCCGAGCAAGGCGCGCCCGAGCGTGACCTCGTCGGCGTACTCGAGGTCGCCGCCCACGGGCAGGCCGCTCGCGAGCCTCGTGACCCGCACCCGCCCGCGCAGCCGGTCGGCCAGGTACGCGGCCGTGGCCTCGCCGGTCATGTTCGGGTTGGTCGCGACGACGACCTCCTCCACGCCGTTCCGCTCGACGCGCTGGATCAGCTCGTCGATGCGCAGGTCGGACGGCTCGACTCCGTCGATGGGGGAGAGCGCGCCGCCGAGCACGTGGTAGAGGCCGTGGAACTCCGCGGTGCGCTCGACCGAGATCAGGTCGACCGGCTGCTCGACCACGCAGATCAGCGAGTGGTCGCGGCGGGCGTCGAGGCAGATCGCGCAGACCTCGTCCTCGGTCAGGTTCCCGCACTCGCGGCAGAAGCGAACGCGCTCCTTCACCTCGACGATCGCCGCGGCCAGCGCAAGCGCCTCCTCCTTCGGCGTCCGCAGCAGGTGGAAGGTCAGCCGCTGTGCCGTGCGCTGGCCGACGCCGGGCAGGCGGGTGAGCTGCGCGACCAGGTTCTGAACCGCTGGAGAGAGCACGACGAACAGCCTAGGCTACGCATCGACCCCGACGAAGGAGGCATGTCCGATGCCCGTTATCTCGATGATGCGGATGTCCGGAGACACCGACGAGCTGGCGCAGAAGCTCCAGGGAATCGCAGAGGTCGGCCGCCGGCTGGCGCCCAAGCACGGCGGGCTCGGCACGATCGCGGCGAAGACCGACGACGGGATCCTCGTGATCAACCTCTGGGAGAACGAGGAAGGCCGTCACGCGATGGCCGAGGAGCCGGAGGTGCTCGAGGCGCTCCAGTCGGCCGGGTTGCCGATGCCGCAGTTCGAGGGCTACGAGGTGTTCGACATGCGGATCCTGCCCGACGCGGTACGCGGAACCTAGAGCCCCGGGAGGCCAAGCCCGCCGAGCGACCCCCCGAGCTTCGACTCCGCCAGGGCGTGCGCCGAGCGCAGCGCCTCGTTCACGGCTGCGAGCACGGTGTCCTCGAGCAGCTCGGCGTCGTCGGGGTCGATCGCCCTCGGGTCGATCTTGATCTCCGTGATCTCACCCGTGCCGGTCGCCTTGACCGTGACCAGGCCGCCTCCGGCAGACGCCTCGACCGTCTCGTTGGCGAGCTGTTCCTGGGCGCGGGCCATCTGCGCCTGCATCTCCTGCGCCTGGCGCATGAGCTGATTCATGTCGAAGCGCTGACCGGGCATCAGTCCACCTCCCGCGCGTCGAAGGTCTCCTTGACGAGCGCGACCAGGTCCTCCTCGGTCGCCGGCTCGGGCTCCTCGGCGGGGCCTTCCCCGTTCTCGCCGATCGCGAACTCGAGCCGCAGCTTGCGTCCCGTCACCTCGTAGAGCGCGTCCACCATCAGCCCCGAGTACTTCTCCTCGGCCAGGCCGCGGTGGAACGCCGCCGACGCCGGGAACTCGAGCGTCAGCGTGTCGTCGTCCAGCGCGACCGGATGGGCCTCGCCGAAGACCGGCGCAGCGGGGATCGAGCGCCGCTCGACCGCGGGGATGACAGAGCGCTGCCAGGCCTCGCGCAGCTGCTCGAGCTCGAGCGACGGCGGGCTAGGGACTGTCCCGGGGTCGGGGACAGTCCCTTCCGGCGGTGACTGCGCTTCGTCAGGGACTGTCCCCGAAACCGGGACAGTCCCTCGAGGGGGCGCCCCGCGCTGCTCCAGCAGCTCCAGCCGGTAGGCCATCGACTCGGCGGACAGGTCGGCGCCCGGCCGCGTCACCTTCACGAGCGCGAGCTCGAGGGGCAGGCGCGGGTCGCCGCCCTGTCTCATGTCCTCCACGGCGACGGCGAGCAGGTCGCAGAGCCGCAGGACGGTCGCCTCGGGCAGCTGATTCGCCTGGGCGCGCAGCCGCTCGCGCGTCTCCTCGGTGACGGGGAGCGAGTCGGGCACCTCGCCGAGGTGGTGCACGAGCATCAGATGGCGCAGGTGCTCGAGCAGGTCGGTGACGACCCGGCCGATGTCCTGTCCCTGCTCGGAGAGCTCCTCGACGAAGACGAGCGCGCCTGCGGTGTCGCGGTCGACGATCAGGTCGCACAGCCGGAAGAGCGCTTCCTCCTCGACGGCGCCGAGCGTCTGGAGGACGTCCTGGACGGTGATCGTCCCCTCCGTCGCGGCCGCGAGCTGGTCGAGCGTCGACTCGGCGTCGCGGTAGGCCCCGCGCGCGCTCCGAGCGATCAGCGACAGCGCGGCGTCCGGCACGTCGATCTTCTCCCCGTCGGCGATCCTCCTCAGCTTCTTCACCATGTCGGGGAGGCGTGGTCGTGCGAACACGAACGTCTGGCAGCGCGAGCGGACCGTCGGCAGCACCTTCGCGAGCTCCGTCGTGCAGAAGACGAAGAGCAGGTGCGGAGGTGGCTCCTCGATCAGCTTCAGCAGCGCCTGCCAGGCCGCGTCCGTGAGCTGGTGGGCCTCGTCGAGGATGTAGACCTTGTAGCGGCCCGCGGGCTGCAGCATCGCCTTCTCGCGGATGTCGCGGATGTCGTCGATCCCGCGCTGCGAGGCCGCGTCCATCTCGACCACGTCCATCGACGAGCCGTTCGTGATCGCGATGCAGGCGGCGCACGTGTTGTCGGGCGTCGGCGTCGGCCCCTGCACGCAGTTCAGCGCCTTGGCGAGGATCCGCGCCATCGACGTCTTGCCGGTGCCGCGCGGGCCGGCGAAGAGGTAGGCCTGGCGCACCTGCCCGGCGGCGATCGCGTTCTTCAGCGTCCTGACGACCGCGTCCTGCCCGACCACCTCGTCGAAGTCCTGCGGGCGGTACTTGCGGTACAGGGCGGTCACGTCTTCGATTCAAGCAGAATCGGCCGAGGTCGCATCTCGTCGCCGCCGCCGACCTGTGCGGCGGCGGCTCACTGCCGCTCTTGGTCAGTCGAATCCCAGTCCACCGAAAGTCGTCGAGCCCGAAGGGCTCGGACTTTCGGGGGTGAAGCCCGATCGCGCAACCGGCGTCGAGGCGGCCTCCCCGGGAGGAACCCGAGCCGCTTGCTCGGGCCGGGCCTGACCGCGGCACCTGGGAGGGACTCCTTAGCGCTGCTTCCTTCCGGACCTGACGCGGTTCGAAGGCTCCCAGTGCGCGGAACCCGGCCGTCAACGCTGCGCTTTCGGGCCCAGGCCCCGAAGAACCCGCCCCTCGGACGGTATTCGGCCCCGCTGGAGCGGATTGCGGGTTCAGGGAACCGCTAGCTCCCCGCCTAGCGCGACCGGGCGCTGGCAATCGTAGCGCGTGCGGCGCGCGCTCACGATTGCTTCGCTTCACGGGGGAACCCCTGGTTCCCCCGTGAAGCCCTCTCCTTGCCCTCGTCTGCGTAGGTGCAGACGTGGTCTGAGCCGGCGGCTGTCCCGGTGATTTCATCGTCGGGCTCCGAGTTGCCATGGCGGCCGGGGCGGGCTGAGCCCGCCCCGGCGATACACTCGGCGCATGGCGAAGGTGGTCCGGCAGGCGTCGTGGCTTCGGGTGCCGCCCGCGGAGGACGTGCCCGCCGAGGTGCAGCCGCTGTTCGACAAGGCGGTCGAGAAGCTGGGGTTCGTGCCCAACGTGCTCCGCGTGTACGCGCTCCGGCCCCGGCACCTCGAGCTCTGGAACGCGTTCTACGACGAGCTCATGCGCGGCGAGTCGGCGCTCACGAAGGTGCAGCGCGAGATGATCGCCGTCGTCGTCTCGACGGTCAACCGCTGCCACTACTGCATGGTCTCCCACTCCGCCTTCCTGCGGAAGCTGACGGGCAACCCGCTCCTGGTCGAGCAGCTCCGGACGAATTACGCGTACGCGGAGATCGAGCCGCGCGAGCGCGCGATGCTCGACTTCGCGGTCAAGGTGACCGAGCGTTCGTCGAGCTGCACCGAGGAGGACGTCGAGGCGCTGCGCGAGGCGGGCTGGGCAGACGAGGACGTGATGGACATCGCGGAGGTGGCGGCGATGTTCAACTTCACGAACCGGCTTGCGAGCGGCCTCGGCTGGGTGCCGAACGACGAGTTCGCCACGCTGGGCTTCGACGAGAGCGACTGAGCGCCGGAGTCAGCCCACCGCTCGCCGGAAGTCGGCGAGCGTCGCCGGCGCGAACCGCAGCGTCTGGGACGACCCGTCGTCGAGCTCGATGTGGAAGACGATCCTTCGACCCGCGCGCTCGCCGTCCCATTGCTGCGGGTTGTCGGTGCCGACCTCGAGCTTGATCCGGCGGCCGTCGATCTCGCCGGTGAGCTGCTGCGTTCGCGAGGTGACGTGCAGCGCGGGCGGTGCGACGATCGTGAGCGTTCCGTCGACCGATTCGCCCCGCCGCTGCCACTGTATGAAGTACACGACGCCGGCCCGACTCGGCGGGTAGCGCGCCAGGTAGCTCGGGAGCGGGGTGGCGGGGCCGGTAGGCTTGTCGCTGCCGCCGCAGCCGGCCAGGACGACCGCGCCGACGATCGCGCCGGCGATGGCTCCGCACCGCAGTCGTCGCGTCCGCATCGCGCACAGGCTCGCACACCGGCCGATCGCGGTACCCTGTCGTCCTCTCCGGGCGCGTAGCTCAGCGGGAGAGCGCCCGCTTCACACGCGGGAGGTCGCTGGTTCGATCCCAGCCGCGCCCACTACGAAAGCCGCCGCACCACGGCGGTTTTCGTTTTCTCGACGGGAAACGGCTCGATGGGCTCGGAGCCGTTTGTGCCCATTTGTGCCCAATCAGCGCCGCGCAGGAGGGCGTCCATCCGCTCGCCCGTGTCGCGGCTGCGGGCCATCTTGCGGGCGTACACCTCAAGCGCGAGCGACGAGGAGCTGTGCCCCATCTGGCTCATCACGTAGGCGGGCGAGGCCCCGGCCTCGTAGAGCAGGCTCGCGAACGTCCGCCGCAGCGAGTGATTCGTGACGCCCTCTCCGATCGGGGCCAGCCCGGCCGCGACCAGCGTCGCGTTCGCCCGCTCGACCGCCTTCCCGACCGCGCGGATGCGCAGGTTGTTCCGGTTCTGCGCCGTCCCCTTCGATGTGCCGAAGACGAGGTCGTCCGGCTCGGCGTGCCGGGCGCTCGCCTTGTGCAGCTTCAACTCGTCGAGGAGCATCGGGGAGACGTCCACGACCCGGACGCCCGCCGCCGTCTTCAACTCCCGGACGCGCAGCTTCGCCCCGGCCAGGTCTACGTCCCGCCAGCGCAGCGAGCACAGCTCGCCGACGCGGAGCCCGGCGAGGATCATCGTCGCCAGGTGCGGCCGGTAGCTGCCCGCCGCGTCCAGCACCGCCTGCGCCTCGTGCGGCTCCAGCCACGTCCGGGTCGGCTTCACCTGGCGGAGGCGGCGGCGCTTCCCGGCCGCCGGGTTCGTCGCCAGGTGCCCGTACTCGACCGCCTCGTCGAGCATGCGGGCGAGCAGAGCGAGGCTCTTGTTGATCGAGGTCGGCCCCAGCGGCCGCTCGGGCCTGCGCCCGCGCTTGCCCGGGTCTTGCTTCCGCCAGCGCTCGATCGCCGCGAGCCCCTGCCCCCGGAGCGCCCGCCTCGCCTCGGCATGCAGCCGCCCCTCGCTGGCCTCGACCTGTTCCCGCTGAAGCCAGGCTACGACGGCCCCCGGCTCCAGCTCGGGGTTAGATTTGCTGCCAGGCGAGGATTGCGAGCAGAGCGCGGCCAACACCGGAACCGGCGTCGAGGAACGCCGGAACGACTGAGGGCCCTGCTAGACATTGGAAAGATCGCGATCAAGGGGGACCGATGGAGGTTCGTATTGGGTCGGCATCTGTCGAAGTCGCGCCGAGACGCAAGCGGTTCTGGAACAAGGTCCAGGAGAAGCGATGGGAGCAGGCGACCATCGCGGCCATCAGTGACCTGATCGAACCCGGTGCGGTGTTCGTCGACATCGGTGCCTGGATCGGCCCGACCACACTGCTCGCGGCACACCGGGGCGCTGAGGTGCACGCTTACGAGCCGGACCCTGTTGCGCTTGCGGAGCTGAAGGCGAACCTCGCCTTGAATCCCGACCTGCTCAAACGGACCCGTGTCTATCCCGTGGCGCTGTCGAACCACGACGGTGACGCCCCCATCGGATCCCAGCGCCTCGGCAACAGTGAAACGAGTCTCCAAAAGAAAGGGGCGGAGACAGCAATCGTCCCGACGATGGACGCCGGGCGCGCCGCCGAGATGGACCACTTCCGCCGCGCAACACTTGTGAAGATGGACATTGAGGGCGGCGAGTACCTTGTAATCCCCCGAATGACGAGTTACCTCCGTGCCCGTGAACCGGTGCTGATCCTGTCCACGCACGGCAAGTTCATGCGGTTGCGTTACGCGCAACTGCCACGGCTCATTCGGGTGGTGCTGGTCTCGGCACTCTTGGTGCCAAGACAGTTGTGCTTGGTCTGGCGGCTACGGTTTTACCGACACTGGGACGTGCCAGAAGGCCGTGGATGGCGACGCGTGTCTTTTCCGCACGTCGCGCGTGTGATGCTCAGCACCCGCAACCATGAGTTCCTACTGCGGCCGTGACCCAGATTCAGTGAGTCCCTACTGGAGGCCGCGTCGTAGGCTTTCCGGTGCGGTGCCGACAGACGGCCACGCCGCTTGGTTGCTTGCGCGTACCCCCGCAGCGTGAACCGCGCGGGTCGTCGTGGCCGAGCTGGTCGGCCGTGTAGCCGCATGTCGTCGGCGCGATCCCCGCGTGCTCGGGCTTCACGTTGGCCAGCGCTACGGCAGGTGCGAGCCACGCCCGCAACGCGAGCACCGTCACCCGGTTCTTTGCCGAGCCGTTCGCCTGGCAGAACTCGGTCAGCCGCTCGGCCAGGTCGTCCGGCAGGCGGATCGTGGTCGGCACCATCCCTTGCACCTCCTCTGACGTCGAGTGACACCGAGGAGGTTACGACGGCGAGCGGCTCCAGCTCGCGCCCCCGACTCCCCGCCCAGCGTGAGGGGAGGTCGGCCTCCAATGGGCACAAGCGGCCGATTTGTGCCCAAACCCCCGCGAATCGCCCCCAATCCGCCCCTATTTCGGCCTTCCCCGAGGCCCTCCGATCGGGCCGTTTTCGGCCTGGTTAGGCGAAAAGCGAGGGGCCGGGTTCGTCGCCCGGCCCCTTTTCACACGCGGGAGGTCGCTGGTTCGATCCCAGCCGCGCCCACTTCTCCCTCGCACCGCTTCGCTCTTCTGCTCGGGCGCAGCGAGCGCCTTCGGCGCTCGCGCGGGTGTGAACCCATGCCGATCTGGCCGCGCCCGCCAGGTCGGGCGCGGCGGCGGATGGTTCGATACACGACGAACTACGGGGTCGCCACGGACTGTCCGGGGATGAGCAGCGCGGACCGGCTGCCGCCCGATACGCGTACGGCGACGTCGGTCGGATGGGAGTTGGCGGTCAGCGAGCCCACGGAGTTCGAGGCCGTGACGAGCACGAGGATCGTGTGTGCGAGGTCGGCGGCGTTCAGGAGGTGGGTCGATCTCGTCGCGCCCGCGATCTCCAGGCAGTTCTCGCCCCTCGCGTCGCAGCGCATCCACTGGTACGCGAACCTCGTCGGCCTGTGGCGCCAGAGACCTTTCCTGGCCCGGAGCGTCTGCCCGACGATCGGTTCACCCGTGATCGCCGGCGGGAAGCTCGTCTCGGGGGCCACCCGGCGGAACTCCCTCGGCGGAGGGAGCCGCCGCGAGATGGCTGCACCGACGATGCCGAGCATCGCGATCACGGCGACACCCAGGGCAATTCGCATCGCCATGACTTCCATGATGACGGTGCCGGGGCAGCGGGGCCTGGTTCAGGCGCAGTGCGGACGATTCCCGCGCGTCACGGCCGGGACGCTCCGCGGAGCACCATCAGCCGCTGGCCGGCGAGCGTGCTCGTGCCGCCGACTACCATCATCGCCACGTTTGCGAGCAGAACCCAGAAGGCCGAGAGCGACTTGTCGAAATGCCCGGTCCCCAGGCCCACACCGAGGTACGCGATCGCAGGGATCGTGGTCACGGAGATCGCCACGCCGACCGCCGCGCTCGCGCGCGTCTCGAGTGCCAGGACGCCGGCCGCTCCCGCCGCGAGGGCGATCGGGATCGTCGACGCTCCGATGTGCGTCTGGGCGGCAGGGATCTCTCCCAGCGAGAATCCGCTCGGCAGGAGGCCGAAGGCGTCCAGAAGCGCGGCGATCGACGCCGCGATCATGCCGACGACTGCGAGGCCGGCGAAGAGGCTTCCGAGCCCCCGGCGCACGAGCCCGGGCCGCCCGAGGGCGAAGCCCGTACAGGCCGCCGTGATCGGCAGCAGGTCGGGACTGATCGCCATCGCTCCCACGATCAGCACCGAGCTCCGGTTCACGATCGCGAACGCCGCGACCACGCCTGCGGCGGCCATCAGTGCCAGATAGCGGCCGGGTGCCCCCGCCCGAGCGCTTGCCTGGCCGAGGACGTCGGCCCAGACGAGCGCGAAGGGTTCCACCCCCTGGGGGGCGGTGCTGATCGTCTCGAGTCGCGTGAGCACGATGTCGTCCGGCGGCAGGCCCTGCTGCTCGAGGATCGCGAGGACGGTGTCGGCCGCATCGGCGCTGACGTCCGCAGCGACCGACGCCGTCGCGCCGGGCGCCGCCTCGCCGACGGTGAGATGCCTCACGCCGGCGAGCGCCGAAAGGCGCGTGGAGACTGCCTCGATGGCTGCCGAGTCTCCGTATGCGCGCAGCTCGAACACTCGCGACCGAGTGATCGAGGCTAGCCGACGGCTCGGATCTCGTACCGAACGATCTCGCCGTCGCGGATCGCGATCTCGATCCGCAGGTCACGCTCGTAGGCGAAGTCGCCCGACCCCTTGACGCGGAAGACCTGGTGCACGTCGACGGCTGCGCGCCGATCGCCGAGATCGACCCAGTCTCCCAACCGGAACTCCTGGTCGAGGTGCTCGGGTGGCGTCCCCCAGATCAGGTCGTGCTCGACCTCGTCGATTCCCACCAACGTCCGCTTCGGCGTGACCCACTCGACGTCGTCCGCGAGGCACGGATACACCTCCGTCCAGTCGCCGGTCCGGGCGGCATGTTCGAGGCCGTTCCGGAACCGCGTTGCGAGCTCGAGCTCGCCGGGTTGCATGGTCATTCGGCGCTCGCAATCTCTCCGTGGCGGAGCTCGACCACCCGGTCGCACAGCTCGAGGCCCTCCGGCCGGTGGGTGATCAACAGCACCGAGGCGTCGCCGGCGGCGGCGAAGACGTCCCGGATCAGAGCGCTGGCGGCCTGTGCGTCCAGGTGCGCCGTCGGCTCGTCGAGGACGAGGAGGGCCGGCCGGACGAGCAGCGCACGTGCGGCGCAGAGACGCTGGCGCTCGCCTCCCGACAGCTCCCGACCCTGCTCGCCGACGGGCGTGTCCCAGCCGTCCGGCAGGCGGCGAACCCAGTCCCACGCGCCGACGAGACGAAGGACGCGTTCGAGCTCCTCACCGGTTGCCTCGGGGCGCCCGAGACCCACGTTGTCGCGAATGCTCGCCGAGAACAGATGGGCGTCCTGGCCGGCGACCGCGATGAGGCTGCGGACGTCCTCCTGGCGCAGCTGCCGGATGTCGCGACCGTCGATGGCGATTCGACCGCGCTCCGGATCGAGGAACCGGAGCAGCAGGTTCGTCACGGTGGTCTTGCCCGCGCCGCTCTCTCCGACGAGTGCGACGCGGGAACCCCGCTCGAGGCACAGCGAAGCTCCGTCCAGCACCCAGGGCTCCCCGGTTCCGTAGCGGGCGCGGACGTCTTCGAGGCTGACCAGCGAAGGGTCGGTGGGCGCGGGCGACGGATCGTCGGGATCGACGATCCGCGAGCGACGCTCGACCAGCTCGAGCACACGCTGCCCCGCGGCAAGGGTCGCGCCCAGCTCGCGGGCAGCGCCGGCGAGGGGCTGCACAGCTTCGAACGAGGCGAGCGCGAGCAGTGCCAGCAACGCGATCAGCACCCGGTCGAGCCGTCCGTCTGCGTGCGCCTCGACGGCGAGCCACAGCACGCCGACGACGGTCGCCCCGGCAAGGCCGAGCTGCAGTCCGTCGCCCAGGCCGGCGGCGAAGGCGTCACGCCTGGCGATCCGGACGAGATCGCGATCCGCGGCCTGCACACGCGCGAGGCGTTCTTCCTCGCGTCCGTAGACGACGAGCTCCGGCGCGGCCTGCAGCAGCTCGACGAGCTCGGACGTCAGTACCCCTCTCGCCGGCGCCTGCCGTCCGGCTGTGCGACGCGTCAGCCAGCCGGAGACGAGCGGCACGACGAGGGCAACGGCCAGGAGGCCTCCGGCCAGCGCGAGTGCCGCCGCCGGCAGGAAGGCAGCGGTGACGCCGACGCAGACCGCTCCCGACGCCGCCGCGACGAGTGGAGGCAGGAGGCCACGCAGGTGGAGGTTCTGGAGGGCGTCGACGTCGGCGACCAGGCGGGAGAGCAGGTCGCCGTGTCGATAGCCCCCGAGCCCGGCCGGGGCGAGCGGCTCCATCCGCTCGTAGGCGCGAACGCGGGCCCGCGCGAGCACTCGAAAGGCGAGGTCGTGCGAGACGAGCCGCTCGAGGTAGCGGGCGACGGGCCGGGCGATGCCGAAGAAGCGGACGGCGACGATCGCGACCGTCAGCGACAGGATCGGCGGCTGCTCGGCAGCCCTCGAGATCAGGTATCCGGCCGTCGCCATCAGGCCGGCGCCGAAGACGATCGTGGCCGTCCCGAGCAGCACCGCGAGAGCGAGACGCGGCCGCGGAGCATCGGCGAAGGCGAGGAGCCGGCGGAGAGCGCTGGTCAAGCCGCCACCTTCTCGGCGACCGCAACCGCGCGGCCGGCCTCGAGCCTGACGATCCGGTCGGCGTGTCGGACGAGCTCCGGGCGGTGGGCGACGACGAGAAGCGTCCGCCCGACGCGAAGCCGCTCGACCGCCTCGGCGACGACCGCGGCGCTCTCGTCGTCGAGGTCGGCGGTGGGCTCGTCGAGGAGGACCAGCGGGGCATCGCGCACGAATGCCCTCGCCAGTGCGATCCGGCGCCGCTCTCCGGCGGAGAGCTGGCGGCCGCCGTCGCCGATCTCGGTCCGGTACCCGTCCGGGAGCCGCTGCACGAATGCGTCTGCGCCGGCGAGCACCGCGGCGTCGCGGACCTGTGCGTCCGTGGCCGACACGTCGCCGAGCCGGATGTTGTCGGCGACCGACCCCCGGAGGATCGACGGCCGCTGGGGAACCCAGGCGACGTACTCTCGCCAGGACTCGGCGCGGCAACTCCCGAGGTCGACACCGTCCACCGTGATCCTCCCGGCCTGCGGCTCGAGGAGAAGGAGCAGCAGGTCGGCGACGGTGCTCTTTCCGGCACCGCTCGGGCCGACGAGGGCGACCGTCTCTCCGGCTCGGAGCTCTAGCTCGAAGCCGTCCAGCACGAGCCCGCTCCGCGAGGGATAGCCGAACGAGACGCCTTCGAACCGAACCGGCCCCGACTCCGGGCTCGGGGCCGCCAGGGTGCCGCTGTTTGCCACCGCAGGGGCCGCCTCGAGCAGCCCCAGGATTCCTTCGGCGACTGCGAGCCCGTCGGCGCTTGCGTGGTACTGGGTGCCCAGCTGGCGTAAGGGGAGGTAGAGCTCGGGCGCGAGGACGAGGACGGTCAGTCCGGCCTGGAGGCCGAGACCTCCGTCCACGAGCCGGACCCCGATCGTGACGGCGACCAGGGCCACTCCGAGCGTCGCGGCCAGCTCGAGGACCGACCCGGAGAGGAAGCCGACACGAAGCGTGCCCATCGTCGCTCGGCGGTACCGCTCGCCCACGTCCGAGATCACACCGACCTGCGCCCGTGCCCGGTTGAACGCCCGCAGCGTCGGCAGCCCTCGCACGACGTCCAGGAAGTGGCTCGACAGGAGCCGCAGGGCGAGCCAGCGCTCGCGGGTCCGCTCTTCCGTGTACCGCCCGATCAGCCACATGAAGACCGGGACGAGCGGAAGGGTCACGAGCATGAGCAGCGCCGATCGGAGGTCGATTGCGGCGACGAGGCAAAGCACCGCGGCGGGCACGACGCAGGCGAGGACGAGCTGCGGCAGGTAGCGGCCGAAGTAGGCCTCCAGCCCGTCGATGCCGGGAACGGCGGCCGCGACGATCTCCCCCTCGGCCGCCCCGTCGGCCGATCTCGGCTGGCTGCGGAGCCGCCGCTCGACGAGGTCGAGCCGCAGCTCGGAGAGCACCGACTGCGCCGCCCGCCGCCCCGCGACCTCGAACGACCAGGTCAGCACGCCGCGCCCTGCGAAGACGGCGACGAGCAGGGTCAGGTCGACACGAAGGGCTGCCGGAGACGCACCGTGGAACGCATGGCTGACGATCCGGGCCAGCAGGACCGCCTGGAGCAGCACGAGCAGAGCGGTCCCCACCCCGATGACGACGTCCGTGGCCAGGAGCCGCCGTACGGCGCTCGCACGTTCGAGCAGTCGTGGATCGAACGTGCGCATCGCCTGCGCTACGTCGTCGGCTCGGTCCGCGCAGCCGCGGGCACGCTCGGGTGAGCCGGTTCTCCGACCAGCTCGTCACCGGTCACCCGCTTCCGGAAGACGTAGTAGGTCCACCCCTGATAGAGCAGGATCACGGGCGTGGCGATGAGCGCGACCACGCTCATCACGGCGAGCGTGTAGTGCGCGGACGAGGCGTTCGAGACCGTGAGGCTGTTGCCGAAGTTCGGGTCGGAGACCATGACCCGCGGATAGAGGCTCGTGAAGAGGGTCGCGACCGCGCTGACGGTTCCGACGGCGGTCATCGCGAAGGCGAGGCCGCTCCGGCCCAGGTACGCGAGGGCAGCGGCCAGCACGAGCGCCGCGATCGCGATCGCCGCCGGCAGGATGGGTGGGAAGACGTCCTTGTCGTTGTTGTCGACTGCGACGACGATCGTCCAGACGAGGAATGCCGCTCCGGCGGCGGCAGCGGGAATCGCGAGCAGGCGCTGGGCTCTCCGCGCGCGCTCGCAGAGGTCCCCGGCCGTCCGCAGGGTCAGGAAGCTCGCGCCGTGGAAGGCGAAGACGACGATGAACGTCAGGCCCGCGAAGACCGTGTACGCGCTGAAGAGGTCGCCGAAGTCGCCGCTGAAGTCGCCGCTCGAGTCGAGCGGCACGCCTTGCAGCAGGTTTGCGAGCCCGATTCCCCAGACGAGCGCGATGCCCGTGCTGCCGCCGGCGTTCGCCCACATCCATGCCGTCCGCCAGGCGTGGCCCTCCCGCTTCTCTCGCCATTCGAACGAGACGACGCGGACGATCAGGAAGAAGAGGATGAGCAGCAGGGCGAGGTAGAACCCCGAGAACATCGTCCCGTACCAGGTCGGGAAGGCGGCGAAGGTTCCCGCGCCGGCGACGACGAGCCACACCTCGTTGCCGTCCCAGACCGGGCCGATCGTCCGGAGCATCACACCGCGTTCCCGCTCGTCGCGCGGCACGAACGGCAGCAGGATCCCGACGCCGAAGTCGAAGCCCTCGAGCAGGAGGTAGCCGCTCCAGAAGAAGGCGATCACGCAGAACCAGGCGATCTGGAGATCCATCAGTAGGCCGCCGGCGCGGGGGCCGGCAGCTCCTCATGGGACGTCGGCCGGTCGGGTCGCGCGTACCGGCGCATGAGGGCGAAGTCGACGGCGCCGAGAACGAGGTAGAGGCCGATGAAGAAGACGAGGCTGACGACGAGCCAGGTGGTGCTGACGCTCGGCGAGTTCGCCTTGCTGGTCAGGAGCAGGCCCTGCACGATCCACGGCTGGCGCCCCATCTCGGTCAGGAGCCAGCCTGCGGTCGCGGCGATGTAGGGGAATGCGATCGCGGCGATCGCCGTCCGCTGGAACCAGCGCGACCGCTCGAGCTTCCGCCGTCGGTAGAGCCACGCCCCCACCGCGGCGACCAGGAACATCAGCAGCCCCATGTAGGCCATCACCCGCATCGACCAGTAGACGACCCTGATGTTCGGCATGTAGTTGCCGGGGCCGAACGCGCTCTCCTCCTGAGCCTGGAGCTGGTTGAGGCCCTGCACCTTGCCGTCGAACGAGCCCGTCGCCATGTACGAGAGGAGCCGCGGGATCTGGATCGAGAAGCTCGGCGTCGGATCGCTCTTCGTGAAACCACCGATCTGGAAGAGCGAGAACGAGCACGGCTGGCAGGTGTTCCACTGCGCCTCGGAGGCGGCGATCTTCATGCTCTGCGCGCTCGTGACCGCCGCTCCGAAGCGGTTGCCGACCACCAGCTGCAGGAGCGTCGCGGGCACCGCCACGATCAGCGCCAGCATTGCCGCCTTCCGGAAGAGGCCGACCTCATGGCCGCGCAGGAAGTGCCAGCAGCAGACACCGAGCATCACGATCGATCCGAAGATCAGGCCGGCGAGCATCGTGTGCACGTACGCACGCAGCGCGAACCCGTTCGAGAGCAGCGCCCATACGCTCGTCAGCTGCGCCTCGCCGTTCACGATCTTGTACCCGACCGGGTGCTGCATCCACGAGTTCGCGACCAGGATGAAGTACCCCGACATCCAGGAGCCGAGCACGACGACCCAGATCGTCGCCAGGTGGATCCGCGGCGGCAGCCGGTCCCAGCCGAAGATCCACAGCCCGATGAAGGTCGCCTCGACGAAGAACGCGGCGAGCCCCTCGATCGCGAGCGGCGCGCCGAACACGTTGCCCACGAACTTCGCATAGACGGACCAGTTCATCCCGAACTCGAACTCCTGCACGAGCCCGGTCGCGACGCCGATCGCGAAGTTGATCAGGAAGAGCGTTCCGAAGAACCTCGTCAGCCGCAACCAGGCTTCGTCCCCGGTCCGGTGCCAGAGCGTCTGCATGATCGCCACCAACGGCCCCAGACCGAGGGTCAGCGGCACGAACAGGAAGTGGTAGATCGTCGTCGTCGCGAACTGGGCGCGCGCGAGGTCGACCGTCGTGTCGGCGAGGACGCCCATGCTTCTAGGCCGGGACGCTCGCCTCCGCGCCGGCCCCGAGCCGCTCGAGCACGTGGTCGCCGATCCTGAGCGCGTTGGCCATCGCGGTCAGGGCCGGGTTGACGGCTCCGATGCTCGGGAAGAAGCTGGTGTCGACGACGTAGAGGTTGTCGACCTCGTGCGCACGGCAGTCGGTGTCCAGCACGGACGTCGCCGGATCGGTCCCGAACCTGCACGTGCCGGCCTGGTGCGCGCACCCGGCGATCGGGATGTCGTTCTTCATGTACGCGAACCGGTGGATGAGGTGGTCCGGGTTCATGTCCAGCTTCCCGAGTAGCGACTTGACCTTCCCGTAGAGGCGCTTCTTCGCCTCGACGTTGGTCTCGTCGTAGGTCAGCACGATGTTCCCCTTGGCGTCGACGGTCACGCGGTTGTCCGGGTGAGGGAGGTCCTCGGTGGAGAGCCAGAAGTCGATCGCGTGCTTCGCCATGCGCTCGAGCGTCCACTCGGGGGCGAGCTTCGTCTCCCGCGGCCGCTCGCCGCGGAACATCGCGGCCTGGGACTTGCCCACCATCTGGACGTTGCCGAGCGGGTAGTCGAAGTCGTCGGCGCCGAAGTAGAAGTCGTTCAACCCGAGGGTCTTCTGGTAGGTCGTCTCGTTCTCGTCGCGGGAAAGCGCCAGCACGGCAGTGGAGTCGTGGAACATGTAGTTGCGGCCGACCTGGTCCGAGCCGTTGGCGAGACCGTTCGGGTGCTTGTCGTTCGCGGAGAGGAGCAGGATCTTGGCGGAGTTGGCCGCCCCGGCGGCGAGCACGACCACGTCCGCCGAGTAGCGCTCTTCGGCGCCGTCGTGCTCCGCGACGACGTCGCTGACGGCCGTCCCCGCGTCGTTCGTGTCGAGCCGGACCACCTTCCGGTTCGTGAGCAGCGTGACATTGGCGTGCTCCAGGGCGGGCCGGACGCCGAGCACCTCCGCATCGGACTTCGCGTGCACGAGGCAGGGGAAGCCGTCGCACTGGCTGCAGCGGATGCACGTCGAGAACGGCGGGCTCGACTCGTCGAGCATGATGCCGCAGGGGGCGTGGAAGGGCCGGTGGCCGGCGGCCTCGAGCTGGTCTGCGAGCCGCTGGATGCGCGGCTCGTGCGACACCGGCGGGTGGGGATACGGCGCGCTCGCCGGCGGCTCGGTCGGGTCCTCGCCGCGCGCCCCGTGCACCTGGTACATCTGCTCCGCGAGCGTGTAGTACGGCTCGAGCTCGTCGTAGGAGATCGGCCACGCCGGCGAGACCCCGTCGTGGTGGCGGAGCTCGCCGAAATCCTCCTGCCGCAGCCGGTAGAGCGCGGCACCGTAGAGCTTCGTCGCCCCGCCGACGAAGTAGTGGACGCCCGGCTGGAACGCCTTGCCGTCCCGGTCGTACCAGGTGTCCGGCGAGACGTAGCGGTTGTCCACGAACACCGCCTCGGTCGACCAGTTCTCGGGCTCGCGCCTCAGCCAGTCGCCGCGCTCGAGCAGCAGGATCCGCTTGCCGGAGGGGGCCAGATGTCGCGCGAGCGTCCCACCGCCCGCCCCGGTTCCGATGATGATGACGTCATAGCTCTCCATTGCGTCCTCCTCAGGGAGTGACGGGCGCGGCGGCCGCGGCCACCGGCTGGTCGGTCGCGGTGAGCGGTTTCGTGACTTCCTCCAGCGACTTCCCCTCCGCGTTGATGCCGAAGACGATCTCGACGACGCCGCCCAGGATCATGATCCCGCCGCCGATCACGTACCCGACGAACAGGCCCGTGGTGCTGGTCCCGTCTCCGATCAGGGCGCCGTAGAACGCCGGCCCGAACGCGCCGACGACCTGGGCGATCGCGAAGAAGACCGCGATCGCCTCCGCCCGGATCTCGATCGGCCACGTCTCGCTGACGGTGAGGTAGGCGGCGCT
>DATBLE010000019.1:0-120509 GCA_036555585.1 Gaiellaceae bacterium
GCCGGCAGCACGTGCTCCGCGAGCTGCTCGACCTGGCCGAGATCCGGGATCTCCGGGAAGACGATGAGGATGTCGATCGCGTCCGCGTATACCGCCAGCTCCTCGGCGATCTTGCTCGGAGGGCCGTGGTGGATCAGGTTCTCGGGCTCGGTCCAGAGCTCGCCGTAGTAGCGGATGACGTGGTGGGCGGCCTCGTCGAGCGCCTTCTGCGGGTCGTCGCCGATGCCGACGTACGCGAGGCCGGCGATCGTCGCATCCGGCTTGCCGGCCGCCTTGAACCCCTCGCGGATGCCGGGGGCGTACTCGTTCATGATCGCGCTGCCGGCCGTGCCGAAGATGAAGCCGTCGCCGGCGCGGATGCCGCGCTCGATCCCCTTGGGCTGGAGCGCGCCGACCCAGATCGGCGGGCCGGGCGTCTGCACCGGGGCCGGCCCGACCGCGCCGTGGTCGTGTGACGATGCCCGGGCGCCGTCCCAGATCTGCCGAACCCGGGCAACCTGCTGCTCGAAGCGCGGCCCGCGTCCGGCGAACTCGGCGTCGAGGACCTGGAAGTCGTCCTCCCGGCCGCCCTGGCTCAGGCCGAGGTCGAGCCTGCCGCCGGAGAGCTGGTCGATCACGGCCGCCTGCTTCGCGACGAGGACCTCGTTCCGCGGCGCGAGCTGGAGCACCGTCGTCGCCAGCCGGATCCGCTCGGTCACCGTGGCCGCGCCGGCGAGGGTGGCCAGCGGGTCCCAGGAGTCGTAGTTCGGCTTGTCGATCGTCCCGAGGACGTGGAAGCCGGCGTCCTCGGCCAGCTTCGCCCAGTCCAGCATCAGCCGGCGGTCGGTCTCGTGGGCCATCGTGTTCGGCAGGCCGATTCCGAGCTTCATCTCTTCTCCTCGTTCGGGTGGACGGTGGAGCGGAGCTTACTCGCACCACGATCACCCGTCCGAGGCTGGCCGCTCGTAACTCGTGCCTCTATCTTTCGGGGCTTCGGAAAGGAGGCCGTGATGGCGGTCAAGGACGCGTTGGTGCGGGACTCGGGCCGGCCGCAGGTGGAGTCGTCGCCGATGACTGCCGCCCGCCTGCCGGAGCCGGGCCCGCTGGACGACCGAGAGCTGTGGGGCTACGTGTTCTGGGGCGTGCTCGGCGCCTTCATCCTGATCACGGAGGCGCTGGCGGCGTTCTGGTCGGGATTCCCGATCCCGACGATCTCGTGGACGACCGGCCAGATCGAGGCCAACCACCACTGGTTCAAGCTGATCGTGGTCGGCGGGCTCACCCTGATCGCGTGCCGGATCACCTTCTACCCGTGGCCGTTTCGGCGGATCGACGACTGAGGAGGCGAGGCAGGTGACGAAGCTGGACGTCGGCTATCTGGTGTGGGGGGTGTTCGCGCTCTGCGTGCTGATCCCCGAGTGTCTCGCGTACTTCGGGAAGAGCTTCGTGCCGTTCCCGGGGGCGGCGCGGGCGGTTGCGAACCTCGAGGCGCGCTGGCCGCTGGCGGCGATGGTCGTGCTCGCCGGGCTCGCGATCCTCGCCGTCCACCTGGTCTTCTATCCCTGGCCCGACTAGCGTCGGTTTGGCCCGGCGGTCCTGCGGGCATAAGGGCGCAGCGAGAAGACGGCGGCCGGATCCACGGGGAGCCCGAAATGGCTTGATCCGGCCGCCGTTTCGTCGTGGGGGCGCTGGGCCGCCCCCACGAGACCGGAATCAGGGGAGCTGCGCGCGGATCGCGCCCGCGGGATGCTCCTTCGTGTGGACGTTGACGTAGTAGCTCGTCGGGTTGGCGAGGATGTCGTCGACGATCGCTGCCGTCGACGTCGCGCACCCGCTCGAGTTGCCGTCGGCGCCCGGCGCCGTGAACGGGACGACCACCGGGCCGTTCGTCCCGGCACCGCCCTTGTGGATGTGTGCCGCGACCGTCGGCAGCGTCACGTTCGACGCGTGGAGCCGGTAGCAGACGGTGGAGGTGTCCTTGAGGATCCGGAGCACGGCCGTGCCCGCCGCGTTCGGCTCGCTGGAGCCCTGCAGGTCGAAGGCGTAGACGGTGCCGAAATCCGCGCTCGACGTGCCGGTCAGCTGCCCGCGGATCGCGCCGGCCGGGAACTCGGTCGTGTGGACATTGGCGTAGTAGGACGCCGGCGCGGCGAGGATCGCCTTGACGAGCGGCCGGGCGACGGTCGCGCAGCCGCTGGAGTTCCCTGCCGCGGTCGGCGTCGTCAGCGGGACGACCACCGGGCCTGCGACTCCGGCGGCGCCGCGGTGGATGTGCGCCGCGATCGCCGGCGGCAGGTTCGTCGCGGTCAGCTGGTAGCAGACCTGGCCCTGGCCGGCGCGGAGATGGAACTGCGCGGTTCCCGTTCCGACCGGGTCGCCGGCGGGGCTCTCGGCGGTGCCGGTCAGCGAGACCGGGAAGGCCTGCCCGCCCGAGGTCGGGGTCAGGACCGTCTTCGGACACGCCCCTGCGGGCGCCGGGACGATGTCGGCGGGCCGCTTCAGCGCGGCCCGGAGCGCCGCGCCCGAGACCCGCTGCCTGACGTAGGGATTCGACTTCGATGCCGTGCGATGGCAGATCGCCGTCTTCGCGGCGCTCGTTCGCGCGCTCGCGGCCGACAGCGTAATCCCGGCGATGGCGAGCATCACCAGCAAGAGACCGAGTGGCTTCATCTCCCTCCTCCTCCGAGGCGCCGACGCTTCCTGTCGCCCGGTAGCTACGACGGCCGCACACGGGTGGATTGCGCCCGCGGCGATACGCTCCCGACGAACCGGCAGGCGGGGAGGAGCAGAACGTGGAGAAGAAGCAGATCAACCCGTGGGCGTGGCAGGACCGCTTCGGCTTCTCGCAGGCCTGGCGGGTCGACGACGCGAAGGCGGTGGTCTTCCTGGCCGGTCAGGGGCCGATCTCGCCCGACGGCGAGGTCGTCGGGGACGGAGACTTCGAGGCGCAGGTACGCCAGACCCTCGAGAACCTCGCCACCGTGCTCGATCGGGCCGGCGCGCCTGCGGATGCGATCGTGAAGCTGACCGTGTACCTCACCGACATCGGCCAGTTGCGCGAGTACGGCCGCCTTCGCGCCGAGCTGATGCCCGGCCTGCCGCCGGCCTCGACCGCGGTGCAGGTGGTCGCGCTGGCGCTGCCGGGGATGATGATCGAGATCGAGGCGGTCGCGGTGCTATAGACCGGGGCGGGCGGCCTTTGTCATCCGGCGCCTCGTGCGCTTGGATACAGGCCGTGTCCGCTTCGGCCGTCCCGGCCGCGACCGCTCCGCCCGCGCAGCGCGGCTGGCGCTGGGTGGCCGTGCCGGTGGTGGTCTTCGCGCTCGTCGCGCTGACCGCAGGCATCCTGGCCAGTCACGAGCCGCGCTCGAAGGGCTACTTCCGGCTCTTCTTCAGCGACCCGGTGCATCTGAAGGCGGGCTTCGCGACCGCCGCGATCGCGCTCGCCTGCTTCCAGCTCTTCACGGCCGCGTGGATCTTCCGGAAGCTCCCCTGGGCGAAGCCCGCGTGGGTCAACCCGGCCCATCGGTGGTCGGGGAGGCTGGCCTTCCTCTGCACGCTGCCGGTCGCCTACCACTGCATCTTCAAGCTCGGGTTCCGCCACCCCGACTCGCGCGTGCTCGCGCACTCGCTGCTCGGCTGCTCGGTGTACGGCGCCTTCGCCGCGAAGGTGACCATCGTCAGGCTCCACCGCTTCCCGGGCCCGGTGCTGCCGATCGCCGGCGGACTGCTCTTCGCAGTCCTGATCGCGGTCTGGTACACCAGCGCGGTCTGGCTCTACCGGCAGCCGTCGGCGGCGCCCGCGGGCGGCGGGACCAACGTGGTCCCCGCCGGCGCGCACGCGGCTGCCGGCCGCGCGGTCTTCGCCTCCGCCGGCTGCAGCGGCTGCCACACCCTCGCCGCGGCCCGGGCGAGCGGGCAGATCGGGCCGAACCTCGACCGGCTGCGGCCGACCTACGGGGTGGTGCTGGCGAAGGTCGAGCACGGCGGCGGGGGCATGCCCGCGTTCGAGGGGCAGCTCACGCCGCAGCAGCTCCAGGACGTCGCCGCGTTCGTGTCGACCGGTGCCGGCTCGGGCTAGGCGTCGCGGGCGGCGACGGCCTCGACGGCTCCGACGTAGCTGGCCGTCTCCCTGAGGATGCCGTGCGCACGCACGCTGCCGACGCCCTGGTGGTACGCGGCGACGGCGAGGCGCGTGTCGCCCTGGAACTCCCGCAGCAGCCGGCGGAGGTAGAGCACGCCCACGCGGATGTTGCCGTTGGTGGTGTGGGGGACCGCGCGCCTGAGGATCACGCCTTCGACGAAGTCCCAGGCCGGCGGGCTGACCTGCATCGGCCCCCAGTCCCCGGTCGCGGAGCGGATGTCGGACTGGTAGCCCGACTCGATCCAGGCGACGGCGAGCGCGAGCCGTTCGGGCACGCCGGCCCGCGCGGCCCACCGCTCGACCCGCAGCTTCACGATCGACGGAGGCGTGTTCTCCGCCGGCCAGGCCGCTTCGAGGTGCCCGGGCGGCAGCGCCACGGTCGAGCGCGGGCGCGGCGGTCTGGGCAGCGAAAGGCAGCTGGGGGTGGGGCAGAGGCGGGCGTGGGTGGCCGGGCCGGAGACGCCGTCCGGGACCAGATGACGTTTCTCCTGGTAGGCGATCAGCGCAGCCTTCGTCCGCGGTCCGAAGCGGCCGTCGAGCGTCCCCACGTCGAACCCGTAGGTGGCGAGCAGGAACTGGAGGACCGAGACGTCCCAGCCGACCATGCCGCGCTTGATCACCCGTTGCCCGAAGAACGGCCGCCCGAGCCGGCCGAGCGCGGTCCGCGTCGCCGCCGTCACGGTTCCGGTCACGGGCAGCCCTCGTTCGCGCTGGAGCGAGCGAACGGCGCTCGAGGTCATCGGGCCGGGCAGGGCGTCGACCGGGCCCGCGTAGAAGCGCTTCGCGGCCAGCGCGACCTGCAGCCCGGCCACCTGCGGGTACACCACCACGCGCCCGGCGGCCGCCGGGCCGGGTGCGAGCAGGGCCAGTCCGACGACCGGCAGGACGGCGAGTCGAAGTCGCACCCGCACGAGTTCCGTCCGGGGGCGCCTTGTTCCTGCCACGGGCCCGATCGAACCGCTTTCGACCTGGCGGCGAACGAGTGGCAGGCACGGAAGCGACTCGACCGAAAGGAGCAGCTCGATGGGGCGTTGGACGGGATTCCTGACCCGGGCGGAGTGGGCCAGGCTGGCCGGGTTCGGCGGCGCGGTCGCAGTCCTCAACCTGCTCGGCTGGGGGCTGTTCCTCTACTACGCGCGCCACAATCCTGCGCTCGCCGGGCTCGGGACGCTGGCCTTCACCTTCGGTCTCCGGCATGCGTTCGACGCCGACCACATCGCCGCGATCGACAACACGACCCGGAAGTTCCTCCAGGAGGGCAAGCGCTCGCTCGGCGTCGGGTTCTTCTTCTCGCTCGGCCACTCGACGATCGTCTTCTCGCTCGCTGCCGGGCTCGCGATCGCCGCGAAGAGCGTGAACAACCGCATCCCGACCTTCCAGGACTACGGCGGCTACATCGGCGCGAGCGTCTCCGGCACGTTCCTCTGGATCATCGGGATCCTGAACCTGCTCGTCCTGCTCGACATCGTCCGGATCTTCTTCGCCATGCGGAGAGGGTCGTACGACAAGGCGAAGCTGGAGGAGCGGCTGCTCGACCGCGGCTTCATGAACCGCTTCTACATCGGGCGGTTCGCGAACCGGATCAGGCACAGCTGGCAGATGTATCCGCTCGGCGTCCTCTTCGGGCTCGGCTTCGACACCGCCACCGAGGTGGGCGTGCTCGCGCTCGCCGCCGGCGTCGCCACCCACCAGGTGCCGATCCTGGCCGTGCTCTCGCTGCCGATCCTGTTCGCGGCCGGCATGTGCCTGATGGACACCGCCGACGGCGCGTTCATGAGCCAGGCGTACGGCTGGGCGTTCTCGAACCCGGTTCGGAAGGTCTACTACAACATCACCGTCACCAGCCTCTCGGTCGCGGTCGCCCTCCTGATCGGCACGATCGAGCTGCTCCAGGTGGCGTCCGCCAAGCTCGGGCTCGACGACGGCTTCTGGGCGTTCCTGAACCGGATCGACTTCGGCACGCTCGGCTACGCGATCGTCGGCCTGTTCGTGCTGACCTGGGCAACCTCGGTCGTGCTGTGGCGCGTGCGCCGGATCGAGGAACGCTGGAACGCCTACGTCACCGACTGAGCGCCGGCCGGCGACGGGCGACGGCCACGCCGACGAGGCAGACGGCGCCGCCCAGGAACGCCAGCGCGGGCGGCGTCTCGCCGAGGAAGGCCCAGGCGAGCAGGATCGAAATTGCCGGGACGAGGTACGTGGTGGCGGCCAGCCGCCCGGCGCTCGTCCGCGCGAGCGCGTAGGTCCAGGTGACGAACCCGATCGCCGTCGGGAAGGCGCCGAGGTAGAGCACCCAGGCGATGCTCGAGGCCGGAGCGTCCTCGATCCCACGCCCCAGGCTCGGCACGGCCCAGGAGCAGCCGATCGCGGCGATCAGGCAGGAGAGGAAGACGGTCTGCAGGCCCGAGACACGCCGCAGCACGACCTTCTGCGCGACGACTCCGCCGGCGTAGCCGAGCGCGGCAAGCAGGCAGAGAGCGACGCCGAGCCCGCCCGAGCTCGCTCCGCCCGACGTCGCGGTCGCGATCAGCGCCACGCCGGCGAACGCGATCGCGCAGCCGGCGAAGAGCGTCCGCGGGTAGCCCTCGCCGAGCAGGTAGCCGGCGAGCAGGGCGATCAGGATCGGCCCGACGTTGACGAGCATCGCCGCGGTGCCGGCGTCGACTCGACGCTCGGCCGCGTTCAGGAGCACGCTGTAGGCGCCGAGCCAGAGCAGGCCGCCGAGCGCGATCAGCGGCACGTCCCGGAGAGCGGGGAGGGGCTCTCGGCGTGCGAGGACGAGCAGGCCGAGGACGATCGCCGCGACGGTCAGGCGGCCCAGGGCGAGCGCGCCGGGCGAGAAGTCGTCGCCGGCCGCCCGGATGCCGACGAACGCCGAGGCCCAGAGGACGAGCGTGGCGCCGGCGGCCGCGACCGCGACGGTGTCCGTCCTCGGGGCGGGCAGAGCGGTTGCCTCGGCGCTCATGCTGTCGACAACGAACGAGCGCGCAGATTCGTGAGGTCAGTGCCGCTCGCCGCCGCGGACGGCGACCTCGAACCGGCTCTCGGACGGGCTCAACGGACAGACGGCGCGAAGTGCGGAAGGCGCGCGACTTTCGTGGCGTTCCCGTTGGGGTCTGACCCCGAAAAACGCCCTGCGTGCAGGGATTGTGGATAACCCTGCCGCCGCCGATTCCGGAAGGGACGCGGCTCTTCTTGCCGACGCCCACGCCCCTCGGGCGGACGAGCGAGAATTCGTGAGGTCAGTGCCGCTCGCCGGCGCGGACGGCGACCTCGAGCCGGTTCTCGGGCGGGCTGAGCGGGCAGACCCAGCGCGGGTCGTACGAGCACGAAGGGTTGTAGGCGAAGTTGAAGTCGAGCACGAGCCGGCCGTCGGCCTCGCCCAGGTCGGCGCCCTTCACCGTGTCCAGGAGGTAGCGTCCGCCGCCGTACGTCTCCTTGCCGCTCGTCGCATCCGTGAAGGGGAGGAACACGCCGCCGCCGTAGCCCTCGAGCCAGTAGAGGCTCAGCTCGCGCTCGGCGCCCTCGAGCCCGAACCGCACCGTTCCGAACCGGCGGAAGCGAACGGTCTCTCCGCCGCTCGCCGCCACGTCGCGCACCGCGCCGTCTCCGCGCACCGTCTCGCCGAGCACGCGGTACGCGGGGTCGTACTCGAAGAAGGGGAGACCGGCGAGCCGCTCGCGCTGCCCGGACGGGACGGGCGACTGCGGATGGCTGCGGAACAGCGTGTCGCGGCCTCCTCGCCAGGCAGCCCAGGCGGCCTCGGCGTCGCTCGACGTCCGAGCTGCCGCGTAGAGCGCGAACACCCGGCGTTTCCAGTCCAGCAGCTCGAGCTCCTGCACGCCGAAGAGTCTGCCGGAGCGACGCGAGCACGGGCAGGAGGCGCGTCCGAGACGGCGAAACGGCTCAGGTACTGCCCGGTCCGTGCCGAAACAAAGGCAGATCCACGTCATCGACGCATCACGGTGTTCTGACTCTCGGCATCATTCCGAGGCTCATCGACGAAGGGGGGCTCGTCTTCGATGAACCTGAGTTCACGGCAGGCAGTGACCCTCTGGGCGGCTGCCGGGCTGCTGATCGTCGCGCTCGCCGTGCCGGGCGCTCAGGCCCTCGACAAGCCCGGCACGATCTCCGTGACCGACTCGGAGCTCCGCCACGCCCACATCGACCTCGGCGCGCCCGGTCCGAGCATCGGTGATCTGGACGTCTATTCGTCGCTGATCTACAACACGCACATCACGCCCCGGTCGATCGGGCGCGGGACGATGTCGTGCATCGCCGTGAGCCTCTCGAATCAGAACTGCTCGGCTACGTACGTGCTGCCGAGAGGCGAGATCGTCGTGGAGGGCGTGATCGGCTCGCGGCTGATCTACCAGATGGCCGTCGTCGGCGGCACCGGGCTCTACAACAACGTCCGCGGCTCGCTCACGGTGACGTCGCTCCACCGCAGACGGCCCACGCGCGAGCTGCTCGTCTTCCGGCTGGTGGTGTGAGCGGAGGGGCGGCCCCCAGGATCCTGATCTGCGACGATGAGCCCGCACTTCGCGAGCTGATGCGCATTGCCCTTGTTGGTGATTACGAGTTCGAGGAGGCCGAATCCGTGGCCGAGGCGATCGAGGCGGCGGAGCGCTTCCGTCCCGACGTCGTGCTGGTCGACGTGATGATGCCGGGCGGATCGGGCCTCGACGTCGTCCGGCACCTTGCCGCCGATCCCGCGCTCGAGCACGCCGGCTGTGTCGTCGTCTCGGCGTTCGCCGCCGACTCCGACCAGGAGGAGGCTCGGAAGGCGGGCGCGGCGGCGTTCGTCTCCAAGCCGTTCGACCCGGACCACCTGTCCGCGACCGTGGCCTCGCTCCTTGTCCGCGACCGCTGAAACGCGCGCTTCGGAACGGAAACCCTCCGGCATCAGGCGCGGATACGAACGCCTCGTAGCCATCGTCGACGCCGCACCGATCGCCGCCCGCGTCCTGGGCGCGATCGGGGTGCTCGCGTTACTCGTGGCGGCGGCCTTCTCGGTCGTCCTGCTGGCGATGTCGAACCTGCGATCGTCGACCGACGAGCAGGTGCAGGTGAACAAGGTGACCGCGGCCACCCTCCGGCTCCAGGGCATCGTCGACGAGCTGGACCAGAGCTTTCGCGGCTTCGTCCTCACCCGCAACACCCGGATCCGCGACGGGTGGCATCGCGCACGGCAAGACCTCGGGCCGGCGACGGCGACGCTCCAGAAGCTCGTCAGCCATCAGCCCCAGCAGGCGGCGCTCGCCAGGTCGACCGTCGGGAACATCAACGACTACGTCAACGACTACGGCGAGCCCATCATCTCGATCGCGATCGAGAGCCCGGCGGCGGCACAGCAGCCCGTCGTCTCGTCGGAGGGCCTGACCCGCATCGGCCAGATCCGGCGAGGCCTCGCGCTCCTGCTCTCCCGCGAGGACCGGCTCGCGTCGACCCACGTCGCGAATGCTCGTAGCCGCTCGAGCCAGGCGGTGCTGATCGGCGTGGTCGCGCTCGGCGCATCCTGTGTCGTGCTGCTGCTCGTGCTCGGGTACCTGATCCGGTCGGTGGCGCACCCGGTGCGCGACGTGGCGAGCGGCGCAGCCAAGATCGCCGCCGGCGATTTCTCGATTCGCATCCCCCCCGACGGGCCGGCGGAGATCCAGGAGCTGACGACCGCGTTCAACTCGATGGCCGGCTCCGTCGAGCAGGGTCGGCGCAACCTGGAGCGGCAGAACGAGCAGCTGCGCGAGAGCGAGCGGGCCAAGTCGGAGCTGATCACGATCGTCTCCCACGAGCTGCGCAACCCGCTGGCCAGCATCCTCGGCTACACCAGCCTGATCCTGCGCCGGGACATGAGCCGTGACGCGATTCGCCGGTACGTCGAGATCATCCACGACCAGGGTCAGCGGCTGGTCGGCCTGGTCGAAGGCTTCCTCTCGGCCGAGGAGGTCGGCGGGCGAATGGAGCTCGAGGCGGAGCCCGTCGACCTCGCCTCGATGCTGCGGAAGGAGGTCCAGCTCGCGGCGGACGGATCGGACGACCACCAGCTGGTCGTCAACGTCCCGGACGACGGTCTCGAGGTGATCGGCGACCAGCACCGGCTGAGCCAGGTGGTGGTGAACCTGGTCGCCAATGCGGTGAAGTACTCGCCGGAGGGCGGCGTCGTCAGGGTGACCGGGGAGCAGGACGGGAACGTCGTCCGCGTCTACGTCGAGGACGAAGGGCTCGGGATCCCGACCGAGCATCAGTCCCGGGTCTTCTCGAAGTTCTTCCGGGGCGAGGCGCGCGCGAGCGGGATTCCGGGCGTGGGTCTCGGGCTCGCGGTCGCGCGGGAGATCGTCGAGGCCCACGGCGGCCGGATCGGCTTCTCGAGCATCGAGAGCGAGGGCTCGACCTTCTGGTTCGAGCTCCCCGCGCCTTCCGAGCACCGAGCGGCGTAGAATCTCGCCGCCGTCAGATGGACCCGCAGCCGCGCACGCTCCGGCTGGTCTCGCCGCGCATGAACGGCCCCGACGTGGCCGAGGTGCAGCGGCTGCTCGGCGTGCAGGCGGACGGCGTGTTCGGCCCGATCACGGCAGGCGCGGTGAAGGCATGGAAGCGGACGCGGGGCACAGCCGAGCCGACGGCAACGCTGCTACCCGCGGAGCGACGTCGCCTGCTCGCGGACGTGCCGCTGCGGGCGGTGCGCCTGATGGAGCGGTGGGCGGCATCGGGTCTGCGGGAGGATCCGCCGCGGTCGAACCGCGTACCGGCGCTGATGGCCCTCGCCGAGCGCCAGGAGGTCGCGACGGCCTACTGCGCGATGGGCTATCCCTGGTGCGCCTTCGCCGCGTTCCTCGCGGCGCTGGTCGCTGGCGGCCGGTCGGCGGCGTCGGGTCTCCGCGAGCGTCGGTTCAACCCGCTCTACACGCCGGCGATCCTGGCGGAGGCCCGCGCCGGCGCATTCGGCCTGCGGGTCGTGGCGGAGGCCCGGGCGTTCAGGGGCGATCTCGTCCTCTTCGACTGGGACTTCGGTGCAGGCGACCCGGCCGACCACGTCGGCAGGCTCGCGCAGGCGCCCGTCGACGGCCGCGTGCGCACGGTCGACGGCAATTCGGGCGTCAGCGGCCTGGTCGAGCCCAGAGACCGCGAAATCGGCTCTGTCAGGGCGTTTGCGCGGGATTCCTGAGCCCTCACCCGATCGAGGGGGAGCGGCGCGCTAAAGAGCGCGAAGCGGCAGGCCGATACGCATCTATGCCCATGGATGCTGCTGAGCGCAAAGCGATTCTGAACCGGTACATGGACCACGCGCGCCGCTTCGACCAGGCGGCGGCGAGGCGAACGGCGGGCAACGGCGAAGTCATCCCATTCCAGCCACCGCTCAAGGAGCTCGAGCAGGAGCCGACGCAGCGGGAGATCGAAGTCCTCCAGCTCATCTCGGAGGGCCTCGTCAATCGCGAGATCGGGCGCCTGCTGTTCCTCTCCGAAGAGACGGTGAAGTCACACGTCCGGCACCTACTGGCGAAGCTGCAGGCGCGGTCGCGAGCCCACGCCGTCGCCGTTGGCTTCCGACGTGGGCTCCTGACCTAGCGCTAGGTGTTCCCCACAGCCTGTGGATATCCCTCGGAAGGGGGAGGCCCAAGGGCTGGGGGGAGCGGAAGCTACGAACGTACTACCAGGCGGTGGCACCCCAGGCGGTCGCTCCGCCTGCTGCTGCCGCGCGCTTCAAGGCGACGACAAGCTTGCTCATGAAACCACTCCTCAGTAGAGGGACTAACGGCAAACGGGGTTATACCCCGTTCGAGGGATGGATGCAAGGCTTCTCGGGGCAGCAGAGTGCGGTCCGGCTGCAATTCGCGTCCCCGGTTGCTTTGTGGGTCGGTTCGCTGGCTCTGCTTGCGGTACTGGCCGGCGTGGCACTGGTTGCGACCGGGCAGACGCTCGGAAGCCCATGGGTTGTTGCGGGATTGGCTGGCGTTGCGGCACTCGCTGAGCGCGGGCGTGTACGTCTCACCCGGTACCTCGAAGAGTCAATTTCCCTTCTTCCGACCCTCTTTGCTGCGATCGTCTTCGGGCCGATTGCAGCGATGCTGGTGGCTGCCGCGTCGATGGTTGGCGCGTTCGGTCCGCCTTACCTCAAGTGGGCGACGTACACGTGTACTCGAGCGCTGACCGGCGCAGCCACTGGTTTGGCAGCTGGGTGGGCAGCAGACCTCGAAACGACCCACATCGCATCCGTCGTCATCGCAACGACGGTCGGAACCCTCGTGTCGCAGGCCCTCGATGCTTCCTTCGCGGCGTTGACGCTTCGCGTCCGGAACACTGGCAATCCAACCGAACTCCTGCGGACACATCTACCTCTGGTCTTTCTTGCGGTCCCCTTCTACGCCCCACTCGTCGCCGTACTTGCCTTTGCGTATCGGGATGTCTCGCCTTGGACACTCCCGTTGTTCTTTGCCCCGGCTCTTGCAGCTCAGCGTCTGTTCGGTCTCTATCAACAGGAGCGTGAGCAGGCACAGAGTCTGGCAGAGGCGAACGTTCGGCTCGAACGAGCCAACATTTCATTCGCCACGGCTCTCGTCGCGACCCTCGATGCCCGCGACCGCTACACGGCAGGACATTCCGCAGCTGTTGCCATCTACGCCCGAGACATCGCGCATCGACTGGCTTTGTCGGAGGAGCAGCAGCAGCTCGCTCACTTGTGTGGCCTGGTCCATGACATTGGCAAGATTGGTCTTCCTCCGGGCCTCCTTGAGAAGCCTGGGGCGCTGACACTCGAGGAGCGGCGTCAGATGCAGGAACACTCGGCAATCGGTGAGCGAATCCTTGCGAAGGTCGAGGATTATGCTGAGATCGCGAGGATTGTTCGGCATCATCATGAGCGAATCGACGGTATGGGCTACCCGGACGGAATCGCGGGAGATGACATTCCGCTGATCTCGAAGATCATTTCGGTGGCTGATGCGTACAACGCAATGACGTCTGATCGTCCTTACCGTGACGCGATGCCCAGTCGAGTAGCAAGAATGCGTCTCGCCCAGGGCGTCGAAGGCCAATTCGATACCACGATCGTCGCCGCATTCGAAGCGGTCCTTGCCGGCGCTGATGAAGAGTACCGAACGGCTCAGCGCACCGACTTTACACTTGATGCTCAGGACGATTATTCAGGTGCGAAGTCCGAGCGAGCGGCCTAATTGTCATAGTCTCCGCTTGCGGCAGTTAGGGCCGCCTCGGTTCGTGTTCGAACGCCGAGCTTCTCCAAGATATGTCTGACGTGCACTTTCACTGTTGACTCGCTAATGAACAATGCTCGACCGATTTCCTTGTTCGAGAGGCCCTGTGCGACTAGCTGAAGAACTTCACGCTCGCGGTTTGAGAGTGTGGCTGGCTGTCGAGCCGGTTGCTGCGTGCTGAACTGGCTGTCCTTGACGAGATTCCAATCGAGGGCGCCATCGAGGACGTCGGCCAGTGCACCATGGAGATCCTTTTGTCGCATGACCGGCTCTAGGAGGGCGGGGAATCCCCGGTAAGCTGTTACGTAGGAATCTAGGTTTCCGACCGAGCGAGCTAGCTCGAATGTCTTGACGGCCTCTCGTGATGCTCGATGACTTGACTGGGAGAGGCTGACAATGGCTCGCACGCATTGAGCCAACACTTTGACTTCTACTGGTGTCGAGACCTGTTGCGCCTCAACGCTCAGCTGCAATGCTCTCTCGTGCTGTCCAGCGCAAGCATAAGCCAGCGCGAGAGTCACTAGGCGTTCCGCGCGTTCCGCCTCAAATGGAAATTGCCTCGGCGGGTTGTCCAGTTCTGCAATGGCTCTTTCTGGAAGTCCTTGAGAGACATAGGAACGAGAGCGAATGATCTGAGCCTCAAGAAGAAGGAAGGTGTTCCGCTCTCGCACAGCTTGACGTTCCAATGCGTCGCTGACTGTTCTACAACGCGAGAAGTTGCGTAGCCCTAGTTCTGCAATGGCCCTCACGCGCCTCGCGTACGGAAGGACGAAAGCAAGTCGCGAGTCTCTAGCATACGATTCACATCTTTTGGCAGCTTCATGTGCCGCGGAGTACTGTCCCTGCAACGCGAAGAACGCAGCCTTGATCACGTAGAAGGACGATCTCGCGTGAGGCTCCGAGACGCGATCTGCGACATACCCCGCAGAAGCAAAATGGGTTCGGCAATCCTTCAGGTCTCCTTGCCTGACTGCGACTTGGAACCGAGCTACGGTTAACCGGAGCTCGCTTAGCGCACTGCCGTCATCGAGGTCGATCAGTTGATGCAAGAGTTCATCCACATCTCCATGGCCCAGATCTAAGCCGACCATTAGTTGACCCCAGACAGCATCGCGTTTGCTCGGAACGCTGTTTGCCGTTGCGAAGGCGCGGTCAAATTGCGCCTCCGCCCGCCGATTCTCGTACGCGAGGTGAGCGCTCAGGCCGGCAATATAGTGCGCGCGGGAGAGCATTGAGTGATCCGAGGGCAATCGACGCGTCGCTCGTACTGCGAGATCTTCGGACATCTGCCGCTTCCCCTGGTGAAAGGCGATTTCGGCTTCGGCAAGATCCATGATCGGGGCGTCGACTTGCTTCTCTCGACCAAGCTCAAGCCAACTCGAGAGCGTCGCGAGCCGAGACTCATCGAGCATCGTCTGTAATCCGCTTTCGAACAAGGCAACGAATAGATCCGACGAGAATCCGAAACTGAGCAAGGTGAATGCGTCGTCCAACAAGCCGAGATCGGCGAAATGGCGAGCCAACGCCTGAGTGTCCACGTCATCAACTCCGCCCCGTTCAAGGCCCTTCTGGAGGAGGAAGGTTCGCAAGAGGGGGTGGAGTTCTGGCGTACCCGAGCGTGTTGACAGGAATCCGAGCCGGGCCACCTGTCCGACAATCTCCGCGCCTGCGGAACCGAGAAGGAGATTCACCACTCCGTGGCTCAGTGAAGGAGCAAGCGCCAATCGGCAAAGGCCTTCCTGGGCGGCTGGGGTCGCGGCTTGGTACAGCTCTTCCGCGAAGTACTCGTAGAGCGAGTCGGGGATCGAGCCCTCCGGGAGGTTGAGGTCGTCCGTCAGCGCGGCGAGTCCGATTACCGCCGGCCAGCCTTCGGCCAGGGCGACGAGGCCGGCGGCCGGGGCGCCCTTCCGGTGGGCGAGAACGGCGGCGGCTTCGTCATGGTCCATCGCGAGATCGTTCCGGCCGAGCTCGTAGATCTCGCCGTACAGGAGCCGCCGTGCGGAGGCCCACCGCGGGCGCTTCCTGCTCGTCAGCAGGATCTTGATCGGGGAGCGTCTCAGAAGGCCGTCGACGAAACGCTCGGGGGCACGCGCCTCCATCGCGAACTGGTAGTCGTCGAAGACGAGCCAGAGGTCGTCGGGCCACTCGGCCAGGTCTTCGGCGAACAGCTCAGCGAGGATGTCGACGTCCTGCTCGGGCGTGCCCGTCGCCCGCATGCGCGCGACCGTCCTGGCGCCCACGTCGGGCATGACCTCCGAGATCGTCGTCGACAAGCCCGCGATCAACGCCGCGACGTCAGCGGTGGCGGTCGTTCCCCGATACCAGACGTGCGGGCGCTCGGCCACCCACTCGCGCGCGAGGGTCGTCTTGCCGAAGCCGGCCGGCGCGACCAGCATGAGCGCGCGTGCGTTGGCGTTGTCGAGCAGCCGCGTCAGCCTGGGCCGCTTGATGATGTAGCGGCGCGCAGCTTCGACCGCTGTCTCGATGCCTGCCATCGCCGGCTCCCGGGACATGGCCCGTTCGGCCGACTGTACTCCTTCCCGATCCGAGAGCGAAGCCCCCGTGTCCGCGGCCACCAGGACCACGGACACGGGGAGCTTCATCATTGACCGTCCAGGGCGCTCCGGAGCGGGTCATCTCCCGTCACCTTGCGGTAGGCAGCAGGGATCTGCCGTCGACGGGGCACACCGAGCTTCTGCCGAAGCGCGTCCGAGTGTGCCTTCGCCGTGCGCGGCGAGATATCGAGGTGATGCGCGACCTCCTCGTTCGAGCAGCCTGCCGCGATGAGGGCGACGACCTGGCGCTGCCGGGCGGTGATCCCTGGCGGCGCGCCGATCAGTGTTCCGACCATGCGGGAAACCTAATGAGCAAGCCGTTTGGCGACCATTGACCGATGGGCGTATTTCTCGCGACTACGCCCTTGTTACGTATGTCACACCTCGGAGTACGAGGTTCAGGCGGCGACCGCGGAGCCGCGGACGAAGCTCGCTTCGTGGCCGCGGGCGTTGGCCTCGCGCAGCTCGTCCTCGTCCAGGGCGCCGATGCGGAGCAGCAGGTCGAGCTCGTCCCGCAGGTGGGTGCGCATCATCTCGGGCCCGTCGGTTGCGATCGTGAAGCGGACGCCGGCGTCGACGAAGGCACGGAAGGTGAGGCGAACGGCCGCTTCGTCCGGAAGCGCCTTGGTCAGCAGGTTCGAGGTCGGGCAGATCTCGAGGACGATGCCCCGTTCGCGGAGCTCGGCCATCAGCGACGGCTCGCGGGCCGCCAGGATCCCGTGCCCGATCCGGTCAGGGCCGAGCGCCTCGATCACCTCGGCGACCTCCTCGACGCCGTGCTCGCCGCCCTCCTCGCCGACGTGGATGGTGATGCCGAGCCCGGCCGCGCGGGCGTCCTCGACGAGCTCAGCGAGCTGCGCGTACGGGTAGCGCGCGCCGCCGGGACGCGGCCCGGCGATGTCGATCCCGACGATCCCGCGCGAGCGGTACCTGATCGCCTTCTCGACGATGATCCGGTTCTGCCGCTCGTCGAAGGTGCGGTCCATCATCAGGATCAGCCCTGCCCGCACCTGGGGGTACTCGAGGCTGGCCCGGTCGAGCCCGCGGGCGGCGGCCATGATGATGTGGTCGAGGTCGCGCTCGCCGCCGCGGTTGCGCTTCATCGGGTTGAAGCGAAGCTCGAGCGTCGTGATCTGCTGCGAGCGGTAGGCGCCGCCGATCGCGGCGTGCACCGAGCGCTCGACCGCGAGCGGGCTCGACTGGATCAGCTCGGTCCAGTGGTAGATGGCGTCGAGCGCGTCCAGATCGGGGACGCCGCGCGGGTCGGAGACCGTGACCAGCCGGTCGAACTCCCAGTAGTCCTTGACCGGCAACGCGATCCCCTGCTCGTGCGCGATGCTCCACAGCATCTCCGAGGCCACGGAGCCGCCGAGATGGGTGTGCAGCTCGGCGAGACCCTCCTCGAACACGGGCCGAGCATAACCCCAAGTCACTAGGCTCCCCCGGGATGAAGGTGGGCATCGTCGTGCCGTTCTCGTGGTCCTTCTGGGGTGCCGTGCTCGAGCATGCGGAGCTCAAGGCGGAGGCGCTTCGAGGGCGCGGCCACGACGTGAAGATCGTGATCGGAAACGACCCGCCCGGGACCTTCACGCGGGCGCTCCACCCGCGTCACGGCCGTCACGACGACCCGCCTCCGAACGTGATCCCGGTCGGCCGGACGGTGATCGTGCCGGCCAACGGCTCGCTTCCGAACATCTGCCTCAGTCCGAGCGTTCCCTTCAAGCTCAAGCGGGTCTTCGCCGAGGAGCGCTTCGACGTCATCCACCTGCACGAGCCGATGACGCCGGCCATCTGCGTGTCGGCGCTCGCCGTCGCCCGCTGCCCGATCGTCGCGACCTGGCATGCAGCCGGAGGGCTCGGCTGGATGTACACGGGCGTGCCGTTCTGGGGCTTCCTGCTCGACCGGATCGACCATCGGATCGCCGTCTCCGACCAGGCGCGCATCTCGGCCCAGAAGTGGCTCCGCGGCTGGGATTTCGAGGTCATCCCGAACGGCGTCCTCATCCCGCCCGAGGCCGACCCCGACGGCCGTGACGACACGATCGTCTTCATCGGCCGCCACGACCCGCGCAAGGGGATGCCCGTCCTGCTGAAAGCGTGGCCCGACGTGCACCGCCGCACCGGAGCGCGGCTGAGGCTGGTCGGCGCCGATCCGCTGGCGGTGCAGCTGCTCCTCGCGCGGCACCGCACCCCGAGCGAGGGGATCGACGTGCTCGGCTTCCTGCCGCAGGACGAGCTCACCCGGGTGCTCCTGCGGGCGAAGGCGCTGGCGGTGCCGTCGGTCGGACAGGAGAGCTTCGGGATGGTGCTGACGCGCGGGTTCGCGTGCGCGCTGCCGGTCGTCGCCTCCGACATTCCGGGGTACAGGGCGGTCATGACCGACGAGACCGGAGTGCTCGTCCCGCCCGGCGACCACCGGGCGCTCGCGGACGCGCTCGTCGGTCTGCTGGAGGACGAGCCGCGGCGCCGGCGGCTCGGGGAGCGCGCGCGGAAGCTGGCGGCGGAGCGCTATTCCTGGGACACGATCGCCGTGCGCCTCGAGCAGATCTACCAGGAGGTCGCCGCGTGAAGACTCCGGCCGCGAGCCTGTCACCGCAGGAGCGCGCGTGAACCGGTTGGGCCGGCTTCTCCGCAACCCCTGGAGCCGGGGCGGGATCGTGCTCGCCTTTCTTGCCGGCGTGGGTGCCCTGCTCTGGTGGCACGGGCCGCACTGGGCGGACTTCAAGGACGCCTTCACCTCCGTCCAGTGGGAGTGGGTGGCGGCGGCGGTCGGGCTGAACCTGCTCTCGATCGTCGCGCGCGCGTTCGCGTGGGACGCGGTGATCCGCTCGGCGATGCCGCCCCCGTTCCCGCGATTTCGCCTCGTCTTCGCTGCGTTCTGCGTCGGCTTGCTCGCGAATGCGGTCCTGCCCGGACGCGTGGGCGAGCTCGCCCGCGTCGCGGTGCTCAACCGCCGGCTGGACAGCCGCCGGCGGGGGCTCTGGTCGACGCTGGTCGGCACGGTCTTCGCCCACCGCGTGTTCGACCTGGTCCCAGTGGTGCTGCTCGTGATCTTCGTGCTGACCACGGCCGACATCCCGGGCTGGGCGTTCACGAGCCTGGTGATCGTGCTCTCGATCGGCGTCGGCCTCTTCCTGTTCGCCTTCGCGAGCGCGCGGCACCACGGCAAGACGCGAATCGAGGGGATGGGGTCGGTGAGGCGGATCGTGACCATGGCCCGACTCGGGCTCGGCGTGATGCGCAAGCCCGGCGCGGCCGCGCTCGCGATCCTCGGCCAGTGCGCCGGCTGGACGTTGCAGCTGCTCGCGGTCTGGTCGGCCATGCGGGCGTTCGACATCCACGAGGGCTTGACGGCCGCGGCTGTCGTGCTCCTGCTGATGAACGTCGCCACGATCATCCCGCTCTGGCCCGGCAACGTCGGGCTCGTGCAAGTCGCGGTCGCCACGCCGCTCGTCCGCTACGGCGTCGACTACGGCAAGGGCGTCGCGTTCGGCTTCGGGCTCCAGGCGATCGAGGCTTCGGTCGGCGTCGGCATCGGCCTGATCTTCCTCGGGCGCGAGGGCCTGTCGTTCGCACGGCTGCGCGAGATGCCGGGCGCGGTGACCGCCGACCAGGAGGAGCGAACCGAGTCGACGCGCGGCGAGGAGGCATCGGAACGTGAGCCCCAGCGCGCTCGCGTGCCCGGTTAGCCTCAAGGGATGCGCTGCCGCGGCCGACGCCGCGGCAGCGCTAGCTGTCGGCTTCGGGCGAGGCGGCGTGCGTGCAGACCAATTGCCCGTGGCCGACGGTGGGGAGGGGACCCTCGATGTGCTTAGCTCGACGTTCGAGCCGGTCGAGACCGTCGATGCGTTCGGGCGGCCGCGGGTGGCGCGCACCGGCGTGCTGGACGACGGAACACGCGTGGTCGAGGCGGCCGAGGCGATCCCGCTCGATCCGGAGCGGCTGGACGCGACGGCGGCGTCGAGCCGCGGGCTCGGTCTGTGGATCTCCCGCTACCGGGACTGTCCCCTGCTCGTGGCCGTCGGAGGCACCGCGACGATGGACGCCGGCGCCGGGTTGCTCGAGGCGCTCGACCGCCTGCCGGGGCCGACGCGCGTCCTCTGCGACGTCGCGACCACCCTCTACGACGCGCCGCGCCTCTTCGGCCCCCAGAAGGGGGCGACGCCGGAGCAGGTAGCGGAGCTCGAAGCGCGCTTTCGCCGGATCGAGCGCCTGGCGCCGTTCGCCGAGCTGCCCGGATCCGGGGCAGCCGGCGGCATCGGCGCCGCGCTCGCGTCGCTCGGGGCGGAGCTCGTCCCGGGCGCCGACGCCGTGCTCGACCTGGTCGGCTTCGACCCGAGCCCCTACGACCTGGTCGTCACCGGCGAGGGGACGGTCGACGAGACGACGTGGGAGGGGAAGGCGCCCGCCGCGGTCGCTCGTCGCTGCGCCGACGCCGACATCCGGTGCGTCGTCTTCGGCGGAATCGTTCGGGCGGGGACAGTCCCCAAGGGACTGTCCCCCGAGCTGGTCCCGCTCAGCGGCGAACCGGCGAGGGCGCGGGAGGACCTCGTCGAGCTGGGGCAGCGGTTAGCCGCGGTTGTTCGCGGCGCGTAGGCGCTTCGCCATCACCTGGAGCAGCCCCCAGGCGATCCCCGCGCTCTCCTCGACCAGGGGCCGGAACTCCCAGGAGGTCAGCCCGTAGGCGGTCACCTCGGTCGATGCGGTGACCGTGGCGCTGCGCGGGCCGTCGTCGATCAGCGCGACCTCGCCGAAGTAGTCGCCCGGGCCGCCGGTGCCGACGCTCTCTCCGTTGATCGAGTAGTCGACGAGCCCCTCGCCGATCACGAAGAATCCGACGCCCCGGTCGCCCTCGGTCGCGATCGTCTCGCCGGCCGGGAACACGCGCTGCTTGAACGAGCCGGCGATCCGCTTCAGGTCGCGGTCGGACAGGCCCTCGAAGATCTCGACCTCGCGCAACAGATCCATGGAGACCGGCAAGACCGAGTGAGCTTATCGCTCGGGGCGCGCAGCGTCGACCGTGTTTGAGCCGCTGACGCGCGGAGCACGGGCCGCCCGGCCGCGCTGCGCGGCGCGATGCGGCGTCCTCAGTCGCGCCAATAGCCTCCGGCTATTCGCGCTCCCTGCGTCCTTGCCTCGCACTCGCCCATCGCGCCCGGTCAGCGCGTAGTCCCCGCATCAGAGGCTCGTTTCGAAAGCTCCTCGATCTTCCCCTCGGCAGCCTCCAGCTGGGCCGTGCAGAAGCGGTACAGCTCCTCGCCGCGCTCCCAGAGCTTCAGCGCCTCGTCCAGGCCGGCATCGCCGCGTTCGAGCCGCTCGACGATCTGCGTGAGCTCCTTCTCCGCCTCCTCGTACGTCATTCGACCCGGGCTCCGAAGCTGCCGTCGGCGACCTCGACCGCGATCGCGTCGCCCGAGGCGACTCGAGCGGCCGAGCGGACGAGCTCCCCCTCGCGCCGGACGATCGCGTAGCCGCGCTCCAGGGTGGCGCGCGGAGAGAGCGCGTTCAGCCTGCCGGCCGTCTGGGCAAGTGCGGCCCGGCGGCGCTCGAGGAGCAGGGCGGGCGCGTGCGCGAGCCGTTCGCGGGCCCGGCCGAGCCGCTGGGAGTGGCGTTCGAGCACCCGGCGCGCTCCACGGGCAAGGGCGTCCCGCGACCGGCCGAGGTCGGCGATCAGCTCGTCGAGGTCCGGGACGACCAGGCGGCCGGCGGCGGTCGGAGTCGACGCGCGCCGGTCGGCTGCGAGGTCGCAGAGCGGCGTGTCCTGCTCGTGGCCGACCGCGGTGACCACGGGCACCGGGCAGCCGGCGACGGCCCGGACGAGCCGTTCCTCGCTGAACGGGAGCAGGTCCTCGAAGCCGCCGCCGCCGCGGGCGAGGACGATCACGTCCACCTCCGGCTCTGCCGCGACCGAGGCCAGCGCCGCGACCATCGCCGCAGCCGCCCGCGATCCCTGCACGAGCGTCTCGGCCACGACGACCCGCGCCGGCGGGAAGCGGGCCTGGACGGCGGTGAGGACGTCGCGCTTGGCCGCCGCGTCGTTGCCGGTGACCAGCCCGATCCTGCGCGGCAGGCGCGGCAGGGGACGCTTGCGGCCGTCGGCGAACAGCCCTTCCGCGGCCAGCTTCGCCTTCAGCCGCTCGAGCGCGGCCAGATGCTCGCCGATCCCGAAGCGCTCGATCGACAGCGCGCGCAGGCGCAGCTCGCCCTTCTGCGTCCACAGCTCGGGCCGCCCGTAGACATGCACGCGCTCCCCGTTCGCGAGCTCGAGCCGGAGCGCGTCGAACTGTCCACGCGGCATCGCGGCCGACAGGCAGGCGCCTGTCTCCGGGTCCTTGAGCGTGAAGAACACGGTCTGCCAGCCGGCCTGGCGCCGCAGCTCCGTCACCTCCCCCTCGACCCAGATCGTCGGCAGCCGCTGGAGCCATTGCGCGATCCCGCGGTTGAAGGCGGCGACGGTGTAGACCTTGCGGTCGCCGTAGACGATCGGCTCCAGCTTCACGTCCGCATCGTAGGACGCGAGAAGGTGAAGAGAGGCGCGCGAGCTAGAGGAGAATCCGCGCCGCGGTCTCGTGCGTGCAGCCGGAGGCGACCAGCTCGACCGCGTCGTGGAGGTCGGCGTCGCTGTCGGCGAGCTTCTCGGCGAGGGGCAGCGGGTACCCGGCCTCGATCAGCACATGGAGCCGCCAGCCCTGCACCTTGGCTCGCTCGTTGTGGTCGGTCTCGATCGTATGGGCCATTTCGGTGATCTCGCTCACGTCGGCTTCGTTCGCTCTCACCTAGACGTTCCCTCTTGGCCGAAGTTGGACTCCTTATCGTTTGTTTACGCGCGCATCCGGTCACGTAGTGACGCCTCGAGCTCGGCGAGACGGCGCTCCATCGAGGCGAGCGTCCCCTCGTAGCGCCGCTCGAGGCGCCCGCCGGCCGTGTCGTTGAACTCGGCGAGCCGTTGGGCCAGCAGCCGGTCCGCCTGCTGGACGAAACCGTCGATCGAGCGGTCGAGCTCGCGCGCGAGCTGGCGCGCTGCTTCCTCTCTCGCCGTTCGGATGGTCGAGCCGAACTCAACCGCGGCCTCCTCGGCGAGCCGCGCCGTCTCGCGGCCCACCGAGCGCTCGACCTGCTCGACCAGGCGGCGCTCGACGTCGGCGAAGGTCTCGGCCAGCTTGCGCTGCGACTCGGTGAGCTCGCGGTCGATCTGCTCGGTCAGCGCCCGCTCGCGGCTGCGGAGCCGATCCGCGACCTCGTGCAGCGCCCTGCGGCGCTCGGACGCATGCGTCTCCAGCTCGTAGGTCGCCTCGTCGATCGCCTCCTTGATCTGGCGCGTGATGTCCTCGCGCAGGCGGGTGAGCGCCGCCCGGTGGTCCTCGGTGTCGGAGATGAGCCGCTCCGTCTCGCCGGCGAACCTCGACTCGGCGTCGGCCATCAGCTGCCGCTGCCGCTGCTCCAGCCGCGCGACCTGCGTCGCCAGGCCCTCGCGCACGCGCTCGACGTCCTGCGACCAGGCGGTGAGCTTCCCCTCGATCTCCTTCTGCGCTGCGATCAGCCTGCCCGAGAGCTCGGTGAGCACTCGCTGCTCGGCCCGGATCAGCTCGTCGCGGCGTTCCTCGGCCAGCCGGCGATGCTCCTCCGTGAGCAGCGCGCTCGTGTCCGCCCGGGCGACGGCGAGCGTCCGCTGGAGCTCGGCCTCGCGCTGCTCGACCTCGGCCTCGACCAGCGCGTCCAGCCGCGCCTTCGCTTCGGCAAAGGCCTCGTCCTCCGTCTGGCGCTTCCGCCGCATCGACCATCCATCGTAGGCGAGTATCCGCTGGCGGTGGAGCTTCACGCCGACCTCGAGCAGATCGCGGCCGCGGCGGCTGCGCTGACCGCGCCGGGCGAGGACGTCGGCGGCGTGATCCCGACCGAGCCGGAGCCCGGCCTGCGGATCTACCTGTGCGCCTACACCGGCCCGGCTCGGAGGTGGGCGGCGCTGGACGGCGACGGCCGGCTGGTCTCGGAGCGAGCGGTCGTGCGCGCAGCGGTCTCGATCGCCGCCCTCTGCGAGCTGGCGGAGGAGTCGGCAGGCGGAGGCAAGCTCGAGGAGCTGCGCCGGGAGCTGGTCGCCCTGCGGGTGACCGAGCATCCCGAGGGGATCGAGGAGGCGGAGGAGGCGGCGCTCGCGCTCGAGCGGACGATCGAGCCGGCTCCCCGTCTCGCCTCGCCCGGCTACCTGGACGCCGTCGGCGCCGCCGCCCGCCGGCTCGAGCTCGCCCTCGGCGACGGTATGTCGTCACCGTTCGCAGAGGCGATGCAGCTCGGCTCGACGGTCGTGGGCGAGCTCGAGCGCGAGGTCGAGGGAGGCTACAAGGGCGAGCTCACGTAACCTGTCTGTCGATGGAGGGCGGCTTCAACTTCCCGTTCGGCGGCGATCCCGAGGACCTGATGCGCGGGCTGCGCGAGTTCGCCGAGCAGCAGGCCGAGTCGGTCGCGGAGGCGCAGCGCGAGCAGTTCGCGACGCTGACGCTGAACACGGCGGTCGAGCTGACCGCCGCGGCGCTCGCGCGGGTCGAGGCGACGGGCGGCGTCGACGAGCAGGCGCTCGCCCTGCGCGACGCCATGCGGGTCCTCTTCCCCGAGGCGGTCGCGCTCGTCAGCGCGGCCCGCCAGGGGTTCATGCGCGAGCCGCGCTAGTCGCCTGCAGGAGGAACTCGGCGGGCACGCGCGGGTCGTGCCTGCCGCCGAGCTCCTTGCGGGGCGGTGGCAGCTCCTCCAGCTCGAGCAGCGTGAGGCCGGCGCCGACGAACGCGGTGACGATCTGGCCGAGCCGGCGGCGCCCCTCGTCGAAGTAGCTCTCGCGCCAGCGGAGCCCGACCGGATCGACGCAGTCGAGGACGGGGTGACGGTCGCAGACGACGAGCCGTCCGTTCTTGCGTAGCGCGGCGGCTGCCGCCGACGCCAGCGGGCCGAGCTCCGGAACGCGGGCGAGCGTTCCGTCGCCGGCGTAGACGATCGCGAAGCGCCGCCGCTGGAGCTGGAGCGGGAGCTCGTGCAGCTCGGCCTGGAAGAACGCGGCGTCCGGAGCCCGCTCCCGGGCGACGGCGAGCGCCTCTGCCGAGGGGTCGATTCCGCTGACCAGCGCACCCAGCGCCCGGAGCTCGGCCGTTGCCTCGCCGGTGCCGCAGCCGAGGTGGAGCACGTGCTTGCCGTCCACGTCGGGCAGCCGCGCCCTGACCGCCTCGGGGAGGCCCCGTCCCGCGGGCGGCTCGCGGCCGAACCGGTCTTCCCAGGCCGCCCGGTTCTGCTCAGTCGGCCACACGCTCAGCTCACACGACGAGCGAGAAGCCGCCGTCGACGACGATCGTCTGGCCGCGGATCATCTCCGCCTCCGGGGAGCAGAGGAAGCTCACCGTATCGGCGACGTCGACGGGCTCGACCAGCCTGCCCGCCGGCGTCCGCTCGAGGCTCCACGAGAGCATCTGCTCACGGTTCGGGAAGTGGTCGAGGGCGCCGGTCTCGACGACGCCACCCGAGACGGCGTTGACGCGGATGCCCCGCGGCGCGAGCTCGACCGCGAGGTAGCGGACGAGGGCCTCCAACGCCGCCTTCGACGTCCCGACGAGGACGTAGTTCTCGAGCACGCGGCTCGAGCCGAGGCTGGAGACGGCGATCAGCGAGGAGCCCGCTGGCATCTGCGGCGCCGCCGCCCGGGCGAGCGCGAGGAAGGCGCGCGTGTTCGCCGCGAGCGTCCAGTCGAAGTGCTTGTCCGTCGTCTCCAGCGCCGGGCGGATGACCCCGGTCGCCGCGCAGTGCACGACCGCGTCGAGCGGGCCGAGCGCCGCCACCTCGCCGGCCACCCGGGCGGAGGCGACGTTGCCGCGCAGGAGCACGGGCTCGGCGCCCAGGCCGCGGAGCTCCTCGGCCGTCTCCTCGGCGGCGGCGTCGTTGCGGAGGTAGCCGATCGCGATCCGGGTTGCGCCGTCGCGCGCGAACCGGCGCGCGACTTCTCGCCCGATTCCCCTCGAGCCCCCGGTGACGAGGACCGATGAGCCTCTCAACGCCGCTTCGGGAGCGGACGGTCCGCCGGCGCCGAGCTCGGAATCTGCCTCCAGCCAAGCCGCTCGGCCGACTCCCGGCGTGCGTCGTCGGCCTTCGACGACGCGTGCCCCAGGCGGTCCAGCAGGTCCATCTTCTCCTCGGCGTAGCGACGCACGGGGTTGTCCTCGGAGAGATCGAGCACGAGCTCGTGGACGCGTGCCCGGATCTGGTAGGCGAAGTGCGGTGTCGCCGGGGCGACGAGCTCGTCGATCTCCTCGATGGTCGCCACTCGCTGAAGCCTACCGCGGGTAGGTTCAGGAGATGCGGCGTCTGCGCCCGGTCGATCTGATGCTGATCGCGACGATCGTGATCTGGGCGTTCAACATCACGGTCACCAAGTACATCCTCACGCACGGTTTCCAGCCGCTCGCGTACGGGGCGATCCGCTACGGCGCTGCCGCGGTCCTCGCCGTCTCCGTCGCGTTCCTGCTGGAGGGCTCGCTGCGCGTCCAGGGTCGCAGGAGCCTCGAGCTCGTCGGCCTCGCCTCCGTCTTCCTGCTGGTCAACCAGGTCTCGTTCGTCTACGCGTTGAAGCTCGGCTCCGCGACCACGGTCGCGCTGATCCTCGGGATGACCCCGATCTTCGCGGCGATCATCGCCTCGCTCGTCGGCCTCGAGCAGCTCACCGGCCGGTTCTGGGTGGCGACGCTGATCGGCTTCGTCGGCGTCGCGTTCGTGGCCCTCGGCTCGGGCGGCGACCTGTCGTCCGACCTCGGCGGCGACCTGCTCGCGATCATGCTCGCCGTCTCCTGGGCCGCCTACTCGGTGACGATCGCGCCGCTGATGCGCGACTACTCCCCCTACCGGATCAGCGCGGTCGTGCTCGTGATCATGTGCATCCCGTTCGTCGCGCTCAGCTCCCCGCAGATCGCCGACCAGGACTACGCCTCGCTCGGCGCGCTCGTCTGGATCGGCCTCGCCTTCGCGATCGTCGGTCCGCTCTTCCTGACGAACATCCTCTGGTTCAGGTCGATCGGGATCGTGGGGCCGTCGCGGGCCACGCTGTTTGCGAACGCGCAGCCGTTCGTCGCCGCGATCTTCGCCGCCCTGATCCTCTCCGAGCACCTGCACTGGCTGCAGATCGTCGGGGGCGTGACGATCCTGCTCGGGATCGTGCTCGAGCGCCGCTGGCGGCGCTCGGCGGAGCAGGCGGCCGAGCCGGAGGCCGCTAAGATCGCAGCGTGACGGCGCACGACGCGATGCCGCTCGAGGGCTGGGACCACGTCGAGCTCTGGGTGGGGAACGCGAAGCAGGCGGCGTACTACTTCGAGCACGCGTTCGGATTCGAGCGGCACGCGTACGCCGGCCCCGAGACGGGAGCTCGCGACCGTGCGTCGTACGTCCTCCGCCAGGGCGAGGTCAGCCTCGTGCTGACGAGCGCGCTGGCGAACGATCACGAGATCGCGCGCTTCGCCTCCAGGCACGGCGACGGGGTCCGGGACATCGCGCTGCGGGTGCCCAGCGCCGGCGAGGCCTACCGCGTGGCGACCGAGCGCGGCGCCCGCGGCGTGCGCGAGCCCGGGTGGCTCGAGGACGAGTTCGGACGCGTCGAGGTCGCCTCGATCGCGACGTACGGCGAGGTCGTGCACACGTTCGTCGCCCGGGCCGACTACGCCGGGCCGCACCTTCCCGGGTACGCGCTGCTGGAGGCGAACGGCGCCGGGCCGGTCGGCTTCACGCTGCTCGACCACTGCGTCGGCAACGTCGAGCTCGGGAAGATGGACGAGTGGGTCGGCTTCTACGAGCGCGTGCTCGGCTTCGAGAACATCATCCACTACGACGACGAGCAGATCCACACCGAGTACTCGGCGCTGATGTCGAAGGTGATGGCGGACGGGGAGGGGAAGATCAAGTTCCCGATCAACGAGCCCGCCGAGGGACGGCGCAAGAGCCAGATCGCCGAGTACCTCGAGTACAACGGCGGCCCCGGCGTGCAGCACGTCGCGATCCAGACCGACGACATCGTCCGCACGGTCGAGACGATGCAGGAGCGCGGCGTGTCCTTCCTGGCCACGCCGGAGGCGTACTACGAGGACGCGTTCGACCGCGTCGGCGAGATCGAGGAGTCGTGGGGCGATCTGCGGCGGCTGCGGATCCTCGTCGACCGCGACGAGGACGGCTACCTGCTCCAGATCTTCACGAAGCCGACGCAGGACCGGCCGACGCTCTTCTTCGAGGTCATCCAGCGGCACGGTGCCCGCACCTTCGGCGAGGGGAACTTCAAGGCGCTGTTCGAGGCGATCGAGCGCGAGCAGGCTCTGCGCGGGAATCTGTGAGAGCCGACGCCGCCACGCTCCGGCTCGCGGTCTTCCCGCGGCCCACGCTCCTCACCGACGCGCTGCTCGTCGTCTCCGGCACCGCGCTCGTCTCGCTCTGCGCCCAGATCTCGGTCAAGCTGCCGTTCACGCCCGTGCCGATCACGGGACAGACGTTCGCCGTCTGCCTGGTCGGCGCCTCGCTCGGAGCCGTTCGCGGCGCGGCCTCGCTGACGCTCTACTTCCTGATCGGCGTCGTCGGCGCGCCGGTCTACGCCCACCGCGACTCCGGCTGGGACGTGATCACCAGCGCGAGCGGCGGCTACATCGTCGGCTTCGTCGCCGCGGCCGCCGTCACCGGCGTGCTGGCCGAGCACCGCTGGGACCGGAAGTTCTCGTCCGCGGTCGGCGCGATGCTGACCGGCAACGTCGTCATCTACCTGGTCGGCCTGCCCTGGCTCGCGGTCGTGCTGAACACGAACCTCGAGGACACGCTCGAGTCCGGGCTGTACCCGTTCGTGCCCGGCGACCTCTTCAAGCTCTACTGCGCCGCGGCGCTGCTGCCGGCGGCGTGGCGCGGCGTCAAGTACCTCGGCGGCCGCTGAAGGGCTCTAGCCTTCGGGCGTGAGCCCGCAGCGGCGAACCGCGCTCGTCTCGGTCGCGGCCGCCTGCGCGCTGCTCGCGCTCAAGCTCGCCGCCGGGATCGCGAGCGGCTCGCTGGGCCTCGTCTCCGAGGCGCTCCACTCGGGCACCGACCTCGTCGCCGCGCTGCTGACCTTCTTTGCCGTCGGGTTGGCAGTCAGGCCCGCCGACGAGCAGCACCAGTACGGCCACGGGAAGGCCGAGCACCTCGCCGCGCTCTTCGAGGCGGGCGTGCTCGCGATCGTCAGCGTGGGCGTCGCCGGGCTCGCCGTCGCCCGGCTCGCGGGCTGGATCGAGATCCACGTCGACGCGGCCTGGTGGGCGTTCCTGGTGATCGGCTTCGTGCTGTTGATCGACGTCTCGCGGACGTTGACCTCGTGGCGGACCGCACGGAGGTTCCACAGCGCCGCGCTCTTCTCCAACGCGCTCCACTTCGGCAGCGACTTCGCCGGGTCGCTCGCCGTGCTCGTCGGGCTGATCGGCGTGCGCGTGGGGTGGCCCGAGGCCGACTCGATCGCGGCGCTCTTCGTGGCCGCGCTCGTGCTGGCCGCCGCCGCGCGGCTGATGCGGAGGAACATCGACGTGCTGATGGACCGCGCGCCGGCGGACGCCGAGGAGGCGGCGCGCCAGGCGATTGCCGGCATCCGGCCGCCGATCCGGCTCCAGCGCCTGCGCATGCGGTCGGCTGCGGGACGGCATTTCGCAGACGTCGTGATCGCCGTGTCCCCGTCTGCCGCCGTCGGCCAGGGGCACGCGGCCGCGGACGCCGTCGAGGCGGCGGTCGAGCGGGCGCTGCCCGAGACGGACGTGGTCGTCCACGTCGAGCCGACCGACGAGGACGCCGTCACACGGGAGCTCGCGTATGCGGCCGCCATGAAGGTGAGGCGCGTCCGCGAGATCCACAACATCTCCGTGCTACACATCGACGGGCGCACCGAGGTGTCGCTGCACCTGAAGCTGCCGGGGGAGTCGTCGCTCGAGGACGCCCATCGCGCGGCCACCGAGGTGGAGCGGGCGATCTCGGACGCGCTGCCCGCAGTGGACGCGGTGCGCACCCACCTCGAGCCGCTCGGCGAGGAGACCGAGGGGAGGACGCCCCGGCGAGGCGAGATCGCGGCGGACGCGGACGCGGTCGCGCGCGTCGTGCGCGAGCGAACCGGTCACGCGCCGCGAGAGCTCCGCTTCCTCGAGACCGACGACGGGCTCCTCGTCTTCCTCACGCTCGCGCTCGACCCGTCCCTGGCGCTGGCGGACGCGCATGCGCGCGCGAGCGAGATCGAGGAGCAGATCCGCGCGGCGCTGCCCGAGATCTCCGAGGTCATCGTCCACACCGAGCCGTGAAGGGACAGACCCCGAGGGGTCTGTCCCTGCCGGAGACGCCCGAGTAGGCTCGGACGCACATGGATCCCGGCGACTTACAGCTCCGGAACCTGACCTACCGGCGCTTCGTCGAGCTCGGGCGGGCGCCCGCGCCGGAGGAGCTGGGCCCGCGGGACGAGGTGCTCGCCTCCTGGCGGCGGCTGCACGACCAGCACGCGCTCGTGCTCGACGGCGACGCGATCCGGATGGCGAACCCGTTCTCGGGAGTGCCCACGTCCTACCGCGTCCTCGCCGGCCGCCGCTGGTGGTTCGGGAACTGCGCCTGGGACGCCTTCGGCATCTGCGCCGCCCTCGGCGTCGACGGCCGCATCGAGCATCGCGACATCGTCGTCGAGGTTCGCGACCGGCGGCCCGACGACGAGTCGCTCGTGTTCCACTGCCTGGTCCCGGCGGCGCAGTGGTGGGAGGACATCGTCTACACCTGAAGCACGATGAACCTCTTCCGGTCGGAGGAGCAGGTCGAGGGCGGAGCGACGATCCCGGTGACGAAGCTGTCCGAGCTCGCGCACGCATGGTGGGACGACCGGCTCTCGCCCGACTGGCGGCCGCACAGCCGCGAGCAGAACCAGGCGATCCTCGACCGGCTCGGCCTGACCGGCGATTTCTGGAGACTGCCCTGATGCGCCTCTGCATGTTCAGCCCGAGGGAGATGGATCTGGAGCGCGGCTGGCCCGGGCGCATCGAGGGCGACCGCGTGATCCAGCTCGCGGCGCAGACGCTGCAGTCGTACTTCACCGGCGGCGGCCGGGCGCGCGAGCACGCCGAGTACCCGCTCGCAGACGTGGTCCTGCGCGCGCCCGTGCTCCACCCGCCCGCCGTCCGCGACTTCTACGCCTTCGAGCAGCACGTGAGGACGGCACGGGAGACGCGCGGTTCCCAGGTGCCGGCCGAGTGGTACGAGCAGCCGGTGTTCTACTTCTCCAACCCGGCGGCGATCTTCGGGCCCGACGACGTGATCCCGTATCCCGAGCCCAGCGAGGAGCTCGACTACGAGCTCGAGGTGGCGGCGATCGTCGGCGCGGACGGGGCGATCGGCGGTTTCACCGTGATGAACGACTGGTCGGCACGCGACCTCCAGCGCGCCGAGATGAAGGTCGGCCTGGGGCCGGCGAAGGGCAAGGACTTCGCCACCTCGCTCGGCCCGGTCGTCGTCACGCCCGACGAGCTCGACGGCTCGAGCGGCGTCATGGTCGCGCGCATGAACGGCGAGGAGCGCTCGCGCGGCGAGCTCGGCGACATGCACTTCACGTGGGAGCGGATCGTCGAGCAGGCGGCGCGGAACACCAGGCTGTGGCCGGGCGACGTGCTCGGCTCGGGCACGGTGGGGACGGGTTGCATCCTCGAGCTGGGCGACGGCCGCTGGCTCCAGCCGGGCGACGTCGTCGAGCTGGAGGTCGAGGGAATCGGCGTGCTGCGGAACACGGTCGGGCCGCGTGGCTGACGTCGCCGTGGTCGGGGCGGGGCTGAACGGGCTTGCGACCGCCTGGGCATTGCAGCGCGCCGGCCGGGACGTCGTCGTCTACGAGCAGTTCGAGCTCGGGCACACGCGCGGCTCGAGCCACGGCCGCACGCGGATCTTCAGGCTCGCCTATCCCGAGGAGAAGTGGGTGCGCTTCGCGCAGGAGGCGCTCGCCGGCTGGCGGGAGCTGGAGCAGGAGAGCGGGGAGGAGCTGCTCGCCCTCGACGGCCTGCTCGAGCTCTTTCGCGAAGGCGTACAGAGCTCGCAGGAGGCGCTGGAGGCGTGCGATGCGGCGTGCGAGCTGCTCACGCCGGAGGAGACGGAAGCGCGATTCGGCGTCGTGCCGGCCGACGACGCGATGGTGCTCTTCCAGCCCGACGCCGGCGTCGTCTTCGCGGACCGGGCGCTGAGCGCGTTCGCCCGCGGGCTGCGAATCGAGACCGGACGGCGGGTGGAGTCGGTCGACGAGCTCGAGGAGCCGGTCGTGGTCGTCACGGCGGGCCCGTGGGCGCGGCGGCTGCTCGCCGAGGCGGGCATCGAGCTCCCGGTGGTGGAGACGCGCGAGACCGTGGCGTACTTCCACCTCGAAGGGCCGGTCCCGTCGGTGGTCGCCGAGGTGGTCACGCGCGGCCACGGCTTCTATTCGTTGTTCGACCCGGTCTACGGCCTGAAGGTCGGCAGCCACATGCGCGGGAAGCCCGCCGATCCGGACGAGGAGCGCGGGCCCGACCAGGAGCTGGTCCGCGAGATCGCCGAGTGGACGGCGGAGCGGTTCACCCGCGCCGAGCCGGAGCCGGTCCACGCCGAGAGCTGCTTCTACACCACCACCGACGACGAGCGATTCGTCCTCGAGCGGCACGGCCGGATCGTCGTCGGCTCGGCCTGCTCGGGCCACGGCTTCAAGTTCGGCCCGGCGATCGGCAACCGGCTGTCCGATCTCGCGGTCGAAGCGCTGGGCTGACTAATCTTCGAGGCATGCCGATGTACCAGCGGCTGGGGGACGTCCCGCGCAAGCGGCATATCCAGTTCCGCGACAACGGGACGCTCCTGAACGAGGAGGTCTTCGGGCTCGAGGGCTTCTCCGGGAACGAGTCGATCCTCTACCACCTGCAGTCGCCGGTTCGGATCCGCGAGCTGGGCGACTTCGAGCCGATCGTCCGGGACGAGTGGGTGCCCGACGCACACGCGCACCGGCACTTCCGCACCTATGCCGAGACGCCCGAGGGCGGCGACGCGATCTCCGCGCGCCGGCTGCTCATGTGGAACGAGGACGTCGAGATCTCGATCGCCAGGCCCACCGAGGCGATGGACGTCTTCTACCGCAACGGCGAGGGCGACGAGGTGATCTTCGTCCACGAGGGATCGGGCACGCTCGAGACGATCTTCGGCGACCTCCCCTACCGTGAGGGCGACTACGTCGTCGTCCCGCGGGGCACGACCTACCGGTTCGCGACCGCCGGCCCGCAGCGGCACCTCGTCTTCGAGTCGCCGGGCCTGATCGAGATCCCCGAGCGGTATCGCAACGACTACGGACAGCTGCTCGAGCACGCGCCGTACTACCACCGCGACATCCATCCGCCGATCGAGCTTCGCACCCACCGCGACCGCGGCGAGCATCGCGTCAAGGTCCGGGTCCGCGACGGCTACCAGACCTACGTCCTCGACTACCACCCCTTCGACGTCGTCGGCTGGGACGGCTACGTCTACCCGTGGACGTTCAACATCGACGACTTCGAGCCGATCACCGGCCGCATCCACATGCCGCCGCCGTCGCACCAGACCTTCCAGGGCCGGAACTTCGTGATCTGCTCCTTCTGCCCGCGCAAGCTCGACTTCGACCCGCTGGCCGTGCCGATCCCGTACGTGCACTCGAACGTGAACTCGGAGGAGATGATCTATTACGTCTCCGGCAACTTCTCGTCGCGGAAGGCTGTCGACGTCGGGTCGGTCACCCTCCACCCGTCGGGCATCCCGCACGGGCCGCATCCTGGGCTGGCGGAGAAGTCGATCGGGCTCACCGAGACGCACGAGCTGGCGGTGATGTGCGACACGTTCCACCCGCTGCGGCTGACGACGTTCGCGCGCGACCTGGACGACGGCACCTACGCCTTCTCCTGGTACGAGGAGCCGAGCGCCGGGACGCCCGACCAGGATCCCGCGGGAGTCACATCCCACCTCTGAGGCTCGTCCTCGACTGGGACGGGACCGTCACGGAGGTGGACAGCCTCCACATGGTGCTGCGCGAGTTCGGCGACACCGGCGTCTACGAGCGCACCGAGGACGACCTCGGCCGGAAGCTGACGCTGCACGAGGTGATCGAGGTCCAGTTCGCGACGGTCCGTTCGCCCCTCGGCGAGGTGGTCGCCTGGCTGGTCGAGAACGTTCGGATCCGGCCGGGCTTCCGGGAGCTGGTCGAGCGCTTTCGCCCGCTCGTCGTGTCGAGCGGCTTCCACGAGCTGATCGAGCCGGTGCTCGCCCGGGAAGGCGTCGAGGTCGAGCTGCGGGCGAACAGGCTCGACGCACGGCCTGACGGCTGGCGCGTGCGCTGGCGCGACGAGTCGGTCTGCCCGGTGTGCGGCGAGCCGTGCAAGCGCGCCTCGGTCGCGAACGGCCCCTTCGTCTACGTCGGCGACGGCTACTCCGACCGCTGCGTCGCGCTCGCGGCCGAGCGGGTCTTCGCACGAGACGGGCTGGCGGAGTACCTCCGCGAGCGTGGGGTGGACTACGAGCCGTTCGACGATCTTCAGGACGTTGCGCGGGGAGTCGGTAGGGACAGACCCCGAGGGGTCTGTCCCTGAAGCCAGGCCGCGGTGCCGCTGCTGGCGATCCCCGAGCCGTACGACTTCGAGCTCTCGACCGAGCGCTTCCGCGCCTTCGGTCCGGACCACGCCAACCTCTGGCACGAAGGCGGGTTGCATCGCGTCGTCGACGGTCGCGAGGTGCGGATCGAGCCGGCCCCGGGCGGGGTGCTCGTCGAGCCGCTCGACGCCCGGATCGAGTCCGTGGTCGCGGCGCTCCTGGGCCTCCCGTTCGACCTCGCCGCCTTCGCGCGCTGGGCTCGGCGAGCCGACCAGGTGGTCGAGCGGGTGGTCTCCGCGATCGCGGGCTTCCGTCCGCCCCTTGCCCCCGACCCGTTCGAGAGCCTCGTCACCTCGATCAGCGCCCAGCAGGTCTCGCTGTTCGCCGCGTTCGCGATCCGCAACCGGCTGATCGAGCGCTACGGGGAACGCGGCGAGCACGCGTACTCGTTCCCGACGCGAGAGCGATTGGCCGCGGCGGACGAGGACGCGCTGTTCGCGCTCGGCTTCTCGCGGCGGAAGGCCGAGTACGTCGTCGGGCTCGCGCGCTCGGATCTCGACCTCGACGGGCTGGGCGACCTTCCCGACGACGAGATCAAGGCGCGGATCACCGCCGTCCGCGGGCTCGGCGAGTGGACCGCCGACTGGTTCCTCGCACGCCACCTCGCGCGGCCACGGGCCTGGGCTCCGGGCGACCTCGGCGTGCGGAAGGCCATTGCGTCGTTCTATGGTGACGTGGACGCTCGCGCCGTCGTCGAGCGCTTCGACCCGTTCCAGAACTTGACCGTCCACTACCTGCTGACCGGAGCGAGAGTCCTCGGATGAGAGTCCGCAAGGCCACCGAAGCCGACCAGCCGACGCTCCGCGAGCTCTGGGAGGAGTTCGAGGCCGAGATCCCGGCTCCGCCCGAGTTCGTGGAGACCTGGGAGGAGGAGTGGCAGGACGTCTCGGCCGACATCGGCGGCCGCGGCACGGTCTACCTCGCCGAGGACGACGACGGGATCGTCGGCGCCGTCCGCGCGACGATGCTCCCCCGCGACGTCTGGCACGTCGTCTTCGCGCACGTCCGGGCGCGCACGCGCCGGCAGGGCGTGCTGAAGCGGCTGATGATCCCCGTGCTCGAGGAGGGACGCGACCGCGGCGCGACGCGGGTCACGCTCGACGTGATGGCGAGCAACCACGTCGGCGTCGCCGCCTGGAAGCGGCTCGGCTTCGAGCCGGAGAAGCTGTACCTGGCCGCGCCGCTCGCCACGGTCGCCGAGCGCTCTGCCGGCGACGAGCGTCCCGCCTCGCACGGCGCGCTCTACGCGCAGACCGACGACCGCGACACGGTCGAGCAGGCGGTCGCGAAGTACCTGCCGCGGATCGGCCGCTCCGAGTCGACGGCCGTCGCGGAGCCGAGGAACGGGTGGACGCGCGTCGACGACGAGCTGTGCAGCCGCGACCCGAAGGCGCTCCGGCGGCTCGGCCGCGAGGTCTCGCTGGCGCTCGGCGCGATCGTGCTCACGCTGGGCGTCGAGGAGAGCGCCGTCGTCCGCTACGTGCTCTGGGACCGCGGAGGCGTCGCCGACGAGTACGCGTCGGTGCCGGAGTACTTCGGCGAGCTGCCGCCAGGCGACGTCGTCGCGCTCTCGGCGAACCCGACCGTCGCGCAACGGCTGACCGGCGCCGACCCGGCCCGGATTCGCGCAGTCGCCCGCACCGCCTCGTCGACCGAGGAGCTCCCGCCGCCCGACGAGCTGCACGCTCAGCTGGCCGAGGCGCTCGGTGTGGAAGCGGCGCCGGCACAGCCGGCGCCGCCCACCGGAAACCCTCGGGGGTAGGCTGAGCCCGGCAATGCTCACCCTCTACGACGCCGACCGCTGCCCGTACTGCGCCCGCGCGCGCATCGTTCTCGCCGAGAAGGACGTCGAGTACGAGACGGTGACGATCGACCTCGCCGACCGCCCCGACTGGCTCTACGAGAAGAACCCGCTCGGCAAGGTGCCGGTGCTCGAGGAGGACTCGTTCGTCCTGCCGGAGTCGGACGTGATCATGGAGTACCTGGAGGAGCGCTACCCCGAGCCGGCGCTCCTGCCCGCCGATCCGGCCGCGCGAGCGCTCGTCCGGCTCGCGATCTTCCGGTTCGACACCAACCTCGGCGACGCGTACTACGCCTTCCGGCGCGGGGAGCAGGGCGCGGAGGAGCGGCTCACCGGCTGCCTCGCGAGCATGGACCGCGCGGCCGACGGCTGGCCGTTCCCGTACGGCCTGGCCGACATCGCCTACGTGCCGTGGCTGCTCCGCCTGCGCGACCTGCTCGGCTTCGAGCTCTCGGGCTTCCCGACGCTCGCGGCCCGAGTCGACGAGCTGGCCGGGCGGCCGGCGATCGCCGCCGAGCTCGACGTGGTCGCAGCGCTCGCGAGATGAGGATCGCCTTCCTGCACGCGCTGCCGTTCGACGGCCGCATGTGGGCGCCCCAGGTCGAGGCCTTCGCCGGCCACGACGTGCACGCGCCGACGCTGTACGGCTTCGGCTCGAGCTTCGACGGGTGGGCGCTCGGCGTCCTCCAGGAGGTTCCCGGCCGGTTCGTCGCGGTCGGCGCGTCGATGGGCGGCTACACCGCCTGCGCGATCGCGCGTCTCGCGCCCGAGCGGCTGGAGGGCATCGTGCTCGTCGGCTCGCGGGCCGACGCCGATCCGCCCGAGCGTGCGCCGCTGCGCGAGGAGTGGATCCGCATCGCGCGCGAGCAGGGCGGCGAGGGCCTCTGGAACGTGCAGGCGAAGGACTTCTTCGCGCCTGGGATGCCCGACGACCTGTTCGAGCTCGCACACCGCATCGCCTCCGAGCAGGAGCCCGAGGATCTCGTCCGCGCGGTCACCGCCATCCGCGACCGCCCCGACTCGACCGAGGCGGTGACCGCCGGCCCGCCGCTGCTGGTCGTCGCGGGCGACGCCGACCCGCTGATCCCGCCGGAGGTCGGGCAGGAGCTCGCCGACGCCTCGCCGAACGGACGCGCCGAGATCCTCGAGGGCTGCGGCCACATCCCGAACCTGGAGCGGCCCGACGAGCTCAACCGGATCCTCGCCGGCTTCCTGGAGGAGCTGTGACCGACGAGGCCGTCGGCCTGCTTCCGCCCGTCGTCGACGCGGCCTGGGTGGCCGAGCACCTGGGCGAGGAGGGCCTGCTGCTCGCCGACGTGCGCGGCCCGAACGCGCACACGCGCGGACACCTGCCCGGCTCGATCCCGCTCGTGCTCGGCTCGCCGGCGCCGGTCACCGACCGCGCGGTGCTCGAGGAGCTCGCCGCGGAGGTCGGCTTGCGACTGCGCCGGCACGGCGTCACCGGCGAGGAGCGGCTCGTGCTGTACGACGGCGGCGACTGCATCGGCGCCTGCTCCTCCTACCAGCTCGCCGAGCTGGCCGGCCATCCAGCGGTGGCGGTGATGGCCGGCGGACTGGCATCGTGGGGAGGCGCACTCGACCAGGGGGTGGTGCAGTTGGAGAAGAACCGGAACGAGCTCGATCCCAAGCTCGAAGCCGTGCCGACCCTCGAGGAGCTTGCCGGGCGGCTGGACGACGCCGAGCTGACGATCCTCGACGTGCGGCGGGCGGACGAGTTCACGGGCAAGGGCGGCTACCCGTGCGATCCGCGTCAGGGGCACATCCCCGGCGCCCGTCACCTGGAGGCGGGAGAGCTGTTCGCCTCGCCCGGCGTGCCGCTGCCGCCGGATGAGATCAGGGCTCTGGTCGGCCTGCCCGGGGGGGCCGAGATCGTCGCGTACTGCCACTCCGGCTCTCGCTCCGCCGTGGCCGCGATGGCGCTCCGCTCGGCCGGCTACCGCGCGCGGAACTACACGGGCTCGTGGCACGAGTGGTCGCGCCACGACGACCTGCCGATCGAGCGTTCGTAGGCCCGCTCTGCGCACGTTCGTCGTCGACACGGACACGGCGTCCGACGATGCGGTCGCGCTGGCGATGGCGCTCCGCCATCCCGACGTACGGGTCGCCGCGATCACGGTCGTCGCGGGCAACGTCCCGCTCGAGCAGGCCGTGCAGAACGCCCTGTACACACGCGAGGTCGCGGACGGCGACGCGCCGGTGTACGCCGGTCGCGAGCGGCCGGCCGGGGCGCCGCTCCACACCGCGCAGTTCGTCCACGGCGAGGATGGGATGGGGGACATCGGCCTGCCGCTGTCGGGGCGCGAGCCGGACGCAGGTGATGCGGTCGAGCGGCTCATCGAGCTGATCCGAGCGGAGCCCGGCGAGATCGAGCTGGTCACGCTCGGGCCGCTCACCAACGTGGGGGAGGCGTTCGAGCGGGCACCCGACCTGCCGGCGTCGCTGCGGCGGCTGGTGATGATGGGCGGCACGTCGGACGCAGTCGGCAACGTCGCGCCGGTCGCCGAGTTCAACATCTGGGCCGACCCCGAGGCCGCCCGCGTCGTCTTCCGCTCCGGCGCGCCGATCGAGATGGTCGGCTGGGACATCTCCCGGAAGCACGCGGTCTTCACGCCGGAGCAGTCGGCCTGGCTCGCCGGCCTCGGTGCAGTCGGCAGCTTCTGTGCCTCCATCCAGGCCAAGGTGGACGAGTTCGCGCGGACGCGCACGCACCTGGCGGGCTACGACCTTCCCGATCCGATCGCGATGGCGGTCGCGCTCGAGCCCTCGGTGGCGACCGACGTGCGGCGGCTGCACGTCGACGTCGAGGTCGCAGGCGAGCTGACGCGCGGGCAGACCGTGGTCGACGTCCTCGGCGTCGGCGGGGGCGTCCCGAACGTCGACGTCGTCGTCGAGGCCTCGCGCGAGGCGTTCGAGCGCGTGCTCGCGGCGACCCTGTCCGACGACTAGACCGGGCTGAGCACGGCGGCCGCGGGCCGCACCGGGCTGGCGATCCGCGTCGACTCCATCACCCAGTTCGACTCCCAGGTGCGCCGGCCGTCGAACGAGAAGAACTGCTCCCACTTCAGCGTGTCCTCGTCGATCACGGTCCACTCGAAGCGCACGCGCAGGTGGACGCCGGCGACGATGTCGTCGCACTCGAAGCGACCGACGCCGTCCTCCTCGAAGCGACCGACCACCGGCTCGTCGAGGGCTCCGGGGTTGGCCATCGACGTCCACCAGATCCGCCAGAGCGCGGTCTTCGGCTCGAACAGCCGCAGCGTGAACGCCTCGAACCCGGGGCGGCCGGGGAAGTCCGGCGCGGAGTAGGTGTCGATGTTGCCGAGGCCGCCGACGATCGGCCGGGCCTCGCTCGTCGCCTCGAACTCGACCCACTCGTCGTCGCCCGGGACGACCATGTTCACGCGCTTGCGGTTCGAGATCCGCCAGGCCCCGAAGTAGAAATCGAAGTCGTGCCGTCCGTCGTTCTCCATGAAGGCTCCTCGAGCGTCGCTGACCATGGCCGGACCCTAGAGGTGATTGAGGACAGTTTCTGTCCGCAGCCGTGCTTGAATCACGGGCATCTCGCGTCCGGCCTCCCGACTGCTCGCCTTCCTCGAGCTCCTGCAGAGCCGGCCGGTCGTCGACGGCCGCGCGGCCGCGACCGACCTCGGCGTGACCGAGCGGACGATCCGGCGGTACGCGGTCGCGCTGCACGACATCGGCATCCCGGTCGACGGGCAGCCGGGGGTCGGCGGCGGCTACCGCCTGCGGGCGGGCACCAGGCTCCCGCCGCTGATGCTCTCGGACGACGAGGCGACGGCGGTCGCGGTCGGGCTCGTGGTCGCCGAGCGGCGCGGGATCGCCGCGGGCCAGGCACTGACGAAGATCACCCGCGTGCTGCCGGAGCGGCTCGCCCGGCAGATCGAGCGCCTCAGCGACGAGCTCAGCTTCCTGGGCGAGCCTGCCTCGGCGCCGCCGACCTCGAGCGAGGCCCTGCTGGCGATCGCCGAGGCCGTCCGTCGCCGGCGCTGCCTCGAGATCGACTACGTGCGCGGCGACGGGACGCCGAGCACGCGGGTGATCGAGCCGCTGGGGCTCGTCGCGAGGCGCGGGCGCTGGTACGTGCCGGCTCACGACCGGGCGAGCGACGAGCTCAGGACCTTCCGTGCCGACCGCATCGGCCGGGCCGCGATCGGCGAGCCTGCCCGGCCCCGCGGGCACGACTTCGATCCGGCCGCCCACGTCGTGCGGATGCTCGCGCGGCTGCCCTACGAGTGGCGGATCGAGGTTCGCTTCGACGCTCGGCTCGAGGACGTCTCGCGCCGCGTGTCGCCGGCGGTCGCCGAGCTGACGACGGACGGCGACGGCACGCGGCTGGAGCTGGGCGCCGATTCGCTCGAGTGGGCGGCGGGCTTCCTGGCCGGGCTCGGCGCCGACTTCCGCGTCGTCCGTCCGGACGAGCTGCGCGTGCACCTCGGCGCGCTGGCAGAGCGGCTTGCCCGCGCCTCGGCGTAGGGACTGTCCCCGAAGGGGGCTGTCCCCACAGGCCGGAGCGCAGTGCCGCCGGTCCTACAGGGTCAGACCCTTCGGGTCAGACCCTATGCGGCGACTGCGGCCCGCTCCGCAACCGCCACGAACGCGCCGCAGAGCCGCTTGCCGAGCTCGTTCCACTCGCCGATCCGCTCCTGCGTCTCCGCCCACAGCTCGTCGCGGTCGAGGTCGAGCGGGAACTCCTCCTTCTCGTCGAGCCAGGAGCGGACGGTCTCGAGCGTGACCTCGGCGTGGAACTGGATGCCCCAGGCCGCGTCGCCCAGCCGATAAGCCTGGTTGCAGCGGGCACTGCGCGCCAGCTCCGAGGCGCCGGCGGGCAGGTCGTACGTGTAGTAGTGCCAGCCGAAGGCGTCGAAGCGGCCCGGCAGCGCGCCGAAGACGTCATCGTCGCGGGCCTCGCCGGCCAGCTCGACCGGTAGCCAGCCGATCTCGGGCCCGTCGGGAACCGGGTAGACGGCGGCGCCGACGGCCTTCGCGATCAGCTGGATGCCGAGGCAGACCCCCAGCAGCGGCACGCGGCGCTCGAGCAGACGCCGGATGAATTCGTTCTCGTCGCGGAGCCAGGGATGGCGGTCGTCCTGGTCGGCGTGCATCGAGCCGCCGAGCACGATCACCGCGCCGTAGTCGTCGAGCGGCTGCGGCGGAGGCGTTCCCCAGGCCGGGCTCCACTCCTCGTAGCGGTGGCCGGCCGCGTCGACTGCGTCTGCGAAGACGCCTCCACGGACGTTCTCGCCGTGGATCACGCCGAGCACGCTGATGCCTTCGGCATCACGACATCGCCTCGCACCGACCTCGACAGCTTCGCTGTCGGCTTTGTGCTCGGCTTCGTCTCTCACATGCCCAACTGTAGCTGGCCGGTTTCCGGCGGCTCGAGGCCCCCCGTGGCCGGGACCTCCCGCTCGTCGAGCAGGCGGCGGAGGATCGTTGCGCTGCGGGGCGCGTAGTCGGCCCGGTTGTTGTTCATCAGCGCGTAGACCTCTTCCGCGCGCTCGGCCAGACCGGCCAGCGGCTCGACCCACTCCGCCAGCTCGTCCTCCGAGTACATCCAGTCGAAGCGCTCGGCCGACGATCTCGCGTTCCTGATGTTCCACGTCTTCCAGTTCCGGCCGTGGAAGCGGACGTAGGCGACCGGGTGGGTGGCGACGGCGATCCGCGGCAGCACGTTGCTCGCCCGCGTGCGCGGGGAGTCGACCGACACGTACGAGAGGCCGTGACTCTCGAGGAACGAGAACGTGTCGGCGCGCTCGTCCTCCTCCAGCCACGAGCGGTGGCGGAACTCGATCAGCGGGACGAGCGGCTCGAGCAGCGGGCGAACCGCCGCCAGCTCCTGAAGCGCCTCCCGCGACTTCGTCACGCGCGGGTGGTACTGGAGCAGGACGCCGCGCAGCTTGCCCGACGCCTCGAGCGGCGCCAGCGCCTCCCGGAACTCGCCGAACGCGGTCTCGCGGTCGGCCTCCTCGTGGCCCGTCATCCCCTTGCTCGCCTTCGCGTGCCAGACGAAGCCGTCCGGCGTCCGCTCGGCCCACTTCTGCGCCGTCTCCGGCGCGGGGAGCCGGTAGAAGGGCGAGTCGACCTCGACCGTGTCGAAGCGCTCCGCGTAGTAGGCGAGCCGTGCCGCCGGCGAGGAGACGCCGCGCGGGTACCAGTGCTTGACCAGGCCCTCGTCCGCCCAGCTGCAGGTGCCCAGCCGGATCGTCGCCATGGCGGCAACCTACAATCCGCCGGTGGACTCGCGTCCCGTCGGCGTCTTCGACTCGGGCATGGGCGGACTGACCGTCCTGCACGAGTGCCTGGTGACGATGCCGCACGAGGACTTCGTCTACCTGGGCGACGGCGCCAGGCTGCCGTACGGGCCGCGGCCCCTTCCCGAGGTCGCGCGGTTCGCCCGCGAGATCGGCGCCTACCTCGAGGCCCAGGGCGTGAAGCTGATCCTGGTCGCCTGCAACTCGGCCACCGCGGCCGCCCTGCCCGAGCTCCAGGAGTCGCTGTCCGTCCCCGTCGTCGGCGTGATCACGCCCGAGGCCCATGCCGCCGTCCAGGCGACGCGCAACCGCCGGATCGGCCTGCTGGCCACGAAGGCGACCGTCGAGTCGGGGAGGTACGAGTCGCTCGTCCGTACGCTCGACGCCGGCGCCCGGCTGACCTCGATCGCGTGCCCGCGGCTCGTGCCGCTGATCGAGGGCGACGACCCGTTCGGGCCCGAGACGGCGGACGCCGTGCGCGAGTACGCGCGCCCGCTGAAGGAGGCGGAGGTCGACACGGTGATCCTGGGCTGCACGCACTACCCGCTGATCCGGCCGATCTTCCAGCGCCTGTTCGGCCGCGGCGTCACCCTCGTCTTCTCGGCGGAGGAGACCGCGCGCGAGGTCGCGGAGACGCTCGCCCGGAAAGAGGTCGAGAACGATCCCGGCCGCGAGGGTACGTACCGGTTCATGACGACCGGGGACACCGACGTCTTCCGCGTCATGGGCGCCAGGTTCCTCCAGCTGCCGATCGGCGAGGTCGAGCACGTCGAGCTGGCCGACCTCGAGCGGGCCGCATGAGCCGCGCCGACGGCCGGTCGCCCGACCAGCTCCGCCCGGTCGAGATCGTCCCCGACTACCTCGAGCAGCCGCACGGCTCGGTGCTCTACTCCCAGGGAAAGACCCGGGTGCTCTGCACGGCATCGGTCGAGGAGAGCGTCCCGCGCTGGATGTCCGGCCGCGGCGTCGGCTGGATCACGGCCGAGTACTCGCTCCTGCCCGCGTCGACGGGCCAGCGGACCCAGCGCGAGGCGTCGGCCGGCAAGCAGAAGGGGCGCACGGTCGAGATCCAGCGGCTGATCGGGCGCGCGGTCCGGGCGGTCACCGACTTCCAGGCGCTCGGGGAGCGGACGCTCTGGCTCGACTGCGACGTCCTCCAGGCCGACGGCGGCACACGTTGCGCTGCGATCTCGGGGGCCTACGTCGCCGCGCGCCGCGCGCTCGACCGCTTCGGCCTGGCCAAGGCGATGCCGGGCTCGGTCGCCGCCGTCTCGCTCGGGATCGTCGGCGGCGAGCTGCTGCTCGACCTCGACTACTCCGAGGACTCCGCCGCGGACGTCGACCTGAACGTGGTGATGACCGGAGACGAACGGCTGGTCGAGGTGCAGGCGACCGCCGAACGCGTGCCCTTCGGCCGCGACCAGCTCGACGAGCTGCTCGAGCTCGCAGCGAGGGGCATCGGGATGATCGGAGGCGCCCAGCAGGATGCAGTCGCTGCTGCTCGCGCTTGACCCGCACCTGACCTGGCTCGAGGCCCTGGTCCGGATCGTGGTCGCAGCCGGCCTCGGCGGCGTGGTCGGCCTCGAGCGCGAACTCGACGAGAAGGCCGCCGGCCTGCGCACCCACATGCTGGTGGCGGTCGGCTCCGCGCTGTTCACGATCGTCGGCGCGTACGGCTTCTCGGACTTTCCGGCCGTGCGGGTCGATCCGACCCGCGTGGCCGCACAGGTCGTGACGGGCATCGGCTTCCTCGGCGCCGGCCTGATCTTCCGCCAGGGGTTCACCATCCGCGGGCTGACGACCGCCGCCAGCCTCTGGCTCGTGGCGGCGATCGGCATGGCCGCCGGCGCCGGCTTCTGGAAGGGCGCCGTGATCGCGACCATCGTGGCGCTGGTCAGCCTGCGCCCGCTCGAGTGGATGAAGGGCTTCGCTCTCCCCCAGCGGGTGGCCACGCACATGGTCGTCGTGCTCGAGGAGGACGGCACGGCGGGAGACGTCCTCGACGCGCTGGAGCGCGCCGGCGACCTGCTGGCGCTGCGGCGCGACGGCTCCCGCCTGGAGATCGAGCTGCGAATCGATCGCGGCGCGCGAGCGCGCGCGCTCGACGACGTCGCCGCGCTCCCTCAGGTGGAGGAGGCGCGCTGGACGACGTGACGCTCGTCCTCTGCTCCCGGAACGAGCACAAGCTCGAGGAGCTGCGGACGGCGCTTCCCGGGTGGACGATCGAGCCGCTCGAGGCGGACGACTACCCGCCCGAGGACGGCGGCACGTACTACGCCAACGCCCGCGGCAAGGCGCTGTTCGGCCGCCGGGAGGCGCCGGGCGACGCCTGGGCCCTCGGCGAGGACTCCGGCATCGAGGTCGACGCGCTCGGCGGCGAGCCCGGCGTCCACTCCGCTCGCTGGTCCGCGGCCGGCCGCCAGCACCGGCACCTGCTCGAGCGGCTCGCGGGCGTGCCCGACCGGCGCGCGCGCATGATCGCGCACCTGGTCGCGATCGCACCCGACGGCCGCGAGCTCGACGCGGTCGGCGTGCTCGAGGGGGAGGTCGCGAGCGAGCCTCGCGGCACCGGCGGTTTCGGCTACGACCCGGTGTTCGTCCCCGAGGGGGAGACGCTGACGGTCGCGGAGCTGGGCGACGACTGGAAGCGCGCGAGCTCGCACCGTGCCCGCGCGGCGGCCGCGCTCAGAGCCGCGCTCGAGGCCGCGACCGGCGCCAATTGACCTCGGCGCCGAAGACGATCACGTTGGCCATCACGTAGAGCCAGATCAAGAGCAGGAGCGGCCCGCCGATCACCTGCGCCGAGGGGTTGTGCCTGGAGAAGCCGAGGAAGATCGGCAGCACCTGGAACGTCGCCTCCAGCACGACCGTCGCGACGACCGCGCCCGGCAGCACCTGCGGAAGGGTCAGCTCGACGTTCGTCAGGTAGCGGTAGGCGCAGATCAGGAAGGCGAAGATCGCGATCGACGAGACGACGACGGACACCGCGTGCGCGACCACGGTGTTGGCGAGGAAGCCCGGCGCGAAGTGGTCGAGCGTGTGCGCGCCGAGCCCGCCGACGAGCAGCCCGAGGAAGAGCGTGATCAGCCCCGCGAGCATGAAGAGCGTCGCGCGCGCCTTCCCGTGCAGGAACGAGCGGTTGGGCCGGTTGTAGACGATGTTGAAGGCGGACTCGAGCACGCTGAACAGCGACAGCGACGACCAGAGCAGGAACGCGGCGCCGATCAGGCCGAGCGAGGCGGCGTTCCGGCGGATCTTGTCGACGCCGCTGACGATGCTCGACACCGACGCGCTCGGGAAGACCTTCTGGAGCTCCTCGACGAAGTAGCTCGATTCGGTCGTCCGGCCGCCGAGGCCGAGCAGGGCGAGCGCGAGGAAGACCAGGGGGACGAAGGAGAGCAGGGCGAAGTACGCGATCATCGCCGCCAGGTGCGTCCCCCGGTCGGCGAAGAACTTCGAGAAGGTTTCGCGAATATGCACTGTGTTAGCGTTTGCCGCCCGTGGACGGCGCACAGGCATTGTCCGACCTGACCGAGATCTCGTCGCAGATCAGGGCCGCGATCGTGCTCGATGCGGACGGCTCGACGCTCGCCTCCACGCTCGACGACCGGCCCGAGCTGGCCGAGGCCGTGCAGGAGCTGCTCGCGGCGGTCAAGCGCGCCGCCGGAAACGAGGAGGGCGAGCTCGCGCAGGCCGAGATCGCGACCGGCGACGGCAGCGTCTTCCTCGTTCGGGACGAGCAGCGGACGATCGCCGCGACCACGGGCCCGGAGCCTACAGTGGGCCTCGTCTTCTACGACCTCAAGAGCTGCCTGCGCGCCTTCGCGGCCAAGCCGAAGCCGAGGCCGCGCACCAGGAAGCCGAAGAGCGGGAACGGGAGCGATGCCGCGGCATAAGGTCGCGACCGGCGTCGTCCTGGCGCTCGGCTCGCTGGCCGGCGCGATCGCGTTGCGCCGCCGCTCGGCCAGGCGCCGTGACCGGGTGGACGTGTACTTCGAGGACGGATCGATGGTCTCACTGGCGGACGGCGCGCCGGAGGCCTCGACCGTGCTCCCGCTCGCCCGCCGCATCCTCGAGACGACACGGGCGTAAGTGGACGACCACGAGCTGCTCGCGGCGATGCGCGAGCATGCCTACCTGGAGGGCGACTTCGTCCTGCGCTCGGGCAAGCGCTCGCAGTACTACCTGGACAAGTACCGCTTCGAGACGGTGCCGGACCTGCTGGAGGCGCTCGGCGCACGGCTGGCGGCGAAGATCGCCGAGGTCGAGCCCGGCGCGCAGCGGCTCGCCGGGCCTGAGCTCGGCGCGGTCGCGCTGGCGGCCGCCGCGTCGCTCGCGTCGCGCCTGCCGTTCCTGATCGTGCGCGGCGAGGCCAAGGCGTACGGGACGGAGAATCGCCTCGAGGGCGCCTTCGAGCCCGGCGAGCGCGTCGTCCTGGTCGAGGACGTCGTCACGTCGGGCGGAGCGGCCGCCGATGCCGTCCGGGCGGTACGGCAAGCTGCGCTCGAATGCCGCACGGCTATCTGCGTCATCGACCGGGAGGAGGGCGGTGTGGACGCCCTCGCGCGCCTCGGAGTGCGACTGCATCCCCTGTTTCGGGCGGTCGACGTTGCCGGGGCGCTATAGGCTCCCGGAAAGCCGCATGGCTGAGCGGAATGTCGCGGAGTGGTAGGTTCCGCCCCGTGTTCCATCATGTCCAGAGGAGGAGGACCTAGGTGACCAAGCAAGAGTTCGTCAACGCCGTTTCGGATCGCAGCGGTCTCAGCCGCGGCGAGGCCGGGAAGGCGGTCGAGGCGGTTCTCGACACGATCACGGACGCGCTCAGGCGGCGCGACTCGATCAACTTCACCGGCTTCGGCAAGTTCGCCACCTCCGAGCGCAAGGCGAGGATGGGCGTCAATCCCCGCAACCCGGGCGAGAAGGTGCACATCCCCGCAGCGACGGTTCCGAAGTTCACCGCGGGGAGCGCGCTGAAGCAATCGGTTCGGGGCGGCTAGGACGTACGTACCTCCTCCGAGTCGGGCGGAAGGGCCGCTGCGAACGCGGCCCTTCGCGTCCTCGTGCCCGATCGCGTCTACCCTGCGCTGATGGAGCCACGGACGGCGGTCGCGACCACGACCTTCGCCGATCGGCTCGCCGAGGCGGTCGCCGAGCGGCGGAGCCAGCTGGTCGTCGGTCTCGACCCCCGGCTCGACCTGCTGCCGCTCGAGCTGCGCGGCGACGCGCACGTGGGGCGGCCGGCTGCGGCCGAGGCGGTCACCCGCTTCTGCTGCGGGATCGTCGACGCGGTCGCCCCCTACTGCGTGGCGGTCAAGCCGCAGCTGGCGTTCTTCGAGGTGCTCGGCGCCGACGGGATCGCCTCGTTCGAGCGGGTCGTGGGCTACGCTCGCTCGGCCGGCCTGCTCGTGGTCGTCGACGGCAAGCGCGGCGACATCGGCCCGACTGCACGCGCGTACGCCGACGCCTACCTCGAGCCCCGCGCCGACGGCGATCCGATCGCCGACGCCCTGACCGTCAACACCTACCTCGGGCGCGACTCGCTCGAGCCGTTCGTCGCCGCCTGCCGGCGCGGCGGCGGCGGCCTCTTCTGCCTGGTCAAGACCTCGAACGCCGGCGGGGTCGACGTTCAGGACCTCGCGCTCTCCGACGGCCGCCCGCTCTGGAAGCAGGTTGCGCTGCTCGTGCACGAGCTCGGGGAGGAGGTGGTCGGCGACTGCGGCCTGTCGAGCATCGGCGCGGTCGTCGGCGCCACCTACCCAAGGGCGATCGCCGAGGCGCGCAAGCTGCTGCCCCAGGCGATCCTGCTGCTGCCGGGCGTCGGCGCACAGGGCGCGACCCCGGCGAATATCGCCCGCGCCTTCACCAGCGGGCCCGCGAGCGCGCTCGTCGCCGCCTCGCGGTCGGTGATGTACGCGTTCAGGGACGGCGAGGACGATTGGCGGGCGGCGGCAGGGGCCGAGGCCGCGCGGTTGAATCACGAGGTGTGGAAAGTCTCCGGTTGGTAGATCAGGCCGGGTCCTGGGCGCGCCGACGAGCGTGGCCCGGGATCGACCGGCGTCACGTGCTGGTCCGCTACGGCGCGCCGGCGGCGTTCCTGCTCGCGGTCACCGGAGTCGCGCTCGCCCTCAGAGCGGGGCTGCGGGCGGAGACGCCGCCCGCGAAGCCCGCGCCCGCGGCCAGGAGGGCTGACGCCTCGTCGACCGCGATCACGATCAAGCCCGCCCGGCCGAAGCGGTGGTACGTGATCCAGAGCGGCGACACCCTCGGGGCGATCGCCGGCCGCTACGGGACGACGGTCGATTCGCTCCTCCGCCTCAACCCGGGCGTGGAGCCGACCGCGCTGATTCCCGGCGGGCGCGTGCGTATCCAGTAGCTACCCTTCGCGGCCGTGAGACTCCGGCTTGCGCTGCTCGCGGCCGCACTCCTGCTCTTCGCCCCGGCCGCGTTCGCGGGCGCGCCGCAGGTCTCGGCCCGCGCCTACCTCGTCGAGAACGGCGTCAACGGCGAGGTGCTGGCGCAGCGAAACGACCGCGACCGCCTGCCGATCGCGAGCATCACGAAGCTGATGACCGTTCTCGTCACGCTCCAGCACGCGAGTCTCGACGACGTCGTCACCGTCAGCCGCCAGGCGGCCGCGGTCGGCGAGTCCTCGATCTACCTCCGCAAGGGCGACCAGCTCACGGTCGAGGAGCTGATCGAGGCGGCGCTGATCCAGAGCGCGAACGACGCGGCCGTCGCGCTGGCCGAGCACGTCGGCGGCACCCAGGCGGCGTTCGTCGCGATGATGAACGAGGAGGCGCAGAGGCTCGGCCTCCGCGACACGCATTTCGCCAATCCGGACGGGCTTGACGCTCCCGACCACTACTCGAGCGCGCACGACGTCACGCGCCTTGCCCGGATCGCGATGAAGAACCCGCTGGTGCGACGGATCGTCGGCGAGGAGACGGCGGAGATCTCGGGGGGGCGCACCTTGACCACCTGGAACGACCTGCTCGCCAGCTACCCGGGAGTCTTCGGCGTCAAGACCGGCCACACGACTGCGGCGGGCTGGTCGGAGGTCGCGGCGGCGCGGTCGCACGGAGTGACCGTCTACGCGACCCTGCTCGGCAGTCCGGCGCGGGACACGCGCAACGGCGATCTCTCCGCCCTGCTCACGTGGGGGCTGAGCCGCTACCGCACCGTCCACGCGATCGCGCCCGGGCGGGTGTACGCAACCGCCAGGGCCCCGTACGGCCGGGCCGCGCTGTCGCTCGTCGCCGCCGCGCCTGTGAAGAAGATCGTCCGGGTCGACCGGATGCTGACGGAACGGGTGGTCGCGCCGACGGTCGTGTCGCTGCCGGTGGCGAAGGGTCAGCCGCTCGGCGAGGTGGAGGTCTACGCCGGGCGCAAGCTGGTCGCCTCGAGCCCCCTGGTCGCCGCCCGGGCGATTCGCGCTCCGGGATTCCTCGGCCGGGCAGGTTGGTACACCAAGAGGACCTTGCATCACGTCGGAAGCTGGTTTAGCTGAGACTATGATCGTCACCGTCACCCTCAACGCGGCGATCGACCGGACGCTGACGGTGCCGAACTTCCAGCTGGGGCAGCGCCACCGCGCGAGCGCAGGCCTGACCCTCGCCGGCGGGAAGGGGATCAACGTCGCCCGCGCGCTCAAGCGGCTCGGCGTACCCGTCGTCGCGACCGGGCTGGCCGGCGGCGCCACCGGGACGCGGATCATCGAGGACCTCACCGGCGAGGCGATCCTCAACGACTTCGTACGCATCGCCGACGAGTCGCGGACGTCGACCGCCGTCGTCGACCCGACCGGCGGCAGCTACACGGAGATCAACGAGTGGGGGCCGCATGTCGAGCCCGAGGAGCTGGACATGCTGGTCGACAAGCTGCGCTACCTCTCGAGCGGCTCCGAGTTCGTCGTCCTCGCCGGATCGCTGCCGCGCGGTGTCGACCCGGGCTTCTACGCGGAGCTGATCCGGGAGCTCGGCCGTCGGCAGGTGCCGACGGTGCTCGACTCCGAGGGGGAGCCGCTGCGGATCGGCCTCGAGGCCGAGCCGTTCCTGGTCTCGCCGAACCAGCGCGAGGCCGAGGCGCTGGTCGGGCAGGAGCTCTACGAGCGGCAGGACTTCGCCTACGGGCTCGAGCACATCGCGGAGCTCGGTGCCCGGAACGTGCTGATCACGAACGAGAGCGGCTGCTTCGCGCGCCTGCGCGAGGGCAGGAAGACGCGCCGCTACCGCGCAGTCGCCCCGCAGGTCGAGGCGGTCTCCAGCGTCGGGAGCGGCGACGTCCTGCTCGCCGCCTACATCGCCGCCCATGCCGCGGGGCGAACGCCCGAGGAGGCGCTCCGCGAGGCGGTCGCCGCGGGAGCCGCCTCGACCTTCGAGGTCGGCGCCGGCCGATTCGACCCGAAGGACGCGACGAGCCTCCAGCCCGACGTCGAGGTCGGCGAGCTCGAGCACGTCGGCGTCTAAACGCTCGCCGCGGCCGTCGTGTCGGCCGCGGCGGCGGGGGATAGACGGCCGGGGCGGGCGGTAAGCTGTTCTCCTTGGAAGGGCTGGAGCTGGGTCGGATCGAGGTCGAGCGCCTCCTCGCTCTGGAGGACAAGTTCGCCACGGAGGGGCTCGCGTTCGACGACGTCCTGCTCGTGCCCGCCGCCTCGGAAGTGCTGCCGAACGACGTCTCGACACGATCGCGCCTGACGCGCGAGCTCGAGCTGGCGATCCCGGTGGTGTCCGCGGCGATGGACACGGTCACCGAGGCCCGCCTGGCGATCGCGCTGGCGCGCGTCGGCGGGATCGGCATCGTCCACCGCAACCTCTCGATCGAGGACCAGGTCGCGGAGGTCGACAAGGTGAAGCGCTCCGAGGCGGGGATGATCGTCGAGCCGGTCACCCTCCCGCCCGACGCCCGCGTCGCCGACGCGCTCGAGCTGATGTCCCGCTACCGCATCTCGGGCGTCCCGATCACCGACGGCGACGGGATCCTGGTCGGCATCCTTACGAACCGCGACCTCCGGTTCGAGACCGACACGGCCCAGCCGGTCAGCGCGCTGATGACGAGCCGTGACCTCGTCACCGCTCCGGTCGGCACGACCCTCGACGAGGCCGAGCGCATCCTCCACCGGAACAAGGTCGAGAAGCTGCCCGTCGTGGACGCCGACGGCCATTTGCGCGGCCTGATCACCGTCAAGGACATCTCCAAGCGCATCGAGTATCCCGACGCGACCAAGGACGAGCAGGGACGCCTGCGGGTCGGGGCTGCGATCGGGGTCGGCTCCGACGCGGTCGAGCGGGCCGAGGCGCTCGCTGCCGCCGGCGCGGACGTCCTCGTCCTCGACACCGCCCACGGCCACTCGCGCGGGGTGCTGGAGATGGCTGGCCGGATCCGCTCCCGCCTCGACACGCAGCTCGTGGCCGGCAACGTCGCGACGGGAGAAGGGGCGGAGGCGCTGATCGGCGCGGGCGTCGACGGCGTCAAGGTCGGGGTCGGGCCGGGAGCTGCGTGCACGACCCGGGTGGTCGCGGGCGTGGGCGTGCCCCAGGTGACCGCCGTCTTCGACTGTGCCCGGGTCTGCGCGGCCGAGGGTGTCCCTCTGATCGCCGACGGCGGCATCCGGAGCTCCGGCGACGTCGCGAAGGCGATCGCGGCCGGGGCCGACGCGGTCATGCTCGGCTCCGTGCTCGCCGGCACGGACGAGGCGCCGGGCGACGTCATCCTCGTGCAGGGCGAGCGCTACAAGGAGTACCGCGGCATGGGCTCGCTGGGCGCGATGAAGGCGCGTTCCTTCTCCAAGGACCGCTACTTCCAGGGCGACGTCGAGGACGTCGACAAGCTCGTCCCGGAGGGGATCGAGGGTCGCGTCCCCTACAAGGGCCCGGTCCAGGCCGTGCTGCACCAGCTCGTCGGCGGGCTACGGCAGTCGATGGGGTACTGCGGCGCGCCGACCGTCGAGGCGATGAAGGACAGCCGGTTCATCCGCATCTCCGCCGCCGGCCTCCAGGAGAGCCACCCGCACGACGTGACGATCACGAAGGAGGCGCCCAACTATCGGCGCTGAGCTCCTGCCGTTCCCGGTTCCGGAGCCGGCTCCGCAGTCGGCGCCCGTGCTCGTCGTCGACCTGGGCGGCCAGTACTCCCAGCTGATCGCGCGCAGGGTCCGCGAGGCACGCGTCTACTCCGAGCTGGTCGGCCACCGCTCGTCCGCCGCAGAGCTGCGTGCCCGAAGCCCGGCCGCCCTGATCCTCAGCGGCGGGCCGGCATCGGTCTACTCGGACGAGGCGCCGCAGGTCGACCCCGGCATCTACGAGCTGGGCGTGCCCGTGCTCGGCATCTGCTACGGGATGCAGCTGATGGCGCAGGATCTGGGCGGCCGCGTCGCGCCCACGGGTTCCAGCGAATTTGGCAGAACCGCGCTCCGCTTGCGCGGAGCGCTAGGCGAGAGCCTTCCCGAGGAGCAAGTCGTCTGGATGAGCCACAGGGATTCCGTGACAGCTCCTCCGGAGGGCGCGCAGATCACGGGTGGCTCCGAGTCGACGCCGATCGCGGCGTTCGAGGCCCCGGAGCGCGGCCTGTACGGCGTCCAGTTCCACCCCGAGGTCGTGCACACGCCGCACGGGCAGGAGGTGCTGAAGAACTTCCTCTACGGGATCGCGGGCGCCCGTCCCACCTGGACGCCGGCGGCGGTGATCGAGGAGCAGGTCGAGCGCATCCGCGCACAGGTCGGCCCTGAGCGGGTGCTGTGCGGCCTCTCCGGCGGCGTCGACTCCGCGGTGGCGGCGCTGCTCGTGCACAAGGCGGTCGGCGACCAGCTCACCTGCGTCTTCGTCGACCACGGGCTCCTGCGCAAGGACGAGGCCGCGCAGGTGGTCGAGACGTTCGAGGGCCACTTCCACGTGCCGCTCGTCCACGTCGACGCCGCCTCGCGCTTCCTGGCCCGGCTCGAGGGTGTCATCGACCCCGAGCAGAAGCGGCGCATCGTCGGCGAGGAGTTCATCCGCGTCTTCGAGGCCGAGGCCGAGCAGCTCGGCCGCGTGCCGTTCCTCGTCCAGGGGACGCTCTACTCCGACGTGATCGAGTCGGGCGGCACGGAGGGCGTCGCCGCGAAGATCAAGTCGCACCACAACGTCGGCGGCCTGCCGGAGGACATGACGATGGAGCTGGTCGAGCCGCTCAGGTCGCTGTTCAAGGACGAGGTGCGGCGCGTGGGGGAGGAGCTCGGGCTCCCGGAGGCGATGGTCTGGCGCCACCCCTTCCCGGGGCCCGGCCTGGCGATCCGGATCGTCGGCGAGGTCACGCGCGAGCGGCTCGAGATTCTCCGCGACGCCGATTCGATCCTGCTCGAGGAGGTGCGGCGCGCCGGCCTCTACCGGGAGCTCTGGCAGTGCTTCGCCGTGTTGCCCGCGATCCGCTCGGTCGGCGTCCAGGGCGACGAGCGCACGTACGGATACCCGATCGTGATCCGCGCCGTCACCTCGGAGGACGCGATGACCGCCGACTGGGCCCGCCTGCCCTACGACCTGCTCGAGACCGTCTCCAGCCGGCTGACGAACGAGATCCCCGCGGTCAACCGCGTCGCCCTCGACCTCTCCTCGAAGCCCCCCGCGACCATCGAGTGGGAGTAGTTGCAGGAATCCTGTAGCGTCCCGCGCGCATGGCCGACGAGTCCCAGACGGTCAGAACCCCCGACGGCCGTGAGTGGCAGGTCTCGACCGAGGGCCGCAAGCGATCGATGAAGGAAACCCGGGAGACGCCGTTCTTCTGGGCGCACGTGATCGTCACCGCGATCATCGCGGGGGTGATGATCTGGATCTTCCGCCACAATATGGGCGTCCTGTGGATCCTGGTCGTCGCGACGTTCGTCGTCTGGGCGATCGGCTTCCTCGGCGCGACGTTCGGGGTGACGGTCCGGGCCGATACCCAGGGTCCGCCGCCGGAGCACCGGCTCTGGAAGGTCACGAAGCGGTCGGCCCGCAAGCAGGCTACGCAGGACCTGGTCGCGGCGATCGGCCGCGGCGACCTGACCGCCGAGCCCCCCCATACACGCCTCGAAGAGATCTAGACGACCTTTTCCGGTCAGCCATCCAGGGCCGGCGGCCGGCTACTCGAGCTTCGCGACCGGGTAGCGGGCGCGCACGCCGTCCACGAACCTCGCCAGCTCCTCGGCGAGCGCGGGGTCGTGGATCTCCAGCACGTTCTCGGCGTTCTGCTCGCCCGAGTGCGAGAGGTTGAACGATCCGAGGAAGACGACGTCGTCCGCGACGGTCACCTTCGCGTGCATGTAGTCGTGCACCGTGTCCGGGCCCCACGGTGTCGAGCGCTTGCCTGCGAACAGGCCCGACCCGACGATCTGGAGGAGAAGCGGCAGCTTCCACGACGACACGCCGGTTGGGCCCCACTGCGTCTGCACCTCTTCGATCTGGGTCTGGTCGAGCGCGCCGGCCACGTCGACCTTGCCGTCCGCGATCACCTGCGCCAGCGTCCCCAGCACGGGCGCGGAGGTGAGCACGGGCGAGCAGATCCGGATGCGCCGCCTGGCCCGGCCGATCGCCTTGGCGATCCGGTGCGAGAGCGCGTCCCCGAACCCGGGGCAGAACCACGGCCGGACCTCGACGCCCTCCACCCGGACGGGACGGGGCTCGACCGTGCCGGTGCCCTCGACGTTTCCCGTCGTCCAGAGCTGCTCGAAGTCGAGCGTGAACGCGTGGGCGAGCTCCGGTGAGTCGAGGGTGATGATCACGTTCTCCTCCCGCGACCAGGAGTCGTCGGTCCAGTTCGTCGAGCCCGACCAGATCGAGCTGCGGTCGCGAACGACGTACTTGTGGTGCATCAGGTCCGGGATCCCGGCGATCGCCATCGTCGGCACCTCGAGGCGCGCCACGTCCTCGGGCGCCGACCTCGGCGGCGGCGGCACCGGGATCGGCGCGCGGAAGTCGGCGTTGTAGGCCACTCGCACCGCGATCCCCCGGCGGCCCGCCTCCTGGATCGTGTCGACCACGAGCTCCTCGAGGCCCGGATCGAGCTTGAAGTCGTAGAGGGCGATGTCGAGCGACGCCTCGGCGGCGCCGAGGAAGTCGTGCAGCGCTCGCGCCACCGTGATCGGGTCCTGCCCGCCGTCCGTGAGCGTCGTGACGTTCATGATGGCCCCATGCAGTTTGACGAGGTCCTGCGTCGGCGGAAGATGGTGCGGAACTACAGCGACGAGGCGGTGCCGCGCGAGGTCGTCGAGCGGATCGTCGCGCGCGGCCGCAAGGCGCCGAGCGGCGGCTTCAGCCAGGGACTGCGCCTGGTCGTGGTCACCGACGCCGGGACGAGAGGCAGGATCGCCGAGCTGGCCCGGGAGCCCGAGTACGTGGAGATGGGGCTGGAGCCGTGGATCTCGCGCGCGCCGGTGCACGTCGTCGTCGCCGTCCGCGAGGACGACTACCACGACCGCTACCGCGAGCCCGACAAGCTCGACGAGACCGGCGGGGAGATCGAGTGGCGGGTCCCGTGGTGGTGGGTGGACGCGGGCACGGGGATCATGCTCCTGCTGCTCGCCGCCGTCGACGAAGGGCTGGGCGCAGGGCTGTTCGGGCTCGTCGGCGACGACAACGACCGCCTGCGGGAGCTGCTCGGGATGCCGGGCGACCTGGAGATCGTCGGCGTGGTCACGATCGGCCACCCTGCGCCGGAGCCGGAGCGCAGCTCGCGGCGGCGCGGCTGGAAGCCGCTCGAGGAGGTCGTGCGCTGGGAAGCCTGGTAGACGAGCTCGCGGCCGCGCGGATCGGGACGACGTTCAACCAGTACAGCCGTTCCCGGCTGCGCCGGGAACGGGTAGCGGCGTACCTCGAGGCCAAGCGTGGGGCGACCGTCGTCCTCGTGGGCGAGGCGGCCGGGTACCGCGGCGCGCGCGTCAGCGGCATTCCCTTCACCTCCGAGCGCCAGCTCACGGGCGTCGGCCCGGCCGAGGCCAGCGCGACCGTGGTCCACCGCGTCCTCGCCGAGCTCGGAGTCGAGGACGAGATCCTGCTCTGGAACGTCGTGCCCACACATCCGCACGAGCCCGGTCGCCCGTATACGAATCGGCGGCCGACGCGCGTCGAAGTGCGGGAGTCCTCCCCGTTTCTCCAAGGTGTCGCGCGCGGCCGCCGCCTGATCGCCGTCGGCCGCCTCGCCGCAGCGGTGACCGGCGCGCCCTACGTCCGCCACCCGGCGCACGGTGGTGCCCGGGCGTTCCGGGCCGGGCTGGTTGAATTGCTGAGGTGAGCGTCTACCCCGTCCGGCGGAACACGCTCCTCCTCTCTGCGACGCTCACCTGTCTCTCCGGGACGATCCAGCTGGTCGTCGCGGTCGCCACCACCACCCTCGTCGTGGTCACCGGGATCGAAGGCATCCTGGGCCTCGGGCCCGCGATCTTCCTCACCGCCGGCGCGCTCGCCGCCTTCCCGGCGGGGCGGCTGATGGATCGTCACGGCCGGATCCCCGTCCTCGCCGCGGGCTGCCTGGTCGGGGTGGCCGGCACGTCGACGACCGGTCTCGGCTGCCTCTGGGACTCGGCGCCGGTCGTGATCGCCGGCTTCGCGATCGTGGGGCTCGCCAACGGCACGGTCCTGCTCGCGCGCGCCGCAGCCGCGGACATGGTCCCGGCCGAGCGCAGGCCGCGTCAGATCTCGGTCGTACTCTTCGGCGCGGTGGCCGGAGCGATCCTCGGCCCGTTCGTGTTCGGCCCGCTGTTCGCGGGGCGGCACCTCGACGCCCACGGCCTCGTCGTCCCCTGGCTCGCCGCGGGCGGCTTCATGATCGTCGCCCTCGCGCTCGTACTGCTCGTCCGGCCCGATCCGCAGGTGATCGCGCGCGAGCTCGCGCCGCCGGGGGACGCTCCGTCGGCGCATGCGCCGATCGGCCAGATCCTGCGCCGCCCCGGGGTGGGCACCGCGCTCGTCGCCTCGGTGGCGAGCTTCGCGACGATGGCGGCCGTGATGAACCTGACCGGCTACGTGATGGTCGGCCACGGTCACCACCAGAAGGACGTCTTCCCCGTGATCAGCGCGCACATCGTCGGCATGTACGGCCTCGTCCTCGTCGTCGGCGACCTGATCGAGCGGATCGGCAGGCGCGAGTCGCTCGTCGCCGGCCTGGGGATCATGGGCGTCTCGACGATCAGCCTCGTCTGGGTCGCGAGCAACTTCGCCACCGGCGTCGCCCTCTTCGGGCTCGGGCTCGGCTGGAGCCTGTCGTACGTGGCGGCGACGACCACGCTGGTCGACCTCGCCGGGCCGGCCGAGCGCGCGCAGCTCGTCGGCTTCGGCGACCTCGTCTCCGGTCTGACCGCCGCGTCGCTCGCGCTGCTCGGCGGGCTCGCCTACAGCGAGCAGGGCGTCGAGACGCTCGCGATCGGCGCCACCGCCGCCGTGCTCGTGCCCGCCCTCTGGCTGACCCTGGCGCCGCGGGCGCGCAGCGCCCTCGAGGCGGCCTAGCCGGAGGCCGCTCAGCTGCTACCATTCCGCCCCGGCGCACGAGGTGCGCCGCTTTTTCGCATGCAGAAGGCGCTCTTGACCCAGAAGACCTGGAACGCGAAGCCCGGCGAGATCAACCGCCGCTGGTACCTCGTCGACGCCGAAGGGCAGACGCTCGGCCGTCTCGCCACGCGCATCGCGGACACGCTCCGCGGCAAGGGGAAGCCGGAGTACACCCCGCACGTCGACACGGGCGATTTCGTCGTCGTCAACGCGGAGAAGATCCGGGTGACGGGCAACAAGCTCGACCAGAAGCTCTACTACCGCCACTCCGGCTATCCGGGGGGCCTGCGCAGCCGGACGCTGCGTGCGCAGCTCGAGCGGCGGCCGACCGAGGTGATCCGCAAGGCGGTCAAGGGCATGCTCCCGAAGAACAAGCTGGCGAATGCGCAGATCGGCAAGCTGAAGATCTACGCCGGGCCCGAGCATCCCCATTCCGCCCAGAGCCCCGAGCCGCTGCAGCTGGAGAATCGGTGAGCGAGCTCGCCACCTACCGCGGGACCGGCAAGCGCAAGACCTCGGTCGCGCGGGTGATCCTCCGTCCGGGCGACGGCGCCACGTGGTTCAACGGGCGCACGCTCGACGAGTACTTCCCGCGGCTGAGCCACCGCAACCAGGTGATGGCGCCGCTTCGCGTCGCCGGGCTCGAAGGGACATACGACTTGCGCGTCCGCGTGCACGGGGGCGGCCCGTCCGGCCAGGCAGGCGCCGTCCGCCACGGCGTCGCCCGGGCGCTCGTCGAGGCAGATCCCGAGCTCCGGACCGTGCTCAAGCGCGAAGGCTTCCTTGCCCGCGACTCCCGGATCGTCGAGCGCAAGAAGGCCGGCCTGCACAAGGCCCGCAAGGCGCCGCAGTTCAGCAAGCGCTAGCGTCCCCCGCCGTGGCGCGCCGCTACTTCGGCACCGACGGTGTCAGGGGGATCGTCGGCGAGGAGCTGACGCCGGAGCTCGTCGAGCGGCTCGGACGGGCGGCCACGCTCTGGGCGGGCGGGGGAGCCGTGTTCATCGGGCGCGACACGCGCGGTACCGGCCCGGAGCTCGAGCGTGCCTTCGCCAGCGGCGTGGCCTCGGCCGGCGGGCACGCGGTGCTCGCCGGCATCCTGCCCACGCCCGCGGTCGCGCTGCTCGCGCTCGACCTCGGCGCGGTCGTCTCTGCGTCGCACAACCCGCCCGAGTACAACGGCGTCAAGCTGTTCCGCAAGGACGGCAGCAAGCTCGGGGACGAGGACGAGGTGGCGATCGAGGCGCTGCTCGACGCGCCTCCGCGCGATCCGGAGCAGGGCCAGGTCGACAACCTCGAGGTCGCGGTCGACAGCTACCTCGACCTGGTGCTCGAGCGCTTCGGCTCCGACCTGGCCGGCCTGCGCATCGGCGTCGACTGCGCGAACGGCGCCTACGCCGCGATCGCTCCGCGGGCGTTCGAGGAGCTGGGGGCCGAGGTGGTCGCGATCGGCGTCCGCCCGGACGGGACGAACATCAACGTCGACTGCGGCGCGACCGACCTGCGTGCGCTGCGCGCGCTCGTCCGCGACCGGGGCCTCGACCTCGGTGTCGCCTTCGACGGCGACGGAGACCGCGTGCTCGCGGTCGACGAGCAGGGCAACGCGCTCGACGGCGACGAGATCGTCGCGGTCCTCGCCCTCGACCTCGCCGTCGAGCTGGTCGCAGTGACGACCATGACCAACCTCGGCTTCCACCGGCTGATGGGGGAGCACGGCATCCGGGTGGTCGTCACCGACGTGGGCGATCGCTACGTGCTCGAGGCGCTGAAGCGCGAGGGTGGCCTGCTCGGCGGCGAGCAGTCGGGCCACGTCATCTACCTGGACGGCCACGTCACGGGCGACGGCCTGGCCGCCGGGTTGCTGCTCTGCGGAGCTCTCCGAGGCCGCTCGCTCTCCGAGGCCGCCTCGATGATGGAGCGCTATCCCCAGGCGAAGGAGAATGTCCGCGTCGCCCGGCGTCAGCTCGGAGACGGCCTGCTCCGCGAGGTCGAGCGCGTGAACGCGGAGCTCGAGGGCCGGGGGAGGGTGCTGGTGCGGCCCTCCGGGACCGAGCCGGTGATCCGCGTCCTGGCCGAGGCCGAGACGGACGAGGCAGCCGCTGAGCTCTGTGCTAGCATCACCGCGCTCGTGCAGCAAGAGCTCGGCTGACCGTCTCGACGCAGGGCCGGTCGATACGCCGGGCTTTTCGTGTTGGTGGACGTTTCCGGCGGATTCGCCGATAACAAGACAAGGAGCGCCACGTGTGCGGGATCATCGGTTACGTCGGACAGCGGGCCTGCAAGCCCCTCCTCGTGCAGGGGCTCGAGCGGCTGGAGTATCGCGGCTACGACTCGGCCGGCCTGGCGCTGCTCGAGCATGACGGCCTCCACTACCTCCGCGCGGTCGGCAACCTCCAGAAGCTGAAGCGGGCGTCCGAGTCGAACCGCTCGACGGCGACCACGGGCGTCGGCCACACGCGCTGGGCCACGCACGGACGGGTCTCGCTCGCGAACGCGCACCCGCTGACGGGCTGCGACGACGCCGCCCTCTCGATCGTGCTGAACGGAATCGTCGAGAACTACCGCGAGCTGAAGGACTCCCTCGTCCGCGACGGGCACACGTTCTCCTCCGAGACCGACGCCGAGGCGGTCGCGCACCTGATCGAGCACCACTACGACGGAGACCTCGTCGATGCCTTCCGGCGCGCGTACGAGCAGCTCGAAGGCCATTTCACGATCGTCGCCGTGCACCGCGACCATCCCGACACGCTCGTCGGTGCGCGTTGCCAGACCCCGCTCGTGGTGGGTGTCGGCGACGGCGAGATGTTCCTCGCCTCGTCGATCGCGGCCTTCCTCCCCGAGACGCGGCGCGTCCAGTTCATCGACGACCACCAGATCGTCGAGCTCCGCCCCGACGGCGCGACCTTCCACACGCTCGACGGCCAGACCGTCGAGTCCGAGGTGAGCGAGATCGACTGGGACGACGAGAGCGCCGAGAAGGCGGGCTTCGAGACGTTCATGCTCAAGGAGATCTACGAGCAGCCCGAGGCGGTCCGCGAGACGATCGGCGACCGCGTCCGCGGGCATCGGCTCATCCTCGAGGACCTCGCTCTCACCGAGCTCGAGATCCAGAACCTGCGCCGGATCGTCATCGTCGCCTGCGGCACCGCCTACCACGCCGGCGTCGTCGGCCGGTACATCCTCGAGGAGTGGGCGCGGGTGCCGGTCGAGCCGGACATCGCCAGCGAGTGGATCTACCGCAACCCGGTGCTGACGAAGGACACGCTCGTGATCGGCATCTCGCAGTCCGGCGAGACCCGCGACACCGTGAACGCGATGAAGCTCGCCCGCGAGCGTGGCGCCCGCACGCTGGCGATCACCAACCTGATGGGGACGCAGATCACGCGGGAGGCCGACGCCGTGCTCTTCACGCGCTGCGGCCTCGAGATCGGCGTCGCCGCCTCGAAGACGTTCACGGCGCAGGTGGCGCTGCTCTCGCTGCTCGCGCTGAAGCTCGCGGAGGTACGCAAGACGCTGCCGCAGGAGCAGCTCGACTTCATCCTCGACCGGCTGCACGAGCTCCCCGACAAGATGGCCGAGTTCCTCGACGGCGACCATCCGGTCGAGGAGATCGCGCAGCGGTTCTACGAGCGGCCGTTCTTCCTCTACCTGGGCCGGCACATCGGCCTGCCCGTCGCGCTCGAGGGCGCCCTCAAGCTCAAGGAGATCTCCTACATCCCCACAGAGGCCTACTCGGCCGGCGAGATGAAGCACGGGCCGATCGCGCTGCTCGAGCCGGGCACGCCGGTGGTCGTGGTCGCGACCGACATCCACGTCTACGACAAGATCGTCTCCAACATCCAGGAGACCCGCGCCCGCGGCGCGAGCGTGATCGCGATCGCCACCGACGGCAACGAGGACATCCAGCACCACGCGGACGACGTCATCTACGTGCCGAAGACGCCGAACTTCCTCCAGGCGGCGCTCGCGGTCGTGCCGCTCCAGCTGCTCGCCTACCGGATCGCGCGGCTGCGCGGCCTCAACGTCGACCAGCCCCGGAACCTGGCCAAGACGGTCACGGTCGAGTAGGCGGGGCGGCGCCCGAGGGGGCGCCGCCCGACCCGTACCTAGATCGCGCGGAGGAGGATCTCCCGGTCGACGCGGTTGCCGTTGGCGTCGACCGCGGCGACCGTGATGTTGTAGTCGTGCTTCTTGACCGTCTTGATGGGCGCTCGGAACGTCACCCACCCGTCGACGCCGAGCACCGAGACCGGCTGGGCCGTCTTCACCACCTTGCCCCGGTCGTAGATCGTGATCGTCATGCCGACCTTCGTGCCCGCGCCGGAGCGCGACCAGAGCTCGAGGGCGGCGAACTTGACGGCCGGGTTCGACGTTCCGCCCTTGACGAAGATCTGCGGGTTCCGCCCGTCGTACTGCGCGGCGAGTGCGCTGAAAGTGGAGTAGGCCGGCTTCTTGCTGCCGTCACGCCTCACCAGGCCGCTCTGCCACGCGCTGGTCGGATCGTCGCGCAGGATGAACCAGATGAACACCGTCACCTTCGGGTCGGCCGCCACGAAGCGCATCGCCGTCCGCAGGTACGAGCTTTGCTTGGCGTAGGTGACGCCCTTCGGCTCCTCGGGCTTGGTCTCGTGACCGTATTCGGTCACCCACATGATCACGTTTCGCTTGAACCAGCGGCCGAGCTCGTGCTCGAAGCGCGGCAGGTTGGCCAGCGTCACGTTCGGCCAGCGTGTATTCGCCAGCGGCCGGCCCGAGATCGAGGTCGGATACGGGTGGTGCGACCAGGCGTCGAAGCGCAGCGCCGGACGCTGCTTCGACAGGAGCTCTGCGAACTTGCCCGGCGACTCCGTTTCCTGCGTCCCCTTCCGGCCGAGGTAGCGGTCGCGGCCGCGTGCAGAGGTCTCTCCGATCCCGACGAGTGCACGCCTGTTTCCGGCCTTGATCCCTGCGTACGCGGCCCGGTAGATCTTCGCGTAGATCGCCGGCGCAGTCGCCTGTCCCTTGGAGTTGTACTGCGGCGACAGGAACTGGCCCAGGTTCGACTCGTTCCAGACCGTGTAGTAGCGCACGAACGGATAGCCGTTGTAGCGGCCCGAATAGCGCGAGGCGAGCGCCCGGGCGAAGCTCTGGAGAGTGGAGGGACTGGTCGGCGCGAAGTTCTGGCCCTTGCCGCCGTTCGCCCAGGAGGGCGTTCCCCAGATCGTCAGCATGACCTCCATCCCGTGCAGGCCCGCGTTGCGCACGAACTCGTCGAGATCGTCGAAGCGATAGGCCGGATCGAAGGGGTTCGCGCCGTTCGCGGGCTTCGTCTGCGCGATCCTCGACCAGTAGACCGTCGTCCGCACGATCCCTGCGTTCGCCTGCTGGGCGAGGTCGAACACGTTCAGCCGGTCGTCGCGCCAGCGGAAGCTGGGATCGTCCTGGAAGCCGACCATCATGCGCGGCTGGGCCGACGCGTCGATCGGGAAGAAGACGGTCGTCGCCAGCGCACAGGCAGCGGCAACGAGGATCAGTCGCAAACGCATGGGCAGATGCTCCCTTCGGTCGGGAAAGGCTCGGGACAGACTAGCGACGCGGTTCCCTGGAATCGCCGGTTCTTACACACCCCTTACGAGGGTGGCCTGCGCAGGCGCTTGGTCTCCGAACGGCGCCGTTTGTCCTCCAGCCGCCGCTCCCGGGACGCCGCCGTCGGGGTGGTGGGACGGCGGCGGCGCTCGACGCGCAGCGCCAACCGGAGGGCTTCCACCAGCCGCTCCACCGCCAGCTCGCGATTCCGCCACTGGCTGCGCTCGTCCTGGGCGACGGCGCGCAGGACCGGGCCGGCGCGGTCGACGACGCGCCGTTTCTGAGCCGGCGTCAGCGCCGACGAGCGCTCGACGTCGAGCAGCGCTTCCACCCGCGTCTCGGACCGCTGGGCGTGCTGGCCGCCCGGGCCGCTCGAGCGCGAGAACCGCAGCTCGATCTCGTCCAGGGGCAGGCTCACCGACCGGGTCACGCGAATAGACTCGCCGGGCATGGCGGCCATTCTGCTGGACGTCGACGGCGTCCTCCACGTATCCGGTGAGCCGATCCCGGGCGCGCGCGAGGCCGTGGCGGAGCTCCGCCGGGCGGGCCATCGACTGCGGTTCGTGACGAACACCACCACGCGGCCGCGCAAGGCGCTCGCCGGCGAGCTCCGCTCCTGCGGGATCGAGCTCGAGGACGAGGAGCTCCAGACCACGGCCGACGCCGCTGCGCGCGCCCTGGCCGGACGGCGGGTGCTCGCCCTGGTGATGGAGGCGCTGGTCGCCGACCTCGACGGCATCGAGCTCGTGGGCGACGGGGCGGAGGCGGTGCTGCTCGGCGGTGCGGACGAGACGGAGGAGACCGGGCGGGTCTTCAGCTACATGAACCTCGCGCGGGCGTTTGCCGAGCTCGAGCTGGGAGCGGACCTGTACTGCCTGCACAAGAACCGCTGGTGGCAGACCTCGAGGGGGCCGCTGCTCGACTCGGGCGCGTTCGTCGCCGGGCTCGAGTACGCCGCGGGTGTGGACGCGACCGTGCTCGGCAAGCCGAGCCCGGCGTACTTCGAGGCGGCCCTCGCGGCGCTCGACGCCGAGCCCGAGCTGACCTGGATGGTCGGCGACGACCTCGACTCGGACATCGCCGGCGCCCAGCGGTACGGGCTGAAGACGGTGCTCGTCCGCACGGGGAAGTTCCGCCCCGACGAGCTGAACCGCTCGATGGTCGTGCCCGACGCGGTGATCAGCTCGGTCGCCTACCTGCCCGAGTGGCTCGAGCGCCCGCGGTGACCGTCGGCGTCGACCTGATCGAGATCGAGCGGATCCGGCGCGCGCTCGACCGGTACCCGACGTTTCGCGAGCGGTGCTTCACCGAGGCCGAGCGCACGTACTGCGAGTCGCGACCGAACCCCGCGCAGCACTACGCCGCCCGGTTCGCGGGCAAGGAGGCGGTCGGGAAGGCGATCGGCTTCGGGGTCGCGCGCGCGTTCGCCTGGCGCGACGTGGAGATCGTCGGTCGCCCGAAGCCGGACGTGCAGCTTTCGGGGCGTGTTGCCGCCTGGGCCGAACGGGTCGGCGCGGGCAGCCTCGATCTGTCCATGACGCACTCGCGCGAGCTGGCCGCTGCAGTCTGCGTCGCCGATACGAGCGTGGGTGTCTGACGTCGCCCTGACACGCACCCCGTTCCTCGAGCCGCTCTACACGGCCGGCGAGATGAAGGCGGCCGAGGCCGGGCACGACGTGCAGACGCTGATGGATCGCGCCGGGCGGGCGGTGGCGGAGGAGGCGCTTCGGCGCTATCCCGACGCCCGCTCGTTCGCCGCGGTCTGCGGGGGCGGAGCCAACGGCGGCGACGGCCGGATCGCCCTCGACGTCCTGCGCGCGGCCGGGCGCACGGCCCGGGAGGGCACCGAGGGCGACGTCCTGATCGACGCGCTGTTCGGCACCGGCTTCACGGGCGAGCCGCGACCCGAGGCGGCGCGCCTGATCGAGGAGCTCAACGCCGCCGGGGCGCCGATCGTCTCCGTCGACCTGCCCTCGGGCGTCGACGCCGACACCGGCGAGGTGGCCGGGGCGGCCGTGCGCGCGGACGTGACGGTGACGATGCACGGGCGCAAGGTCGGGCTGGAGGTCGCCCCGGGCCGATTCCGGGCCGGCGACGTGCTCGTCGCCGACATCGGGCTCGAGCACGCCGAGACGAGGGCTGCGGTCGTGGCGTCCGGGGTCCTCGGCCTGGTGCCGCACAAGCGCGTGACCGACAACAAGTACACGGCCGGAGCGCTGCTGGTGGTCGGAGGCTCGCCGGGAATGGCCGGTTCCGTCACCCTGACCGCCTCGGCCGCGTTCCGTGCCGATGCGGGCTACGTGACGATCTGCTCCGAGGTCGAGCCCCCGGTGCTCGAGGCGGTGAAGCGGCCGCTCGGCGAGGCGCTCGAGGCTGCAGGCCGCCACCGTGCGCTGGCGATCGGCCCCGGGCTCGGGCGCTCGGACGAGAAGCGCGCGCTCGTGCGGCGCCTGCTCGACGAGACCGACCTCCCGGCCGTCGTCGACGCCGACGCGCTCTTCGGCCTGGAGCCGCTCCTGCGCGCCGCCGCGACCGTGCTCACGCCGCACGAGGGCGAGCTGGGCAGGCTGCTCGGGCGCGAGTCGACCTGGGTGGCGGCCCACCGCCTGGCGGCCGTGACCGAGGCGGCGGAGCGCTTCGGCTGCATCTGCCTGCTGAAGGGTGCGGACGCGCTGATCGCCGCCCCCGGAGAGGGCCTGCTGGTGGCGGCGCTCGGGCCGCCCTCGCTCGCCACCGCGGGGACCGGCGACGTGCTCACCGGCGTGATCGGCGCCTTCCTGGCCAAGGGCATGGACGCACGGACGGCGGCCGCCGCCGGCGCGGTCGCCTGCGACGTCGCCGCCAGGCTCGGGCCGTCGCGCGGGCTGATCGCCTCGGACGTGGTCGGGTTGCTGCCGGCCGCGCTCGAGTCGGCAGGCTGATGCGCTCGGAGATCACGATCGACCTCGGGGCGCTGCGCCGGAACGCCCGTGTCCTGCTGGAGGCGCTCGCGGGTGCGGAGCTATGGGCAGTGGTCAAGGCAGACGGCTACGGCCACGGTGCCGCCGACGTCGCCGGTGCGGCGCTCGCCTCCGGAGCGACCGCCCTCTGCGCGGCCACCGTCGCCGAGGGCCGTGCGCTGCGGGCCGCGGTTCCGGGGGCGAGGATCGTCATCCTGGGGCCGAGTTCAGACGACGAGGTCGCGTCGGCGCGCGAGGCGCGGCTCGAGCTGGTCGTGGCCGACGACCGCCGCCCGCCCGACGGCATCGCCGTCCACCTGAAGCTCGACACCGGGATGGGCCGCTGGGGCCTCTCGGAGCTGCCCGCCCCGCCCAAGCAGGTGGTCGGCCTGATGTCCCACCTGGCCACCGCCGACAGCGACCCGGCGTTCGCGGAGCTGCAGATCGAGCGCTTCCGCGAGGCGACGGCGCCCCACGCGAGCCTCACCCGCCACATCGCGAACAGCGCGGCCGCGCTCAGGCTGCCGTCGGCCCGGTTCGACGCTGCCCGGTGCGGGATCGCGCTCTACGGCCTCTCCCCGTTCGGCGCCGACCCGGCCGACGACGGGCTGGAGCCGGTGCTCGGCTGGCGCAGCGAGCTCGCCCAGGTCAAGCTCCTCGACGTGGGAGAGAGCACCGGCTACGGGCGGCGCTTCGTGGCCGAGCGGCCGACGTGGATCGGGATCGTGCCGGTCGGCTACGGCGACGGGTTCCGCCGCGATCTGACCGGCACGTCCGTCCGCGTCGGCGACGAGCTGCGGACGGTCGTCGGGACGATCTCGATGGACGCGTTCGCGGTGGAGCTCCCCGAACGGGTGCCCGTCGGAACGCAAGTGACGCTGATCGGCGACGGCGTACTCGCGGACGACCACGCTCGCGTGGCGGGAACGATCTCGTACGAGCTCGCCTGCGGCATCGACCCGAGCCCGACCCGAGCGCGGCGGACGGTCGTCGATGCGTAGCCTCGCCACCGTGGCGGAGATCCTGACCGGAGAAGACGCGTGGGTCGTCGGCGGCGCCGTCCGCGACGAGCTGCTCGGGCGAACCGCCCTCGACCTGGACGTCACCTGTCTCGACCCGGAGCGCGCCGCGCGGGCCCTGGTGGCGCGGGAGGGCGACGCGGTCTTTCCGCTGAACGAGGAGTTCGGTGCCTGGCGGGTCGTGCTCGGCGGCGGCCGGACGGTCGACTTCGCGCCGCTCGAGGGAGGCTCGATCGAAGCCGACCTCGCGGCGCGGGACTTCACCGTCGACGCGATCGCGCTGCCGGTCGCGGGCGGCGACTACGTCGATCCGTTCGGCGGCCGCGCGGACGTCGAGCGTCGGGCCCTGCGGACGGTCTCAAACACGGTGTTCGACGACGACCCGCTCCGGCTCCTGCGCGGGGTGCGACTCGAGGACGAGCTCGGGTTCCGGCTCGACGCGGCGGCGGAGGAGCTGACGCGCGTCAAGGCGGCGCTGGTGACGCGTGCGGCAGGAGAGCGGATCCTCGACGAGCTGCTGCGGCTGAGCGCCGCCGGGATCGAGCGACTCGGAGAGCTCGGCCTGCTCGAGCCGCTCGGCGGACGGCTCGACCCACGCCTGCGAGCGTTCGACAGCGCGTGGTTCAGGCTGGCGGTCACGTTCGGCGAGAGCCTGAGGCGACTGCCGATCCCGGGCGACCTGCGCCGCTTCGTCGGCATCCTGCTCCGGGCCGAGCGACCCGGCGACGCCTCGCCGCGCGCGATCCACCGCTTTCGTCGCGCGACCGAGCCGTTCGCGTTGGAGGCGCTGGCGTACGTGGGCGCGGCGGAGCTGGCCGGCGCGGTCGCCCAGGCTCGGCGCGTCGACCCGGCCGAGCCGCTGCTGCGCGGCGACGAGCTCGGCATCGAGCCGGGGCCCGAGGTCGGCCGCCTGCTCGAGCTGATCGCCGAGGAGCGTGCAGCAGGCACGATCTCCACGAGGGAGGAGGCGCTGGAGCTTGTCCGACGATCGCTGGAGTAGGACGGCCGCCAAGCTCGGCGAGCTCGAGGAGGGCCGCCGCGAGGCGTTCACCGAGGCCGTTCGCCGCTTCGTCCAGCCGCAGGGCGACGAGCACGCGCTCGACCTGGGCGCCGGCACCGGCGCGCTGGCGTTCGCCCTCGCGCCCTACGTCGCCGACGTGCTGGCGGTCGACACCTCCCCGGAGCTGCTCGACGAGGGGCGGCGGCGCGGCGCCGCGTTCCCGACGGTCACCTTCGTCGAGGGCGACGCGACGAAGCTGGACGTCAGGCTCGGCTCCTTCGACCTCGCCGGCTGCTCGCGCGTGCTCCACCACGTGCAGCGTCCCGAGATGGTCGTCGCCTCGCTCGCCCGCGCGATCCGGTTCGGCGGGCACGTGCTCGTGATCGACCAGCTCGCGCCGGCCGACCCGCTCGTCGCCGTCGAGCTCGACCGCTTCGAGCGCGCGCGCGATCCCGAGCACCACCGGCTCTTGCCCGACGTCGACCTGCGCTCCCTGCTCGAGGCGAACGGGCTCGTGGTCGTCCGGACGAGGTTCACGGAGGAAGAGCGGAGCCTCGCCTGGTATCTCGACCTCGCCGACTGCGAGGGGGAGGCTCGAGCCAGGGCGGAGGCCCTGGCGCCGCCGTCGCAGACCGCGCACGTCGGCTGGTACCTCGCGATCAAGCCTCGGGCAGCGGCATAGACTCAGGCCGGTGGACCAGGACTCCAAGCTCGGGCGCCTGGCCGACCTTGCGGTCAGGCTCGGCGCGAACGTCCAGCCCGGGCAGATCGTCACGGTCGGAGCCGACCACGGCCAGTTCGAGCTCGCGCGTGCGATCGCCGACTGCGCATACCGACGCGATGCGTCCTTCGTCGACGTCCAGTACTTCGACCCGTACGTGAAGCGGGCCAGGATCGCCCACGCGTCCGACGACACGCTCGACCTGGTGCCCTCGTGGTACAGCTACCGCATCCTCGCGCTCGGCACGGAGCGGGCGGCCCGGATCTCCCTCACCGGACCGACCGTCACCGGCCTCCTCGACGATCTCGACCCAGCCAGGGCCGGACGCGACCAGCTGCCGTTCGTCAAGGAGATCCTCCACGTGATCAACGACCGGACGACGAACTGGACTGTCATCCCGTGCCCGAGCCAGGCGTGGGCGAGCCTCGCCTATCCGGACCTCCCGGCGGGGGATGCGCTCGACCGGCTGTGGGAGGAGATCGCGCACGCCTGCCGGCTCGACGAGCCGGACCCGATCGCCGCCTGGAACGAGCGGGCCGACGCGCTCTCCGTCGCGGCGCAGCGGCTGAACGAACGGCATTTCGACGCGCTGCACTTCGAGGGGCCGGGCACCGACCTCACGGTTGGGCTGCTGCCGACCTCGACGTTCCACGCGGCGCGGGACGAGACCGTCGACGGCATCGTGCACCTCGCAAACCTGCCGACCGAGGAGGTGTACGCCACCCCGGACCCAGGGCGCGCCGACGGGGTCGTTCGCTCGACGAAGCCGCTCGTCCTCGGCGACGGGACGATCATCCGCGGGCTGGAGGTCCGGTTCGAGGGCGGCCGGGCGGTCTCGATCGACGCCGAGCAGGGCGCCGAGGTGATGCGCGGGCGCGCGGCGTTCGACGACGGAGCCTCCCGCCTCGGCGAGGTCGCCCTCGTCGATCGCGAAGGCCGGATCGGCCGGCTCGGCACCGTGTTCTTCGACACGCTCCTGGACGAGAACGCCGCGAGCCACATCGCCCTCGGCGACGGGTCCGAGCAGGGTCTGTCCGAGGAGGACCGCGCGCGCCGAAACCAGAGCTCGATCCACATCGACTTCATGATCGGCAGCGACGAGGTCGCCGTCACCGGCATCACCCGCGACGGCGACCGCGTGCCCGTCCTGCGCGGCGGCACCTGGCAGATCTGATAGCGCGGGGGAACCCCTGGCTCCCCTGCGGGCGGATTACATCTTGGGGCCGAAGCGGGTGTTGAACCAGGCCAGGCCGCGGGAGAAGAGGCCCGGCGTCGAGCCCTGGAGGATCGCGATGCCCCGGAACCACCAGGGGACGAAGCTCTCGCGGCGGTCGTGCGCGACCGACGCGACGATCGTGCGCGCGATCCGCTCCGGCTGGATCACCGTCCACTCGAGCGTCTTCGGCAGCACGCTGGGCTCGGGGAACCCGGCGGTGCGGGAGAAGCCGGGCAGAACCGTGTGCACGCGAATGCGCCGCGGGCGTAGCTGGGCGGCGACCGCCCGGGAGAAGGCGAGCTGGGCGTGCTTCGAGGCGGCGTACGGCCCCGAGGGCGGCAGCGCGACGGTCCCGGCGACGGAGACGACGTTGACGACGTCGGCCGGGGCAGCCGCCTCCAGCGCCGGCAGGAAGGCACGCAGGCACCAGATCCCGCCGAAGTAGTTGATCCGCATCGCGTTCTCGATGCGCTCCGGATCCCCGTCGACGAAGTTCGCCCTGGCCGGAACGCCCGCGTTGTTCACCAGCAGCGCGATCCGCGGGTGCCGGGCGGTGACGCGGGCGGCGAGCGCGTCGACCGCCGTCCGGTCGCCGACGTCGCAGACCTCGGGCTCGGCGCCGAGCTCGCCGGCGAGCGCGCGGAGCCGCTCCTCGCCGCGGGCGACGAGGACGCAGCGCCAGCCGTCGGCGCTCAGGAGCCGGGCGAGGGCGGCGCCGATCCCGCTCGACCCGCCGGTGACGACGGCCACTCGTTCCGCAGGCATGGGCCACTGACTTTAGACTCGCGCCCGATGTCGTTCGACGGCAAGCGGGGGCTCGTGCTCGGAGTCGCGAACAAGCGCTCGATCGCGTGGGCGATCGCGCGGCGGCTCGCCGAGGGCGGTGCGCAGCTCGCCTTCACGTTCCAGGGCGAGCGGATCGAGTCGAGCGTCCGGGAGCTGGCCGGCTCGGTCGGCAGCCCGCTCGTCACCGAGTGCGACGTGCGCTCGGACGACGACATCCGTCGCGTCTTCGACGAGGTGGGGGAGACCTTCGGCGGCTCGCTGGACCTGCTCGTCCACTCCGTCGCCTTCGCGGCCGCCGAGGACCTCGAGGGCCGCTTCACCGACACGCCGCGCGACCGCTTCTGGATGGCGCTCGACATCTCCGCGTACTCGCTGGTCGCCTGCGCGCGGGCGGCGGAGCCGCTGATGGAGGCTGCGGGCGGCGGCGCGATCGTGACCATGACCTACCTCGGCGGCGAGCGCGCCGTGCCCCACTACAACGTCATGGGCGTCGCGAAGGCGACGCTCGACTCCTCGGTCCAGTACCTCGCCTGGGACCTCGGCCGGAAGAACATCCGGGTCAACGCCGTCTCGGCCGGCCCGGTGCGCACGCTGGCAGCGCGGTCGATCGCGGGCTTCCCGACGATGGAGGCGATCGTCGAGGAGCGCTCGCCGCTCCACCGTCCGATCGACGCCGACGACGTCGGCGCGGCGGCGGCGTACCTGCTCTCGGACGACGCCAGGAACGTCACCGCCACGACGCTCTACGTCGACTCCGGCTACCACGCGGTGGGGATGTAGCCAGTGTCTAGAGCCAGGGCTTCGCGGTCATCACGAAGACGACCGCGAGCAGGAGGACGACGTCGAAGCGGGCGACCACCAGGATCCGGCGGATCCGGTACTGCACCTCGGGATCCTCGGGCGAGCGCGTCGGCATCAGCTTGCCGAGCTTCTTCGACTCCGGGCCGAGGAAGAAGGCTCCGGTGACGAAGGACAGGGCCCAGCCGACGAGCGCGAAGACGACGAAGAACTGGTCGTAGCTCCACGGGCTCTGGCCGTTCTCCATCAGGCCGAAGCCGAGCGCGAGCACGAGCACCGAGAGGGGCGCGTAGAAGCGCTCGCCGAGCAGGCCGATCTTGCGGGCCAGGCTCGCCATCTCCGCAGGCGTGTTCTGGCGCAAGGTCAGCAGCGCGTAGATGGTCATCGTCGCGCCGCCGCCGACCCACAGGACGGCGGCCAGGACGTGCCCCGTCTTGAACCACTCGTACCAGGTGAGGGCCAGCGGCATCGGCGCGGGAATCTACCAGCCTGCCCGGTCACGGCAACGCGTAACCGACGACGCGCGCGCCGCGGGGCTCCAAGAGCGCCGCAAGGGCCATAGCGGGGGTTTGCCTCTGGGCGCATCCCCGGTCACCATCCCGTCAGGAAGATGTCGTTCGAGATCGTCGGCAGGGAGCGAGATCTCGCCACGGTCCACGCCTTCGTCGGCCGGGCGCCGGCCGAGGCCGCCGGGCTCGTGCTCCAGGGGGAGCCGGGGATCGGCAAGTCGACGCTCTGGCTCGACGGCGTGGCTGCCGCGCGAGAGCGGCCCCTGCTCGTGCTCTCGTCGCGGCCCGCGGAGGCCGAGCGCGGCCTCGCCCACGTGGGTCTCGGCGACCTCTTCGAGGGGACCCTCGCCGACGTGGCGCCGCTGCTGTCGATACCGAGGCGGCGTGCACTCGAGGTTGCGCTGCTGCACGAGGAAGCCTCGGACGAGCCGGTCGACCTCCGCACCCTCGGCGTCGCCGTGCGCGACGTTCTGCACGTGCTCGGCGAGCGAAGCCCGGTCCTGCTGGCGATCGACGACGTCCAGTGGCTCGACGCATCGTCGTCGAGCGCGCTCGCGTTCGCGCTGCGACGCCTTGCCGGGAGCCCGGTGCTGCTGCTCCTCGCCCGGCGCCTCGCCCACGACATCGACCCGTCCGAGCTGGAACGAGCGCTCGGTCCGGGACGCCTGCAGCGGCTGCCGGTAGGGCCCCTCTCGGTCGGCGCGCTCCACCGCCTCCTGCTCGATCGGCTGGGGAAGTCGTTTGCCCGCCAGACCCTGCTTCGCATCCACGAGCGTTCTGGCGGGAACCCCTTCTTCGCATTGGAGCTGGCGCGCGCCCTCGGCGAGGACGTCGATCCGCTCGAGCCGCTCCCCGTTCCGGAGACGCTCGACGAGCTTCTCCGGGCAAGGCTCGAGGGGCTCCCCGCGCGCACGCGCGAGGCGCTGGCCCTCGCTTCGGCTCTGGGCACGCCCTCGAAATCGCTGCTGGAACGGGCCGGCGTCGCGGCAGACGCGCTCGAGCCGGCCGTCGCCGCACACGTGATCGAGCGCGAGAACGGCAGGATCCGGTTCAGCCATCCGCTGCTGGCGTCGGTTCTCTACGGCGACCTCGGAGGCCGGCGGCAGCAGGTCCACGCCCGCCTCGCCGAGATCGTCGACGACCCGCTTCTGCGTGCCAGTCACCTCGCGCTGTCGTGCGACCGGCCGGACGAGGCCGTCGCCGCGGCTCTCGACGACGTCGTCACGCTCGCCGCCGAGCGGGGCGCGCTGGCGACTGCGGCCGAGCTTGCCGAGCAGGCGATGCGGCTGACGCCGTCCACCGCGCGCGAGGAGCGGCATCGGCGTGCTCTCGCCGCAGCGCGCGCCCATCGCGCAGCCGGCGAATGGACGCGCGCGAAGGCGATCGCGGACGATCTCGTTGCGGCGGACAAGGTCGGGGCGCTGCGGGCGGAAGCACTCGTTCTGCTCTCCGACCTCGAGGGGCTCGACCGCGCGACGGCGCTGCTCGAGGACGCCCTGCGCGAGGCGACCGCGAGGCCGGCACTGCAGGCATCCATCCACTGCAAGCTCGCCTGGGCGACGCGCTTCAAGGACGGATTCGTGCGCGCACTCGACCACGCGAGAGCGGCGCTCGCGCTCGCCGACGAGCTGGACGACGACGCGCTCCGGGTCGATGCGCTCATGATGCTCGCGTTTCTCGGCGGTGCGGTCGGCGATCCGGACGCGCCGGCACACGGAGCACGGGCGAGCGAGCTGGCTCGCTCGGCGGGCCTGAACGAGTACTGGCCCGTCGACGCGTTCGAGCTCGGCGACGTCGATACCGCCCGGGCGCTCCTCGAGGAGGAGTACCGCGCGCTGCGCGAGCGCGACGAGCCGGCAGCGGCCGACACTCTCATCGGCCTTTCCTTTGTCGAGCTCTGGGGCGGCCGCTGGCAGCTCGCTTCGGAGTGCGCCGAGCGTGCATACGAGATCAACGTGCAATATGGGCTCGAGGCGCCATGGCACCACGTGCCGCTCGCCGCGGTCGCAGCTCATCGCGGTCAGCTGGACCTGGCACGCGCGCACTCGGAGCGCGGGTTGCGGCTCGCCGAAGAGCAGTTCGGGTTGCATACGCCGGTCCATCTCGGGACGATGGGCGTCGTCGCCCTGCAGGAAGGCGACCTGCAAGAGGCCGCCCGATGGTTCGCGGAGGCCGAGGCGGTCACGACGAGGATCGGCTGGCGCGGGCCGGGTCACCGCTGGTGGACCGACGACCACGTCGAGGCGTTGCTTCGGCTGGACCGCGTCGACGACGGCGTTCGAATCCTCGACGCGTGGGAGGCGGATGCGCGACGGCTCGACCGCACGCGCGTGCTCGCACAGGTCACGCGCTGTCGCGGCCTGATCGCCGCCGCCCGTGGCGACGTCGCGGCTGCCGCCCGTCTCCTGGAGGACGCGGTCGCGCAGCACGAGGCCGTTGGAGACCCCTTCGGACATGCTCGCGCGCTGCTCGCGCTGGGCGTCGTTCGCCGGCGCGAGCGGCAGAGGCGAGCCGCGCGGGAGGCGATCTCCGCAGCGCTCGCCGAGTTCGAGGCGCTCGGCGCGGCAACCTGGATCGAGAAGGCCCGCGCCGAGCTCGGGCGCATCGGCGGCCGGACTCGCGCCGAGGGGCTGACCCCGGCAGAGCGCCGGGTCGCCGCGCTCGTCGCCGAGGGGCGCATGAACCGAGAGGTCGCGGCAGCGCTCTTCCTGAGCGAGAAGACGGTCGAGACGCACCTGTCCCACGTGTACGCGAAGTTGGGGGTGCGCTCGCGGGCGGAGCTGGCGCGAACGTATCGGCCCCAGGAGCAAAGTTCGGGGGGATTCACGATTTCAAGCTGAGCCCGGCCGCCTACCGTCGGTCGCGTGCCGAGCTACCTCGTCGAGACGTTCCTCGCACGCGGCGCCGCAGGCGAGCGTGAAGCTCGTGAGCAGCGCGCTCGCTCGGCCGCCGCGGAGATGACGCGGGAGGGGACGCGCGTCGACTTCGAAGGATCGGTCCACGTCCCCGAGGACGAGATCTGCTTCTTCACGTTCCTGGCTCCGTCGGGCCGGGAGGCTGCCCTGGTCGCTCAGCGGGCCGGGCTCGAGCCGCTCCGCGTGGTCGAGGCGATCCAGTCGGGAAAGGAGCAACGGTGAAATCGAGACGGACACTTCTGGCCGTTCTGCTCGGCGTGATCCCGTTCGTCGGCGCCGGGCCGGGCGTGGGCGCCCCGCCCCAGACGCAGTGCGCGCCTGCGGCGTCGATGGCCGCGGCGGCGACACCGGTCGCCTACTGGAGCACCGAGGCCCGGTGCGCGACCGTCCCGGCCGGTCCGGGCGGCGCCTTCGGCGCGGAGAACTTCGGTAACAAGTTCCCGGGCGAGGCGGCCGTGTACATGGGCATCGTCCACGTTGCGATCTACGACGCCGCGGTGGCGGTCAAGGGCGGCTACCGGCCGTACGCGCTCACGACCACCTTGACCCCGAAGACCGCGTTGCGCGCGAAGACCGGCTGGAGCGCATGGGCGTCGTGGCGCCTCGGGCAGGGAGACTGGAAGCCCTACGGCAACGCCAACCCGGCCGTGCGGCCGCGCGTCCCGCGGGCGATCCCGCGCTCGTGGTGGACACGACTCGCGAAGCTCCCGGCTGCGGCCTCGACGAGCTCGGCGGCGGTGACGGCGGCGATCGCGACCGCCGCGTACGACACGCTCGCCGGGCTGCAGCCGACGCTCCGCCTGGATCCGACCGGACAGGCGATCCTGCACGACGACTACACGGCGTACCTGGCTGCGATCCCCGACGGTCCTGGAAAGGAGAGCGGGACCGCCGTCGGTCACCGGGTGGCTCAGGCGGTGCTCGCCAAGCGGGCAAACGACGGTCTCGAGAAGAGTCCGACCGTCGCCGACCTCGGCCCTCCGCCGGCGGGGCCCGGCGTCTGGCAGCCGAGCCCGCTGGCGCCGGCGCTCGGCCTGCGCCTGCCCGGTGTCAGGCCCCTGGCGCTCCAGAGCGCTTCGCAGTTCCGCCCCGACGGGCCAAACGCGCTGACGAGCAAGGAGTACGCGGACGACCTGAACGAGGTCGAGCGGCTGGGACGCGCCGACAGTGCCTCGAGGACGCCCGAGCAGACGATCCAGGCGCGCTTCTGGACCGACCACGACATCAGACAGTGGAACGACGGCATGCTCCGCCTCGCTGCTGCTCGAGGCCTCGGCCTCGTGCAGACGGCGCGAATGCTGGCGTTGGCGCACGTGGCCGGCGGCGACGCGATGATCGCCTGCTTCGAGGCGAAGTACCACTACTGGTTCTGGCGCCCCTTCCAGGCGATCCCGCAGGCAGGCGTCGACGGCAACCCAGCGACCGAATCCGATCCGAGCTGGCAGCCGCTCGCCGCCACGCCCAACTTCCCGGAGTATCCGTCGGCGCATGCTTGTCACAGCACCGCTGTCGTCGCCGCCCTGGACGCGTTCTTCGGCACCGACCAGATCCCCTTCACGCTCGACAGCCGCATCACTCGCACGACCCGGCAGTACGGGCGGCTCCAGGACATCGTCGACGACGTCGACCTGGCGCGCGTGCTCGTCGGCTTCCACTTCCGGAACTCCGATCTGGAAGGCTCGAGCCTGGGGCGCGACGTGGGCCGTTACGTGGCAAGCCATCTCCTCCAGCCGATCCGCTGACGCCGAGCTGTCCCGCCGAGGAGGCAGCCCGACCGGCCGCCTCCTCCCCCGGGGCCTACGGCAGTGCGTAGCCGACGACGCGCGCGCCGCGGGGCTTGCCCCGGACGATCGGCAGCCGGCCCGTCTCCAGGGCGACGAGGTGCCAGCGGCGGCCGTCGAGCTCGACCCGAGTCGGCTCCCGCGGGAGGAGCTTGCGCAGGACATGCGTGGACCGGGGGCTGCCGTCGACCGCGATCCGCACCGTCAGCGGCTCCGGCGAGCCGAGGAAGAGCGAGAGCACTCCGTCGCCGTACACCCAGAGCGTCGCGTGCGAGGAGCTCATCTGGTGGCCGAGCTCGTCCTGGGGGAACCAGCCGCCGCAGAAGATCGCGTCGTCGCGCCGAGGCTCGGGAAACGGCGGCGCGGCATTCGACCGGCCGCGGAGGAACGTCGTCACCGCCCCGTCGGTCGTCGTCGGGCGCCAGTCGTTGGCGACCAACCCCTGCCAGGCGAGCCAGGCCGTGTCCGGGAGAAGTGGGTTCTCTGCGAAGAGACCACGGTGCAGCGTGATCGCCGAGACCTTCAGGATGCGCAGGCGGTCCGCGACGCCGGTCGTCCAGTCGCCGCAGTTCAGCGGCTGGAGGTGGCGGGCGACGACGTCCGCCTCGGGCGGCGCCGTGGTCGAGTAGCCGAACGGCCGGTCGCGCAGCACGCGCTGCTCGTAGTAGAGGTAGACGCTGCCGTAGTGGACGTCGGGCGTGAAGACGGGAACCTCGACCAGGCGGCCTGCCGGCGCCTCCTTTACCGCCGCGTACGCGGCGTTCGATCCGTCCGCGGCAGAGGGGTGGAACCCGCGAACGTGGAGATCGGCGAGGAGGGCGACGGCGACGACGGCGCCGAGCGCGAGCGGCGGGACGCTCCGTGCCTCGGGGCGTCGCACGGCCCAGTCGATCGCGATCGCGGCCAGCGCGGCCAGGCACAGGCAGGCGATCGGCAGCAGCCGCTCCGGCACGCGCGGGTAGCGAAGCGGCGGGAACGCGTGCCAGAGCGGCGAGTACACGGGCAGGTGGGTGCCGAGCGCGAGCAGCACCGGGACGACCGCTCCGGCGCACAGCGCGATCGCGAGCCGCGCCTCGCGTGCGCGGACGAGCACGACGAGGCCGGCCACTGCCAGGAGCGGCGTCAGCCACCCCAGGAAGACGAACGCCTCGACGCCGTGGCGGACGTGGCGGGTGAGGAAGTCGAGCCCGGTCGCCGAGTACACGCGCACCTCGGCGAGCGATCGTCCGCCCGAGTCGATCGAGCCCGCGATCACGGTCTCGCGGACGAGGACACCGGCCAGGATCGCTGCGACCGTGCCGACGGCCGTCCCGGCCAGCACCCGGCGCTCGGTCGACCGGCAGGCCGCGTAGAGGACGTAGAAGGGGATGGCGCCGAGCGCGAGGTGCACCTGTCCCGAGAGCGGGATCGAGGCAAGTGCCGCCCACGACAGGGCCCACCAGCCCCAGCGCCCCGACGCACGGGCTCGCTCGAACGCCCAGAGCGCCAGCGGGAGCAGCAGCGACGTCGGCCCGAGCAGATGGCCGCGGCTCTGCATCACCCGGTAGGGGGCGATCTCGAAGGCGAGGCCGCCCGCAGCTGCCGCGAGCGGCGAGAGCTCGAGCTCGCGCAGCCACAGCATCGCGAGCAGTCCGGCAGCGAACAGGCAGAGCAGCGTGAAGAGGTTCCAGGCGAGGACGGAGCCGAGCAGGCGGTCGAGGGGCCAGTAGGGCAGGCCGAAGGGCCACCAGGCCGCGTTCACCTGCGAGCCCGCTTCCGGCTGGAACGAGTACGGGTCGATCCAGGGCGCCCGGCCGTGCTCGAGCTGGTGGCCCGCGAGCCAGAGCCGGTAGTCGGACTGGAGGTGGTCGCCAGGCGCCGCCTCGCCGTGCCCGGGCGCGCCGCCGGCCATGAACTGGGTGGCGAGGTGGAGCACCGCGGGCTCCGTCGCGACCAGCGCCGCGACCGCGAACAGCACGCTGGCGGCTACAAGTCCCGGGCTGCGGTCAAGAGCTCGTCGAAGTCCGGCACCGCGTCGTTCTCGTAGCTCCAAGCGCCCCGCACCTCTCCTTCGCGGTCGATCAGGAACGCGGACCGCTGTGCGACGTCCCGCATGCCCCGGTAGTCCTGCGCAACCCCGAACCCCCGCACCGCCTCGCCGTTCCAGTCCGAGAGCAGGCCGACCGTGAGGTCGAGCGCCTGCATCCAGGCGATGTGCGTCCACGGCGAGTCGCGCGAGATGCCGAACGCGCGCACGCCCACCTGCTCGAACTCGGCGCCCCTGTCACGCAGGAGCTCCATCTCGTTCGTTCACGTCGAGGTCCAGTCGAAGAGGTAGAAGAGCAGGAGCACCGGCCCGTCCTCGACCATCTCCGCGATCGTGTGCCGCTCCCGCGGCCCCACCCAGACGGTCGCCTCGGGGATCCGGTCGCCGGTCGCGAGCATCAGGCGCCCCTCACCCGGACGAGGAGCCGGTGGTCGTAGGTGTCGACGGTCAGGAGGTTGCCGTGACGGGCGATGCGCTCGGGGCTGCTCGGCAGCAGGAGACGGCCCTGGACGCGGCCGGTCCCGCGGTCGATCGCGTACAGGTAGTCGGGCTCGGCCGTGAAGCCGTAGCCGGAGACGACCGTGCGGCCGACCAGGACGAAGTTCCCGGCGTTGGCGACGAGCGCGGGGCTGCGCCAGCGGAGCTTCCCCGTCTTCGGGTCGACCGCGGTGAGGTACGCGTTCAGGCCGTACGACGACTTCGCGTACGTGGAGTGCGCGGTCTCGACGAGGAGGAGACCGGCAGCTTCCCTGGCGTAGACGGTCTGCTCGTAGACGAGCTCTCGCTCGCCGGGCGCGATCCGCGGCGGCAGCGCGTAGCGCCGGAAGTCGTACGCGTACCGGCCGGGCGCGACGACGACGTGCTGCGTGCTGCCGTCCGGGCCTTCGAGGCGGAGCGGCCGCGAGGACGGCGCGCGCAGGTCGCGCGCGGGATCGGCCGAGGTCGAGGACTCGATCCGGAACGTGACCTTGCCCGTGCCGGCGCCCGAGGCCGGTGCATGGAAGTGGGGCCGTGGCAGGACCGTCACCGGCTGGGCCGCGACCGCGGCCCAGACGATCAAGAGGCGCAGCACGCCCGAACCCTACGCTTCGGCGGGGACGGCCTCGGTCGCGTCCGCGATCTCGCGCACGACCTCGACGATGTCGCGGTTCGCGTTGTAGATCCGCAGCTGCCGGTCGGCGCCGTTGCCGCGGGCGAGGATCGTGCGGATGCCCTCGAGCTCTCGCTCCGAGCCGAGCTCGCGGGCGTGCGGCTCGAGGTCGCGGAGCGTGCGCCGCACGAGCTGGGCGACCGGGACGCGGTTGCGCCGGCCGGTGGCGAGGTCGATCACCGGCGCCTCCAGCCCGTAGCGGGCCGCGAGCCACTTGTTCTCGGCGGTCAGGATCCGATGGTACGACGGGATCTCCGTGCCCCGGTCGAACTGCTCCGAGTAGAGCTTGACCAGCGCCTGGCAGAACGCCGCCACCGCGACCGCGTCCTCGACGCGCGTGACCGCGTCGCAGATGCGGATCTCGACGGTGCCGAGCCGCGGGTGCAGCCGGATGTCCCACCAGATGTGGGTGTAGTCGGCGATGCAGCCCGTGCGCTCGAGCTGGCCGACCACCTCGGCGTAGTCGGCGTAGTCGCGGAAGCGCGGCGGCGGGCCCGAGCGGGGGAACGCGGCGAACACCATCTGCCGGCTCGACGCGAGACCGGTCGGCTCGCCGCGCCAGAACGGCGAGCTGGCCGTCAGCGCGAGCAGCTGTGAGATGTGGGCGAGGAGGCCGTTGACGACCTGGATCGCCTTCTCGGGCCCGTCGACCGCCACGTGCACGTGCATCCCGAAGATCAGCTCGCGCCGGGCGACGTACTGCATCTGGTCGACGAGGTTGTGGTAGCGGTCGCGAGCCGTGATCCGCTGGCGCTCGAACAGGCTGAACGGGTGCGTCCCAGCCGAGCCGACCCTGAGCCCCTTCTCGCCGGCGACGGAGGTGACGTACGAACGCAGCGCCATCAGCTCGCGCTCCACGTCGGCCGGCGTACTGCAGACCGGCGTGGTGATCTCCACCACCGACTGCATCAGCTCCGGGTTGATCCGCTCCTCGAGCTCGTGGCCCGAGACGGCGGCGAGCACGGTGTCGACGTGCTGCACGAGGTCGAGCGTCTCGGCGTCGAGCAGCATGTACTCCTCCTCGACGCCGAGCGTGTAGGGCTCGCCCTTGCCGAATGCATGGTCGAGCACGCTCCCGCCCTCTGCAAATCCAGACCCCTGGGCGAACCCCGCGCCTTTGCCGGTGATGGACGGCGGGAACGCCTGCTTCACGCGACCAGCGCCTCGGCCTCGATCTCGACGCGCCAGCGCGGGTCGAGCAGGTTCGCGACCACGTACGTGCAGGCCGGCCGGACCTCGCCGAAGAGGGCGCCGTGCGCCCGGGCGATCTCCTCGAAGTCGTCGGCACTGGTGGCGAAGATGCGGGTCCGGACCACGTGCTCCGGCCCGGCGCCCGCCTCCCGGAGCGCGGCGACGATGATCGCCAGGCACCGCTTCGCCTGGCTGTAGGCGTCGGCCGGCAGCTCCTCGCCCTCGGACATCACCGGGGCAGTCCCCGCGACGAAGACGTGCTGCCCGACGCGCACGGCGCGCGAGAAGCCCATCACGGGCTCGTACGGCGAGCCCGAGGGGATGAGACGGCGTTCCATCTCCCTAGTATCCAGTGCCCGTGGATGCCTTGCGAGCCGTCGAGGAGTGGCCGACCGACCACGTCGCCGTGGGTCTCGCCTCGGCTCGGGGAACCCTTGCCGCCCACGGAGACGTTGCGCGGGAGTTTCGCTGGGCCTCGGTGACCAAGCCGGTCACGGCGCTCGCCTGCCTCGTGGCGGCCGAGGAGGGCGCGATCGACCTCGACGGGCCGGCAGGGCCGCCCGGCTCGACCTTCCGCCATCTCCTCGCCCACGCCTCGGGCCTCCCGCTCGAGGGCGCTAGCCCGATCGCGCGGCCCGGCGAGAGGCGGATCTACTCCGACCAGGGATTCGACGCGCTCGGTGCCGAGCTCGCGGCACAGGCGAAGATGCCGTTCGCCGAGTACCTGGCCGCGGCCGTGCTCGAGCCGCTCGGGCTCGGCGCCCGCTACCGGGGCCGCCCCGGGTCGGGCGTGCACGGCTCCCTCGAGGACCTGCTCGCGCTCGGCCGCGAGCTGCTCGCACCGAGGCTCGTCTCGGCCGAGACGCTGGCGGAGGCGACGTCGGTCCAGTTCCCGGGCCTGATCGGCGTGCTGCCCGGCTTCGGCCGCCAGGAGCCGAACGACTGGGGGTTGGGCTTCGAGCTCCGCGACGGCAAGACCCCGCACTGGACGGGAGCCCGCAACTCGCCCCGGACGTTCGGCCACTTCGGCCGCAGCGGCACCTTTCTCTGGGTCGATCCGGATCCGGGGGTCGCGCTCGCCTGCCTCACCGACCTCGACTTCGGCGACTGGGCGACCGAGGCCTGGCCGTCCCTCTCCGACGCGGTCCTGGCCGAGCTGTAGCGGTACTCAGTCGCAGAACAGGGGGCGGATGAACTCGTCGAACGTCGTGCGGTCGCAGCTGGCGACCACGGCGGGCGTGAGCGCGCGAACCGAGGCCGTGCGCGGCATGTCCATCGTCAGGGCGACCTCGCCGAAGTAGTCGCCCGGCCCGAGCACGTTCCGCTCGCCCATCGCCTCCTGGGTGACGGCCAGCACGCCGGAGAGCACGACGTAGAAGCGATCGCCCTGCTCCCCCTCGCGCACGATCTCCGCACCTGCCCCGATCGACTCGCGCCGCATCCGCTCCGAGAGCGTGCGCAGGGTCTGGCCGGGCAGCTCCGCCAGCAGGCCCACGCGGCTGAACTCGTGCTCGCGGATCGGCATCGGTGCACATACTGCCTGCGTGGCGCTCTTCGACGACTGGCGGCACTGCCCGCGCTGCGGAGCGGCGATCGAGCCGGCGGACGGCCGCGCGGAGTGTGCGGGGTGCGGGTACGTCGCCTACGCGAACCCGGCGCCGGCCGCCTGTGCGTTGTGCGTGGACGAGGACGGTCGCGTGCTGCTCACCCGCAGGCGGTGGGAGCCGTACGCGGGCATGTGGGACCTGCCCGGGGGCTTCCTCGGCGAGGCGGAGCACCCGCTGGAAGGGCTGCGGCGCGAGCTGCTGGAGGAGACCGGGCTCGAGGTCGAGCCGGGCGAGTGGTTCGGCGCCTTCCTCGTCCCGTACGGCGACGGGCCGGGAACGAGGACGGTGCTCAACCTCGTCTGGCTGGCCCGGGTCGTCGGCGGCACACCGTGCGCCGCCGACGACGTCACCGAGCTCAGGTGGTTCTCACCCGCCGAGCTGCCGCCGCTCGGCGACATCGCGCTGGCGGGGCCGCTCGAGCGCTGGCTGGAGGCGGAGTCGGAGCCAGGCTGAAGCCTGGCACCGACGCTGCTCAGGCGGCTGCCTCGACGAGGCCGAGGCCGCGCTCGATCGCGCCCTTCGGCTGCGCGCCGATCACGGCCGCAGCGGGAGCGCCGTCCTTGAACAGGACGATCGTCGGAATCGACTGGACCCCGTAGCGGATCATCAGCTCCTGCTCCTCGTCGACGTTGATCTTGACGAGCTTCAGCTCGTCGCCCCGCTCCTCGACGATCTTGTCGAGAACCGGCGAGACGGCGTGGCACGGCCCGCACCACTCAGCCCAGAAGTCGACGATGACGGGCTTCTCGCTCTGCAGAACCTCCTCCTCGAAGGTCTGCGTCGTGACTGCGGTGGACATTCGGTTCCTTTCGGTCTTGCGTAATCGCTGGAATCACAAGTGGTAACGAGCGTAGCGGCTGGACTGTTCCCGCATGCGGGCGGAAGGGAACGCGGACCGGCCCACCGTAGAATCGACCCATGGCCGCCAGGTTCGCCCCGCTGCCGCCGGTCCCGGACCACCCCGCGCTCGAGCGGGCGGTGCTCGAACGCTGGGACGCGGAGCGCACGTTCGACCGGCTGCGCGAGCTCAACCGGGGGGGGCCGCGCTTCAGCTTCGTCGACGGCCCGATGACGGCGAACAACGCGATGGCCGTCCACCACGCCTGGGGACGAACGCTGAAGGACGTCTTCCAGCGCTACCAGGCGCTGCGCGGGTGCGAGCAGCGGTACCAGAACGGCTTCGACTGCCAGGGCCTCTGGGTCGAGGTGGAGGTCGAGAAGGCGCTCGGCCTGAACTCGAAGCGCGACATCGAGGAGTACGGCCTCGGCGAGTTCGCCGCCCGCTGCCGCGAGCGGGTCGCCGAGTTCGCCGAGGTGATCACGCAACAGTCGCGGCGACTCGGCATGTGGATGGACTGGGACAACGACTACTACACGTTCTCGGACACGAACATCGAGTACATCTGGAAGTTCCTGAAGGAGGTGCACCGCCGGGGCTGGCTCTTCCAGGGCCACCGCTCGACCCAGTGGTGCCCGCGCTGCGGGACGTCGCTGTCGCAGCACGAGCAGGCGGGGGAGGGGAACTATGAGGAGCTCGACCATCCCTCGCTCTACGTCCGCTTCCCGCTGAAGGACCGCGAGGGCGAGTCGCTCGTCGTCTGGACGACGACGCCGTGGACCCTGCCGGCGAACGTCGCCGCGGCGGTCCGGCCCGAGGCCGAGTACGGGCTACGGGACGGGGGGTGGCGGCTGGCCGAGACCGGAGCCGAGTACGACCGGATTGCCCGCGGCTCCGAGCTGGTCGGGCTCGCGTTCTCCGGGCCCTTCGACGAGCTGCCGCCGCAGCAGGGCATCGTCCACCGCGTGATCCCGTGGGACGAGGTCGCGCTCGACGAGGGCACGGGCATCGTCCACATCGCCCCGGGCGCGGGGACCGAGGACTTCGAGCTCTCGAAGGTGCACGGACTGCCGGTGCTCGTCCCGATCGACGAGGGCGGGCGGTTCTATCCGCAGTACGGCGCGTTCGCGGGGATGACGACGGGCGAGGTCGAGGCGCCCGTGATCGCCTCGCTGCGCGAGCGCGACCTGCTGGTCGACGCCGGCCGCATCACCCACCGCTACCCGATCTGCTGGCGCTGCCGCACACCGCTCGTCTTCCGGGTGGTCGACGACTGGTTCATCGGCGTCGACCAGGTGCGCGCGCAGCTCCGCGACGAGAATCGGACGGTCGAGTGGACACCGCCGCAGTACGGCAAGCGGATGGACGACTGGCTCGCGAACATGGGCGACTGGAACATCTCCCGGAAGCGCTACTTCGGCCTGCCGCTGCCCTTCTACCCGTGCTCGTGCGGGCACCTGACGGTCGTCGGCTCGCGCGCGGAGCTGGAGGAGCGGGCGGTGAGCGGGCTCGAGCAGCTGCAGGAGCTGCACCGTCCGTGGATCGACGAGGTGCCGATCCGCTGCGAGTCGTGCGGGGTCGAGGTGCGGCGGATCCCCGAGGTCGGCGACGCCTGGCTCGACGCGGGCATCGTCCCGCTCTCCACGCTCGGCTGGGAGAGCCCGGTCTACGTGCCGGGCGGGAACGCGACCGGCGCTGCTGCCGGGTTGACCGGCGCCGACCTGCCCGACCACGCCTACTGGGAGCAGTGGTTCCCGGCCGACTGGGTCTCGGAGATGCGCGAGCAGATCCGGCTCTGGTTCTACTCGCAGTTCTTCATGTCGGTGACGCTCGTCGGCCGGTCGCCGTACCGGCGGGTGCTCACGTACGAGAAGCTCCTCGACGAGCACGGCCGGGAGATGCACCGCTCGTGGGGCAACTCGATCGACGCGGACGACGCGTTCGACCGGATGGGCGCCGACGTGATGCGCTGGCTCTTCTGCGACGTGCAGCCGGCGCAGAACCTGAGGTTCGGCTACGGCCCTGCGGGTGAGGTCAAGCGGCGGCTGCTCACCCTCTGGAACTCGGTCTCGTTCTTCGTCACGTACGCGAACATCGAAGGCTTCGCGCCCACCTACGAGGATCTCGCGGAGGGGCCGCCCGCCGGGCAGCCGCTCGACCGGTGGCTCGTTGCCCGGACGCGGCAGCTGGTCGCGGAGGCGACCGAGGGCTACGACCGCTACTGGACGCCGGCGGTGACAGCGTCGTTCGAGCGGTTCGTCGGCGACCTCTCCAACTGGTACATCCGCCGCTCGCGCCGCCGCTTCTACTCGTTCGACGAGGCCGCGTTCCGGACGCTCTGGTATGCGCTGGCCCAGGGGTTGCGTGTGGTCGCGCCCGTGATGCCGTTCCTGGCCGACGAGCTCTGGCGGAACCTCGTCGGCGGCGCAGGCGAGGGAGCGCCCGACTCGGTCCACCTGGCCGGCTGGCCGGCGGTGGGGGACGCCGACGCGGCGCTCCTGGCGGAGGTCGACGAGCTGCGTGAGGTGATCGAGCTCGGCCGGCAGGCCCGGGCCGAGGAGAACGTGAAGCTGCGCCAGCCACTGCGCAGGGCGTCGGTCTTCGGGTCGGAGGCGGCCCGGGCCCATCTGGACGAGATCAAGGAAGAGCTCCGCGTGAAGGAGGTCGACCTGCTCGACAGCGCGCCGGTGCGGTTCAGCTACAAGCCGAACCTCCGGGTGCTCGGGCCGAAGCTCGGCCCGCGTCTTCGTGACGTGAAGGCCGCGCTCGAAGCGGGCGAATTCGAGGACCTCGGCGACGGCCGGATCCGGGCCGGCGGGCAGGAGCTGTCGCCCGACGAGCTCCTGGTCGAGCGCGCGAAGGAGCGGGGCTGGGCCCATTCCGACCGCTTCTCGGTCGGCCTCGACCTCGAGCTCGACGACGAGCTCGAGCTGGAGGGACGCGTCTACGATCTGATCCACGCGCTGAACGCGCTCCGCAAGGAGCGGGGGTTCGAGTTGACCGACCGGATCGTCGCGATCCTGCCGGCCGCAGACGCCGACCTGGCCGACCGCCACGGCGACTGGATCAAGGCGGAAACGCTCGCGACCGACCTGCGCGTGGACGGCGCGTCGCTCGAGATCGAGAAGGTGGACGCGCCCCCGGCCGCCTGAGCCACGTCCCGCGTCACAACCGGGGTCAGACCCCCCACGGAAGCGCGCCAAGGTTGACTCGTTGCGGTTCCGTCCGGGGTCAGACCCCCACGCCGGTGCAACATTCTCTCCACAGCCGCCCCTCAGGCAGCCGGAACGATCCGCCGAACCTGTGTGGGCAGCCGGAACACGACGTCCTCGGCCGCCCGCTCGGTCTCGCCGACGATCTCCACGCCGCGAGCGCGGAACCAGTCGCAGACGCGCCGGACGAGGTGCTCTGGAGCGGACGCCCCGGCCGTGAGCCCGGCAGTCTGGGCCCCCCTCAGCCAGCGTTCGTCGATCGAGCCTTCGTCCTCGATCAGGTGCGCCTGCACGCCGGCGGCCTGCGCGGTCTCGACGAGTCGGTTCGAGTTCGAGCTGTTGGACGAGCCGAGCACGAGCACGACGTCGACCTCGGCGGCGAGCTTCTTCACCGCCTGCTGGCGGTTCGTGGTCGCGTAGCAGATGTCGCCCTCGTCGGGGCCTACGATCTCGGGGAAGCGCCGCCGCAGCACGGAGACGATCTCGGCCGTCTCGTCGACCGACAGCGTCGTCTGCGTCGCGTACGCCACCCGGTTCGGATCGGGAACCTCCACGCGCTCCGCATCGGGCACGGTCTCGACGACGACGGTCTGCTCCGGTGCCTCTCCGCGCGTCCCGACCACCTCCTCGTGAGCCGCGTGGCCGACGAGGAGGACGGTGTGGCCGGATCCGGCGTACCGGCGCACGGCGGCGTGCACGCGCGTGACGAGCGGACAGACGGCGTCGATCGTCCGCAGTCGGCGCGCGGCTGCACGATCGTGGACGGCCGGCGTCACACCGTGGGCCGAGAGGACGAGCAGGGAGCCGGCCGGCGGCTCGTCCTCGCTCTCGACGAACACGGCGCCACGCTGTTCGAGCTCTCGGACGACGTGTGCGTTGTGGACGATCTGGCGGCGGACGTAGACCGGTGCCCCGTGGAGCTCGAGGGCGCGCTCGACGGTCTCGACGGCTCGCTCGACGCCAGCGCAGTACCCGCGAGGCGAGGCGAGAAGCAGCCGCGCAACCACGGTCGTTGATGGTAGCTCCGGTCCGCGCGACACCCGGTGTCCACTCGACACCTCGACCTGGCAAGGGACCGCGGGGCACAGACCCATCAAACGGAAAAGCCCGCTGCTCGGGGGGGTCGGCGCAGCGGGCCCTTCCTAGTGCTCACCGCGGATGTACCGGCCGAAGGCCGACCGCAGTTCGCATCGCCCAGTTCAGCCAGGGTAAGTGCGCTCGGCTCCGGTGCCAATAGGCCGTTCGGCCCATCTTTGCAACCACGGAGACTCAGCGGGCCGTCTGGGCCAGCACGATGCCGCAGAGGACGATCGCGCCGCCGATCAGCGTCGTCCCGTTCAGGGTCTCGCCGAGCCAGGCGTAGGCGACGATGCTCGCGACCACCGGCTCGACCATGGCCAGGATTCCGGCCCGAGTGGCGGTGATGTGGCGCATCGAGCCGACGATCAGGAAGAAGGGCACGATCGTTCCGACGACGATCATCCAGGCCATCAGCGCCCAGATCGGCAGGTGCACCTCGGAGAGCCGGCCGAGCAGCGACACCGAGTGGCCCGGCACGTCGAACGGGAAGCTCCACCAGGGCTGGACGAGCGCCCAGAAGACGGCTGCGAAGAGGAAGCCGAAGCACAGGAGCGAGATCGGGTCGCGGCGTCCCACCGCCCGCTCGGCGAGCAGCATGTACCCGGCGAACGTGACCGCGGAGCAGAGCGAGAACAGCACGCCGAGCCCGTCCAGCGACACGCCGTGCCAGAGGTCGACGACGAGCGTCAGCCCGACGAGCGCCAACGCCAGCGCGATCCAGAGCCGCCCCCGAACGTGCTCCTTCAGCACGAGGAAGGCGAAGAGCGCCACGATCAGCGGGCCGAGGTACTGGATCAGCAGCGACACGCCGATCTCCAGCCGGTGGATCGCCAGGAAGTAGAAGAGCTGCACCAGCGCGACGCCGAAGACGCCGAAGGCGGCCAGGTAGACGAGCTCTCGCCGGTCGGTGCGGAGCGCCTCCGGCCGGGTGGCGAGGATGATCAGGAGGAGGCCGAGCAGCGCGCCGGTGCAGCGCACCTCCGTCAGGCGGAGCGAGGAGAGGCCCGACTCGAGGATCACCTTCGACACCGTGCCGTTGATCGCGAACAGCGTCCCCGCGCCGAGCGCCATCGCATACCCGACCGCGGGCTGCCGCTCCCGAGCGACGCTCTCGGCGGGGATGTAGGCGACGTCGGTCACGGAGTCGGCACGTTATCCGCCTACACTGATGGTCAGCGGGACGTAGCTCAGCCTGGTAGAGCGCTTGGTTTGGGGCCAAGAGGCCGGCAGTTCGAGTCTGCCCGTCCCGACTGGTGGGTCTCGCCGTCCTCGCCGCAGCCGCCGTGCTCTCGTCCGGGTATCACGCCCGCATCCAGCCGATCCCGGCGGCGCTCCGCCGGCAGATGACCGGAGTCTCCTGGCATCCCGGCTGTCCCGTCGGTCTCGGCGACCTCCGCCTGGTCACGCTGACGTACCGTGGCTTCGACGGGCGTGACCACTCCGGCCGGCTGGTCGCGAACCGCGACGCCGCCTCGGCGCTGGTCGCCGCGTTCCGGCGCCTGTACGCGGCGCGCTTCCCGATCCGGCGGATGGAGCCGGTCGACCGCTACGGCGGCGACGACTACCGCTCGATCGAAGCCGACAACACCTCGTCCTTCAACTGCCGGAACGCGACCGGCTCGACCCGCTGGTCGAACCACGCCTACGGCCGGGCGATCGACGTCAATCCGATCGAGAACCCGTACGTCAGCGGCGGGACGAGCTCCCACCGAGCGAGCGGCCCCTATCTCGATCGTTCACGCCGCCGGCCGGGAACGGCATCTCCGGGCGGCGTCCTGGTCGAGGCGTTCCGTTCGGTCGGCTGGGGATGGGGCGGCAGCTGGAGCGGTGGCGTCAGGGACTACCAGCACTTCTCGGTCGACGGCCGGTAGAGTCGCGCGAGTGCTGAAGGGAGCGCTCGCCGCCTCGGTCACGCCGCTCACGGACGGAGGCGCGGCCCTCGACGAGGACGGCTTCGGCCCGGTCGCCGACTTCCTCGCCGCCGGTGGCCTCGACGGCCTGCTCGCTCTCGGAACGAACGGCGAGGGGATCCTGCTCTCCGTGGCCGAGCGCAAGCGCGCTGCCGAGCTGTTCCTCGAAGCCTCCGGCGGTCGCCTCCAGGTCGCCGTCCACGCCGGCGCCCAGTCGACGGCCGACACGGCCGCGCTCGCCGCGCATGCCGCCGAGATCGGCGCCGACGCGGTCGCGGTGATCGCGCCGCCGTACTTCGCGCTCGACGAGACGTCGCAGCTGGAGCACTTCGGCGCGGCCGCCGCCGCGTGCGCGCCGGTGCCGTTCTACGTCTACGAGTTCGCGATCACGAGCGGCTACGCGGTTGCGCCGGCCGTCGTCGCGCAGCTGCGCGAGCGGGCCGGAAACCTCACGGGCATGAAGGTCTCCGATCGCACCTGGGAGCAGCTCGAGGGATATCTGCTCGACGGGCTGGATGTGTTCGTCGGGTACGAGGGGCTGATCGCGCAGGCGATGGCCGCCGGGGCGGTGGGCGCGGTCTCGGCCCTCGCCTCCGCCTTCCCGGAGATCGTCGCCGCCGCGGTTCGCGGCGAGGACGTCGACCCGGGAGCGCTGCGCGCCGAGGTCGACCGCTTCCCCCGTCACGCCGCGCTCAAGCACGTGCTCGTCCGGCGCGGGGTGTCGATCGCCGAGGACGTACGGCCGCCGCTCAGGGGGCTGACGCACGACGAGCGTGCTGCGCTCGACGCGACGGTCGATCGCGTGCTCCAGGCCGCCTGAGGACGACGGTGCTGCGCAGCGCGATCCTCGCCGCCGCGGACAGTCCGCGGCTCCGTCGCTTCGTCGACCGGTACGGAATGCAGCTCGGCGCGGCCCGGTTCGTCGGCGGGGAGACGCTGGACGACGTCGTCGTCACCCTCCGCCGTCTGAACGAGCAGGGGCTGAGGACGAACACGACGCTGCTCGGCGAGAACGTCGCGGACAGGACGGAAGCGGAGCAGGTCACGTCCGAGTACGGGCAGGTGCTGCACCGGATCGCCGCCGAGAAGCTGCAGACGAACGTCTCGATCAAGCCCACCCACCTGGGTGCCGTCCTCGACGAGGAGCTCGCCTACGCGAACATCGAGCGGCTGGTGGCCGAGGCCGGCCGGCTCGGCAACTTCATCCGCATCGACATGGAGGACTCGTCGCTCGTCGAGCCGACGCTTCGCCTCTACCGGCGGCTGCGCGCCGCCGGGCACGACAACGTCGGCACGGTGCTCCAGGCCTACCTCTTCCGGACGCCCGAGGATCTGGAGTCGCTCCTGCCGCTCGGCCCGAACCTCAGGATCGTGAAGGGTGCGTACAAGGAGCTCGCGTCGATCGCGTATCCGAAGAAGGCCGACGTCGACGCCGCGTACGACCGGCTGGTCGAACGGTGCCTCGAGGGGGCCGCGTTCACCGCGGTCGCCACCCACGACGAACGGCGCATCGAGAAGGCGCTCGCGCTCGGGGCCGGCCCCGAGCGGATGGAGCTGCAGATGCTCTACGGCGTGCGCTCGCAGCTGCAGCTCGACCTCGTCCACCAGGGTCATCGCGTGCTGGTCGCCACGCCGTACGGGCCCGACTGGTACCCGTACCTGATGCGGCGGCTGGCCGAGCGGCCGGCGAACCTGCTCTTCTTCGTCAGAAGCGCCCTGGACGGCTGACACACCAGCGGGAAACGGAATCGGGGACAGTCCCATAGGGACAGTCCCCGATGCGGACCATAGATTCGCCGAGCCGGGTGTCGCTTTCGTCCACCGACCCGACCGACCTTCCGCTTGCGCGTACCAGCTGCTCGGCTCGGCTTCGACCTACTCGCGCCCCGTGCTCGGCGCAGCTCCACTGTACGACGCTTCCGGCCGGGACGGCAAGGGACCGGCAAGCGGAACTTCTCGCAAATTGCGGCGGGCGAGGAGAACGGGGAGCCCATCATCGCCACGTGCGAGAATCGCCCGGTGTGCAAACGGCACCTCGTCCTGCTGCTGGTCCTGGTCGTGGCCCTGGTTGCGGGCTGCGGCGGAGGCACGAAGATCTACTCCGCGGACAAGAGCCGGGCCTGCCTGCTCGCGAAGGGTCGCCCGGTCACGGGCCCGCCGTCATCCGATGTCGTCGCCTCGGCCGCCGAGGGCGGTGCGTACACCGTCCGCTTCGGCAAGAACCTCGCGACGGTGTCGTTCGGCATCGACCGGGACGGTGCCGAGCGCATCGTGCGTGCCTACCAGCGCTTCCGCGGAGCCAACATCGGTCTGCTCGACGTCCTCAGCGCGAAGAACAACGCCGTGATGCTGTGGGCGTTCCACCCTGAGGACGCCGACGTCAAGGTGGTCCAGGACTGCCTCGTCTGACCGTCGGCGCGCGGTAGGTGTCGATGCTGCTCTCCTCGTCGAAGAAACGCAACAGGTAGAAGGCGAACGCGGCGAAGAGCACGATCGCCTGCTCGGAGGCCATGGTCACGCCGGCGATCTGCTGGTCGACGACGGGCGAGAGTCCCCAGAGGCGGGGCATGTCCAGGTAGAAGCCGTAGACGGCGTGGGGGAACAAGGCGAGGAGGAGGCCGAGCGGGCTGCCGAGCACGAAGGCCGCGAACAGGTAGACGGCCTTCGCGCCGCTCGATCGCCGCCCGTGCAAGACGGGCCACCAGAGCAGGCACCCGGCGAAGAAGTACGCGGCGTGCTCGAGGTGGAGCACGGTCCACTGGTGGCGCAGCGCCGCGTCGTACGCCCACGGGACGTGCCAGGCGTAGTACACGCCGAGCCAGAGCGGCAGAGCGACGAGCGGGTGGGTCAGGGTCCGCACGCCGGGAATCCGCTCGAGCTCGCGGGCCATGCGCGGCGTCAGGCCGACGACGACGAGCAGGGGGCCCCACTCGGCGAGGACGACGTTCTGGAGTAGGTGCATCACCAGCAGGTAGTGGAGTGCGAGCGTGTCCAGGGGCGTGATCTGGACGGCGAGCATCAGCGCGCACCCGGTGCCGAACGAGACGATCCGCCAGCGCGAGGCGGGGAAGCGGGTCAGGGCGATCGCGTACGCCGCCGCCATCCCCGGGATGACGACCAGCGCGTCGGCGTCCCAGGACCAGCGATACGGATCCACCGACGGTACGCTAGACGTGCTCGCGCGGGCGTGGTGAAGTGGCTTTCATGCGGCCCTTCCAAGGCTGAGACGCAGGGTTCGATTCCCGCCGCCCGCTTTCGTTGCTCCGTCCGACAACACTGCTACGTTGTCGCGGATGAAAACGGCCGAGCGAGAGCTCGCGAGGTGCCTGCGCAGCGAGGAGGGTTTCTCGATGAGGCAGATCGAGCGCCGCTTGGGCGTTGCCCGTTCGACTGTCAGCGCGTGGGTTCGCGAGATCGAATTAGCAGATCACCAGCGAATCGAGATAGCGGCGCGGGGACAGAGTGCCCGGGACCAGGCCCGCCGTGTCTACTACCGGGCTCGTCGCGGGCGGTTTCACATGAGGGTCGCCTGGCTGCAAGAAGAGGCGAGCCGCTTCACGCCGCCGGTTGCATGCTGTTCTGGGCCGAGGGGTCACGGCAGCGGAACACCGTTCAATTCACGAATTCCGATCCAGCGACGGTCGCGTTCTTCATGTGCTTTCTGCGGAGCTACTTCGAGCTGCCGAGCGAGTCGTGCCGCGTTGCCTGCAACCTCTTCCCCGATCACGAGGAGCCCGAGCGCCAGATCGAAGATTTCTGGCTCGCCACGGTCGGCGTGCCCCGGTCCCGCATGACGAAGTCAACAGTCAACCGCTATTCGGGCGCCAGCAAGCGCACTCGTAAGAATCGGCTTCCTTATGGCACGTGCAGAGTCACCGTCCACTCCACGCAGGTCGTCCAGCACATCTACGGTGCGATCCAGGAGTACGGCGGCTTCGAGCGCCCCGAGTGGCTCGACTAGCGTAGGCCGCGATGCACGTTCCTCCTCGCGTCCGCGGCGGGCTCGTCGCTCGGTCGGCGGCGCTCCTCGTCGGGCTGTTCCTGTTCGCCGTCGCGATCGTCTGCCAGCTCGAATCGGGCCTCGGGCTGTCGCCCTGGGACGTGCTGCACCAGGGCATCGCCGGGCACACGCCGCTCTCCTTCGGCGCGGCGAACGTCGTGGTCGGGGTCGTGGTGATGGCGGTTGCGTGGGCGCTCGGCGCCACGATCGGCGTCGCCACGGTCGCGAACTCCGTCCTCGTCGGGGCATTCGTCCAGGCGCTGACCGCGATCGACGCCGTCGACGGTCTCGCCGGCGATCCGCTCGGCGTCCGGGTCGCGCTGCTCGTCCTCGCGATGCCGGTCTACGGGATCGCGTCGGCCCTGTATCTCGGCGCCGGTATGGGCGCAGGGCCGCGCGACTCGCTGATGGTCGTCGTCGGAGCGCGCTCGCACCGGCGGCTCGGGCTGGTGCGCGCCTGCATCGAGCTGCTCGCGCTCGGAGCCGGCTTCGCCCTGGGCGGGACGGTCGGCATCGGCACCGTCGTCTTCGCGGTGACGATCGGCCCGGCGCTCGAGGCCGGCTTCTGGCTGCTGCGACGCTCTCCCGTGGGAGCGCCTCCTCCGCTGCTTACTCCGGAGCCAGCTCCACTCGCTGGATCGTGACCGGCTCGAGCGGCCGGTCGGACGAGTCCGTCCGAACCGACGAGATCGCGTCGACCACCTCCATCCCGGAGGTGACGCGGCCGAAGACCGTGTGCTTGCCGTCCAGCCAGGGGCAGGCGTCGGCGGTGACGATGAAGAACTGGCTGCCGTTCGTGTTCGGGCCGGCGTTCGCCATCGCGAGCGCGCCGCGCTCGACCCTGTGCCGGTTCGGCTCGTCCTCGAACTCGTAGCCGGGCCCGCCCGAGCCCGTGCCGGTCGGGTCGCCGCCCTGGATCATGAAGTCGGGGATCACGCGGTGGAAGACGACGCCGTCGTAGAAGCCCTTGCCGGAGAGCGTCTCGAAGTTCTCGACGGTCTTCGGCGCGTCGGCCGGGTACAGCTCGAGCTCGATCGCGCCGTGGTTGGTGTGGAGCGTTGCGTTGGCCATGCCCCAGCTTACGTCAGCGTCGGTGCCTGACTTCAGCCCGGCACCGACTCCTGTTCCACCGTCCGGCGCCGTGGCGATTCTTCCCCGATGGGCCGGGAACGGGTGGTGCGCTTCAGCGTGCGGACGGTCCTCGCCGTGATCGCGCTGGTGATCGCGGCCTGGGCGCTGCTGACCATCCTGTCCGTCACCCGGCAGGTGATCACCTGGCTGCTCGTCTCCCTGTTCCTGGCGATGGCGCTCAACCCGGCGGTGGAGTGGTTCATGCGGCACGGCATCAAGCGGCGCGGGCAGGCCGCCGGGCTGACCTACGCGCTCGCGCTGATCGCGATCGCCGCGATCGGCTACGCGTTCATCCCGACCCTGGTCGGGCAGGTCAACGACTTCGTCCAGGCTCTGCCGGGCTACGTCGACGACCTCACGAAGGGCCGCGGCCGTCTCGGCTTCCTCGAGACGAAGTACCACATCGTCGAGAAGATCCGCGAGCAGGTGAACCAGGGCGGCGCCTCGAGGGTGCTCGGCCTCACCGGCGCCGCGATCTCGATCACGAAGAGCGTGATCTCGCTCGTCGTCGCGACGATCACGATCGCGTTCCTGACCTTCTTCATGCTGCTCGAGGGGCCGGCGTGGATGGAGCGGATCTTCGGCCTGCTGCCCGAGGAGTCCCGGCCGCGGTGGCGGAAGGTCGGCTACGACGTCTACCGCACCGTCGGCGGCTACGTGACGGGGAACCTGGTGATCAGCCTGATCGCCGGCACGCTGACCACGATCGTGCTGCTCGCGGTCGACGTGCCCTTCGCGGTCGCGCTGGGCGTGATCGTCGCCGTCCTCGACCTGATCCCGCTCGCCGGCGCGACCATCGCCGGCGTCATCATCGGCACCGTCGCGTTCCTGCACTCGATCACCGCCGGGATCGTGGTCGTCGTGTTCTTCGTCGTCTACCAGCAGATCGAGAACCACTTCCTGCAGCCGGTCGTCTATTCGCGCACGGTGCAGCTCTCGCCGCTGGTCGTGCTCGTCGCCGTGCTGATCGGCGCGAAGCTGGCCGGGATCCTCGGCGCGCTCGGCGCGATCCCCGTCGCCGGCGCGATCCAGGTTCTCCTGGTCGACTGGCATCAACACCGGCGTGCACGGGCACCGGCGGCGGAGTCCGCGCTGCCGCAGGATCCGCCTGCGGTCTGACTCAAGTTCGAAGCCCTTTCGACCGATGGTAGAGCATGGCGCGCGCCGTGCTCGTCGTCGTTCTCGTGCTCGCCGCCGGGGGAGCGGCATCCGCGGGCGTCGCCGACAAGCCCCTTCCCGGCCGGCCGCCGATCTCCAAGGGCCGGAGCGCTGCGACGACGGTCCGCGTCAGCGCGCTCGCCCAGCTCGAGCAGCAGGTTTTCCGCGACGTCAACCGCCAGCGCGTCCAGCACGGTCTCGTTCCGCTTCGGGTCAACCGGCACCTCGGCACGGTGGCGCGCAGCCACTCCCTGGCGATGGCCGAGCACGGGTTCTTCGCCCACGAGGCCTATGACGGGTCGGCGTTCTGGCTGCGGATCAAGGCGGCCTATCCGGCCCTCGCAGGTCGAACCTGGTCGGTCGGCGAGAACCTGGCGTGGGCCTCGCCCGAGCTGACCGCCGAGCACGCGGTCGACATGTGGCTGGCCAGCCCGCAGCATCGCCAGAACATGCTCGCGCCCCGCTGGCGCGAGGTCGGCATCGGGATCGTCCGCGCACTGGGCGCGCCCGGCGTCTACGAGGGGCTCGACGTCACCATCGTCACCGCCGACTTCGGCGTCCGGTAGCGCGGGGGAAACGGGCCGCCCTGTCGATCGCGGCGGCGGGCAGCGCTACGCTCTTCCGACGCGCCTGTAGCTCAGGGGACAGAGCGGCGGCCTTCTAAGCCGCGGGTCGGGGGTTCGAATCCTCCCAGGCGCACCTCGTTTGAAGGCGCCGAGCACATCGATCCAGAGCCTGACGGCCTTGGCCTGCGGCTTTCACGAGAGCGACGACTCGGCCGATCCGGATCGTCTCGCCGAGTGGATCCACGAGGACGCGGAGATGTCGCTCGCAATGACCCATTTCGAGCTCGTGCGGGGAAAGCGCGCGATCATGGACGCTCTCTACCGGGAGCGCGAATCGGTGATCTACAGCGCCCGGGTGGAGCGTCACGAATGGCTCGACGAGACCACGCTCCTCGTACGCGGCCAGGTGCGCTACGCAGTCGCGGAGAGAGGTGTGACCCAGGCGACGATCTGGTGGATCGACGAGTTCCGCGACGGGCTGCTCTGGCGCGTGCGCGCCTTCAAGGAGGAGAACGCCGCCCGAGCGGCGCACGCGGATGCCTCGAAGTCCGCCGGGAACGGTCGAGGCTAGACTGATGTCTCCGCGGTGGCCGTAGCTCAATTGGTAGAGCCCCGGGTTGTGGTCCCGGTGGTTGTGGGTTCGAGTCCCATCGGTCACCTTTCGACCGTGGCCCCGTAGCTCAGCGGACAGAGCGGCAGCCTTCGAAGCTGCGTGCGGAGGTTCGACTCCTCCCGGGGCCGTCCACCTCTGGTTTGGTAACCGGTCAAGACCTTTTGGTAGTGTCGCGACATGCGCCGAGTCGCGGTGGTCGCGGTCGCTCTCGTGGCGATCACGCTCGTTCCCTCCGTCCAGGCGAAGCCGACCGTCCCGCCGGCCGATCGAGCCGCGGTCGACCGCCTCCTCGACGTCTTCGTGCCGGCGGCGATCGCTCGCCGTCACTCCGAGCGCGCGTGGCCGCTCACCACGCCGACGATGCGCCAGGGGACCGAGCGGGCGGACTGGGCGAAGGGATTCCTGCCGGTCACGCCGTTCCCGGTGATCGGCACGAGCTTCCACGGCTGGACGCTCGACCAGTCCTCGCGGAACCGCGCCGACCTCGTCCTCCTCGTCCACCTGCGCAAGGGCGGCCCGGTCGGAGCGGTGTCGTTCGACATCACGGTGCGGAAGATCCACGGGCGGTGGCTGGTCGACTCGGCAGTCCCCGCCGCGACCTTCGCGGCTGCGGGGTCGAGCTCGAAGATCCTCGCCCAGCCCGACTTCGGGCCGGGCGGCGCGGCTGCGTATTCGAAGGTTGCCTACTCGAGGACCGGGCGCGTGTCCGCGAAGTGGATCCTGATCATCCCGGCGATCCTGCTCGGCCTCGTCGTGGTGACGCCGGTCGCCGTGATCGGTGCCCACCACGTTCGCGACCGGCGCGTCCGGCGTGCGAGGGCGGAGGACGACCGCCGCCGCGTGTTTAGAAACCTGCCGGAACGGCCAAACTAGCTCCGTCGAAGGGGTGGCGCACCTCAACCTCCCTCTCCCGGGAACAACCGGCGCTCGATCACTGGGGGAATCGTCGGGCGTCGGGCGTCCAGCGCCACCCCTTCCTCTTCGTCGAAAAAGTCCGGGCGCTCCGCGCCCGAGGACTTTTCGCCGGTTGAACCGCGCGGCCGGCCGAGAGCGCCAGTGAGCCGCAGCCGCCATGTCGGCTGCGGCGGCAATCTCTGGGGACAGACCCCATCCGGGGTCTGTCCCTGCAGGCTGATCGCGCGGCGGCTCTATCCTGCTTCCACGCGGGCGTGGTGGAACTGGGAGACACGCCGGGTTTAGGTCCCGGTGGGGCGCGAGCCCCGTGGGGGTTCGAATCCCTCCGCCCGCACAGACCTCGCGGCCGCGACCGACACGGCGGGCGCGGCCACGGGCCGCTGCTGAGGTGCGAGCGCAGTTGGGGAAGGGGGCCCATGGGGGAAACCGGCTGTTTCCCCCATGCGAGCGAGCTCGCGCCGCAGGCGCGGCGAGCGTGGCTACGATGGCCCCGATGCCCGCGCACGTCGAGGAGTTGCCCGAGAACAAGGTTCGGCTGAGCGTCGACGTACCGGCGCACGACGTGCAGCACGCGGTCGAGCACGCCGCGTCCGATCTCTCCACCTCGGTGAAGATCCCCGGGTTCCGCAAGGGCAAGGTGCCGATGCCGGTGCTCGTCTCCCGGATCGGCAAGGAACGCCTCTACTCCGAGGCGGTGGAGAGCCACATCGAGGGCTGGTACCGGAACGCCCTCGTCGGCACGCGCATCCGGCCCGTTGCCCGGCCGGAGTACGACTACGAGCTCCCGGCGGCGCCCGACCAGGACTTCAGCTTCACCGCCACCGTTCTGGTCCAGCCGAGGGTCGAGGTCGCCGACTGGAAGAGCCTCCAGGTGCCGCATGCAGACGTGGACGTCCCGCCCGAGCTCGTCGACGAGCAGCTGGAGGCGCTCCGCTTCGCGGTCGCAGAGCTGGCGCCTGCCGAGCGCCCGGTGCAGGAGGGAGACACTGTCGTCGTCGACCTCGTCCAGGAGGGAGGCGAGGCGCAGCGCGACTACGTCGTCGAGGTCGGCAGCGGGCGCGTGCTCGAAGAGATCGAGGAGGGCCTGCTCGGGATGTCGGCCGGCGAGACCAGGGCGGTCGAGATCGAGGTTGCCGACGAACAGACGGCCACGATCGAGATCGCGCTCAAGGACGTGAAGGAGAAGATCCTCCCGCCCGTCGACGACGACCTGGCCAGAGCCGCGAGCGAGTTCGACACGCTGGCGGAGCTTCGCGCCGATCTCGAGCAGAGGATCGGCGAGCAGATCGAGGAGGAGGTCGAGACGCAGTTCCGCGCCGCGGCCGCGGACACGCTCGTCGACGCCTCGAGCATCGAGCCCTCCGCCGCGCTCGTCGATGCGCGCACCCGCGAGCTGCTCGCAGGGCTCGTCCAGTCGCTCGAGCGCCGCGGCATCTCTCCGGAGACCTACCTGGCCGTGTCCAACCAGACCCCGCAGCAGCTCGAGGAGCGCCTGCGCGCCGAGGCGGCTCGCTCGGTCGCGCGCGAGCTCGCGCTGGAGGCGGTCGCGGACAAGGCTGCCCTCGAGGTCACCGACGACGAGCTGCGGGAGTTCGTCCGCGAGCACGCCGAGGGCGAAGGCGACCAGGCCGAAGAGGTCGTCGAGCAGGTGTTCGCGAGCGGCCGGCACGAGCTCCTGCGCGAGGACCTGCGGATGCGCAAGGCGCTCGACCTCGTCGTCGCCGAGGTCGAGCGGATTCCGGTCGAGCTCGCCCAGGCGCGCGAGAAACTCTGGACGCCCGACAAAGGAGCGGCCGCTCCCGAGACGAAGCTGTGGACCCCCGGCCATCCTGCTTCGCAGGATGGCTAGAAGGAGAGACGATGACCCGATATCGCAGCGAGAACACTTCTAGCCATTTCCCGACCAGCGGGAGGGAAATGGCATGAGCCCGTTGATCCCGATGGTGATCGAGCAGACCTCGCGCGGCGAGCGTGCGTTCGACATCTACTCGCGCTTGCTGAACGAACGCATCATCTTCCTCGGCACCCCGATCGACGACCAGATCGCAAACCTGATCGTCGCGCAGCTCTTGCACCTCGAGTCCGAGGATCCCGACAAGGACATCTCGATCTACATCAACTCGCCGGGCGGATCGGTCTACTCGGGGCTGGCGATCTACGACACGATGCAGTTCATCAAGCCGGACGTGCAGACCATCTGCGTCGGGATCGCGATGAGCATGGGCGCCTTGCTGCTCGCGGGGGGCACGAAGGGAAAGCGCATGGCGCTGCCGAATGCCAAGATCCTGATCCACCAGGTCTGGGGCGGGTTCCAGGGGCAGGCGACCGACATCGAGATCCATGCCCGTGAGACGATTGCCCTGAAGCGGAAGATGGAAGAGATCATGTCCAAGCACACCGACCAGCCGCTCGAGAAGGTCTCGAAGGACATGGAACGCGACTACTTCATGAGCTCCGAGGAGGCGAAGGACTACGGGCTCATCGACCAGGTGATCGAGCACCGCTGATCGAGGGCTAGGCGGGAAAGGGAAATCGAGGTACAACGAGACCATGGCGCGGGCGTCCGAGGGGAACGAGCAGCTTCTCTGCAGCTTCTGCGGCAAGAGCCAGCGGCAGGTCAAGAAGCTGATCGCAGGGCCCGGCGTCTACATCTGCGACGAGTGCATCGACCTCTGCAACGAGATCATCGACGAGGAGCTCACCGCTCCCGCGCATCTCGACCTCGACAATCTTCCGCGCCCGACCGAGATCCACACGCTGCTGAACGAGTACGTGGTCAGCCAGGAGACGGCGAAGCGCACGCTCGCCGTCGCCGTCTACAACCACTACAAGCGCGTGCAGATGGGCTCGGCCGACGACGACGTCGAGCTGCAGAAGTCGAACATCCTCCTGCTCGGCCCCACCGGCTGCGGCAAGACCTACCTCGCGCAGACGCTCGCGCGGATCCTCAACGTCCCGTTCGCGATCGCCGACGCCACGGCGCTGACCGAGGCCGGCTACGTGGGCGAGGACGTCGAGAACATCCTGCTCAAGCTGATCCAGGCGGCCGACTTCGACATCAAGAAGGCCGAGACCGGGATCATCTACATCGACGAGGTCGACAAGATCGCGCGCAAGGCGGACAACCCGTCGATCACGCGTGACGTGTCGGGCGAGGGCGTCCAGCAGGCGCTCCTGAAGATCCTCGAGGGAACGGTCGCGTCGGTGCCGCCGCAGGGCGGGCGCAAGCACCCGCACCAGGAGTTCCTCTCGATCGACACCACCAACATCCTCTTCATCTGCGGCGGCGCGTTCGCCGGCCTGGAGAAGATCATCGCCCGGCGGATCGGCAAGAACGCCGTCGGCTTCGGCGCCGAGATCCACTCGAAGCACTCGCAAGAGGGCTCCGAGCTGCTCGCCCAGGTGATGCCGGAGGACCTGCTCTCCTACGGGTTGATCCCGGAGTTCATCGGCCGACTGCCCGTCGTCTCCGCCGTGCACCAGCTGCTCCGCGACGACCTGGTCAAGATCCTCGAGGAGCCGAAGAACGCGCTCGTCAAGCAGTACCAGCGCTTCTTCAACTACGACTCGATCGAGCTCGTCTTCACCGACGACGCCCTCTGGGAGATCGCCGACAAGGCGCTCGAGCGCGAGACCGGGGCGCGCGGGCTGCGCTCGATCATCGAGAACGCGCTGCTCGACGTGATGTTCGAGCTGCCCTCGCGCAAGGACGTCTCCAAGTGCGTGATCACCAAGGAGACGATCCAGAAGGGCCTGAAGCCGACGCTGGTGACCAGCGCCGGCGCCGCCGACGACGAGCTCGACGAGCTCGCGGCCGGCGAGAGCGCGTAGACTCGCGCGCGTGGACGCAGGCGACACCTTCGGCCCCAGCAGCTGGCTGGAGGTCACGCAGGAGCGGATCGACCAGTTCGCCGACGCCACCGGCGACCACCAGTGGATCCACGTCGACCCGGAAAGGGCCGCTCAGGGACCGTTCGGGACGACGATCGCGCACGGCTTCCTGACGCTCTCGCTGCTGATCGAGTTCATCGAGGAGGTGCGCCCGTCGAGCGGGGAGTTCCGGATGGGGATCAACTACGGCGTGAACAAGGTCCGCTTCCCGGCGCCGGTCCCGGTCGGTAGCCGCCTTCGCGCGCACTTCGAGGTGCTCGAGGTGACCGAGGTCGAGGGTGGCATCCAGGTGGTCACGAAGGGAACGGTCGAGCGCGAGGGCGAGGAGAAGCCCGTCTGCGTCGCCGAGATGGTCTCCCGGCACTACCGCTAGGGTCTGACCCCGAAGGGGTCTGACCCTGAAGGCTTACCGCGCTTCCCCTGTGGGGCCAGACCCCTCCGGGGTCAGTCCCTCAAGCTGAGCGAAGCTCGCCGGGCTGCCGGTCCTGCACCTGATCGAGGATCGTCTCCAGCATCCGGCCCGACGAGAGCACGTGCTCGCGTGCGAGCAGGCGGGCGCCCGAGGCGCTGCGGGCGGCGATCGCCTCGCGGATCGCCCGGTGCTGCGCGTCGTTCTGTGCATACAGGTGGTCGATGTCGAGGCCCGCGGCCCAGACGACGTGCGAGAAGAAGCTCCGCCGTGCGCTCTTCGCGAGCCGCTCGACGAACGGCGCGTCCGCGGCTGCGTAGATCACGTCGTGGAAGGCGTGGTTGGCCGAGACCCAGCTGGCCACCAGCGCGCCGTCCTGGGTGCCCTCCCGCGAGCGGCGTCGCAGCTCGAGCGTCAGCTCGGCGAAGTGCTTCTCGGCCGCGTCGAGCGAGGCCAGGCCCTCCTCGCCGATCCGCGGCGTGGCGAGCTCGGTCGCGAGGCTCTCGAGCTCGGCACGGACGCGGAACGCCTCTCGCAGCTCGTCGCGTGAGAGCGTGCGCACCCGGACGCCGCGGTTGGGCACGAACGAGACCAGTCCGAGCGCTGCCAGCCGCCGCAGCGCCTCGCGCACCGGCGTGCGCGACACCTGGTACTGCTCGGAGAGCTGCTCCTGGCGGAGAACCGTTCCCGGTGCGATCTCGCCGGAGACGATCGCCTCCTCGAGCGCGAGCGCGAGGTCGTCGGCCTTCGTGCCGACCGTTGCCATGTCGGTCAGTGTAGGCGGTGCTCAGCCCGCAGGAGGCGCGACCGCGTACGTGCAGTCGTCGATCCGGACGGGGACGAACGGCAACTGCCGCTCGCCGAGCCAGCCCTCGATCGCGTGCGCGAGCTGCTCCTCGTCGCAGTCCTCGACCTCGACGGCGACCTGGTCGTCGACGTCGACGAGCTCCGCCTTCAGTCCCTGCTCGGCCAGCGCCGCGACCAGCTCGGGGCCGTCGCTCTCCCTGGTCAGCTCAACGGTCGACATCGCGTTCTCCTCTCAACGGGTGGCGGTGAACTGGGCTTCCTCGGTCGAGTCCGCAAGGGCCAGCGTCGAGCTCTCGCCCCCCGAAACGGCCTCGACCACCTGGTCGAAGTAGCCGGCTCCGACCTCGCGCTGGTGGCGGGTGGCGGTGTAGCCGTGCTCCTCGAGCGCGAACTCCTTCTCCTGGAGCTCGACGTAGGCGGACATGCCCCGCTCGGCGTAGCCGCGGGCGAGCTCGAACATGCCCGCGTTCAGCGAGTGGAAGCCGGCGAGGGTGACGAACTGGTAGCGGTAGCCGAGCCCGGCGAGCGCCTCCCGGAACGACGCGATCCCGTCGTCGTCGAGGTGCTTCCGCCAGTTGAACGAGGGCGAGCAGTTGTATGCGAACAGCTTGCCGGGGAACCGCTCGTGCACCGCCTCGGCGAACACGCGCGCCTCGTCCAGATCCGGCGTCGAGGTCTCGAACCAGATCAGGTCGGCGTAGGGCGCGTAGGCGAGTGCGCGGGCGATCGCCGACTCGATCCCCGCGCGGATCCGGAAGAAGCCTTCTGGGGTGCGCTCGCCGGTGAGGAACTCGGCGTCGGCCTCGTCGACGTCGCTCGTCAGCAGCGCCGCCGACAGCGCATCGGTGCGTGCGACCAGGATGGTCGGGACGCCGCAGACGTCGGCGGCAAGCCGCGCGGCGGCCAGGGTGCGGACGAACTGGCTCGTCGGGACGAGGACCTTGCCGCCCAGGTGTCCACACTTCTTCTCGGCGGCGAGCTGGTCCTCGAAGTGCACACCGGCGGCGCCCGCCTCGATCATCGCCTTCATCAGCTCGAAGGCATTGAGCGGGCCGCCGAAGCCGGCCTCGGCGTCGGCGACGATCGGCGCCAGCCAGTGCGTGCCGTTCCTGCCCTCGGCGTGGTCGATCTGGTCGGCGCGCAAGAGCGCGTTGTTCAGCCGACGCACGAGTGCGGGAGCCGAGGTGGCCGCGTAGAGGCTCTGGTCAGGGTAGGTCTGCCCGTTCAGGTTCGCGTCCGCGGCCACCTGCCACCCGGACAGGTAGATCGACCCGAGCCCGGCCTTGACCATCTGCACGGCCTGTCCGCCGGTCATCGCCCCGAGCGCCGGCACGAACGGCTCGGAGTGGAGGAGGTACCAGAGGCGCTCGGCGCCGAGGCGGGCGAGCGTGTGCTCGATCCGAACCGAGCCGCGCAGGCGCTCGACGTCCTTGGACGTGTACGGCCGCTCGATTCCCGTCCACCGGTCCGGGGCACGCCCGTTTCCACCTGAGCTCATCCGGCTACTCCTCCTGTCACTCGTTGTCGTGGTCTCGCTCGCAGAAGTCGGGGCACGTGCACTCGGCGAGCGCGGCTGTCGGGAGCGACCCGGGATACGATTGCGCGCCAGTTCGGATCCTAGAACGGCGAAAATAGCGGGTCAGACGCCGATACACGGTCATGTTGGATCCCATTCTGCACATTTTCGGATCCAAGTAAACCCCGAAGAACGGACAGGATCGCTCCGTAGAATGGGCGCATGGAGGCCCTGTACCGCCCCGAGGGAGTCGAGGAGCGCTGGCAGCGGACCTGGGAGGAGGAGGGGCTGTACGAGGCCGACCCGGATCCGGGCCGCGAGAGCTTCGCCATCGCGCACCCGCCGCCGAACGTCACGGGCGATCTCCACCTCGGCCACGCGCTCCAGCTCTCGCTCGCCGACACGATCGTCCGCACCCGCCGCATGCAGGGCTACAACGCCCTCTTCCAGCCCGGCTACGACCACGCGGGCATCTCGACCCAGAACGCGGTCGAGAAGCACCTCGCGGCCCAGGGGCGCTCACGCCAGGACCTCGGCCGCGAGGCGTTCGTCGAGCTCGTCTGGGCCTGGCTCCACGAGTACGGCGGCAAGATCATGTTCCAGTTCCGCCGGATCGGCGCCTCGCTCGACTATCGCCGCGAGCGGTTCACGATGGACGAGGCGTACGTCCGGGCGGTGATGCGCTTCTTCGTCCATCTCTGGGAGAAGGGCTGGATCTACCGCGCCAACCGGATCGTCAACTGGTGCCCCTTTCACCTGACCTCGCTCTCCGACCTCGAGCTCGCCCACGAGGACGTCGACGACGCGCTCACCTACGTCCGCTACCCGCTCGCGGACGGGGACGGGCACATCACGATCGCGACTGCACGCGTGGCGACGATCCCGGCCGACGTCGCCGTCGCGGTCCATCCGGACGACGAGCGCTACCGCGACCTCGTCGGCCGCGAAGCGGTCGTGCCGTGGGCCGAGCGCCGCGTGCCGGTGATCGCGGACGAGCGCGTGGAGCTCGACTTCGGCACCGGCGCGCTGAAGGTGACGCCGGGCCACGACGCCAAGGACTACGAGATCGGCCGCGACCACGACCTGCCGGAGCTGGCCGTGATCGGACCGGACGGCCGGATGAACGCCGAGTCGGGCGGTCTCGAGGGGCTGACGCAGGACGAGGCCGAGGAGCGCATCCTCGCCTGGCTGCGCGAGCGCGACCAGCTCGAGCGGCGCGAGTCGTACCGGCACACCGTCGCGCTCTGCGACCGCTGCAAGACGAGGATCGAACCGCTGATCTCGCCGCAGTGGTGGTGCTCGATGGACGGGCTGAAGACGCACGCGCTCGAGGCGCTCCGCTCCGGCCGCGTGCGCTTTCACCCGGAGTCGCAGCACCGCTTCGCGATCGCGTCGCTCGAGGACGCCCCCGACTGGAACATCTCGCGGCAGATCTGGTGGGGACACCAGCTGCCGCTCTGGCAGTGCCCGGACGGGCACTGGACCTGCGCGGAGGACGAGCCCGCCGCCTGCGCCGAGTGCGGCTCGGCGGAGCTGACCCGCAGCGAGGACGTGCTCGACACCTGGTTCTCGTCGGCGCTCTGGCCGTTCGCGACGCTCGGGTGGCCGGACGACACCGAGGACCTGCGCGCCTTCTACCCGGGCGACCTGAACACGACCGCGCGCGACATCATCCGGCTCTGGGAGAACCGGATGATCTTCTCCGGCCTCGAGCTGATGGGAGACGTCCCCTTCTCCGATGTGGTCATCCACTCGCTCGTGCACGCCCCCACGGGCGGCCGGATGTCGAAGAGCCTCGGCACGGGGATGAATCCCCTCGCCCTGGTCGAGCGCTACGGGGCCGACGCGACCCGCTACGGGCTGATGAAGATGGCCTCGTCGCAGGACGTCACCTTCTCGGAGGGCGCGATCGAGGAAGGGCGGAAGCTGGCGCAGAAGCTGTGGTCCGCGAGTCGCCTGCTGCTGTCCGAGGCGGGCGACGAGGTGGAAGCTCGACCCCGGTCGCTCGAGGAGCGCTGGATCCTGGCGCGACTCGCGCAATCGCAGAGGCGCGTCGAGAGCTACCTCGCCGACTTCGACTTCTCCCACCTGGTCGACGAGCTGTACCACCTGACCTTCGACGACTTCTGCGACTGGTACGCAGAGGCGATCAAGCCGCGGCTGTACGGGGACGACGCCGACGCGAAGGCGACGGCGCTCGCTGCGCTCGAGCAGCTGCTGAAGCTGCTCCACCCGGCGATGCCGCACGTGACCGAGGAGATCTGGACGAGCCTCCCGGGCCGGAGTTCGCGCCTGATCGTCGCTCCGTGGCCGGAGCCGGGCGCCGACGGCGAGGCCGGGGCGCTCGACGCCGTCCAGGCGGCGGCGGCGACGTTCCGTCGGAGCGGAGTGCGTGTTCCACTCGAGGGCGATGCGGAGCGCATCTTCGCCGCCGTGGTCCGGCCCGAGCGCTTCACGACGAACGGAAACGTCGAGGTCGAGCGCGAGCGGCTGCGCAGCGAGATCGACCGCCTCGAGGTCAAGCTCGCCAACGCGCAGTTCGTTGCCAAGGCGCCGCCCGACGTCGTGCAGGCCGAGCGGGAGAAGCTCGAGAAGTACCGGGCCGAGCTTGACGCCCTCGGCGACTGACTGGGTCGCGGCCCTCTCGCCCTGGCCCGAGGAGTTCGGGCTCGACCGGATGCGCGCGCTGCTCGCCGAGCTGGGCGACCCGCAGCTCGCGTTCCCTTCGGTGCACGTCGTCGGGACGAACGGGAAGTCCACCACCACCCGGCTGACCGCGGCGCTGCTCAGGGCAGAAGGGTTGCGGGTCGGTGCGTACACGTCGCCTCACGTCGCCGGCTGGCCCGAGCGGCTCGACACGGACGCGGAGGGCTTCGAGCGGGCGGTCGCCCGCGTCCGGCCGGCGGCCGAGCGCCTCGGCGCCACGCAGTTCGAGGCGCTGACCGCAGCCGCGGTGGCCGAGTTCGCGGCGGCCGACGTCCAGGTCGCAGTTGTCGAGGCGGGGCTCGGCGGGCGCCTCGACGCGACCAACGTGCTCCGCGCTCCGGTGGTCGTGCTCACCAACGTCGGGCTCGACCACACCGACCAGCTCGGCGAGACGCGCGAGGAGATCGCCGCCGAGAAGCTCGCGGTCGTCCAGCAGGGCGCAACCGTAGTTCTCTGCGAGCCCGAGTGGCAGGCGCTCGCCCGCTCCTGCGGCGCGGAGGCGACCGTGCTCACGGGGCGGAGCAACCTCGCGCTCGCCGTCGCGGCGGCGGAGACCTTCCTCGGCCGCCCCGTCGATGCCGCGCCCACAGCTGGCGTCACGCTGGCCGGGCGCCTCGAGCGGCGCGGCGATGCTCCGCTGGAGATCTGGGACGGCGCCCACAACCTCGACGGGATCGGTTGGCTGCTCCCACGCGTGCCGAGCCGCACCTACGTCGTGGTCGCCTCCGTGCTCCGGGACAAGGACGTGGACGGGATGCTGGCCGCTCTCTCGGCGCTCGGCGACACGCTGGTCGCCACCGAGTCGAGCTCGAGTCGCGCGCTTCCCGCCGCCGAACTTGCAAGGCTTGGCAGTCGATGGTTCCGACGAACGGAGCGGGAACCGGCCCCCGCCGCCGCGCTCGCCGCCGCGCGCGCGATCGCCGGCCCGGACGGGGCGGTCCTGGTGACGGGATCCTTGTACCTGCTGGCGGACCTCGCCGCGCGCGGCGAAGGCGTACCATCCAGCACGGAACACGACTCAGCGTCTTCGTCTTCGCCGCCATCGTGATCGCGGCCCTTGCAGGACTCGCGTTCGCAGCGGGGTACGTCGTCGGAAAGCTCCTGCTCTGACCCATGAACTCGGTTCTCTTCGCAGACACCACGACCACCACCGGCGACAGCGGGCTCTTCGACGGCGTGAACGACTTCTTCAGCTCCGACGCGTGGGCCGTGATCTGGAAGCTGGGCGTGCTGTTCGTCGTCGTGTTCTGGCTGGCGAGCGCCTACTGGGTGTACAAGGACGCGCGCCGGCGGATCGAAGATCCGTGGCTGGTGGCGATGGCGACCCTGCTCGGCCTCGTGCCGCCGTTCATCGGGCCGCTCGTCTACCTCTTCTTCCGTCCGCCGGAGTACCTCGAAGACGTGCGCGAGCGCGAGCTCGGCCTGCGGGCGATGGAGGAGCAGCTCGGCCAGCGGCTCTCGCACTGCCCGGTCTGCCGGGCCGCGGTCGAGCCGGAGTTCCTGGTCTGCCCGGTCTGCACGACCAAGCTGAAGCAGGCGTGCGTCAGCTGCAAGGCGCCGCTCGAGCCGCTCTGGCAGGTGTGTCCCTACTGCGAGACGCCGATCGTCCGTCGCTCGTCGGTGTTCGACGAGTCGCTCTCTCCGGACACGCTCCACGAGCCGTTGCGGCTGCCGCGCAGCGGGCGTGGCTACGACGAGGACACCGCCGAGAATCTGAGCAGCGACAAGTAGACTCGGCCGGCAATGCCGGTCGAGCGCACCCTCGTCCTGATCAAGCCGGACGCCGTCCAGCGGGGCCTCGCCGGGGAGATCCTGCGACGTTTCGAGGCGCGCGGCCTGACGATGCGCGCGGGTCGCCTGCTGACGGTCGAACGCGAGCTCGCCGAGCGGCACTACGCGGAGCACGTCGACAAGCCGTTCTTCGGGGAGCTCGTCGACTTCATCACCTCGGCGCCGACGCTCGCGCTCGTGCTCGAGGGCGAAGGGGCGATCGCGGTCGTCCGCTCGACGATGGGCTCGACGAACCCGGCCGACTCTGCTCCGGGGACGATCCGCGGCGACCTCGCGCTCTCGATGCCGGACAACCTCGTGCACGGCTCCGACTCGCCCGAGTCGGCCGCCCGCGAGGTCGCGTTGTGGTTCGGCACGGAGGCGTAGGCTCGACGGAGCCTCCCGATGAGCGGAGGTGCCGGCTCTGCCGGCGCCGGAGCGGGAGATGAGCTGGTCTGAGCCGGACTCCGTCGCGGTCAACCGCGAGCTCTGGACGCGTTCGAACGCCGAGTACACCGACGCGCACGCGGCCGAGGCCTGGGCCCGAGACGAACTTCTCTGGGGCGTCTGGCACCGGCCCGAGTCGGAGCTGCGCGTGCTCCCCGGCGACGTCGCCGGACTCGACGTCGTCGAGCTCGGGTGCGGAACCGCCTACGTCTCTGCCTGGTTCGCCCGCCATGGAGCGCGAGTGGTCGGCGTCGACCCGACGCCTGCGCAGCTGGAGACGGCACGGCGGCTCGTGCGCGAGACGGGCATCCAGCTCCGGCTGGTCGAGGCGCCCGCCGAGGCCGTGCCCCTGCCGGACGAGTCCGCCGACCTCGTCGTCTCCGAGTACGGAGCCTCGATCTGGGCCGACCCCCGCCTGTGGATCCCGGAGGCGGCGCGACTTCTCCGGCCCGGCGGCCTGCTGGTCTTCCTGCGCGGAAGCACGCTGGCACAGGTATGCGGACCGGATGTCGGGTCCGTGGACACGCGACTCCACCGCGGTTACGCCGAGATCGGTCGGATCGACTGGCGGCACGACGACGGCGGGATCGAGTACCACCTGCCGCCCGGCGAGCTGATCGACGCGCTTCGTCGCAGCGGGCTCGAGATCGAGCGGCTGCTGGAGCTGCTCGCGCCTCCGGACGCCGAGGATCACCCCTACTACGACTTCGTCAAGGTCGACTGGGGGCGCCGCTGGCCCGCCGAGGAGCTCTGGGTCGCGCGCAAGCGTCGATGAGCGCGCCTCCGGCTCCACCGCTGCTCCTCGCCTCGACGTCGCCGCAGCGCCGCGCCATCCTCGAGCAGCTCGGCCTGCCGTTCGAGGTCGTCCCGCCGCGCTACGAGGAGCACGACCCGCCCGACGCCGATCCGGTGGAGCTCGTGCGCGCACACGCGGAGGGGAAGGCCCGGTCGGTGGCGGGTGAGGCCGGCGACCGCCCTGTGGTCGGCGTGGACACGACCGTCGTCTGCGGCGGCCGCGTCTACGGGAAGGCGTCGGGGCCCGAGGACGCGGCGGACATGCTGGCCGCCCTGGGCGGCGCCACCCACGAGGTCGTCTCGGGCCTGTGCCTGCTGACGCCGTCATGGGAAGAGCTGGAGACCGAGACCACGCGGGTGACGTTCCGCCAGCTGACCGCCCGCGACATCGCGGCGTACGTGGCGTCGGGCGAGTGGGAAGGCCGCGCGGGGGCCTACGCGATCCAGGGCCTCGGCGCGGCCCTGGCCGAGCGGATCGAGGGCGACTACCTGAACGTCGTCGGGCTGCCGGCGGCGCTGCTCGTCCGTCTGCTCGCGGAGCGCTTCCCGGGCGCCTACGGGATCGGCTGACGTGGTCAAGGGTTCTGACCCCGGAGGGGTCTGACCTCACAGAACGAAGCTTGATCAGCCTGTAGGGACAGTCCCCATTCGGGGACAGTCCCTACTGGAGGCCGAGTAGACTGGCTTGCCCCGTGGGTCTCTTCGATCACCTAACCGGCTTCGGCGGTCGCGACATGGCCGTCGACCTCGGCACCGCGAACACGCTCGTCTACGTCCGGGGCCGCGGGATCGTGCTCTCCGAGCCGTCGGTGGTCGCGATCGACCAGCGCTCCGGCGAGGTGCACGCGGTCGGCGTCGAGGCCAAACGGATGCTCGGACGGACGCCGGGGACGATCACCGCGATCCGGCCGCTGAAGGACGGCGTGATCGCCGACTTCGACGTCACCGAGCAGATGCTCCGCCACTTCATCCAGAAGGTGCACCAGAACCGCTTCGCCCATCCACGCGTGGTCGTCTGTGTGCCGTCGGGCGTCACCGGCGTCGAGCGGCGCGCCGTGGAGGAGGCCACGCTCTCGGCCGGCGCCCGCCAGGCCTACCTGATCGAGGAGCCGATGGCAGCGGCGATCGGAGCAGGCCTGCCGATCGCGGAGCCGACCGGGAACATGATCGTCGACATCGGCGGCGGCACGACCGAGGTCGCGGTCATCTCGCTCGGCGGGATCGTCGTCTCGCAGAGCCTCCGCGTCGGCGGCGACGAGATGGACGAGGCGGTGATCAACTATGTGAAGCGCGAGTACAAGCTGCTGATCGGCCAGCAGACCGCCGAGGAGATCAAGCTCGAGGTCGGCTCGGCGTGGGGGATGCGCGAGGAGGTGCAGGCCGAGGTCCGCGGCCGCGATCTGGTCAGCGGCCTGCCGAAGACGATCATCCTCTCCTCGGAAGAGGTGCGGCACGCGCTCGAGGACCCCGTCAACCAGATCGTCGACGCGATCAAGCAGACGCTGGACAAGACCCCGCCGGAGCTGTCCGCCGACATCATGGATCGCGGGATCGTCCTCGCCGGCGGCGGCGCTCTCCTGCACGGGCTCGACGAGCGTCTTCGCCACGAGACCCACATGCCGATGCACCTGGCCGAGTCGCCGCTGACCTGCGTCGCCGTCGGCTCGGGCCGGAGCCTCGAGGAGTTCGAGGTCATCCACCGGTCGCAACGCAAGGGCCGCAGCCGCGTCGCCAGCGGCAACCACCGCTAGCTCCTGCCGGAACAGCGCGCCGATTCCTCACCTACACTAAGCCGTTCCGTGCCTCGCGGAAGGTCATCTGCGCGCGTGGCCGCGATCGGGTCGTCTGCCCAGCGTTCCTCGTCCACGCACTCGGCCCGCGCCCACGCGGTCGTGCGCCGGCGACTCGTCGTCGGCATCCTCAGCGTCCTCTCGCTCGCTCTCGTCACCGTCTACTTCCGGGAGTCGGACGGCGGGTTTTTGCACGGGCTCCAGTCGACCGGTGCGAGCGTCCTGCGGCCCTTCGAGGTCGCGGCCGACCGCGTCGCCAGCCCGTTCGAGGATGCCGCCGGCTGGTTCGGCGATCTCCTGCACGCCAGGTCCGACAACAAGAAGCTGCGCAAGGAGGTCGACCAGCTCCGCGAGCAGGCGATCGTCAACCTGTCGGCGCTGCGCGAGAACGCGCAGCTCAAGCAGCTGCTCAAGTACCTCGAGAGCCCGCGCTACCCGGAGGACTACCGGCCCGTCACCGCGCGCGTGATCGCCAGGGCGCCGAGCCAGTTCGCGCAGCAGATCGTCGTCTCGGCCGGGAAGAACAACGGCATCTCGAAGCACGACGCGGTGGTCACCGCCGAGGGCCTCGTCGGCGAGGTGACCAAGGTGGCGTCGAACGTCTCGCAGGTGACGTTGCTGACCGACGACTCGAGCGCGGTCTCGGCCGTCGACATCGCGACGAACGCGTCCGGGATCGCCCAGCAGGGCATCTCCGGATCGCTGACCGTCGACCGGGTGACCAAGGACCAGGTGGTCGCCCGCGGCGACGTCCTCGTCACCGCGGGCTGGCGCTCCGGCGACCTCTCGTCGCTGTATCCGCGCGGGATCCCGCTCTGTCTCGTCACCCAGGTCGGTCAGTCCGACACCGATCTGTACAAGCAGATCCAGTGCGACCCGTTCGTCGACTTCTCGACTCTCGAAGCCGTGATCGTCCTGGTCAAGAAGGCGAAGGCGCCGTGATCGACTGGCTGAAGGCGGCGGTGCTGGTGTTCGTCGCCGCGATCCTCCAGGTGTCGGTGTTCTCCGGAGTGACCGTCTTGCACGGGACGCCCGATCTCCTGCTCGTGACGATCATCTGCGTCGCGCTCCTGCGCGGGCCGGTCCTCGGCGCGGCGGTCGGCTTCTGGGGCGGGCTGCTGGTCGACACCGCGAACCTCGGCACTCTCGGTGTCACGTCGCTGCTCCTGACCGTCGCCGGCTACTGGATCGGCCGCTACGGCGAGACCAACGGCCGCGACCGCTCCCACGCTCCGTTCGTCTCCGTCGTGGTGATCACCTTCCTCTACGCGCTGGGCTCGCTCGCCTTCCACTACGTGCTCGGGGATCCGGCTCCCGCGCGCGAGGTGCTCTGGAGCACGCTGTTCCAGGGGATCGCCCTCAACCTGATCCTCACCTGGCCGGTGTACGCGCTGGCACGGATCGTGCTGCCGCCGCCCGGGCGCCGCGAGAGGGTGATCCACGCCGTTGGCTAGCTCGACGGGCGGTCGCGCGGACCGGTTCCTGCCCCCTGACCCCCGGGTCGAGGAGCCGTATCTCTTCACGCCGCGGATGGCGCTGCGGGTTGCGATTCTCGGCGCGATCGCGCTCGCCGTCTTCGCGGTGCTGCTCCTGCGGCTCTGGTCCCTCCAGATCCTCTCCGGCTCGAAGTACGAGGCCGCGGCGCTGAACAACCAGCTGCGCACCTTCCCGATCGAGGCGCAGCGGGGGCCGATCCTCGACCGGAAGGGCCGGGTCCTGGTGACCAACGCGGCCTCCACGGCGGTCGACGTCGTCCCGATCGACCTGCCGAAGCAGGGCCGCTACGCCGAGATGAAGCGGCTGTCCATGGTCCTCCACGTCCCATTGCACAAGCTGCTCGAGCGGCTGGAGCAGGGGATGAAGAACCCGCTGACGCCGGTGACCATGCAGGTCGCCGTGCACGAGGACCAGGTCGACTACCTCGCCGAGCACAACCGCGAGTTCCCGGGCGTCCAGATCACCCCGACCTACCTGCGCAGGTACAACACCGAGGCGCTGCTGGCCCACGTGCTCGGCTACGTCGGCGAGATCTCCCCGGGCCAGCTGGTCCTCTACAAGCAGCAGTACAAGAGCTGCCAGACCACCCGTGCGAAGGAGGCCAACGCCCCGTGCCCGGGCGACCGCGTCGGCCAGGCCGGGGTGGAGCAGAGCTACGACAAGTACCTCCGGGGCCGCTCGGGCGAGAAGCTCCAGCGGGTCAACTCCGTCGGCGGCAAGGTCGGCAACCCGGTCGTGACCCGGGCGCCGTCCGCGGGCTATCCGATCCGCCTGACGATCGACATCTCGCTGCAGCGCGCGGCCGAGCGCGCGCTCCAGTACGGCATCCGGCTCGCCCACGCGGACAACCACTGGCTCGCCGACGGCGGCGCGATCGTCGCGATGAACCCGTCGAACGGCGAGATCCTGGCGATGGCGTCGTCGCCCACCTACAAGCCGAGCATCTTCGTCGGCCGCACGAGCCAGAAGAAGCTCGCGCCACTGCTCGACCCGAAGACGGCCAAGGCGGACAACTACCCCGGGCTCGACCGCGTGACCGAGGGCCTCTATCCGCCGGGCTCCACCTTCAAGCCCGTGACCGCGCTGGCGGCCATGCAGGAACGGCTGATCTCGCCCTTCCAGACGATCCCGTGCACGCCGAGCTTCGAGGTCCACGGGCAGGTCTTCAAGAACTGGGACCCGTACGTCGACGAGCCGATGACGCTGCCCCAGGCGATCGGCGCCTCCTGCGACACCTACTTCTACAACCTCGGCTACGCGTTCTACGCGCTGCCTCCCGACCGCGGGCACCCGCTCCAGGGCTGGGCGAGCCGCTTCGGGTTCGGCGCGCCGACCGGGATCGACGTCGGGCCGGAGCAGTCGGGGCTGCTGCCGACCCCGGAGTGGCGCCAGTCCACGTACACCGCGAAGACCGATCCGGGGCACTGGCAGATCGACCGGCTCTGGAAGCCGGGCGACTCGATCCAGCTCGCGATCGGGCAGAAGGACCTGCTCGTCACCCCGCTCCAGATGGTTCGCTTCTACTCGTTGATCGCGAACGGCGGCAAGCTCGTCACGCCGCACGTGCTGTACGCGGTCGACGAGCCGGGCAGCGGCCGGCATTACCTGAACCCGCCGGCGCCGAAGCCGAGCAACGTCGACCCGAACGCGCTGGCAGTCGTGCGCGACGGCCTGTACCGCGCCACGCACGCGTCCTACGGCACCGCCACCGCCGTGTTCGGCAACTTCCCGATTCCGATCGCGGGCAAGACGGGCACGGCCGAGAAGGTCGTCCAGCCGCCGGGGTACGCGCAGCCCCTGCTCCAGGACCAGTCCTGGTGGTGCGGCTACGGGCCGGCGGACGCGACCGAGACGCCGCAGCTCGCGGTGTGCGCGGTGATCGAGAACGGCGGGCACGGAGGGACTGCGGCCGCACCCGCGGCGCTGAAGGTCTTCGAGCACTTCTTCCACAAGGAGGCACCGGGCGGGATCGGCCCGATCCACTCCGACTAATGGCAGTACCTCCGCACACATCGCATGGCCCCTGGCGGCTGCAAAGCGGCGCCATGCGGCGTCCTCAGTCGCGCCGATATCTGATTTCGATATCGGCGCTCCCTGCGTCCTTGCCTGGCTTGCTTTTCGCTCGCCAGGAACTCATGCACGTGCACGGAGGCACTGCCTGATGGCCGACCTCGTCTACACCCCGACCGAGCGGGCGCGCGCCAGGGCGCGCCGCCGCGAGCTCAGCCAGGAGGCGCCGCTCGTCGCGCGGCTCGACTGGGTCATGCTCGCCGCCGTGCTCGGGATCGTCGCCTTCGGCCTCTGGAGCATCGCCGGCATCACCCGCCACGACGTCGCGGGCAGCCCCGACTACTACGTCTACCGGCAGATCGTCTTCGTCGCGATCGGGCTGCTCGGGCTGGTGGTGGCGATCCTGATCGACCCCGCGATCTACCACCGGTTCGAGAAGGGGATCTACGTCGGGACGCTGCTGCTGTTCGCGTTCGTCTTCCTCGCCGGCACCGTCGCACGCGGGTCGAAGCGCTGGATCGACGTCGGCTTCTTCCGCTTCCAGCCGTCCGAGTTCGGGAAGCTGCTCGTCGTCCTCGCGCTCGCCGGCTTCCTCGCCGATCGCTTCCGGCGGATGAACGAGCGGCGCACCTCCCTGACCGCGGTCGCGCTCGCCGTGCCGCCGATGGTGCTGGTCTTCATCCAGCCGGACATCGGCTCCGCGCTCGTCTACGCGGCGGCGCTGCTCGGAGTGCTCCTGGTCGCCGGCGTCCGGTGGTTGCACCTCGCGATCCTCGCGCTCGTCGCCGTCGCGCTCGCCTCCAGCGTCCTCTGGTGGCTCCCGTCGGCCGGCATGCCGGTGCTGAAGGGCTACCAGACGAGCCGCCTGACCGGCTTCTTCCATCCCGACCAGGACCCGCGCGGCTCCACCTACAACGTTACCCAGTCGATGACGGCCGTCGGCTCGGGCGGCGCGACCGGGCGCGGGGTGGTGGGTGCGACCCAGACCAGCCTGAGATTCCTCCCCGAGCACGCAACCGACTTCGTATTCGCCTCGCTCGCCGAGCAGCGCGGGTTCTTCGGCGCGGGGCTCTTGCTGATGCTCTACCTGCTGGTCGTCTGGCGCGGGCTGAAGGTGGTGGCCGCGGCCCGCGATCCCTACTCGGCGATCGTGGCCGGCGGAATCGTCTTCGCGTTGCTCTTCCAGATCTTCGTCAACGTCGGCATGACGATCGGAATCGCCCCGGTGACCGGCATCCCGTTGCCGATGGTCAGCGTGGGCGGCTCCTCGATGGTCGCGAACCTGCTCGCGATCGGGGTCCTCCAGGCGATCTACGCCCGGGGTCGCGGCCGCACCCGCATCGCGCGGTGGTGACGAAGAAGCGCTCCGGAACCTCGTCGGCACGGTCGGTGCTGGGAGCGGTCCAGAGCCTCCGGGCCTCGTCGAGGCGGGACAGGCCGCTCGTCGTCTCCGGGCCTCCGGCGCTGGTCGACCTGCTGGTCGAGGACCTCCTCACCCACGGGGGCGTCGCCGCAGCCGTGCGGGCACAGGGGCCGCTGGAGGGCGCGGCGGCCCTCGTTCGCATCCTGGCAGGCGCCCCGACAGCCGAGGACGAGCACCTGCTGCGCGAGGCGGCGCGTGCGCACGTGCAGGTGGTCGCCGTGGTGCCGGCGACGGCGAACGCTCCGGGGCATGTGCCCTACGTCCTGGACGAGAACCTGGTGCGCGTGGCCGGCGGGGCCCGGTTCCCGGTCGGCGAGATCTCGGAGCGGCTCGCGCGTGTGCTCGGGGAGGAGGCGACGCCGCTCGCAGCTCGGCTGCCCGTGCTGCGAGAGGCGGTGTGCGAGGAGCTGATCCGCAGGTTCTCGCGGCAGAACGCGTTCCTCGGCGTCGCCGTGTTCGTTCCCGGCGCGGACCTGCCGGTCCTGACCGCCAACCAGGTTCGGCTCGTCCTCCGGATCGCCGACGCGTACGGCTTCGAGATCGACCGCCGGCGCCTGCCCGAGGTGCTGGCCGTGATCGGCTCCGGGTTCGGCTTCCGCGCCCTCGCGCGGAAGGCCGTCGGCTACGTCCCGCTCGTCGGCTGGGTCGTGAAAGGCGGAATCGCCTACGTGGGGACGCGCGCACTCGGCGAAGCGGCGATCCGGTACTTCGAGAGCCGCGTTCCCGTGACGAAGGTCGCGGGGGAGCGGGTGCGCTTCCCGTAGACACGGGTCCGTCCGACTGGCCTCCTAGCATCGCGGCCGTCAGCGATCCGGAGGGAGCGCCAGATGGTCGACAAGCTCGAGGCGGAGGAGCTGCTCATGATCGAGGAGGCCGACGCCTGGTTCGAGTACCTGGAGGCGACTCGGAACCAATCGGAGACCCGGTACGGAGAGGTCGAGCCGTGGGCGTGGGCACGCCTCAACCAGCGGCTCCGAGCCATCCGCACGCGCCGGGCCAAGCTCCGTCCCGCCGCCGCATAGGCCTCGCGTCCAGGCCGTCGCCGGAACGACTGGTACCCTGACGGGCGAGGCATCCGTGCCGAGCTCTTACGACATCAGCCAGCCGCGCACCGACCCCCGCTCGTGCGGGTGGTCGCCGCTGCGCGCACACGAGAAGGAGAAGTCATTTGCCCCTGCCCTGGTTTCGCAGGAAGCAGCAACGTCCAGCGGCGCCCGAGAAGGCGCCGCCTGTCGAGGTAGCACCACCTAGCGTCGTCCCTCCACCGGCCGCGCCCGATGCAGGCGAGGCGGCCGCCAAGCCGAAGCGCCGCCGCGGCAGCCGCGGCGGACGGAACCGCCGCAAGCCCACGACGGCGGCCACGACCGCGGAGGCGCCCAGGCGCGAGCAGGCCCCCGCGAAGGCGGCGAAGGAGAGCAAGCCGGCGTCGGACCGGCGCCGCAGCTCGCCGAGCCGCCGCCGCCAGGTCTCGCGCCGCGCCCCGCTCCCCGCCGCCAAGCGCGAGCTGCTCGTCTCGGTCGACGTCACCGAGAAGCGGGTCGCAGTGCTCGAGGACGGCCGCGTCGCCGAGGTCTACCTCGAGCGACCGGAGCGGCGCTCGATCGCGGGGAACATCTACACGGGCGTCGTCGACAACGTCCTGCCCGGGATGGAGGCGGCGTTCGTCGAGATCGGGCTCGAGAAGAACGGCTTCCTGTTCGTCGACGAGATCGTCGGGCCGGAGCTGGAAGGGCGCCGGCCGCGCGGCCGGCGGATCACCGATCTGATCAGCCGCGGCGAGGAGGTGCTGGTCCAGGCCGTCAAGGACCCGATGAAGACGAAGGGCGCGCGACTGACGACCGAGATCTCGCTTCCCGGCCGCTTCGTCGTCTTCGTCCCGCACGGCGAGGGCCTCGGGGTCTCGCGCCGGCTCGACGAGAGCGAGCGCGATCGGCTGCGCGACATCGTCAAGGAGGTCGCCCCGAAGCAGGGCGGCGTGATCGTCCGCACCGCCGCCGAGGGCGCCTCCGCCGACGACGTGCGGCTCGACCTCGAGTTCCTGATGAAGCTCTGGAAGCAGATCCAGACGCGGGCGAAGGAAGCGAAGGCGCCTGCGCTGATCTTCCAGGAGGCCGAGCTGCCGCTCCGTGTCACGCGCGACCTCTTCACCGGCGACTTCGAGCGTGCGCTCGTCGACGACGACCGGACGCTGAAGCGGATCCACGGCTACCTGAAGAAGACCTCGCCGCACATGGCCGAGCGCGTCACGCGCTACCGCGACAAGGCGCCGCTCTTCGAGGCGTACGGGGTCGATGCCGAGATCCGCTCGACGCTTTCGCGGCGTGTCGACCTCCCGTCGGGCGGCTACCTGATCTTCGACTACGCCGAGGCGTTCACCGTCATCGACGTCAACACCGGCCGCTTCGTCGGCTCGCGGTCGAAGTCGTCCGGCGCGCGGCTCGAGGACACCGTCACGAAGAACAACCTCGAGGCGGTCAAGGAAGTCGTGCGCCAGCTGCGGCTGCGCGACATCGGCGGGATCATCGTCATCGACTTCATCGACATGGCGAACCCGAAGAACCGGGCCTCGGTCGAGGAGGCGCTGCAGCAGGAGCTCGAGCGTGACCGGACGAAGACGTACGTCGTCGAGATCTCCCCGCTCGGCCTGGTCGAGATGACGCGCCAGAACGT
>DATBLE010000020.1:0-94919 GCA_036555585.1 Gaiellaceae bacterium
TCGACCCGCACGTGCACGAGGCGCTGCTCGCCCAGCCGGTGCAAGACGCCGAGCACGGCGACGTCGTCCAGGTGCTGCAGAAGGGGTACCGGCTCGGAGATCAGCTGGTCCGTCCGGCCCGCGTGGTGGTGGCCGAGTGAGCCAGTCGCTCTACGAGACGCTGGGCGTTCCGAAGAACGCCTCGGCCGACGAGATCAAGAAGGCGTACCGCAAGCTCGCCCGCCGGCACCACCCGGACGCGAACCCGGGCGACAACGCGGCCGAAGAGCGCTTCAAGGAGGTGCAGAACGCCTACGACGTGCTCTCCGACCCGGAGAAGCGCAAGCAGTACGACAGCCCGACCGGCTTCGCCGGCCCGGCGAGAGGCTTCGGGTTCAACGGCGGCGACTTCGCCGACCTCGGTGATCTGGGCGACCTCTTCGGCGGCCTCTTCGGGGCTTCCAGCCGCGGCTCGCAGAGCCGCGGCCAACGCGGCAACGACGTCGAGACGCAGGTGACGCTCTCGTTCGAGGACGCGCTCGAGGGCGTCCAGATGAAGATTCCGGTCACGCTCGACGTCGCGTGCCATACGTGCCACGGGTCGGGCGCCAAGCCCGGCACCGCACCCACGATCTGCCCGCAGTGCGGCGGACGCGGGATCGTCGCCGAGAGCCAGGGCTTCTTCTCGCTCTCCCAGCCCTGCCCGCGGTGCCGCGGGAACGGAACGGTGATCGAGGAGCCCTGCCCGACCTGCCGTGGCAGCGGCCGCGAGCGGCGCACGAAGCGGTACACGGTCAAGATCCCTGCCGGGGTCAAGGACGGCTCGCGTATCCGGCTGAAGGGAAAGGGCGAGGCCGGCTGGGGCGGCGCCCCGTCAGGCGATCTCTACGTCGTCACCCGCGTCGAGCCGTCGAAGACGTTCACCCGTCGCGGCGACGACCTCGTCGTCGACGTGCCGGTGTCATACGCGGACGCCGCGCTCGGGACGAAGGCGGCCGTGCCGACGCCGGACGGATCGGTTCAGGTCAAGGTGCCCGCCGGCTCGCAGGACGGGAAGCTGCTGCGCGTGAAAGGCAAGGGCGCGCCGAAGCTGAAGGGCTCCGGCCGCGGCGACGTGCTCGCCCGGCTGAGGATCGAGGTGCCGAAGAAGCTGTCGAAGCGTGAGCGCGAGCTGCTCGAGGAGCTGAAGAAGGCATCGGCATGAGCGCCACGGACTACCAGCGCCCGCGCTACATGATCTCGGTCGCCGCCGAGCTGGTCGGGATGCACCCGCAAACGCTGCGGATCTACGAGAACAAGGGGCTCGTCCGGCCGGGCCGCACGCCCGGGGGGACACGGCTCTACTCCGAACGAGACCTCGACCGCCTGCGGCTGATCCAGCGGCTGACAACCGAGCTCGGGCTCAACCTGGCCGGCGTCGCGCGCGTGATCGCGCTCGAGGACGAGCTCGCCCGGATGCGCGCCCGCTTCGATCGCCTGGAGGCGGAGATGCGCGAGGCGATCGAGCAGGTTCACCGTCAATACAGGCGCGACCTCGTCGTCTACCGCGACGAGTCACCCCTCCCCGCAAGGAGAACCACCTAGAGATGGACTTCAACAGGCTGACGATCAAGTCCCAGGAGGCGGTCGCCGCCGCGCAGGAGCGCGCGCGCCGCCTCGGCAACCCCGAGCTCTATCCCGAGCACCTGCTGCTCGCGCTCCTCGACCAGGATCTCCCACGCGCGCTCGTCGAGTCGGCCGAGGAGCTGCGCTCCTCGGCCGAGGAGAGGCTTGCCGGCAGGCCGCGGATCGAAGGCGGCCAGCAGCAGCCGACGATGTCGGCCGCTCTGTCGAAGGTGCTCGACCGCGCCTTCGACGAGGCGAAGAAGCTGGAGGACGACTACGTGTCGACCGAGCACCTCTTGCTCGCGCTCGACGTCGTCCCCCGCGAGCGCCTGCTCGCGAAGATCGCCGAGGTCAGGGGCGGGCAGCGCGTCACCTCACAGGACCCAGAAGGCACCTACCAGGCGCTGGAGAAGTTCGGCCGCGACCTGACCGGGCTGGCAGAGAGCGGGAAGCTCGACCCGGTGATCGGGCGCGACGAGGAGATCCGCCGCGTGATCCAGGTGCTCTCCCGCCGGACGAAGAACAACCCCGTGCTGATCGGCGACCCGGGCGTCGGCAAGACCGCGATCGTCGAAGGCCTGGCGCAGCGAATCGTCGCCGGCGACGTGCCCGAGGGGCTGAAGGACAAGCGCGTCTGGGCACTGGACATCGGCTCCCTGCTCGCCGGCTCCAAGTACCGCGGGGAGTTCGAGGAGCGGCTGAAGGCCGTGCTCACGGAGATCCAGGCGGCGGCCGGCGAGATCGTGCTCTTCATCGACGAGCTGCACACGATCGTCGGTGCGGGGGCGGCCGAAGGAGCGGTCGACGCGGCGAACATGCTCAAGCCGATGCTCGCGCGCGGCGAGCTGCGCTGCATCGGCGCGACCACGCTCGACGAGTACCGCAAGCACATCGAGAAGGACGCGGCGCTGGAGCGGCGCTTCCAGCCCGTGTTCGTCGGCGAGCCGTCGGTCTCCGACACGATCGCGATCCTGCGCGGTCTGAAGGAGCGCTACGAGGCGCATCACGGCGTCGCGATCAGGGATGCCGCGCTGGTCGCCGCCGCGGTGCTCTCCGACCGGTACATCTCCGACCGCCAGCTGCCCGACAAGGCCATCGACCTGATCGACGAGGCCGCGTCGCGGCTCAGGATGGAGATCGACTCCTCGCCGCTGGAGCTCGACGAGGCCGAGCGGCGTGTCCGCCAGCTCGAGATCGAGCTCGCGGCGATGACGAAGGAGAAGAAGGAGGTGCGCGAGCCGGTCGAGCGCGAGCTGGCCGAGGCGAAGGCGCGCCGCGACGAGCTCGCCGCCCGCTGGTCGAAGGAGAAGGAGGCGCTCGAGCGGGTCAGCCAGATCAAGCGCCGCATCGACGAGCTCAAGGTGGAGGCGGAACGTGCGGAACGGCAAGGAGAGCTCCAGAGAGTGGCGGAGATCCGCTATGGGGAGCTACCGGAGCTCGAACGTGAGCTCACTTCTAGGGCGCAGCCGGAGGCTGCGCCGATGGTCAAGGAGGAGGTCGACGAGGACGACGTCGCCGCCGTGGTCGCCCGCTGGACGGGCGTGCCGGTCGAGCGGTTGCTCGAGGGCGAGACCGAGAAGCTGATCCACATGGAGGAGCGGCTGCACGAGCGGGTCGTCGGCCAGGACGAGGCGGTCGAAGCGGTCGCAAACGCCCTTCGCCGCGCTCGCACGGGGCTGCAGGACCCGAACCGGCCGATCGGCTCGTTCGTCTTCCTCGGCCCGACCGGCGTGGGGAAGACCGAGCTCGCCCGCGCGCTGGCGGAGTTCATGTTCGACGACGAGCGCGCCATGGTGCGGCTCGACATGTCCGAGTACCAGGAGCGGCACACGGTCGCGAGGCTGGTCGGCGCGCCGCCCGGTTACGTCGGCTACGAGGAGGGCGGCCAGCTGACGGAGGCGGTCCGGCGCCGGCCGTACTCGGTCGTGCTGCTCGACGAGATCGAGAAGGCGAGCGCCGAGGTCTTCGACGTGCTGCTCCAGATCCTCGACGACGGCCGCCTCACCGACGGTCAGGGCCGCACCGTCGACTTCCGCAACACCGTGATCGTGATGACCTCGAACGTCCGCTCGGCCGACGCGCTGCGCGAGTTCTTCCGGCCCGAGTTCCTCAATCGCATCGACGAGGTGGTCGAGTTCCATCCGCTCAGCCGGGAGCAGATCGGCGAGATCGTCGAGCTCCAGCTGAGGCGCCTTCGCGAGCGGCTGGCGGAGCGTGGACTGTCGCTCGAGCTGACCGACGCCGCCACGCAGGTGGTCGCCGAGGCCGGGTGGGAGCCCACGTACGGCGCGCGGCCGCTGAAGCGCGCTCTCCAGCGGTTGGTCGAGAACCCCCTCGCGATGCGGCTGCTCGAAGGTGACTTCGCGGAAGGCGACACCGTACGGGTCGACGCACGCGAGGGTGAGCTCGTGTTCGAGAAGGCCGGGGCAGTCGCGGCCGCAGCGTAGGGTCCGCCGGGGTCAGACCCCCGAACGCGGGGGTGACGAAACCGTGACGATTCGAGCACGCCGCCGCCAACCATGCGCCCGTCCGTGCCTGTGGACGATCCGTCACGTTCAGGCGGGGTCAGACCCCCACGGGACCGTGGACGAGTCGTCCACAGGCGGAGCCCCCGCCCGCTCAGCGGCAGAAGGCTCGAACCTGGTCGGGGAACTCGCGGACGCTGATCGGCTTCTCGAGGTAGCCGTCGAAGCCGGCGGCCAGCAGCAGCTCGCGGTCGCCCTTCATCGCGAACGAGGTGAGGGCGACGATCGGAACTCCCTCCGTCCGCGGATCGGCCTTGATCGCCCGGGCCGCGTCCGTGCCGTCCATGTCGGGCAAGCGGATGTCCATCAGGATCACGTCGGGCACGCGACTTGTTGCCACCTCGATGCTCTCGCCGCCGGTGCCGGCCTCCAGCGTCTCGAAGCCGGCCAGCCGCAGCACGTCGCGGGCGAGCTTCATGTTCTTCTCGTTGTCGTCGACGATCAGGACGACCCTGTCCGGAGAATCGCTCATCCGTCGACCTGGATCGGTGCCCCGAGACCGACGTGGAGGTTCGCGTCCCCGCTCACCCCTTCTGCTCCACGGGCAGGGTGAACCGGAAGGTGCTGCCCGCCCCGGGCGCGCTCTCCAGCCAAAGCCGTCCGCCGTGGAGCTCGATGAACCTCCTCGAGAGCGGTAGGCCCAGGCCCGTGCCTGCGGACTGGCCGCCGTTGCCCGCGGCCTGTCCGAACTCCTCGAAGATCAGCTCCTGGTCCTCGCGCGCGATCCCGGGGCCGGTGTCCGCGACGGCAACCTCGACGAGGCCGTCGTGGAGCTGGGCAGAGACGTCGATACGGCCGTCGGGCGGCGTGAACTTGACCGCGTTCGCGAGCAGGTTGAACACGACCTGCCGCACCTTCCGCTCGTCGGCCCGGACGGTGATGTCGTCGGGCGACAGGCTCAGGCCCAGGGTGATCCCGGTACGGCTCGCCGCTTCCGCCTGCATCGTCAGGCCGCTCTCCAGGGTGGGCCGCAGCGAGACGTCGTCCAGCTCGAGCTCCATCTTCCCGGCCTCCACCTTCGACAGGTCGAGGATGTCGTTGATCAGCGCGAGCAGGTGCCGCCCGGCCTCGATCACGTCCTCGACGTAGCCCAGCTGCTGCTCGTTCAGCTCGCCGACCTGTCGCTGCTGCAGGAGCTCCGAGAAGCCGATGATCGCGTTGAGCGGCGTTCGCAGCTCGTGCGACATGTTCGCCAGGAACTCGGACTTGTGGCGGCTGACGGCCTCGAGCTCCTCGTAGACGCGCTGGAGCTCGTCGTTCATCCGGTTGACGTTGGCCGCCAGGGAGCCCAGCTCGTCGCGGTTGGGCACCTCGACGTGTCCCGAGAAGTTGCCCGAGGCGATCTCCGCGAGGCGAGCCTCGCTGCGCCGGATCGGGCCGATCAGCGACCACGAGAGGACGAGCCCGAGCAGCAGCGCGAGGACGACGGCTCCCGCGGTGACGCCGATGAAGATGTTCCTCGAGCTGCTGTACGCGGCGCGGTTCTCGGCGACCAGCGCGTTCGTCTTCAGGGTGGTCGACTCCGCCAGGGCGGTCGCGCGGGTCTCGAGGTCGATCGCCAGGCCCTCCGCCCTGGCGTGGAGCGCGAGCGACGGCTGTTCCGAGGCCGTGATCGTCTCGATCGTCCTCCTGAGCTGACGGTAGATCGCCTCGATCTCGCCGACCCTGACGGCTTCGTCCTCGGCCGGGGAGAAGCCGAACCGCGTCGCGCTGCCGAGCAGGCCGAGCGCACTGGCGACGGCGGGGTCGATCTGCTGAAGGCAGAGACGTGTCGGGCCCGCCTTCTTCTTGCCGCCGTTGGCCCAGGTCGCCGCGTCCGCACCGCCCGCGCAGAGGCCGAGCAGCTGGCGCATCTGCGTCGACTCGGTCTCGAGCTGCCCGTATGCCCCGGCACGCACCTGGAGCGCCTGCAGGCCGTTCGCTCGAGAGTTCGACTGGCCGAGGACGCGCACGCCGATCAGGGCGACCACCACGAGCAGCGCAGCGATGACGAGGAACGCGGCGACGAGCTTGGTCCGGACCCCGACCGGGAGGCGACCGACGGCACGAACGAGCGGGTTGTCCGCGCTGCGCGTCAGGGTCCCCTCCGGCGTCGCTCCTCGAGCCCCGGCTGCCACTCAGGGCTTCAGCGTCGGACTTGCCGCGGCGCCGTTCGTGATCAGCCATTTCCCGCCGATCTTCTGCACGTCCTGGTCGGCGCCGACCACGGCCACCACCTTCTTCGTCTTCGTGTCGATGTAGTGACACTCGAAGTAGAGCGTTCCCTTGTCTCCGTTCACGGTCGTGCGGATCTTGTAGGCGGGAGTGTCCGAGAGCCAGTGGTTCTCGGGCTGCATCGGGCCTGACGCGCTGAGGAGCTCTCGGATCGACGCCTTGCCCGTGTACGTCTTCCCGTCGTAGGTGAAGGTCGCGTTCGGCGCCCAGATCGACATCCACAGGTCGAGGTCCTTCGTGGAGGCCGCCCGATGCCAGATCCGCTCGATCTGGTCGATCGCGTAGAGGTCGGCCTCGTCCCGAGCCTCCGATCCGGAGGACGAGCTGCTCTTGCTCCCTCCGCAGGCGGTGAGCAGTGCGGCGACGACGATCGCCACGACACATCCGGTGAGCAGGACCCGCATGGATCTCATCCTCCTTCTGACGGTCGAGACCCCGGGAACGAGACGATCGTGACATGGCGGGAGCCCTGCGTCCAGGGGGCCTGCACCCCACTTCGGCAGGTGGGTAGCACGGTCACGCGGACGCGTCGTCCCGAGCGGCCCGGTGGAACGCCGGCCGTTGCCGCCGTATCCTTGGCCGGTGTCGATCCGGATCGTGCTCGCGGACGATCACTACCTGGTACGCGAGGGTGTCCGGCGACTGCTCGAGACCGAGGCCGACCTGGACGTCGTCGCCGTCGGCGGCGATCTCGACGCGCTGCTGCAGGCGGTCGATGCCGAGCAGCCTGACGTCGTCGTCACCGACATCAGGATGCCCCCTGGCGGACACGACGAGGGCATCCAGGCCGCGGAGCGCCTCAGGGAGACCCATCCCGACGTCGGAGTCGTCGTCCTCAGCCAGTATTCGCAGCCCGGCTACGCGCTCGCGCTGCTCGAGCAGGGGACGGCGAGGCGGGCATATCTCCTGAAGGAGCGCGTGGAGGACGTCGACCAGTTGGCGGCCGCGATCCGCACGGTCGCCGAGGGCGGCTCCGTGATCGACCCGCAGGTGGTGGAGGCGCTCGTCGCCGAGAAGTCGCGTGTGGAGCAGTCGCCGCTCAACGAGCTCACCGAGCGCGAGCGGAGCGTCCTTCGCGAGATGGCCGAGGGAAAGAACAATGCGGCGATCGCCGCGGCCCTCTTCCTGACCGAGCGCTCCGTCGAGAAGGTCATCCACTCGATCTTCCTGAAGCTCGGGCTGGCCTGGGAGACCGCCGTGCACAAGCGCGTGAAGGCCGTGATCCTCTACCTCGCGGAGGTCGACTGAGGCTCGCCCGGCCGCGGTTCGTCGGGCGGGATGGTCCCGACGACGCGCGTCCCGCCGCCGGGCCCTGAAACGACGGCGAGCCGGCCGCCCAGGGCCGCGACCCGGGTCTCGATCAGGTCGAGCCCCGTCCCGGCGGGCGTTTCGGCAGGAAAGCCGACGCCGTCGTCGGCGACCTCGAAGACGAGCGCTCCGTCCTCGTCGCGGATCGCGATCGTCGCCCGGGCGCCGGGGCCGGCATGGGCCGCGACGTTCTCCAACGCCGCCAGGCAGCACCGGTACACGGCGGCCGTGACGTCGGCTGACCAGGCGTCCTCGGCCTCGACGACGACCCGGACCGGGATTCCGGCGTTCCCCGCCGCAGCGCGCAGCGCGACGGCGAGGCCCCGGGCACCGAGGACGAGCGGATACGTGCGCTCGCAGAGCCGGCGGACCTCCGCCAGGGCGTCGCGCAGGTCGCCCCTGATCTCCTCGAGGAGCGCGGACGCGGCGGGGTCGGCCTCGCAGGCCTGGCCGAGCAGCTGAAGGCGGACGGCGAGCGCCACGAGCTGCTGCTGGACGCCGTCGTGGATGTCGCGCTCGAGCTCGCGTCGCTCGGCGTCGGCCGTCGCGACGAGACGCGCGCGAGAGGCGCGAAGCCTTTCGACCTCTTCGCCGAGCTGCTCGGCTGCCGCGTCGCCCATCGAAAGCTCGAACCTCCTCTCGCGCGTCCTTGGAGTTCTGCACGATCGAGCCGGCCCCGCGTAGCGTGGCAGCGCCCGTTGCGCCGGGCGGCTCGTATCCCGGCGATTCACCCGCCTCCACGATAGGCGCTCGAGCCGCCTGCTCCTAGCCTCGGGGAGCGATGCAGGTCAGGCCGGATCAAGAGGAGGGAGCGGACACATGAGCACGTTCCGCAGGACGCTCGCTCTGCTCGGGCCCGCTCCGATCGGCCTGCCGATTCTCTGCGCGATCGCCTGCGCGACCGCGCTCGCCACCTATGCGGTCGCGGATCGCGTGTATGCGGGCAGCGCCCGCAGCGTCCCTGCGCACGCCCGCTCCAACAGGCCCGCGCCCGAAGCCCCTCCGTCCGCGTCGCAGTTCGCCCTGCTGCTCGTCACGCTCGGCAATCTCTACGGATCGGAGCACGGTCGGTCGGCGCGGCTTACAGGAGCGGACTGCGTCCAGGCATCCGCCGGGCACTACATGTGCTCGTACGCCGTCGTCCGGCCGGGCCGCCCGGACGAGTGTCACATCGTGCAGACGGAATGGACTCCCGGCGCGGCCTCCGCCTTCAGGGTCACTCTCGGGGGCCGCGTCGCGAGCTGCCACACGCTCCGAGAGGCGCTCGCGTCCCTGAAGTAGCGGGTCGAGGGTGCCAGCCACCACGGCGAATGCCGTGGCAGCACGCTTCCGATCCGCCTGCGTGCACGGTTGGGCCCGCGCCCGGCGGCTCCTAGCCTCGTCCGCGATGGATCGCGATCGCGCGATCCACGGACGGAAAGGAGCCACAGGCATGAATCGGTTCTTCTCGGGACGCAGGAAGCTGCTCGTCGTCGGGGCGCTCGCGGTGCTCGGCGCGACGGCTGCGGCCGCCTACGCGGCGCTGCCGACGGCGAACGTCCCGGTGAGCAGCGTCCCGCAGGGCACGCTGGCGACCGTCACCAAGATGAACCTGCTCGACCCCTCGTCGTTCGGGTTGACACAGAACGGGAACGTCGTCGCGCAGCGGCTGCAGTTCGCGAACGGTCAGTCGACCGGCTGGCACACCCACCCCGGGCCGAACGTCGTGCTGGTCGTCTCGGGCGGGTTCGAGCTGATCGACGACAAGTGCAACGCGACGTTCTACGGGCCCGGCCAGGGCTTCGCCACGGGAACCGCGATTCACGAGGCGATCGCGATCGGGCAGACGGACTTCTACTCGATCTACATGCTCCCGGCGGCCGCAGACGTGCTGCGGACGGACTCGGCGCCGCCCTCGTGCGCGTCCGTGCCCGGGATCGCCGGCGACGGGACCGGGGAGGACGTCCCGTTCACGCCGCAGGGCGTCCCGCAGCTGCACGTGCACGTCAACCCGCACTGGTTCGGCTACGTGCGGAGCACCCCCTACCTGATCGACTGTCCCAGGGCGTGCATGCGGCCGGTCGGGGCGGGCGCCCAGGTCACGCTCACCGCGACCCCGAACAGCGGCTGGACGTTCGACCGCTGGTCGCTGGGGCCCTGCGACGGCCAGACGACCTCGACCTGCACCTTCACGATGCCGGACGCGAAGGTCACGGACGTCGTCGCGGCGTTCAAGAAGCGCTAGGCGGCTGAGGGGCGGCGGTCGCGGCCGTCGCCCCGAAGCTCTCCTGCTCCTAGGGCTCGGCGTCGGCGAAGTAGTCGGCGCCGGCCTGCTCGGCCGGGGCGCCGTAGACGAAGACGACGACCTCGTCCGTCCCGTCGTTCCGCAGCTGGAGCGGCGTTCCCGGCTAGCGCCAGAGGCGGGCACGCGACTGCCCCAGGGCGGCCGCCGTCGTCAGGTCGGCGGCCCGCCGGGCGGGGTCACCCTCCCGCCCTTCGGGCGGCGTCCGCTCCTCGTAGGCCTGGTCGGTCGCCTTGACGACGTGGTAGCCCATCCCGCCGATCATCGCACGCTACGCTCGCGCGGTGCCTCTCGCGGCGCTCTCGGACGTCAGCCCGGGTCAGTTCATCCTGGCCGTCCTGCTCGCCGCGGTGCTCTCGATGTGGGTCTACTGGCACGCCAGCCGGCACGGGAGCCGTCACGCGACTGCCTGGGGAGTCCTGACATTCCTCTTCGTCGGGCTGTTCCTGCCGCTCTACTTCGTGCACTACTTCGTGACCAGGCGGCGTTTCTAGGCGATGGCCCGCAAAGGACGCCGGCCGCCGCGCCGGCCGGAGCCGCTGCCCGCGCCGCTCCCGCCGGAGGAACGGTCCGTCGGGCAACTGGTCGCGGAGACGATCCGCTTCTACCAGCAGCACTTCTTCCAGGCGCTGCCGCTCGGACTGTCGGTCGCCGCGCTGACCCAGTTGACCGTCGCCTTCGGCCACCGGCGGGTCGAGCCTCGCGGTCATCCGCCGCCGCGCGACTTCCACGACCCGACGTCGATTCTGGGCGGCGGGATCGAGGTGACCATCCTGCTCGGCGCGCTGCTCCTGACCGCGTCGTACATCGTCGCGATCGTCCTCGTCACGCGGGAGCGACCGGCAGGCAGGGCGCTCGCGGTCGCCTACGGCCTTGGCGTGCTCGTCTTCCTGCCCGTGCCGCTGCTGGCGCAGCTGCTCGTCCTCCCGGCGGTCGCCTACCTGGCACTCGTGGGCTGGGTCGTACCGGCCGCGCTGGTCGAGGGGACGGGCTTCGCCGAGAGCTTCCGGCGCTCGTACCGGCTGGCGCGCGTCGACTTCGTCCACGCCGTCGGCGGCCTGGCGACGCTCGTGATCGTCTTCTACGTCGTGCGGCTGATGCTCGCGCTTCTGCTCCGGAGCGGCGGCGAGGCCACCGAGCGCGCCGCGGCGCTGCTCGCCGACCTCGTCCTCTCGCCGATGCTGTTCCTCGGGGCGGTGCTGCTTTACCTGGACCAGGCGGCGCGTCTGCGTGTGAAGCGCAGTAAGCTCGAGCATCCGACCCAGGAGGCGTGAATGCCGAAGTACGTGATGCTGACGACGCTGACGGCGAAAGGGGTGCAGACCCTCCAGGCGAACCCGGAGCGGCTGCAGGAGGTCAACCGGGACGTCGAGGAGCTCGGCGCCAAGGTCTTGCACCAGTGGGGGATGATCGGCGCCTACGACTTCCTGAACATCGTCGAGGCGCCCGACGCCGCGACGGTCGCCAAGGTCTCGGTGGCGCTCGGCGCCAGGGGGAGCGCGAAGCTGCAGACGTTCGAGCTGATCGAGATCGACAGCCTGCTCGAGCAGCTCTCTCCTTGATCCTCGTCCTCGCGCGGCACGCCGAGTCGGTGCTGAACCTGGAGGGCCGCGTCAACGGCGATCCCACGGTGCCGGCGCCGCTGACCGACCACGGCCGCGACGAGGCGAGGCTGCTGGGCGGGCAGCTCGGCAGCGTCGAGCTCGACCTCTGCGTGCACACGCGCTTTCCGCGGACCCGCGAGACGGCCGAGCTCGCGGTCGGGAGCCGGCGGGTGCCGGTCGAGGTCGAGTCCCTGCTCGACGACGTCCGGGTCGGCGAGCTCGAGGGCCTCCCGCTGGCCCGCTACCGCGAGGCGAAGCGCTCGCTCGGCCGGAAGCAGCCGTTTCCCGGCGGCGAGAGCCTCGACGAGGCGGCGCTCCGCTACGCGCAGGCGTTCGAGCGCCTGGCCGGGTCGTCGGCGCGTCGGGTGCTCGTGGTGTGTCACGAGATCCCGGTTCGGTACGCGCTGAACGCCGCGGCGGGCGCGGACGAGCTCGACGGGCCTCCGTTCCACGACATCGGGAACGCGGTGCCGTTCCTCTTCGACGGCCGGCTGCTCTCCGGGGCGGCCGCGCGGATCCGGGAGCTCGCGGCGTAGGATCCGCGCGTGGCCGAGCACCGGCGCCGTAGCCGGATCCGCACGTTCCTGATCGGCGGCATCGTCGGCGCCTCGGCGGCCCTCGCCGCCGTTCGTCGCCGTCGGGGTACGCCCCGGCGGACGCCGGTGGGCCTCGCGGCGTTCGAGGAGGCGCCCTGCTACGAAGAGACCCTGGAGAGGGAGCGGACGATCACCCGGACCTGAGCCCGGTGGACGGTGTCGTAGTTGATGTCGGCGTCGCCCATTCCGAGCGACTTGCCGATCAGCTCCGCCTTGCGCGCGTCGTCCAGGTAGCGGGCGACGGTGACGGTCGGCTTCCGGGTGCGGATCACGAGGAACGGGCCGAACGCGCGCGCCTCGAACTCCCTGTGCGGGAAGGGCAGCCGCAGGTCGATCTTCGTCCGCTTGACGTAGTTGTTGTTGTCGCCGGCGTCGAACGCCCACACGCCGCGGCCGAGCGGCTTCGGTGCGTCGTCGAGGGCCTCGAGGGCGAGCCTGGGGTCCGCGCGGGGCACGACGGTGCGCGACACCGACGACCGGTGCTTCTCCCACGCCGCCAGGTAGACCGGCTCGTAGGCGAAGAGGACGTCGTCGGGCCGCGAGGTCGCGCCCAGCCAGTCGGCGGCGGCGCGACGGGCGTCGACGCGAACCGGATTCTCGCGCTCGAACAGAGCCGGGGTCTTGTGCCAGCCCCAGGCAACCTCGGCCGGGGCGATCGCCAGCACCACGATCGCGGCCAGGACGAGCCCGAAGCGCCCGGCCGACCGGGCTGCGGCGACGATTCCGCTCGCGCTCGCCAGCGCGAAGAACGGCAGCACGAAGATCAGGTGGCGCGATTCGGGCGCCGAGTTCCCACCGAACCGGCCCAGGAGGAAGAAGAGCGTCGGCGTGATCACGACGCAGCCGGTCAGCAGCGCGGTGCGCGGCCTGGTGCGCACCTGCCAGACCAGCCCCAAAAGCGCGAAGCCCATGACGATCAGGAGGACGCCGGTGTAGCCGGCCGACGCGTCGCCTGCGGCGTGCCAGAGGTAGGCGAACACCTCGCGCGGAGTGCGCAGCTTGCCGCCGCCGCCCCCGACGCCGACGTCCAGGCGACCCGCGAGGACGACGCTGCTGCGCCAGAGCGGGACGGCGAGGACCAGCACGGCCCCGAACGCCACGACCGCCTGGCGCAGCCGGCTGCGGGTGAGCAGCACGTAGAGCCCCTGCGAGCCGAGCACGAGCGCGCCGTACGGATGCGAGCCGATCGCGAGCAGCATGACGACCGCCCAGAGGGCCCAGGCTCTTCCCCCGCCTCGATCGGCCGCGCGCAGGAGGGCCAGGTACGAGAGCGTCGAGAGGAAGAGGAAGAGGCTGTACATGCGGGCGTAGATGCCGTGGAAGAGGAGGATCCAGCTGCCGGCCGCGAGCACGCTCGCCGCCAGCGCCGGAGCCCGTCCGGCCAAGCGGTTCCCGAGGAGGGCGATCGCCGGGACGCTGGAGATCGCGAACACGGCGGAGAAGAACCGCATCGTCTCGAGCCCGCCGCCCGAATGGGCGACGACCCACGCGATCAGGAAGTGCAGCGGCGCTCCGCCGCGCTTGCCGAGGACGATGTCGAAGAGGCCGCCGATCGGCTGGCGGCCGACGAAGAGCGGCAACGTCTCGTCCTCGTGGGGCGGCCAGCCTGAGAGCTGGACGAGCAGGAACACGGCCACGGCCGCCGTGCACGCCGCGACGCCCGCGACGAACACCCTGCGGTCGAGCTCGACCGCCGCCCGCCGCACGCGGGGGAAGGCGGGTGCCGGCGCGTCGATCGTGGTCGCGGTCTCGTTCATGGAACCGGTCGAACCTTACGCGCGAAAAAGGGCCGCAGATGGCCCTGCTAGCCTTGATCGACCGTGCCGATCTACGAGTTCCGCTGTCCGAACGGACATCTCTTCGAGGTATTCCACAGGATCAGCGATCCGGATCCAGACGTCTGCGAGGTGTGCGGAGCGGCGCCGCTGACCAAGGTCCTCCACCCGGTGCCGATCCACTTCAAGGGGTCGGGGTTCTACTCCACCGACTACGGTCGCGGCTCGCGCAAGCGCGACGCCGCGGAGGACGGCGCGGCGAAGAAGGACGAGAAGCCGGCGGACAAGTCCGGCAAGGCCGACAAGGCCGGCAAGGCGGAGAAGAAGGCCGCCGCCAGCGAGAGCTGACGGCGCCCGATCGGGTGCTTGTCCACCGTCGCCGACGGCACTACTGTGAGCTGGGGCAATGAGATCGTCTCTCCGTCGATGCGCCGTCCTCGTCGCCCTGGGCTCGCTGCTGGTCGCTGCCCTCGCAGGCGGCTCGATCGCCGCGCCTCGTCCTGCCACGGACGCCGCGCCGCCGCTCCCGCTCCTCGACAGGGTCGGCATGCGCCCGAGCAGCGTCACCCGGATCGAGCGTGGCTCCTGGTGGGGCGGCCCGGTCGTCGCAGCCACCGGCGAGACGGTCACCGTCTACCTCTCCGACGCGTTCGCGCTCGACGAGTCGGTCCGGGCGAAGTGGGCGAACTTCTTCGCGTGGCTCGACCACGGCGCCGAGCTCGCGACGCTCACGGCCTACATCGCCCCGATCTCGCAGGTGCAGGCGATCTGCGGCTCGGAGGCCGGCGGCTGCTACAACCCCACCTCCCGGGTCCTCGTGATCCCCGGCGATCTCGGCGACGGCGTCGGCTTCGACATCGCGGCGCACGAGTACGGGCACCACATCGCCACGAGTCGCCGTAACGATCCCTGGGATCCGAACGGCTGGGGGCCCAAGCGCTGGGCGACCTATGTCGGCGTCTGCTCGCGTGTCGCCTCCGGCCGGGCATTCCCGGGCGACGAGGGCCTGAACTACGGGCTGAACACCGGCGAGGCGTTCGCCGAGGCCTACCGGGCGCTCGAGGAGGCCCGCGGCGGGTACTCGTGGGCGCACCTTCCGCTCGTCGTCGACCAGAGCTTCGCCCCCGACGCGGGAGCCGAGGCGGCGGCCCTCGCCGACGTGCAGCAGCCCTGGACCGGCCCGGCGTCGGCGACCTGGGAGGGGCGATTCTCGGCGCCCGTCGTGAGCCTGAACGCGTCGGTCGGGCCCAGCCGGACGATCTCCCTGAAGACGGCTGCCGCGGCGCCCGCCCGCGTGCTCCAGGCCGGGACCTACGCGGTCTCCGTCCGCGACCGGTCTGCGCACGACAACTTCCACCTGACCGGCGCCGGAGTCGACCGCAAGACGGGAGTGCCCGGCCGCGGGCGAGCCGTCTGGACCCTCGCGCTGAAGCCGGGGGTCTACCGCTACCGCTCGGACGCCCACGCCGGGCTGGGGGGCTCGATCACCGTCACGGCCCGCACGGCGACCTTCGCGCCGCTCGACCGGACGCTGCCGACGGGCCTGGACGGCACCTTCCAGGCAATGGTCTCCGGTGGGGCGAATGCCACGCTCGAGCTCCTGGACGCGGCGACGGGGCAGGTCCTCGCCGGGCCGGTGCAGGGCGCGATCTCGACCACGATCTGCGGCCAGCGCTCGGTCCTCCTGCGCGTCGCGGCGCGGCAGGCCGGCGCGTTCCACGTGGTCGTCAGCACCCCGTAGTCAGCGCACGCCGAGCGTCTCGTTCCCGGAGACGCAGCCGGGGCCGAAGGCGCCCGAGCCCGGCACCGGCGGCTGCGGGGCGGATTCGCCGGTGAACTCCTGGATCACCCCGAAGTTCTCCTCGACGGAGTGGATCTCGCCGCCGCTGGGCTCGCCGCCGAGGCGGCAGTGCAGCGTCGACCCGCCGCTTGACCGGAACTTCGACCAGCCGAGCGACAGGAACGCGTGCGTCGAGAGATCGGTGGTGATCGGAGCGAGCAGGTCGCCGCCGATGAAGGGCAGCTTCACGAGCGTCCCGAAGCTCGTCAGCTTGCCGGCGACCGCGTTCAGCACCTGTTGGTTGCGCTCCGCCCGGGCGAAGTCGGTGTCCGACGGGTCGAGCGCGTTCTTGCGGACGCGCGAGTAGATCAGCGCGCGGTGCCCGTCCATGTGCTGCTTGCCCTTGGCGAAGCGCCAGCCGTCCCACCGGGCACAGCGCTCCTCGGTCGGGTACGGGCAGTCGAACTTGGAGACGATCGGCCTCGCGACCGTGATGTCGATCCCGCCCAGCTTGTCGATCAGGTCCTCGAACTGGCTGAAGTCGACGATGACGACGTGATTGACCGGCAGCCCGGTCAGCTTCTTGACCGTGAGCGCGGCCAGCCGCGGCCCGCCGAGTTGCATCGCAGCGTTGATCTTCGAGCTGCCGTGGCCGGGGATCTCGACGACCAGGTCGCGGGGGATCGACAGGTACGCGATCCGGTGCTTGTCGGTGTCGACGCGGACGAGGGTGATCGAGTCGCTGCGGTTCGCCGATTCGCGCCCGCTGAGGCGGGCGTGGTCGGTACCGAGCAGCAGGATGTCGGTGGAGCTGCCGTGCTGCTCGTCGAGCGACTGCTGGACCCGCCGGTCGAGCCGCTTGTTCGCCGCCGAGACGCCGTCGCGGAACTGGAAGTAGCTGATCAGCGCCCAGACCAGGACGAGCAGGAGGAACGCGCCGATCAGGACGGGGATCCAGCGCAGCCAGCGGCGGCTGGGCCGGAGATCGATGCGCGGCCGCCGGAAGCCGGTCCGCGCCGGCTTGATGCTCGGAACCTTGCCCTTGACCCGGCCGCCCCGGTAGAGCCGGTAGGGCTTCTCCTCCGACGGCATCCGGCGGCGAATGGTAGCCCGAGCGCCCGGGCCGGAAGTGTCGGTCTGGGACGCCTCGGGGCGATAAGGTAGCCGCCGCCCGTGGAGCGCACCGTGATCGGCGTCGACGTCGGCGGCACGAAGATCCTCGCCGGCCTCGTCGGCAGCGACGGCACGGTGGCCATGCACCGCGAGTACTCCACGCCGCTCGACTCGGAGGCGGGCCTGCTCGACTGTCTGGAGCAGGCGGTGCGCGAGCTGCTCGACGAGACCGTCGTCGCGGTCGGCTTCGGGCTTCCGTCCCGGATCGACCAGCGCACGGGCACGGCGATCGGCTCGGTGAACATCCCGCTCGTCGACGTGCCCTTCCGGAAGGTGATGCGCGAGCGGCTGGGGCTGCCGGTGGCGATCGACAACGACGGCAACGCGGCCACGATCGCCGAATGGCGCGCGGGAGCCGGTCGCGGCACGGCCGACCTGGTCATGCTCACGCTGGGGACGGGCGTGGGCGGCGGTCTGATCCTCGACGGCCGCCCGTACCGGGGATCGATCGGGGCCGGAGCCGAGCTCGGACACGTCGTGGTCGTCCACGACGGCCTTCCCTGCTCGTGCGGCGGCTTCGGGCACCTCGAGTCGTACGTGTCCGGAAAGGCCGCGGACGAGCTTGCCCGCGAGGCATTCGGCCCGGCCGCCGACGCGCACCGGCTCGTCCGGCTCGCGAACGAGGGCGACTCGACCGCGCTCGGCCTGCTCACCGAGATCGGCCGCAAGCTCGGCTCCGGCCTCGGCAGCCTCGTCAACGCCTTCGACCCGGAGCTGATCCTCGTGGGCGGCGGCTTCGCCGCGGCCGGCGATCTGCTGCTCGAGCCGGCACGCGAAGTCATGAGGCGCGAGGCGCTCGAGCCCATGCGCGACCGGATGCACGTCGTGCGCGCCGAGCTGGGGACGTCGGCCGGGATGATCGGCGCCGCCTTCGTCGCGCTCGACGCCGCCGACACGTCGCCGTCCTGATGCCGCTCGCGGTCTGCGCGACTCCGATCGGGAACCTCGAAGACGTCACGCTGCGCGTCCTCCGCGAGCTCGCCGAGTCCGAGCTCGTGCTCTGCGAGGACACCCGGCGGACGCGGGTCCTGCTCGATCGCCACGGTGTCTCCGCCCGGCTCGTCAGCTACCACGCGCACAACGAAGCGTCCCGGACCGCAGAGGTGCTGCCGAGGCTCCGGTCGGGCGCCAGGGTGGCGCTCGTCAGCGACGCAGGCCTGCCCGGGATCAGCGACCCGGGCACACGGCTGATCGCCGCCGCGCTGGAGGCCGGGGTTCCGGTCACGGTCCTGCCTGGAGCATCCGCCGTGGAGACCGCGCTCGTGGCGAGCGGCTTCGCGTCGGAGCGCTACCAGTTCGTCGGCTACCTGCCCCGCAGCGCCTCGGCCCTCGGCGCCCTGTGGGAGGAGCTCCGGGACTGGCGTTGGCCCGTCGTCGCGTTCGAGTCGCCGCGGCGCCTGTCGCGGGCGCTGGCATCGCTCGCAGAAGCGCTCCCGGAACGTCGGGTCGCCGTCTGCCGTGAGCTGACGAAGCAGTTCGAGGAGGTCGTGCGCGGGCCGGCTGCCGTTGTCGCCGCCCGGTTTCCGGAGCCGCCGAAGGGCGAGATCACGCTCGTGGTCGCGCCGGCCGAGGCTCACGGCGCCCGGGAGGTCGGACGGGAGCTGGAGCAGCAGGCGCTCGCTGCGGTGGGCGAGCTCGTCTCGACGGGAATCGCACGCCGTCAGGCGGCCGACCTCGTCGCCCGCCTGACCGGACTGAGCCGAAACGCGCTCTACCGGCGCTCTTTGTGACGAAACTGTAACCAGATTTGACAACGGAGGCGGCTGCTCTCTAGCATCGTCTCCATGTTGTCACCGCTGCGAACGACAGTCGTCATGGCCCTCGTCCTGCTCGTGTTCGCGCCCGCGGCCCGGGCCTGGACGTGGCCGTCCACCGGAGCGGTCCTGGAAGGCTTTCGCTACGGCGCCGATCCCTATGCCGCGGGACAGCACCGCGGGATCGACGTCGGCGGAGACGGCGGCGGCCCGGTGGCCGCCGTGCGCGGAGGGGTGGTCTCCTTTGCCGGAGCGCTGCCGACGAACGGGCTCACCGTCACGATCGAGACGGTCGACGGCTACTCGGTCACCCTCGTCCACCTCGGCTCGATCGCCGTCGCCCGCGGCGCGCACGTGGTCGAGGGGCAGCCTGTCGGCTCGATCGGGCCGTCCGGAACGGCCGAGGAGGGCGTGCCCTACGTCCATCTCGGCATCCGCAGAACCGCCGATCCGAACGGCTATCTCGATCCGCTCTCGTTCTTGCCTGCGCGCGTGGTCGAGTCCCCGGCCCAGGCTTCGCCCACACCGCCGGCGCCGGCAGTGGCGCCGCAGCAGCGGACGACGACTGCGCCGGCTCCTTCCGCCCCTTCGACGACCGCTCCGGAGCCGCCCGCGCCGACGGCAGCCGCACCCGTTCCGCCTCCGGCCGCGGTCGCCGAGCCGACGCCGTCCCAGCCCGTCCCTGCAGCCGCGCCCGCGCCCGACGCGCCGGCGGCTCCCGCGGAGGCGGAGGCTGCTCCTGCCGACCAGCCGGCGCAGGCTGGACCGGCCGTGGCAGCGCCGTCCGGCCTGACGCTCCAGGCCACCCGTGCTTCACGCGTCCGTGCAGTCGCGCCGGCGAGAGGTCTCCAGACCGTGTCGATCCGCCAACTGCCCGCTCTCACGCAGCGCACGCCGGCGGCCGGCTCTCCGACGCGCGTCGCCGCCCATGTTGCTCGCGCCGTCCGCCGCCAACCTCGGCAGAAAACGGACCCGCCCGCTGCCTCCTCGCCGCTGAGCGACGTCGCGCCCGCTGCGGCCGACGTGCACCGCCCGCCGGTGGCCGCAGTGTCCCACCACGAGGTGCTCTGGCCGGCGGCGGACCCGCGCTCGGCGGATCGCCGTGTCGAGGTCCGCACGACGGCGCGAAAGGGCAGGGATCGGGCGCCGGGCAGCCCTGCGGCCATTCTCTGGCTCGCCGGCACGGTGCTCGCTGTGCTCGGCGTGGCCGCCTCGATCGTCGTCATCCGCCGGCGTCCGCCGGCTGGACCTGCCTCGAAGGTCGAGCGCGAGACGGCGCCTATCATCTCCGGGGATGCGCTTCTACCTGACCACACCGATCTACTACGTGAACTCGACCCCGCATCTCGGGCACGCGTACACGACCATCGCCGCCGACATCGTCGTCCGGCATCACCGGCAGCGCGGCGACGAGACCTACTTCCTGACGGGAGTGGACGAGCACGCGGACAAGGTGGCACGTGTCGCGGCGGAGCAGGGACTCACGCCGAGCGAGTACGTCGACCAGATCGGCGTCGCCTGGCAGGAGCTGCCCCGGCGGGTCGACGCCAGCAACGACTTCTACATCCGGACGAGCGATGAGGGGCACAAGGCCTTCGTCCAGGAGTTCCTCCAGAAGATCAAGGACAACGGCCGGGACGACATCTACCAGGACGTCTACGCCGGCCTCTACTGCTTCGGCTGCGAGGCGTTCAAGACCGAGGAGGAGCTCGTCGACGGGAAGTGCCCGGATCACGGCACGACGGCCGAGTGGATCGAGGAGCAGAACTGGTTCTTCCGGCTTTCCGCGTACCAGGATCGGCTGGTCGCGCTCTACGACGAGCGGCCCGACTTCGTGCTTCCCCAGTTCCGCTACAACGAGGCGCGCAGCTTCATCGAAGGCGGTCTGCGCGACTTCTCGATCAGTCGCGCCACCCAGACCTGGGGCGTGCCGATCCCCTGGCAGCCGGACCAGGTCGCCTACGTCTGGGCCGACGCTCTCGTCAACTACCTGAGCGCCCTCGACTACGCACCGGGCGAGAACCTCGAGCGGTTCTGGCCCGCCGTCCACTTCCTCGCCAAGGACATCCTGCGTTTCCACTGCGTCTACTGGCCGGCGATGCTGCTCGCGGCAGGGTACGAGCCTCCGCGGCAGCTCTTCGTCCACGGCTATCTGAGCGTGAACCAGCAGAAGATGTCGAAGTCGGTGGGCAACGTGATCCCGCTGGACGTGATCGACGAGTACGGCGTCGACGCGGTGCGGTTCTGGTGCGCGCGCCAGGTGTCGTTCGGGCAGGACGGCAACGTCGTCCTGGACAGCTTCCGCGAGCGCTACGAGAACGAGCTCGCGAACGACCTGGGCAACCTGGTGTCGCGAACGACGGCCATGATCGCCCGGTACCGCGGGGGCCGGCTGGCGAAGACGCCCGGCCCCGGCGCGTTCGATGCCGCCGCGCTGCGGGAGACGATCGTCGAGCAATTCGACCGTTACGACATCACCGGCGCGCTCGACTCGATCTGGCAGGCGGTCCGGTCGCTGAACCAGCACGTCGAGTCGACCGCGCCGTGGAACCTCGCCAAGGACCAGTCCAGGGCCGGCGAGCTCGACGCGGTCCTCTACGACCTCGCCGACGGGATCGTCGCGGTTGCGGTCGCGCTGTCCCCGTACCTTCCTGAGACTGCGCCGAGGATGCTCGAGGCGCTGCGTCAGCCCGGTGGCCTGTCGCTCGAGCGGGTCGCCGCCGGCGTCGCCGAGGGGGTCGAGGGGATCGAGGCCGCGCTGCCGCTCTTCCCGCGGGTCGACGCGCAGGCGCCCGCTGCGTGATCGACACGCACGCGCACCTCGACGCGCTCGACGATCCCTCCGCAGCAGTCTCCCGAGCCCGGGATGCCGGCGTCAGCCGGATCCTCACAGTGGGCACGACCGTCGAGAGCTGCCGCATCGCCCTGGGCCTGGCCGAACGGCACGAGGGCGTCTTCGCGATCCTCGGGCTCCACCCGCACGAAGCCGGCTCGGTCGACGGAGACGACGTCCGCGAAGTGCGAGAGCTCCTTGCCCATCCGCGGGCGGTGGCGGTCGGCGAGACAGGCCTCGACTACTTCCGGGACTACGCACCGCGTGACGACCAGCGGCGGCTGTTCGAGCAGCTGCTCGCCGTCGCCGCAGACGCCGGGAAGCCGGTGGTCGTCCACACGCGCGCGGCCGACGCGGACACGCTCGCCGGGCTTGCCGGGTTCGCCGGCACGGTCGTCCTCCACTGCTTCTCGTCGTCGGCGCTGCTGCCGCCCGCGCTGGAACGGAGGTACTACGTGTCGTTTGCCGGGAATGCGACGTATCCGAAGGCCGCCGACCTGCGTATCGCAGCCGCGCGGGTCCCGGCCGACCGGATCCTGGCCGAGACCGATGCTCCGTACCTCGCGCCGCAGCCGGTCCGCGGGCGCCCGAACGAGCCGGCCCACGTCGTGCACACGCTCGCCGCGCTGGCCGAGGCGCGTAGGGAAGACGCGGCAGCGCTCGAGGCGACGATCGACGCGAACGCCGCGGTCGCCTTCGGACTGCCGCCGTGAGGAAGGAGCTCGGCCAGCACTTCCTGGTCGACGAGAACATCCTCCAGGTCATCCGCCGCCTCGCCGCGCTCGAGCCGACCGACGTGGTGCTCGAGATCGGCCCCGGCCTCGGCATCTTGACCCGCTACCTCGCCGCCCGGGTGGCGCTCGTCCACGCCGTGGAGATCGACCGGGACCTGGCCGAGCGACTGCCGGCGCTGCCCAACGTCCGCGTCGAGGTCGGCGACGCGCTCCGGCTCGACCTGGCGCGCCTCGACCCGGCGCCGGACAAGCTGGTCTCGAACCTGCCCTACAACGTGGCGACGCCGATCGTCGTCGAGAGCCTCGACGGTCTGCCGTCCGTCCGGTCGTGGTGCGTGATGGTGCAGAGGGAGGTGGCCGACCGCTTCTTCGCGGCCCCCGGGACCAGGGCCTACGGCGCCGTCTCGGTCCTCGTGCAGCTTGCGGCCGAACGGACGGGATTCCACCCGGTGTCCCGGACGGTGTTCCGGCCGCAGCCGAACGTCGACTCGGCCCTCGTCGCTTTTCGGCGCCGTGAGCTCCCGGACGACTTCGACGTGGTGAAACGGGTTGTCGAGGCCGCGTTCGCGCATCGGAGGAAGACGCTTCCCAACTCGATGGAGCTCGCAGGCGCCGCCTCGCGTGACCGGGTGCAGGGGGCGTTGGCCGGTCTTGGCCTACCTCCGAACGTCCGCGCCGAGGCGCTCGAGCCGGCCGAGCTCGTCGCCCTCGCGCGCGCGCTGAGCTGAGCGAAAGAATGGCCTTACAAATGAGCGAGCGGGTCGCCCACGCGAAGATCAACCTTGCCCTCGTGGTCGGTCCGGTTCGCCCGGACGGAAGGCACGAGATCACGACCGTGCTCCAGCGCATCGCCCTGGCCGACCGGATCCGGCTCGAGCCGGCCGATCGGCTCACCGTCGAGGGATTCGATGGAGACACACTGGTCGGCGACGCGCTCGAGCTGATCGCCGACGAGGCGGGCGTGGCACCGGCCTGGCGCGCCACGATCGACAAGCAGATCCCGGTCGCCGCCGGTCTCGGCGGTGGAAGCTCGGACGCCGCCGCCGCCCTGGCGCTCGCGAACGCGACGCTCGACCGTCCGCTCGGGCGGCCGCGGCTCCAAGAGCTCGCCGCCGGGCTGGGCGCCGACGTCCCGTTCTTCCTGGCCGAGGGCCCGCAGCTCGGCGCGGGGGACGGAACCACCTTGACAGCCGTCGAGCTGCCGCAGTCGTTCGTCGTTCTGCTGCTCCTGCCGGAGGGCGAGACCAAGGCCTCGACCGCGTCCGTGTACGCCGCCTTCGATGCCCGCGGGGGTTCCGTCGGCTACGAGGAGCGGCGTGCACGGCTTCGCTCGGCTCTCGGCACCGGCGATCTCGCCGGTCTGCCGCCCAACGACCTCGCCAGCTCGCCGCAGGCCGACGAGCTGCGCCGCCTCGGCGCGTTTCGGGCGGACGTCAGCGGCGCGGGACCGGCCGTCTACGGTCTCTTCGCCGATGCCGGTGCGGCCGCGGCCGCCGCCCGCCGGATCGAGTGCCGTGGCCGAGTCTGGGTCGGACCGCCAGCGTGGTAGGTTGCCCGCGTGAGTGAGACTCACGCCGAGCCACGGTCCGAGCGCGGTCGGTGGTTCTACTCCCGCAGGCTGAAGATCGCGCTCGGCATCGCCGTTCTCGAGGGGATCTTCGTCGCCTTCGCGAACGACTTCTCCCAGTGGACCGTGATCGCGATCTCGATTCCGGTCATCGCCTTCTACATCTTCGCGGGCCGCAACCTGAACTCCGACACCGGCCGCCAGCTCGCCTGGATCGCGGCTGCCTCGCAGGCGTTCACCGTGATCCTCTGCGTGGTCGCCAAGCTGATCGGCAAGACCTCGCTGATCGTCGTCGGCATCTTCGCGGCGATCGCGGTCGTCCTCCTCGTGGGCGAGAAGCCCAAGCCCGGCAAGCCCGCGGACAAGAGCTGAGGCACAATCACCGTCGGTGGGGCGTAGCCAAGTGGTAAGGCAGCGGGTTTTGGTCCCGCGATCCCAGGTTCGAATCCTGGCGCCCCAGCCATCGCTTCCGTGACCTCTCGCCCCGATCTCGCAGCCGTCGTCATGGCCGGCGGCCTCGGTACCCGGATGCGCTCGGCGCTGCCGAAGCACCTGCACCCGTTGCTCGGCAAGCGGGTGGTCGACTGGGTGATCGAGTCCGCCGAGCAGGCCGGCGCCGGCCGGATCGTGGTCGTCGCCTCGCCCGACACCAGTTCGGTCTACGAGGGCGTGGCGGTCGCCGTCCAGGAGCAGCCGCTCGGCACCGGCGACGCGGTCGCGTCGGCGCGAAGCTCGCTCGACGGCTTCGACGGCCGCGTGCTCGTGCTCGACGCCGCGGCGCCGCTCCTCACCGCCGAGCACCTGTCTGCCCTGGTGCACGAGCACGAGCGGCAGGACGCAGCCGTCACGATCCTCACGCTCGAGCCCGACCGGCCGCTTCCCTACGGCCGGATCGTCCGCGACGGCGAAGGGTGGGTCCAGGCGATCGTCGAGGAGAAGGACGCCAGCGAGCGGCAGCTGGCGATCCGCGAGCTGAACTCGTCGATCTACGTGTTCGAGGCGGCGCCGCTGTGGGAATCGTTGGAGAAGCTCGACCCCGGGAACGCCCAGGGCGAGCTCTACCTCACGGACACGATCGCCCACATCGTGGCGGGAGGCGGGCGCGCAGCGGCCTGGGTCTGCCCCGACCCGCTCTCCGCGCTCGGGATCAACACGAGAGCAGAGCTGGCGGTGGCCGGCGCGGTGCTCCGCGACCGGATCAACGAGGCGCACATGCTCGCCGGAGTGACGATCGTCGATCCGCCGAGCGCCTGGATCGACGCCGGCGTCGAGCTCGCGGCCGACGTCGTCGTGCACCCGTTCACCGTCCTCCGCGGCGCCAGCAAGGCGGCTGCCGGAGCCGAGATCGGCCCCCACGCGGTCGCCGTCGACGCCACGATCGGCGAGGGTGCGCTGGTGGGGCCGTTCTGTTACCTTCGCCCCGGAACCGTTCTCGAGGCGGGAGCGAAAGCGGGGACATTCGTGGAGATCAAGAAGTCGCGCATCGGCGCCCGGACCAAGGTGCCCCACCTCTCCTACATCGGCGACGCGGACATCGGTGAGGACACGAACATCGCCGCAGGGAACGTCACGGCCAACTTCTCCCACGATCCGGGCCGGCCGAAAGGGAAGACGACGATCGGGGGGAACGTCAGGACCGGCGTGGACAATACGTTCGTAGCTCCGGTCGAGGTCGGGGACGACGCGTGGATCTGGTCGGGAACGGTCGTGACGGACGACGTCCCGCCCGGATCGCTCGCCGGGTTCCCGCCGCGGCAGGTAACGAAGGAAGGATGGGTTCACGAGCGTGGAAAGCGCGGAGAACGTGGCGACGACTGAGCTCTCCCGGCTCCCCGGTCTCGAGACCGTGACCGAGCACGCGCAGCCTGCACCAGGGCACTGGCTCGAGCGCGGCCCGCAGAAGCGGCTGATGGTCTTCTCGGGGCGCTCGCATCCGGATCTGGCGCAGAACATCGCCGCGAAGCTCGGGGTCGAGCTCGGCGGCATCGACCTCGGCACGTTCGCGAACGACGAGACCTACTGCCGCTACGACGAGTCGATCCGCGGCGCAGACGTCTTCCTCGTCCAGACGGGCTGCGCCCCGGTGGACAAGAACCTGATGGAGCTGCTGGTGATGATCCAGGCGGCGAAGCTCGCGTCGGCGAAGCGGATCACCGCGGTGGTGCCGCTCTTCCCCTACGCGCGGCAGGACCGGAAGGCGAAACCGCGCGAGCCGATCACCGCGCGCCTCGTCGCGGACATGCTCCAGCTCGCGGGCGCCGACCGCGTGCTGACGATGGATCTGCACGCCGGCCAGATCCAGGGCTTCTTCACGATCCCGGTCGACCACATGACGGCGCTCCCGCTGTTCGCCAACCACTTCCGCGACCTGGGCCTGACCGGGCCCGAGACCGTCTCGGTGGCGCCCGACGCCGGTCGCGCGAAGATGGCGCAGCGCTTCGCCGAGATGATCGAGGGCGACCTCGCGATCATGCACAAGACGCGCCCGGCGCACGACCTCGCCGCCGTCACGGAGATCGCCGGTCGCGTGCGCGACAAGATCGCGATCGTCGGCGACGACGTGATCATGACCGGCGGCACCCTGCTCGCGAACGTCAAGGTGCTCAAGGAGCAGGGCGCGCGGGAGGTCTGGGTGTTCGCCACCCACGGGCTCTTCTGCGGCGACGCGCTCGCGAAGTTCAGCGGCTCGGACATCGCCGGGATCGTCGTCACCGACACCGTCCCGATCGACCTCCTGAAGAAGCCGGACAACCTCCAGGTGCTCTCCGTCGGCGAGCTGCTCGCGGACACGATCATGAACGTCTTCGCCGACGACTCGGTCTCGGCGATCTTCGGCGGCGAGAACCAGCTCTTCTGAGGCTGTTTATCGCCCAGCGGGGCGGGTATCCGGGACGCGAACGGCGATCATCTGACGTCTCCGTGGAGGAGGGCCATGAAGAGCACCGACGAGGCCAAGGGACGCATGAAGCGCGCTGCCGGTGAGCTGTCCGACGACGAAAAGCTCAAGCGCGAGGGCACGGTCGACAAAGCTGCCGGCTCGGCCAAACGCACGGTCGACAAGGCGTCCGACAAGCTGAAGGACGCCGTCGACCGCTAGCAGTCGGGAGGGACGGCTTCGAGGGGCCCGCGCTGTGCGGGCCTCTCTCGTCACTCGAGCCCTCCACGACTCCGTGCAGCACGCGTCGCTACACTTCTCGGCCGGTCATGGCCGGTGAACGGATCCGTCTGGAGGTGCAGGAACGCGAGCGGCGCGGCTCGCGCGAGTCGCGGCGGCTGCGGAAGGACGGCTTCATCCCGGGCGTCCTGTACGGGCGGGGGCACAAGCCGCACCCGATCTGCGTGCCGGAGCGTGAGCTCCGGCGGGTGCTGACCGGCTCCGCCGGCCTGCACGCGATCCTCGACGTCGTGCTCGAGGGCCAGAAGACGACCCACTCGTCGATACTCAAGGACTACCAGGTCGATCCGATCCGTGGCCGGATCGACCACTTCGACTTGCAGGAGGTCCGGCTCGACCAGCCGATCCAGACCTCGGTCGTCGTCGAGCTCGTCGGGGAGAGCGTGGGCGCCAAAGCAGGGGGCGTGCTCTCGCAGGTCGCGCGCGAGGTGCGCGTCGAGGCCCTTCCGCTCGAGGTTCCCGAGCGGCTCGAGCTGGACGTGACCCCGATGGAGATCGGCGACTCGCTTCGGCTGTCCGATCTGCGACCGCCGGAAGGAGTCACGCTGCTCGACGACCCCGAGACCGTGCTCGCGACGGTGACCGTCCCGACCAAGGTCGAGGAGCCGGAAGCGGTGCCCGAGGAAGGCGAGGAGCTCGAGGAAGGCGAGGTGCCGGAGGGCGAGGCCGCTCCGGAAGCCGAGGGCGAGGCACCTGGCGCGCCCCAGGGCGAGGCGGCCGGCGAGGCCGCAGCCGGCGAAGAAGGCTGAGCCGTGCGCCTCTTCCGTCGGGGCGAGCACGCCTCGACGCTCGACCTGCTCGTCGCGGGGCTCGGCAACCCCGGCCGCGAATACGCCGCCACGCGCCACAACGCCGGCTGGATGGTCGTCGACGAGCTCGCACGTCGGCACGACGGGTCGTGGCGCTCGAAGTTCTCCGGGCAGCTGACCGAGGTCAGGCTCGACGCCGCGAGGCTCGCCCTCGTCAAGCCCGAGACCTACATGAACGAATCGGGGCGGTCGATCGCGGCGGCCGCGCGCTTCTTCAAGACCCCGGTGGAGACCGTGCTCGTGGTCCACGACGACGTCGACCTCGAGGAGGGTCGGCTGCAGGCGAGGCTGGGCGGCGGGCTGGCCGGTCACAACGGTCTACGCTCGATCGCGCAGGCGCTCGGCTCTCAGGAGTTCGTGCGGCTCCGCGTCGGGGTGGGACGCCCGGGTCGGGGAGACCGCCGCTCGGTGGCCGACTACGTGCTGGCCCCGTTCGAGCCCGCAACCGACGTCGACGCTCTCGTCGCGCGTTCCGCCGATGCGGTCGAGACGGTCGCGCGCGACGGGCTCGAAGCGGCGCAGCAGCGCTTCAACTGACCCGAGCCGTGCCGCGAGTCGACCCGTACTACCGGCCGGACCTCGCGCTCGTACACCATCTCGGCTTCGGGTTCCATGCGGACGCGTGCGCTCCGGGGATCCTGACGCTCCTGGAGCCGGTTCGGGCCCGCCACGGGCTCGTCCTCGAACTCGGCTGCGGCAGCGGTCTGCTGACGCGCTACCTCGTGGACGCGGGACATCGGGTGCTCGCGACGGACGCGTCGCCGGCGATGCTCGAGCTCGCACGCGAAACCGCACCCGGAGCCGAGGAAATCAGGCTGCTGGCCCTGACCGACGACGACCTGCCGGAGTGCGACGCTGTCGTCTCGGTCGGGCACGTCCTCAACTACCTGTCCGACGAGGCAGCGCTCGATCGCGGGCTCCTCGCCGCTGGGAGAGCGTTGCGGCCCGACGGCCTGCTGGCGCTCGACCTCTGCGATCTGCGCTGGGGCCAAGCGCGGCTAGGAGCGGCGAACTATTCGCGGGTCGAGAACGAGTGGGCGATCGTGACGAGGTTCGACCTGCCCAGCCCGAACCGGTTCGTCCGCCACATCGTCACGTTCCTGCGCAACGACGACGGCACGTGGCGCCGGGACGACGAGCGTCACGAGAACGTTCTCGTCGACACGAGCCGAGTTCCCGCGCTGCTGTCCACGGTCGGCGTCACCGCGGAGGTACGGGCCTCGTTCGGCGACGAGCAGCTTCCGGAGGGCCTCGTTGTCGTCTCGGGTCGCCGCAGCGGCCGCTAGCTCGGCTTGCCGCCCATCGCCCAGACGGTGACCACATACACGGCGATGATCACGGCGGCGAGCACCGTGCTCGTCTTCAGCAGGCCAACCCCGCGGCCGGAGCGCGCGCGCCGGAGCCCGATGCCCCCGAGGATCAGGGCCGCGAGCAGGAGGATTCCGCCCGCATCCGCGGTGATGTAGCCGATGTCGAGCCATGTCGGCTGGAGGCTGTCCGAGAGCTTGTCCCAGGGACTCTTCGAATAGGCCCACTCGGCTCCGACGCGCATCACGATCCAGCCGGGCAATGCGACGGCGAACAGGGTGAGCGCCCCGAGGCGGCGAAGCCCGGGCGCCGGGTCGCGCCACCCGATGATGCCGGCGCCGGCGGCCGTCACCAGACCCCCCATGAGGATCATCGCGCCCGCGACATGGACGAAGACCGCGAAGTCGTAGCCGTGCGACTGACCCCCGGCCAAGGCGAGCATCGTCACGCTCCCGGCTTGAAGATCATGTCGAGGAGGATGAGCACGAACACGGTCAGCGTCCCGAGGTGGAGCAGGGCGCCGGTCGGCGCGCGCAGCCGCGCGACCACCTCCTGCTGCGCTCCTTCGCCGCCCTCCTCGGCGAGCTTCTGCACGTCGGTGTAGTACTTCCCCGTTCGCCCGCCGATCGCGCCCATGAGCGCCCAGAGGACGATGGCCGCGATGATCCAACCGTTCCAGATCTCGAACCGGTCGGAGTCGATCGCGAGGATCACGCCCAGGATCAGCGCGAGCACCGAGCCGCCGCCGATCAGCGGCGTGCCGATCGGGGCGATGCGGAAGAGCACCTGTCGCTGCTCCCCGCCCTCCGATCGCCGGCCGTTGAAGACGAGCACGCTGTAGAGCACGAGCGCCGAGGCGATCGCGAACGCCGCGAGCAGATGGAGGGCGAGCATCCAGTCGTAGAAGTCCAACGCCTCGCAACCGTAAAGCACGGCCGACCGGCTCGCATTGCACATGCACGGCTCGGCCTGGATGGCGGCGCGGCGGAGAGCGTCCTCTCGGCGCCCGACGTGTCGACACGCCGGGGCGTCGCGACCCGAATTGGAGCGACCTCGCCACAATCCCGTGACGCTTCTGCAGCTAGCGTTCCCGCCCCCCATCCAGGGCGGGGGGTGGGTCGGAGAAAACGTGTCCGGGCGAGTGGCCGGATGCATGCGTCCGCTCGGAAGGGCCAGCGAGCAGCGGGGCTCCGGAACACGCGAAGCTAGACTGACTGCCCGCGGAACCGGCCGGTTCCGCCTTTCGTCATGGACCAGTCGCACTCGGCCCCACCGTCCCTGCAGCCGCTCGCGCTCGAGCTGGCCGGCGCCGAGCGCCTGCAGGCCTTCGCCGCCGACCTGCGCGGCGCGCGTGCGCGGGTGTCAGAGCCCGGGCTTCCGTTGCTGCTCGCGGCGCTGCGGCTCCACCTCGAACGGCCGCTGCTTGTCCTCCTGTCCGAGGACGCGGATGCGCGCGATGCCGCCGAGGCGAGCGCCTGGTACCTGGGCGAGCCGCTCGTTGCCCTCTTCCCGAGCCGCGGCGTGGCCTGGGATTCGGGCCTGGAGCCGCCGCCGCATCTCGTCGGGGAGCGCGCGCGAGCGCTGGACGTGCTCGCCGCCGGGGGGCTGGTCTGCGCCTCCGCCGCCGCCCTCGCCGAGCGGCTACCGCCGTCCGACGAACGGCCGCAGCGACTCGATCTCGCCGTCGGCGACGAGCCCGGGATCGACGCGCTGGCCGAGCACCTCGCGCTCGCCGGCTACGAGCGGGTCGAGCGGGTCGAGGAGCGCGGGCAATTCGCGGTCCGCGGCGGGATCGTCGACGTCTTCCCGACCACCGGGCACGATCCACTGCGGATCGAGCTGTTCGGCGACGAGATCGAGGCGATCCGCGCCTTCTCGCCCTTCACGCAGCGGGCGCTGCGGCCTCTCGACGGTGCGACCGTCTACCCGGCGGCCGAGCGGCGGGTCGATCTCGTCCCGCCCGAGCTCCGAGACGACCACGACGACGAAGCGCCGGCGGTCCCGGCCGATCTCGTCCCGCCGTTCGACCGTCCGCCCGACCTCGTGTTCGAGCCGGAGGCAGTTGCGCAGGTGTGGGAGGAGGAGCTGCTCGAGCCCGTCCCGTTCGGCGACGCCGCGCTGCTCGACCCCTTCCCGCGCGGGCAGGAGGCGGGGTTCGAGGCGCAGCGGCCGGCGGTCGCCGCCCGCGGGCTGGCCGAGGCCGAGCAGGAGCTGGCGTCGTTCGTCCGCGCCGGCCAGCGGGTCGTGGTCGCGTTCCCGCACCGGGGCGACGCGCTCCGCACCGCCAACCTGATCCGCCGGCTCGAGGTCGGCTGGCTCGAGGAAGGCGACGATCTGCCTGCCGAGGAGGGCCTGTACTTCACGGTCTCGCCCGCGCGGCGCGGCTTCGTCTGGCGCGACCTCGGGCTCGTCCTGCTACCCGACACGCAGATCTTCCGGAAGCGCGCGCCCCGCGGCGACGCCAAGCTCGGGCGGGCGCTCCAGTCGTTCGCCGACCTACGCACGGGCGACTTCGTCGTCCACGAGGACCACGGAGTCGGAAAGCTGCTCGGCTTCGAGACGAAGGAGGTGGCGGGCGTCACGCGCGACTACCTCTTCCTCGCCTTCCGCGGCGAGGACCGGCTCTACGTCCCGCACGAGCAGATCGGCAAGGTCTCGCGCTACATCGGCGCCGACGCGAAGGCGCCGGCGCTCTCGAAGCTGGGCGGCAAGGCCTGGCTCCTGCTCAAGAGCCGCGCGCGCGAGTCGGTGCAGGAGCTCGCCGGCGAGCTGATCGCCCTGTACGCGCGCCGCCAGACCTCGCCCGGCGTCGCCTTCGACCTCTCCGGCGACTGGCTCGAGCGGCTCGAGGCCGAGTTCCCCTACCGGGAGACGGAAGACCAGCAGCGCGCGATCGAGGCGGTCAAGGAAGACCTGGAGGCGCCGTCGCCGATGGACCGGCTCGTCTGCGGCGACGTCGGCTTCGGGAAGACCGAGGTGGCCGTGCGCGCGGCGTTCGCGGTTGCGCTGAACGGACGTCAGACGCTGATGCTCGTGCCGACGACGGTGCTCGCCCAGCAGCACTGGAACACGTTCCGCGAGCGCTACCGCGACTTCCCGATCCGGGTGGAGATGGTCTCGCGCTTCCGCAAGCCCGCCGACGCCAGGGCGGTGCTGAAGGACTTCGCCGAGGGAAAGGTCGACGTCCTGGTCGGGACGCACCGCGTCCTCTCGCGGGACGTGATCCCGAAGAACCTCGGCCTGGTGATCGTCGACGAGGAGCAGCGGTTCGGCGTCGCCCAGAAGGAGCTGCTGCGCTCGCTCCGGCTGGAGGTCGACGTCCTCGCCCTGACCGCGACGCCGATTCCGCGCACGTTGCATATGTCCCTCTCCGGCCTGCGCGACATCTCGGTGATCGAGACCCCGCCCGAAGGGCGCCGGCCGATCCGGACACACGTCGGCGAGTACGACGAGGACGCGGTCCTGCTCGCGCTCACCCGCGAGCAGGAGCGGGGAGGACAGTCCTTCTATCTGCACAACCGGGTGGAGACGATCGACGAGGCCGCAGCCAGGCTCCAGTCACTCTGTCCGGGCCTGCGCTTCATCGTGGCCCACGGCCAGATGAAGGAGCGCGAGCTCGAGCAGCGGATGATGCAGTTCCTCGCCGGGGAGGCGGACGTGCTCGTCTCGACGACGATCATCGAGTCGGGGCTCGACATCCCGCAGGCGAACACGCTGATCGTCGAACGCGCGGACACGCTCGGGCTCGCGCAGCTGTACCAGATCCGCGGCCGCGTGGGCCGCTCCGACGTCACGGCGTTCGCGCACCTCTACTATCCGGCGGCGTCCGAGCTGACCGCGGAGGCGCGGGCCCGGCTCGCCACCCTCGCCGACCACACCGAGCTCGGTGCCGGCTTCGCGATTGCCATGCGCGACCTCGAGATCCGCGGCGCCGGCGAGCTGCTCGGCGCGGAGCAGTCGGGCCACGTCGCCGCCGTCGGCTTCGAGCTCTACCTCGAGCTCCTGAACGAGGCGGTCGCGGAGCTGTCCGGCCAGAAGCGCGTGGCGGCGCGCCCGGTGCGCATGGACGCCAGGGTCGACGCCTACGTGCCGGCGTCGTACATCGGCTCCGAGGCCCTGAAGATCGACCTCCACCGCCGCCTCGCGCTCGTCGAAAACCAGGACGAGCTCCGGGAGCTGCGGGCAGCCGTCGAGGACCGCTACGGCGAGCTTCCCGAGCCGGTCGAGAACCTGTTCGCGATTCAGGAGGCGAAGCTCAAGATCGCACTCGTCGGCGCGGAGTACCTCGTCTACCGCGGCGGCCGGATCACGGTCGGCCCACTGGTGCTCGGGTCCGAGGAGCTGCGCGAGCTCCGCGACCGAGCGGCGACCGCGATCTACACGACCGGAAAGCACGAGGTCGCGATGCGCCAGGACGACTTCCGCGAGGCGCTCCGGCTGGTCGACGCGATCGTGGAGGCACGGGCCGCATGAGACGGTTCGTGCTGCTCGCCGCGCTGCTGGTCGCGCCGGCGGGCTGCGGAAGCGGCAGCACGACCGTTCCCACCGGGGCGATCGCGGTCGTCGGCGACCGGGCGGTGCCGCTTCGCGCCCTCGACGGCGAGCTCGCCCAGTCGCGGCGGGCGTACGCCGCGCGGGGACAGGCGTTCCCGAATCCGGGGACGGCGGCGTACCGGCGGCTGCGGGACAACGCCGTCCGGCTGGTCGTCGACCGGACACGGCTCGAGCTCGCCGCGCAGAAGCTCGGGATCGCGATCCGGCCTGCCCAGGTCGACGCTCGGCTCCGGCAGATCGAGCAGACCGCCTTCGGCGGCAACGAGGCCCGCTACCGCGCACGCCTGCGCGCACTCGGCATGACCGACGCGGACGTACGGCGAGCGACCCGCGACGAGCTGCTCGTTGCCGCGGTCGAGAAGGCGAAGCCGTCGGCGCTCGAGAAACCCTTATCCGTTTCTTATGCAAAAGGGTTCGCTCCGGCGGCCGGTGGCTGAAAGCCGCTGCTACCCTGGCACGGCTTCGATGCGCCTCCTTTTTGTTGCCCCCCTCGTGCTCTCCCTGACGCTGCTCGCAGCCGCCTGCGGCGGCGGGAGCGGCAGCGGATCCGTCGGCGGCGACGACGCTGCCGTGGTCGACGGAGACCACATCACGCGCGCCACGCTCGACCGCCGCCTGAACCAGGCCGAGTGCAGCTACAAGCTGCAGAAGCGGACGTTCCCGCAGGCAGGCTCGACGGAGTACCAGTCGCTGCAGAGCCAGATCCTGCAGAACCTCGTCCAGCGGACGGAGCTCGCCCAGAAGGCGCCCAGCCTGGGCGTGACGGTCACCGACAAGCAGGTCGCGGCGCAGCTGAAGAATCTGAAGAAGCAGTACTTCGGAGGCAGCGAGAAGCGCTATCAGGCCGAGCTGAAGAAGCAGTGCGTCACCGACGCCGAGGTGCAGGACGACCTGCGGGCGAACCTGCTGTCGAACGCGATCTTCAAGAAGCTGACCGCCGACGCCAAGGTCACGGTGGCCGAGGTCAAGGCGTACTACGACACGCATCGTCAGGTCTACACGACGCCGCAGACCCGCGTCGTCAGCCATATCCTGGTCAAGAACAAGGCGCTCGCGGACAAGCTCTACGCCCAGTTGAAGGCGGGCGCGAGCTTCGCGGCGCTGGCGAAGAAGTACTCGACCGATCCCGGCTCGAAGGCGCAGGGCGGGCAGCTGACGATCACGAAGGGCCAGACCGTCGCGCCCTTCGACAAGGTCGCCTTCGAGCTGCGCACCGGCGAGCTGTCGAAGCCGGTCCACACCCAGTACGGCTGGCACATCATCCACGCCGACAAGCCGGCCAAGCCGCACCAGTCGACCCCCTTCGCGCAGGTCAAGGAGTCGATCAGGCAGCAGCTCGTCCAGCAGAAGCAGAACGACGCTCTCCAGAAGTGGCTCTCCGGGGTGACCAAGGAGTACGCGTCGAAGATCTCCTACGCCAGCGGGCTCGCTCCCGCCGCGACCACGACGGCGCCGACGACCACCGGTTGAGCCCGGCCGGGTGCCCGGCAACCTGCAGCAGTCCCTGCTCGACCTCCAGCAGCTGACCGAGCGTCTGCGGAGGGACTGTCCCTGGGACCGCGAGCAGACCGCGCGGACGATCGTCCCGCACACGGTCGAGGAGGCGTACGAGGTGGCCGACGCCGCGCTGGCCGACGATCCGGGCAAGCTGCTCGACGAGCTCGGCGACCTCCTGTTCCAGACCTTCTTCCTTGCGCTGACGCTCCAGGAAAAAGGCCAAGGAGACCTGGAGAGCGTCGCGAGAGGGATCCATGCGAAGCTCGTGCGACGCCATCCGCACATCTTCGGAGAAGCCGACGATCCTCCCAGCGCCGGCGCGCAGCGCGAGCGCTGGGAGCGGATCAAGCGGGAGCAGGAGGGCCGGGAAGGGGTGTTCCACGACGTCCCGGAGTCCCTGCCTGCGCTCCTGCACGCGCGCAAGGTGCAGCGGCGGGCGGCGGCGGTCGGGTTCGAGTACCCGGACGTCATGGGGGCGCTCGCCGATCTGGAGGACGAGCTCGCCGAGCTGAAGGCCGAGCTGGGCGACGGCCCGCCCGAGCGCCGCACGGCCGAGCTGGGCGACCTCCTCTTCGCCTGCGTGAACGTCGCGAGACGCCTCGACGCCGACCCGGAGCTCGAGCTGCGGCAGGCGACGGGCAGGTTCGTCGCCCGGGTCGAGCAGGCCGAGCGGCTGGCCGAGGCCGAGGGCCGCACCTGGACCGAGCTCGACCTCGCCGACCAAGACCGATACTTCGACCTCGCCAAGGAGACAACGCAATGAGCGCCATCGCCGACGTCCACGCGCGCCAGATCTTCGACTCGCGCGGCAACCCGACCGTCGAGGTCGACGTCCGGCTCGAGTCGGGCGCTCTCGGCCGGGCGGCCGTTCCGTCGGGGGCATCGACGGGCGTCCACGAGGCGGTCGAGCTGCGCGACGGGGGGCAGGCCTACGGCGGCAAGGGCGTCGGCAAGGCGGTCGCGAACGTCGAGGGCGAGATCGCCGCCGCCGTCCGGGGCCGGGACGTCGCCGACCAGGCCGGCCTCGACCGCCTCCTGATCGACCTCGACGGGACGCCGAACAAGGGACGTCTGGGCGCGAATGCGCTGCTCGGCGTCTCGCTCGCCGCGGCAAGGGCCGCGGCCGCCGAGGCGGGGGTGTCGCTCTTCCGCCACCTCGGCGGCGAGGAGGCGACCGTGCTGCCGGTGCCGATGATGAACGTGATCAACGGCGGCGTGCACGCGGACAACTCGATCGACCTGCAGGAGTTCATGGTCGTGCCAGCGGGCGCGGGCTCGTTCGCCGACGCTATGCGGATCGGCACCGAGACCTACCACGCGCTCGAAGGCGTGCTGCACGAACGGGGCCTTTCGACCGCGGTCGGCGACGAGGGCGGGTTCGCGCCGGACCTCGGCTCCAGCGAGGAGGCGATCGAGGCGATCCTGGAGGCGGCGGAGCGCGCCGGCCACCGCGAGCGCGTCGCGATCGCGCTGGATCCCGCCTCGACCGAGCTCTTCGCGGACGGCGTCTACCGGTTCGAGGGCCGCGAGGCCGACGGCGCCGCGATGGCCGACTTCTACGCGGGCCTGGCCGACCGGTATCCGGTGGTCTCGGTCGAGGACGGGGTCGCGGAGGACGACTGGGACGCCTGGCGGGTCCTGACCGAGCGGCTCGGCAACCGGAGCCAGCTCGTCGGCGACGATCTCTTCGTCACCAACGTCGAGCGCCTGCAGCGCGGGATCGACGAGGGCGTCGCCAACGCGATCCTGGTCAAGGTCAACCAGATCGGCACGCTGACCGAGACGCTCGACACGATCGGCCTCGCGCGCTCGAACGGGTATGCAGCCGTGATCTCGCACCGCTCGGGCGAGACCGAGGACACGACCATCGCCGACCTGGCGGTCGCCACGGGCGCGGGCCAGATCAAGACCGGCGCGCCCGCTCGCACCGACCGGGTCGCGAAGTTCAACCAGCTGCTCCGGATCGAGGAGGAGCTGGGCGCCCGCGCCGAGTATCCGGGCTGGGCGGCGTTCTCGCGGGTGGCGTAGCTACATTCAGCGCATGGTCGCTCCGCCGCCTAGGCGCACGAAGATCCTGGCCACGATCGGGCCGGCCAGCGCATCCCCCGATCGGCTGGCCGAGCTGATGACGGCGGGAATGGACGGGGCGCGGCTGAACTTCTCACACGGTACGCCCGACCAGCATCGCGCCACCGCGCAGGCTGCCCGCTCGGCGGCGGCCGAGCGGGGGCGTCCGCTCGCCCTCGTCGGCGACCTCCAGGGCCCCAAGCTCCGGCTCGGCGAGCTGCCCGCGCCCCAGCTCCTGACGCGCGGCGAGGAGGTGGTGATCGCCGGCGAGAGCTCTGTCGCCGACGGCGACCTGCCGGTCTCGCCGGCCGTGATCGGCGACGTGCTCAGCCCGGGCAACGACGTACTGATCGACGACGGGCTCGTGCGCCTCCGGGTCGAGGAGGTCGAGAGCGGCCGGGCACGCTGCACCGTCGTGGTCGGCGGATCGGTCAGCGCCCACAAGGGCGTCAACCTTCCCGGCGTCCCGCTGCCGATCCCCTCGCTGACGCAGAAGGACACCGCCGACCTCGAGCTCGCGCTGTCCCTCGGCGTCGACTACGTCGCGCTCTCGTTCGTCCGCTCGGCCGCCGACGTCCGCGACCTGCGCCGCCTGATCGAGCAGGCGGGCTCGCGGGCGGAGGTGATCGCGAAGATCGAGAAGGCGGAAGCGGTCGAGGCGCTCGACGAGATCCTCGCCGCGTCCGACGCGATCATGGTCGCCCGCGGCGACCTCGGCGTCGAGATCGGCCCCGCCTCCGTTCCGCTGCTCCAGAAACGGATCATCCTCCGGGCGCTCGACGCCGGAAAGCCGGTGATCACGGCGACGCAGATGCTCGAGTCGATGATCGAGCACGCCGAGCCGACGAGAGCCGAGGCCAGCGACGTCGCCAACGCCGTGCTCGACGGCTCGTCGGCGCTGATGCTCTCGGGCGAGACGGCGGTCGGCGCGTACCCGGTGGAGTCGGTCGCGTACATGGACCGGATCGCCAGGGCCGTCGAGCCCAGCCTCGGCTACCGCCATGAGATGCCCGAGCCGGACGAGGAGCCTGGCGTCGGCCGCGCCATGTCCAACGCCGCCTGCGACATCGCGGAGACGCTCGGCGCCGCCGCCATCCTCGTCCCGACGGCGACCGGCCGGACGGCCTCGGCGGTGGCGAGGCTGCGTCCCAGGCGTCCCATCGTCGCCCTGACGCACAACCAGTACGCCGTGCAGCAGATGGCGCTGGAGTGGGGAGTGGTGCCGCTGCTCGTCAAGGAGGCGCAGGACGTCGAGGATCTCTGGGAGCTCTCGATCGACGCCGCCCGCGACGGCGGGCTGATCGCGCCCGGCGACCGGATCGTCATGACCGCGGGCACCTCGGTGAACATCCCCGGGACGACGAACGTGATCAAGGTGGACGTGGCCTAGGAGGAGAGGCCCCGGGCCGCGTCGAAACGGGCGGCCATGCTTTGGCTCGGCCGTCGCCGGCGGTGGATGCGGCTGTTCGCGCTCGGCGTCGCCGTGCTGCTGGCGCTCCTCTACTACCGGCCGGTCAAGACGTACCTGAACACCCGCCACACGCTCCGCGCGCGCGCGGCCGAGGTTGCCTCGCTGGCGGAGCGCAAGCACCAGCTGGAGACGCGGCTGGCGCAGGTCGAGCAGGGCTCGTCGCTCGTCCGCGGAGCCCGCCGGCTCGGGCTGGTCAAGCCGGGCGAGCACCTGTTCATCGTCCAGGGCATCTCGGCGTGGCGCCGCGCACACGCGCGCAGGTAGCCGAGTACCCTCACCTCGTGGACGACCGAGCCGCCGTAGCGCGTCAGCTCGGGCGCGAGCCGCGTGCCTTTCGGCGGGTCGCGGTCCGCTGCCCGTACGGCCGGCCGGCCGTCACCGAGCAGGCGCCCTACGACGACGACGGCGACCCGTTCCCGACCACCTACTACCTGACCTGCCCGCACCTGGTAGCGGCGGTCTCCAGGCTCGAGGGGGGAGGCGGGGTCGAGCGCTGGTCGCGGGCGGCCGCGGACGATCCCGTGCTCGCCGCGAGCCTCGCCGGGGGGAACGACGAGCAGCGCTTGCTCCGCAAGGGCCTCGCGGACGGCAGGACCGGCAGTGACGGCGGCGCGTCGCTCGCCCTCGGCATCGGCGGAGCGAGCCGCCAGGGCAGTCTCAAGTGCCTCCACGCTCACGCCGCCTACGCGCTGGCGCGGCCCGGCTACCTCCTCGGCGAGCGCATCCTGGCCGAGGTCGAGCCGGTCTGGCCTCCGGATCGCTGCTGCACGGCGTGAGCACGTAGCATCGGACGATGCCGCCCGCCACGCATCTCGTCCGCCAGGAATGGGCGGCCGGCAACCGCCGGCTCGAGGCGGAGCGCGAGACGCCGGCCCACTACCGGGCGCTCCAGGCGCAGCTCGAGGCGATCACGGCGGAGCTACGGAAGCGCGTCGGCGACGTGTACGACGTCGACCGGCTCGCCGTCGAGTACCGGGCCTCGGACGCCTGGGTGCAGCGCCTGTTCGCCGAGCTTCCGGACGAGGCCCGGTGGGCGCCCGGATTGACGATCGCCACGGACGCCGCCTTCTACCTCTTCGCCCGCCGCGCCCAGGACTACGCGCCCTGATCCAACCCCGCCGTGAGCACGCCCGCGACCGTCAGGCCTGAGCGCCGGCCGCCCAAGCGGCGCGGCTGGCTGCGCCTCGTGATCTCGCTGCTCGTGATCGTCGGCGTATTCGCCGCCGGGCTGGCGCTCGGCGAGGCGCTGAACGACAACCCCTCCGGCGGGACGCAGACGCTCGTCCGGACGCTGAAGCCGCTGGAGGTGCCGCCCGCCCGGGAGACGGTGACGGTCACGCGGCCGGGCTAGCGGCTACAGATCTTCCCCAGCGCGGAGGAGGCCGGCCGCGATCACGGCGAGCGCGGCGAGGAGCGCGATCCAGAGGCCGATCGAGCGGCCGCTCGTGCCGGCGAAGGTGTCCGGGATCGAGATCAGGCGGATCAGGACCAGCACCGTCGCCAGCGAGCCGAGCCCGATCGTCACGAGGCTCTCCGGGATCGTCGGCGGGAGCTCGATGCCCGCCGCCTCCCGCAGAATGGCGATCACGACCAGGACGAGGCCGAGGAAGAACACGAGCTTGCCGATCGTGCCCGTATGCCAGCCGATCACCGACAGGGTCGGGCCCTCGACCGAGCTGCCCGAGTACCAGGACATGAACGAGGAGAGCAGCAGGACGAGCCCTGCCACCCACGCGACGCGCCGGCCGGCCGACCAGATGCCGCCCGCGGGCCGAAGCTGGGGCAGCTGCGGGCGGGATGGTCTCGGCTCCTGAGACGGTTCCGCCGTCTCCTCCGCGTCCGGATCGTCGAAGTCGAAGAGCTCGGGCGTTTCCACAAGTGGGGAGTATGAAGCCTAGATCCCGAAGATCCGGGCGACCTCGCCCCACACGGTCACGCTGACGACGGCACAGGCGAGGAGCAGGATGCCGAGGAACGCCCAGAAACGGACGCGGGCCATCTTGGTCGCGCGACGATGCTCCACCTTCGCGTGGCGCTGGGCCCGGTAGAAGCGGTAGGCGCGGTCGATCGCGTGAGGGTCGACCGGAGGAGCGTCGGCCCGGGCCCGTTGGCGCTGCCGCTGCGCAGGCTCGGCCATAGCCGAAATTCTAGTTCGACGGAAGGTTGGGTACGTTTTCGACGTGAAGCTCGCGGCCGACGGCAGGCCGTTGCGCGTCGGCCACAAGGGTGCTGCGGCCCTGGAGCCCGAGAACACGCTGCGCTCGCTGACGCGGGCCGCGGAGCTCGGTTGCGACCTCGTCGAGTTCGACGTCCTGCAGCTTTCTGACGGCACCCTGGTCCTGGCCCACTCCGACGACCTGCTCGAGGTCAGCCACGGGGCTGCCCGCGGAAGGGTTCGCGAGCGGGGACTCGCGGCGCTGCGCGAGGTGGCGCCCGAGCTGCCGACGCTCGACGAGGCGCTCGAGCACCTCGCGGCGTTCGAGGGCGTGGGCATCCAGGTCGACCTGAAGGGGTTCGGCTTCGAGGAGCCGGTGGCACGGGCAATCCGCCGGCACGGCGTGCTCGATCGTGCGGTCGTGAGCACCTTCCACCGGCCGACCCTGCTGCGCCTCGCCGAGCTCGAGCCGGAGCTCCCCAGGGGGCTGACGTATCCGGCCGACCGGCGGGGGATCTCCCGGCGCCGTCTCCTCGCTCCCGCGGCGCTGGCCGCGGCCGCAACGCTGCGGCGAGCCTTGCCGCGGCGCATCGCCGGCCTGCTTGCCCGCGCCCGGGCGTCGGCGGCGATGCTGCACCACTCGGTCGTCTCGCCCGCCGCCGTCGCGCAGGCGCACGCCCACGGGGCGGCCGTCTTCGCCTGGACGATCGACGACGAGACTCTCCTGGCCCGGATGGTCGCCGCGAAGGTGGACGCGGTGATCACGAACGACCCTCGTATCTTCGGCCACGACGACTACACTCAAGTCCGGTGAAGCGCACGCTCGTCATCGCCGTCAGCGCGCTTGCCTTGGCCGCCGCAGGCGTGCTGGCCGCGCTCGCTCCCGCCGGCTCCGCACAGGAGCCGACGACGACCAGCACCGTGCCGAACGAGTCGACCGTCACCGGCACGGACACGACGGCGACGACCGCGACCACGAACTCCACGACCACGGCACCGGCGACCACGGTGCCGAGGCCGCCGAAGCCGAAGCCCGTGCCGAACGTTCTGCCGCACGGGGTCACGATCGGCGGGATCCACGTCGGCGGACTGGCGCCGAGAGCCGCCTACGCCGTGGTCCGGGCGGCGTTCGAGGCGCCGCTCGTGCTCGGCGTCGGCGCCCACCGGATCGAGCTGGCGCCGGTCAAGCTCGGCGCGGTCGCGTACGCCAAGAACGCCGTCTCGCGCGCTCGAGTCGCCGCGCCGGGAACGGCGATCCCGCTCGGCGTGAACATCGACGGCTCACGCGTGCGCCGGATGGTGGCGGCGCTCGCCAAGCGCTACGACCGCGCCGCCGTCGACGCCAAGCTGCTGCTCCGGGACCTCCACCCGTACATCACTGCCGGCGCGCCCGGGAAGCGGCTCGTGACGAAACGTGCGGTCGGGGCGATCCTCGAGGCGCTCCGCCAGAACCGCCGCACCGAGGTGGCGCTCCCGTACGCGGAGGTCGCGCAGGAGGTCACGCGCTCGTCCTTCGGCCCGGTGATCGTCATCCATCGCGGGTCGAACCGCCTCTACCTGTACGACGGCATGAAGCCGTGGCGCACGTTCACGGTCGCGACCGGGCAGGCCGTCTACCCGACGCCGCTCGGCAAGTTCGACATCGTCGTCATGTGGAAGGACCCGTGGTGGTATCCGCCCGACTCGCCGTGGGCGAAGGGGGCGAAGCCGATCCCGCCCGGCCCCGGCAACCCGCTGGGTACGCGCTGGATGGGGCTGTCCGCTCCCGGCGTGGGCATCCACGGGACGCCCGACCCGGCCTCGCTCGGCTACTCCGCGTCGCACGGGTGCATCCGGATGTACATCCCGTACGCCGAGTGGCTGTTCGACCACGTCGACGTCGGCACCCCGGTCTACATCGTCCCGGCATAGTTCCTGGGACATGCCCGCGCGGTTGAAGCACGGCCTGCAGGCGCTGACGATCGCGGTCGTCCTCGGCCTGCTCGCCCTCCTGATCTGGAAGGTCGTGCACCAGGACGAGGGCGTGAAGCTCGGCGGCGGCAGGACGCCGCCGGCCCCGCAGTTCGCCCTGGCGCGGCTCGACGGGCCGGGCAAGCTGAAGCTCGCGTCGCTGCGGGGCAAGGTCGTCGTCCTCAACTTCTGGGCGTCGTGGTGCGCACCGTGCAAGTCGGAGGCCCCGCGTCTCGAGGCCGCCTGGCAGCGCTACCGCGGACAGGGCGTGGTCGTGCTCGGCGTCGACGGCCAGGACTTCTCCGGCGACGCGAAACGCTTCATCCGCAAGCATGGCATCACCTACCCGAACGTGCACGACGGCCCGGGCGACATCGGCACGAAGTACGGCGTCACCGGCTTCCCCGAGACCTACTTCGTCGACCGGCGCGGCCGCCTCGTCGGCGACCGGGTGGTCGGGGAGGTCAGCGCCGAGAAGCTGGCCGCCGGGATCACGCGCGCGCTCCAGTCGTGAGGCTCGCGCTCGCGCTGCTCCTCGCCCTGGTGCTGGCAGCGCCGGCGGCGGCGAGCGAGCGTCATCCGACCCTGGGCGAGCTGGAGGGCGAGGTGATGTGCCCGACCTGCAAGACGACCCTCGACCAGTCGAGCGCGCCGATCGCCGACCGCATCCGGCAGTTCATCTCGGCCCGGATCGCGGCCGGGGACACGAAGAGCGAGATCAAGCAGAAGCTGGTCGCGCAGTTCGGGCCCGCGGTCCTGGCCGAGCCCTCCAAGCACGGCTTCAACCTGCTCGCGTGGGTGCTGCCGTTCGTCGCGCTCGGCGTGGGGGCAGCGGTGCTCGCATGGCTCGTCTGGCGCTGGTCGCGCGGCCGGGAGGGATCGCCGGCGGCGGCGGGAGGACCGTCGATCGACCCGGAGCTCGAGCGGCGGGTGGACGAAGAGCTTGCTCGGTTCGACGGCTAGCCAGCTGCCGGTCGCGTTCGCGTTCGGGTTCGTCTCGATCGTGCTTCCGTGCGTCCTGCCGCTCGTGCCCGGATACCTGTCTGCGGTCTCGGCGATCGAGGCCGGGCGGCTGGGCGAGCCCGGCACGGGGCGCAGGGTGGCGCTGGCGAGCCTGCCGTTCATCGCGGGCTTCACCACGGTCTTCGTCGTCCTCGGGGCAGGGGTCGCCGCCGCCGGCAGCGCGCTGAACGCGCGGACGCAGAACGAGCTCGCCGGCTTTCTCCTGATCGTGATCGGCCTGGGCTTCATCGGGCTCCTGCCCTGGCCCGAGCGCTCCGTCGCGCCCGGGTTGCTGGCGCGCGTGCGCGGGTCGAGCATCCTGCTCGGAGCCGCGTTCGCCGTCTGCGCCGCGCCGTGCATCGGCTCCGTGCTCGGCGCGATCCTGACGCTCGCCGCCAAGTCCGGCACCGTTGCGTCGGGCGTCGTCCTGCTGGCTGCCTACTCCCTCGGTCTGGGCGCCGCGTTCGTGCTGACCTCCGTCGCCTTCACGAAGGCGATGGGTGCCTTCCGCTGGGTGCGGAACCAGTACCGCGTGATCCAGATCGTCGGCGGGGTGACGCTGGTGGCTCTCGGGCTCCTGCTCTTCTTCGACCGGTCGTGGTGGCTGAACGTCGCGGTCAACCGCGTGCTCGAGTCGGTGGGGCTGGACCGGATCTGACGCTCAGCCCTTCTCCGCCGTGCGGGCAGCCAGGAGGCTGCCGAACACGACGAGCCCGGCCCCCGTCAGCAAGTCGACGGCGGAGAGAAGACGCGGGCCGATGCGCCTTCGGAGGAGGGCCACGACGGACGCGAAGCCGCAGTACCACGTGAGCGTCCCGAGCGCGACCCCGGCGATCAGCGCTGCGGCGTCGGAGGCCGAGCCTCTGGCAGCCGCAGGCGCGGAGGCGGGGAACGAGACGGTCCAGAGCGCGATCGTCAGCGGGTTGAGGGCGGTCGCCGCGATGGCGGTGACGAACGCCCGGCGCGGCTGGACGACCTCGTGCGGCAGCTCGAGGCCGAAGCGGGCCCGGAAGCCGAGCCGCATCGTGCGGATGCCGAGCCCCACGAGGATCGCCGCGCTCGCGAGCCCGAGCACAAGGCGCAGGGTTCCTCCCGACAGGAGCCTCCCGATGCCGGCGAGCCCGAGGGTGGCGTAGAGCAGATCGATTCCGGCAACGGCCCCCGCCATCGCCAGCCCGACCGCGAGCGCACGCCCGCCACGCAGCACCGACCTCACGATCAAGAGCGTCACAGGGCCGACCTGCGCGGCCAGGAGGAGGCCGATTCCGAACCCCGCTGCGATCAGCGCACCCGTGCGACGACTCTAGCCCGTCTCGAGCATCACACGTGCGGGCGCGGGAGCTCGAGCGAGCCCGACGCGACGATCGCCCGGGCGGCGTCGACCTGTGCGAGCACGTCCGCGACCGCGAGGCCACGATGCTCCGGCGCGTACGGCCCGAGCCTGCGGGCCGCCTTCTCCAGCTGGCGCTCGCAGCCGATCCGCTTCCCGCGGCCGGCCTGGTACCAGGCGACGGCCACGTGTACGAGCCCCTGGAGGAAGTCGCGTTCCTCCGGCTCGGCCGCACGCCAGGCCGTCTCGAGCTCCTCGTGCGCCTCGAAGTACTCGCCCGCGCGAATCAGCTCGAGCCCGCGCTCGTAGCTCACCGGACCAGCGTATTGGAGTCCGCGGCGGAGAATGCTAGTGTCAACAGCCGTGGCGACGATCCTGCTCGTTGGGGTCGACCTCTTCTTCCGGGGCAAGCTGGACGTGCTCCTGCCGGGGCACCATTTCGTCACCGCGGACACGATCGCCGAGCCGGAGTTGGTGATCGCCGACATCTCCCGGGTCGAGCCGGAGGAGGTCGCCGACACCTATCCGGACATCCCGATCGTCGGCTTCGCGAGCCACACCGACACGGCCGGCCTGCGGCGCGCACATGCCGCCGGCTTCGACCAGGTGCTGGCCAAATCGGCGCTCCAGGAACGCGCGCCCGAGGTGATCGAGGAGCTACTCGCCCCGGTAGAGTGAGCCTCCCAGCACCTGTTCGACCGGAGGCCACTTGACCTACATCATCGCCGAGCCCTGCATCGACATCAAAGACCGGTCCTGCGTCGACGTCTGCCCGGTCGACTGCATCCACGAGTACGAGCGGATCCTCGTGATCGACCCGGAGGAGTGCATCGACTGCTTCGCGCCGGGCGAGCAGTTCCTGACGAAGTACGGCATTCGCACGTTCGCCGAGATGGAGAACCAGCCCGTCCGTGTGCTCACGGACGGCGGGTTCAAGCCGGCGCTGGTCAAGCGCTTCCGCCGGAAGCCGCTCGTCAAGCTCGAGCTGGCGCCGGCATTCCACGAGCGTGACCGCTATGGCGGCTGGCGCCTGACGACGCGGAACATCTCGAAGTTCCGCCGCGACGTCTGGGCGACGCCGACGCACCGCTGGCTGCTGAGCGACGGCGACGAGACCGACTCGCTCGCGGTCGGCCAGTACGTGCCGTCCATGCGGTTTCAGCCGAAGCGCGACGGCGAGTCGTACCGGCTCGGGGTGCTCCACGGGCTCGTGTTCGGCGACGGCGCCTGGAACAGGCAAGAGGTTCGTTCGACGGACCACGTCCACTACATAGCGCTGTATGGAGAGCGAGTTGCGAGGTTCAAGGACTTCTTCGACGAGATGCGGTTCTGGCCGTCTGCGGACGCGCATCCGGGCTACCACGGGACGGGAGTCGTCAAGGCGGGCGTGAACCTCAAGCGCGCGCTGCCCGAGACCGGCGACCCGGAGTACATTGCAGGCTTCGCTGACGGCTGGCTTGCGGCCGATGGTGACCCTGTCAGGGCAGGTTCCTGGCGGCTGCGCTCGACCGACCACGAGGCGTTGCAATGGCTCGAACTGGTCGCGCCGTATGCAGGCTTCATCGTGACCGGGTCCGGTCAGGAGGGGAGCCGCGAGACCAATTTCGGCGTCCGCAGCCGGCCGATCCGCTGGCTCTACCTGGCGACGCGCGAGACGGCGTGGCGGGTGATGAGCGTCGAGCAGCCGGAGGCCGAGGACGACGAGGTCTTCTGCGTGGTCGTCCCGGAGAAGCATGCGTTCACGCTGGCCGGCGGCGTCTACACCCGAAATTGCGGCGCCTGCGAACCGGAGTGCCCGGTCGAGGCGATCTTCCCCGAGGACGCGCTCCCGGAGAAGTGGGCGCCGTTCGTGAAGATCAACTACGCCTATCCGGACGCCGACGAGATCAACCGGCTGACGAACGAGTACGCGACCGAGCACAACGTCCAGAACCCACCGCTGGAATAGTGTCGCTGGCAAGCACGACCTGCTTCGCAGGTCGTGCGCGTCCGAACCGATTTCCCGCCGGAGGCGAATACCGCCGAAGGGCTTGGAATGACGACGAACCAGGATCTCCACGAGCAGGTCGCCGCGTACGCGCTCGACGCGCTCGACGACGACGAGCGGAACGCCTTCGAGGCGCACCTCGACGGCTGCGAGCGCTGCCGAACCGAGCTCGCCGGGCTGACCGAGACGGCCGGCTCGCTCGCCCTGGCCGCCGACGCCGCCCCGCTGCCGGCCGGGTTGCGTGACCGGATGCTCGCTGCGGCCCGCGAGGAGGGCCCCTCCAACGTGGCCGCGATCGCGCCGCGCCGCCGGCGCGGGCTCGCGCTCGCTGGAGCCGCGGCCGCCGTGGCCGCGGTTGCGCTCGCGATCGGGCTCTGGGCGGCGCTGTCCGGCGGCGGCTCGGGGAGCGAGCGGGCGGCGCTGTCGGTCGCGACGAGCGGGGGAAAAGCGACGGCGACCGTCACCGGGCTCTCGGACGCCCCCTCCGGAAAGACGTACGAGCTGTGGGTGATAGAGGGGAAGACGCCGAAGCCGGCCGGGCTCTTCGCCGCCGGCGGCAAGCAGGTGGTCACCCTCACGCGCCCCGCACCGGACGGGTCGACGGTGGCGGTGACGATCGAGCGCGCGGGCGGCGCCGAGGCGCCGACGACGCCGATCATCGTCTCCACCACGGTCTAGCCCTCACCCGCGTGGGTACTCTGGGCTGATGGAACCGACCAGCCTCGACCACGTCGCACTCTGGGTCGCCGACCGCGACGCGATCGCGGACTTCGCCACCGCGCACCTGGGCATGCACGTGATCGAGCGCACCGACAGGTTCACGCTCGTCGGCTCCGACGCCCGGCGCGGCAAGCTGACGCTCTTCGCGGCCGAAGGGCCGCGAGAGCAGGGGGCGCTGGCGCGCATCGGCCTGCGTGTCTCCGATCTGGCCTCGGCCCGGGCCGCCTTGCCGGACGGAACGCCGGACGTCTTCGAGGCCGGGGACGGCCTCGTGCTCACGCTCATCGAGGGCCAGACCGACGTCGAGTACGACCTCGACCACGTCGCGCTCCTGTCGCCCGACCCGGAGGCGGCCGCCCGCGAGTGGCTGCGGTACGGCTTCCACCCGACCGGCGATCCGAGCCGGGTCGAGACGGGCGGCGCCTACCTCGAGCTCCTCGAGGGCGACCCGGGCGAGCCGGAGCGGCCGCTCCTCAACCACCTCGGCGTCCTCGTCGACGCGGCAGCGCCGGCCCAGGAGCTCGGCGTCGAGGTCGCCGACGTGGTCGACGCCCCCAACACGTTCGCCGTGTTCGTCTGGGGCCCGGACCGCGTGAAGCTCGAGTACGTCGAGCACAAGCCGAGCTTCTCGCTGCGCTGATCACCGTTCTCGGAGCGGGGATGGCGGGCCTCGTCGCCGCGGCGCGCGCCCGTGAGCTCGGTGCCGCCGTCCGGCTCCTCGAGAAGGGCGACAGGCCGGGCGGCTCGATGCTGCTCTCCAGCGGCGTGGTCTGGCGCTACCGCGACTTCGCCGAGTACCGCCGCCAGTGCCCGGGCGGGGACCAGAAGCTCCAGCGCCTCGTCTGGGAGCAGCTCGACGACGCGCTCCGCTGGCTGGAGCGGCACGGTGCACCCGTGGTCGCCGCCGACACCATCAACTCCCTGACGACCGGCCGCCGCTTCGATCCTCGTGGGCTGACCGCGGCGCTCGTGCGGGCGGCGGGCGACGTCGAGCTCGGCCGCTCGGCGCCTGGCGAGCACGGACCGCTGGTGGTCGCCACCGGCGGGTATCCGGTGCGGCTCGCACGGGAGCGCGGGCTGCTCGTCCGCTCGAACCCGTGGTCGGACGGAGGCGGGATCGAGCTTGCGCTCGACCGGGGGGCGCGGGAGGCCCCGAGCGGCGAGTTCTACGGCCGCGCCATGCCGGGCCACGTCCCCGAGGAGCAGTTCGTCGCCGCCTCGCAGCTCTACGGGCGTCTCGCGCGCCGCGTGAACGACCTCGGCGAGGAGTTCTTCCCCGGCGAGATCTCCTGGTCGGAGAACGACCTCGCGCAGGCGATCGCCGGCCAGCCTGGCGGCCGGGCGTGGTACGAGCTCGACGCGGAGGCGCTCGCCCGTCCGGAGGTGGCCGAGAAGCTCCCGTACGCCCAGGAGACCGAGCCGCTGCCCGGCGGCGGCCTGCGCGTCCGCGTGTACGCGGCGGTCACGCACACGTACGGCGGCGTCGGGATCGACAGCCGCGCGCGCGCGGCGGAAGGGCTCTGGGTCGCCGGCGTCGACGCGGGCGGGCTGTCGAACGGCGGCTACGCGAGCGGCCTCGCCCAGGCGCTCGTCCTCGGGCTCGTCGCGGCCGAGGACGCCTGTCAGTAGCGGTCGAGCTCGCGCAAGCGCTCGTCCGATATGCCGAAGTGGTGCGCGATCTCGTGGAGCACCACTCGGCGCACCTGGACGCGGAGGCGGTCCGGGTCGCCGCCGGTCATCCGCTCGAGCGGGCCCCGGTAGATCGCGATCCGGTCAGGCGGCACGCCGGCGTAGCCACTCGTCCTGCGGGTCAGGGGAACGCCCTGGTAGAGGCCGAGCAGGGGCAGCCCGTCGGGCGGCTCGTCCTCGACCACGACGGCGACGTTCGACATGAACGCGCGCAGGTCGTCGGGCAGCGAGCCGACCGCCTGCTCCACCAGCGCCTCGAAGTCGTCTTCCACGGTTACAGTCTCCGCAATGGGACGCGGCTCACGGCCGATCAGGCGCTGGAAGAACGACCGGCAACGCAAGAAGAAGGCGCGCGAGCGCAGGGACGCGCCCACGGCACCGCCGAAGAAGTAACCATCCGCCGCCGCGACCGACCTGGGCGGGCGCGGCCCCGTGCGCGGTCGAGGCGGGGGGTGTGGGGCGTGAGCCCCACAGCGAAGCGTTGTCTTCAGCGAGCGCGGCTCACACAGCCTGGACGTACGCGCAGCGCCGGTCGTCGGCCGGCAGCGGCGACGGGGCCACCTTCAGCACGGTCATGCGTGTCTCGTCCACCTCGATCTCGTCTCCGACCGCCGGAGGATCGCCCTCGCGCTCGCTCAGCTCGTAACCGCTCGGCTTCCCCACGAACAGGAGGTAGGACATCGGGGGCGATCCTAGCTTCGCGCCGCGTAGCCCGGCAGCACGACCGTGATCGTCGTCCCGGCCTCGCCGTGCTCCACGGTGACCGTGCCGCTCAGGTGCCGCGCGCGCTCCTCGAGCTCCTCGATGCCGTCGTGCCGCCGCTCGGGGCGTCCGTCGTCGGAGATCGTCAGGCGCGCGCCGTCGTCCTCGGTGTCGGCAACCGCGATCGCGATGCGCGTCGGCCTGCGTTCGGCGGCCCGGTCGAGCGCGACCCTGATCAGCTGGTAGAAGGTCACCTGGGCACGCTCGGCGAGGCCCTCGGCAGGCGCGACGTCCACGTCGACCCGGACCGCGCGGTCGAGGCCGACCCGCTCGGCCAGCGCGCGCACGGCAGGGTCGAAGCCCTGGTCGCGGAGGGCAACCGGCTCGATGTTGAACGAGAGGTCCCGGAGCGACTGGATCGTCGCCCGGTGCTGCTCGAGCGCGCTCGCGAGCACACGGCGAGCGTCCTCGATCCGTCCGTCGGCGATCGCGTGCTCGACCGCGTCGAGCATGAGCGCGATTCCGGCCAGCGACTGCACCGCCCCGTCGTGGAGGAACAGCGCGAGCCGGCGCCGCTCGTCCTGCTCCGCGGCGATGCGCTCCTCGAACTGGCGGATCCGCTCGCGCTCCTCCTTGCGGCGCTCCCCCTGCCGCCGCTCGACCGGCGGCTCCGAGGGCGGTGAGGTCACGTCAGTCGATGATGGAGTCGCGCAGGGCGATCGCGACCGCGTGCGTGCGGGTGTCGGCCTCGAGCTTCGTGAGGATGTGGCGCACGTGGCTCTTCACCGTCTCCTGGCTGATGAAGAGCTTGGCCGCGACGTCCGCGTTGGACATCCCGTCCGCGAGGAGCTGGAGGATCTCCCGCTCGCGGGCGGTGAGCATGTCGGTGCCTTCCCGGCCGCTCAGGAACGCCGGCATCAGCGCCGGGTCGATGTAGCCCTCGCCGTCGGCGAGCTTCTCGATTGCCTTCACCAGCGTCTCGTGGGGGGCCTCCTTGAGGATGTAGCCCTTCGCCCCCGACTCGAGGCCCCGGGCCAGGAGCGAGCGCTCGCTGAAGGCGGTGAAGATCAGCACCGACGTCGCCGGCGACTGGGCGACGATCTGCTTCGTCGCCTCCAGGCCGTCCATTCCCGGCATGCGGACGTCCATGACCACGATGTCGGGCTTCCGCCGCTCGACGAGCGTTACCGCCTGCCCGCCGTCGGACGCCTCGCCGATCACGCGGATGTGCGGGGCGCGCGAGAGCGAGAGCCTGAGTCCCTCCCTCACGACCTCGTGGTCGTCGACGATCAGACAGGTGATCTCCTGCGGCATGGGCCGATCATAGAGCCGCGGCAGGCGGTCGCCCCGCCGGATTACGGCCGGACCGCGAACCCCTGGCGGGCGAAGTCCTCGTCGAAGGCGAAGGCCTCCTCGATTCCGAGCCGCCGCATCACCTCGAAGCTGGTCCAGTCGACGAGCGACACGCTGCGACTTCCGGATGCGATCAGTGCGGCGACTGCGGCGTGGTGAACCGCGTCGTCGACACCCAGGGTCTGAACCGCGGGGAGAAGGTCGTCGAACAGCGCCCGGGTCGAGCCGGACCCGAGCCGGCGCTGGACCAGCGAGGCCGTCTCCACGACGACGTAGGTGTGGGTGACCAGGTCGTCGGCCTCCGAGAGCTCGTCGAACGTGGCAACTGCGCGACCGTGCTCGGCGTCTGCCCGGTCGAGACAGGCAAAGAGCGCCGACGTGTCGATCAGGATCAATGCGCGAGGTAGATCTGCTCGAGCTCGGCGTCGTGGTCTCTCGCAATGTGCGTCTTGCCGGAGCTGAACGTGCCCATGACCGCCCGGGCGCGGGCGTTGAGCGCGGCTCGCGGAGACACGAGCTCTCTGTCGACGAGCTCGCGAATCAGCGCGGCCACCGAGATGCCGCGCCGCTCCGACATACGCCGAAGCTCGCGGGCCTGCGACTCGGTGAGCTGGATCTGCGTGCGCACCATGACATCATGTTATCACTTGGAGGGAAAGTGATTACACAAGGAGCATGAGCTGCTCGACCGGAGCGGGCGGCTCCAGACGGACCCGGCGCCGGTCACGGATGCCGTGCCGGCGGCGGAGCTCGGCGACGGCTCGCTGGACGGGCTCGGCCTGGGCCTTCGGCAGGTAGGCGCGCGATGCGTAGAGCCGCTCGTAGCGGTCGAGCTCCTCCGGCCAGTCGGACGCGAGCGCGGCGAGGAAGTGCTCCCGCGTGCCCGGCTTGAGGTGGAGCACGTTCGCCCAGATGCTGGTTGCGCCAGCCTCCCGCGCGGCGCGCACGACCCGCTCGAGCTGCTCCGGAGCGTCGGAGATGCCGGGCAGGATCGGGGCCATCCCGACGCCCGCCTTCACGCCCGCCTCGACCAGGCGGCCGAGCGCCTCGAGTCGCCGGTGCGGGGGAGGGGTGCCCGGCTCGGTGCGCCGCCAGACCTCCTCGTCGAGCGTCGGAACCGAGAAGACGACTCCGACCTCGGCCTTCGCTGCGGCCTCGACGAGGATGTCGACGTCGCGGACGATCATCGGGCTGCGGGTGATCAGGCTGAACGGGTTGGCCGCGTCGCTGAGCGCCTCGAGGCAGCGGCGGGTCAGCTTGTACCTTCCTTCGGCCGGCTGGTACGGGTCGGTGGCCGCTCCGATCGCGACCGTGCCGCCCTCCCACGACGAGCGGGCCAGCTCGCGGCGCAGGACCTCGGCCACGTTCACCTTCACGCGGATCGACTGCCCGTAGCGCTCGTCGGAGGGGCGGTCGGCCCGCAGCTCGAAGGCGCGGACGTAGCAGAACGTGCAGCGGTGCGCGCAGCCCATGTAGGGGTTGAGCGACCAGCCGAAGCCCATGCCCTTGACGCGGTTGAGCGCGGTCCGGCACGGCTCTTCGCGATACTCGACGCCCATCGCCGCCATGATAGAACATACGTTCGCCCCGGTCGAGGTCGCCGACGGGATCGTGCGCGTCACGTACCCGATGCCGATGAAGCCCGGCCACGTGCACGGCTATCTCATGACCACCGGCGAGGGCTACCTGCTCGTCGACACCGGGCTCGGCCTGCCCGAGATGGCAGAGCACTGGGCGGCGCTCGCGCCCCGCCTGGAGCGGCCGGTCGCCGAGATCCTGGTCACGCACTTCCATCCGGACCACGTCGGGGGGACCGGGGACGCCGTCGAGGCGACGGGAGCCTCGGTGCTCCAGGGTACGCTCGACCACTACCAGTGCGAGAAGGTGTGGGGGAGCGACGCCTGGGTGCCGCAGCTGGCCGACTGGTTCGCCCGGCAGGGTGTCCCGCCGGACCAGACGACGGAGCTGCTCGAGGTGGGGAGCGTCTACCGCCGGTTCGTCCACTTCGTCCCGGAGGCCCGGCTCCTGCGGGAGGGCGACGAGGTGGCCGGGTGGAGGGTGGTCGAGTTTCCCGGCCACGCCGACGGGCACATCTGCCTCCTGAAGGACGGCGTGCTGATCGCAGGCGACCATCTCCTCCCCAGGATCACCCCCGCGGTCGGGCTCTACCCGGACTCCCGGCCCGACCCGCTCGGGGACTTCCTCTCCTCGCTGCGGCGCGTCGCCGAGCTCGCGCCGGCACTGGCCCTGCCCGGGCACGGCGAACCGATCGCCCACCCGGCCGGCCGCGCGCGAGAGATCATCGAGCACCACCGCGAGCGGCTCGACGAGACCGAGGCGGCGCTCCGGGACGGGCCGAGGAGCGGCTACGAGCTCTCGTGCGTACTGTTCCCGGGCGACCTGGGCGCCGCGCAGCGCCGTTTCGCCGTTGCCGAGGCGCTCTCCCATGCCGAGCGGCTCGTCATCGAGGGCCGCGCCGCGCGCGCAAGCGACGACGGATACGTGACCTATACTCAGCCGTAGGTTCCTTGGAGAACGACCTCCTTCCTAGTACCGACGCCCGGGTGCGGGCGTGACTCTCTTCCTCGAGCTGGTCGCCGTCGCGGCGCTCGTGCTGCTGAACGGGTTCTTCGTCGCGGCCGAGTACGCGCTCGTCACGGTGCGGCGCACGCGCCTGCAGGAGATGGTCGGCGAGGGCAACCGGCGGGCGAAGCACGTGCTCGGGCTGACCGCGGTGCCGCCGCGGTTCATCGCGGCGATGCAGCTCGGCGTCACGGTCACCTCGCTGGCGATCGGAGCCCTGGGCGAGCAGGCGCTGACGGAGCTGTTCGACCCGATCATGGCCACCGCGCTGGCAGTCGTGCTCGCGCTGCTCGTGCTGACCTTCTTCCACGTGGTGGTCGGAGAGCTGGTGCCGAAGGGGATATCGCTCGGACACTCGGAGGGCACGGCCCTGCTCGTCGCCCCGCCCGTGCGGCTGTTCTTCGTCGTCTTCAAGCCGCTGATCTGGTTCCTCCAGAAATCGAGCGAGGTGACGTTGCGCCTCCTCGGTCTGGAGCCGCCGGGGGCCGAGGGCGCGGTCTACTCCGAGGCCGAGCTCAAGCTCCTGCTCGAGCGCTCGACCGTCGAGGGTGAGCTCGAGGAGGAGGAGCAGGAGATGCTCTACAAGGTCTTCGACTTCGCCGACAAGGAAGCCGCCGACGTGATGGTGCCGCGGCCCGAGGTGGCCGTGGTCGCGGCCGACATGCCGCCGGAGGAGTGCCTGCGCAAGGTGCTCGACTCGCCCTACACTCGCTTCCCGGTGTACCGGGAGACGCCCGAGCACATCGTCGGCGTGCTCCACCTGCGCGATCTCCTGAACGCGATGAACGAGCGCGGCATCGCCCAGGTGCAGATCGAGGAGATCCTGCGGCCACCGTACATCGTCCCCGAGACCAAGGACATCGCCGCCCTGCTCACCGAGTTCCGGAAGACCAACCAGCACATGGCGGTGGTCGTCGACGAGTACGGCGACATGGAGGGGATCGTCACGCTCGAGGACGTGATCGAGGAGATCGTCGGCGAGATCGAGGACGAGTTCGACCTCCCCGACGAGTCGATCGAGCGGATCGACGACCGGCGGATCCGCATCGACGGCACCTTCCCCATCGACGACTTCAACGAGCAGTTCGACACGGAGCTGCCGATCGAGGACTACCACACGATGGGCGGGTACGTCTTCGGGCTGCTGGGGCGCGCGCCCGAGCGGGGCGACCAGCTCGACGACGACGCCCTGCGCTTCACGGTCTGTGATCTCGAGGGCACGCGCATCGAGCGGCTGGAGGTCGAGTTCCTCCCGCGGCCCGAGCGCGAGGAGCCGCCCGAGGCGCGCGCGGCAGAGGCTGGCTAGCACCGGCCCGGGAGATCGCCCGGAATAGACTAGGTGCTGTGAAGGCGGTCGTGATCGAGCGCCCGCACGAGGTCGTCTACGGGGAGGTGGAGACCCCGAACTGCGGGCCCGGGGACGTCCTCGTGCGCAGCCGGTTCGCCGGCCTCTGCCGCACCGACGTCGAGGTGCTGGAGGGCGAGCTCGACCGACGCTGGGTGCGCTACCCGTGCATTCCCGGCCACGAGTGGAGCGGCGTCGTGGAGGCGGTCGGCGCGGGGGTGACGGGGCTCCAGGCGGGCGACCGCGTCGTCTGCGAGGGCTATTGCTACTGCGGCGTGTGCCGCCGGTGCCGCGCCGGCGACACCCATCTCTGCGAGACCTACGACCAGCTCGGCTTCACGCGCGGGGGAGGCTACGGCGAGCTCGTGCTCGCGCCGCGGCGTGTCGTCCACCGGCTCCCGGACAGGGTCGGCCTCGACGAGGCGGTGCTCGTCGAGCCGGCGTCCGTCGTGCTCCAGGGCCTCCTCCGCGCTCGGCCGGCGGCCGGGGAGACGGTCGGCGTGATCGGAGTCGGGACGCTGGGTGCCCTCGCGCTCGTCCTCGTCCGGCTGTTCGCGCCGGGGACGGTGGTCGCCTACGGGATCCGAGAGCCGGAGCTCGAGCTCGCGCGCCGTCTCGGCGCCGACGAGACGGTCGATCTGGCCGGCGGCGATGCGACGCACGTGGGCGAGCTCGACCTCGTGGTCGAGACCGCGGGCGCCGTCGCCGCGATCGAGCTCGCGACCCGGCTGCCCCGCATGGGCGGCCGCGTCGTCGGTCTCGGCATCGCGGGCGCCGAACGCGAGCTGGCAATCCCGGCCGACCGCTTCGTCCTCCGTGACCTCTCCCTGATCGGGAGCGTCGGGTACACGACCGCCGTATGGTCCCGGGTGGTCGAGCTGCTCGGTGCCGGGCTGGTCGACTTCGCGCCCGTGGTCGCGCAGAAGATCCCGGTCGAGCGGTTCGAGGACGCCTTCGCGTCGATGTCCGACGGCGACGGCGTCGTCGGCCGGATCCTCCTGGAGCACGCGGGATGACCGACCGCTCGGGCTTCCTCCGCCGCGCCGGGGCCGGAGCGGCCGGCTTCTCGCTGGCGCAGCTGCTGGGCCCCGCCGCCGCGCTCGCCGGGGACGGCGGCGGCGACTTCGCTGCGCACCCGCGCTGGAAGTTCATCTTCGTCAGCCACGACACCCTCGACCCGCTCCTCGTCGCCACCCAGTTCGGGGCGCAGGACGCCTGCGCGCTCGTCCGTTGCACGATGCAGTGGACCGGGTCGCCCCGCGGGGACGTGAAGGAGACGGTCTCGGCGTTGCGCGCGGCCGTCTCGCACAAGGCCGACGGGATCGCCGTCTCCGTGGTCGACGAGGGGGCCGTCGCCCCGGCGGCGGAGGCCGCCGCACGCGCCGGGATCCCGCTCCTCGCCTTCAACGTCGACTCCGGCTCGAGCGGGCGGCGCTACGCCTACGTCGGCGAGAGCCCTCATGCCTCGGGCGTGAACGTGGGCGTCGAGATCGCCAGGCTGGCGCCGCGTGGCAGTGTCATCCTGTTCGCTCCACAGCACCCGAAGTCCTGGACCGAGCGCCGCCTCCAGGGGGTGTTCGCCGGGCTCGCAGCGGCGGCCAAGGCGCCGGCCGCAACCGTGGTCAGGCTCCCGGACGACGCCCGGAAGCAGCAGGGCGCGGTGGAGAGCGCCTATTCGCGCCAGAAGGGGACTCGCGGCCTGTTCGCGGTCGACGGCCCGGGGACGCTGGCCTGCGGCCAGGCGATCTCGCATCTCGGCCTGAGGGCGAAGGGGGTGAAGGGCGGCGGGTACGACCTGCTCCCGGACGACCTCTCGCTCGTCGCCGACGGGACGCTCGACTTCGTCGTCGACCAGCAGCCCTACGTGCAGGGGTTCACGCCGGTGCTGCAGCTCTTCCTCGCCAGGATCTCCCAGGGCGTCGTCGTCCCGTGGGACACGGAGACGTCCGTGCTCCTGCGTCGCGCGGACGTGAAGACGTTCCTCGCGACGAAGAGCCGTTTCGAGGGCAGCTCGAGCCGGCAGGCGTACCCGCTGCGGCGAACCTGACGTGGGCCGCGGCTGGCTCGTCCTCGCGGTCGGGACCGTCGCGCAGGCGTCCCAGGCCGCGGTCCTCTTCGGGCTGGCGGTGCTCGCGCCCGCTCTCCGCGACCGCTACGACCTCAGCCTCACGCAGGTCGGCATCATGCTCGGCGTGTCGGGCGTCGGGGCCGTGCTGACGCTGCTGCCGTGGGGGCTGGCGGCCGACCGCGTCGGTGAACGGGTGACGGGAACGGTCGGTCTGCTCGGGGCGAGCGCCGCGCTCGCCGGATCGGCCTACGCGCCCGACTTCGCAGTCCTGGTCGTGCTGCTTGCGGTCGCGGGCGCGTTCGGGGCGAGCATCAACACGGCGACCGGACGGGCCGTGACCGGCTGGTTCCCGCGCCAGACCCGGGGCTTCGCGCTGGGCATCCGGCAGGCGTCGGTTCCGCTCGGCGGGCTCGTCGCCGCGCTCGCGCTCCCGCCGATCGTCGACCACTGGAGCTCCCGGGCGGCGCTGCTCGTGCTCGCAGGCTTCTCCCTTGTCGCGGGCTGTCTCGCGGCCGTCTGGCTCGTCGAGGGGCCTGTGCGCGAGGACGGAGAGCCCGCGACGGAGGCGCTGAGCCATCCGCTCCGTGACCGCCGCATCTGGCGCCTGTCGGTGGGCAGCGCGGTGCTGATCTGCACGCAGGCGGCGATCACCGGCTTCGTGGTGATCTTCCTCGAGTCGCAACGCGACCTGAGCGCCACGGAGGCCGGTCTCGTGCTCGCGGCGATCAACGTCGTCGGCGCGACCGGGCGGCTGCTGTCAGGCCTGCAGTCCGATCGTCGTGGCGGGAGCCGCGTCGCGCTGATCCGTTCGATCGCGGCTGCGACGACGGTCGCGGTCGGCGCCGCCGGCGTGCTGGCGGGCGCGACCGTGTGGGTGCTGGTCCTGGCGCTCGTCGTCGGCGGCGGCCTGTCCATGTGCTGGAACGGGCTGGCGGTCGCGGCCGCGCTGGAGACGGCGGGGCCGAGACGCGGCGGCGCCGCGCTGGGGCTCCAGCAGACGCTCGTCGGGGCCGCGGTGGCCGTGACGCCGCTTGCGTTCGCGCCGTTCGTGGCCTCGACGTCGTGGCGCGCGGGCTTCCTCGTCGCCGCGATCCTGCCGCTCGTCGCGGTTGTGGTGCTGCGCCCGCTGCGGGCGTGAGCGATACTCCCGCCATGGAACGCGTGCTCGTCGTGGCCGGCGACGCGGTCGAGGATCTCGAGCTCTTCTACGTCCTCTACCGCCTGCGCGAGGCGGGGTACGCGGTCGAGATCGCGGCGCTCTCGCGACGGACGATGCGCACCGTCGTGCACGACTTCGAGCCCGACTCGGACGCCTACGTCGAGAAGCCCGGCCGGCGGGTCGAGCCTGATCTCGCCTTCTCGGAGGTCGAGCCGGAGCGGTACGCGGGGCTCGTGATCCCGGGCGGGCGGGCCCCGGAGTACATCCGCGTCGATCCCGACGTCCGCCGGATCGTCTCGTACTTCTTCGACCGCGCCCTCCCGGTCGGCACGCTCTGCCACGGGCCGCAGGTGCCGGCCGCGCTCGGCTACCTGCAGGGGCGGAAGAGCTCCGGCTTCCCGCCGCTCGGGCCCGACATCGAAGCGGCCGGCGGCACCTACGTCGAGGGCGCCGACGTGGTGGACGGGAACATGGTCTCCTGCCGCGGCTGGGGCGACCTCGCCGAGTGGTCGAAGGCGTTCGTCGCGGCCCTGGAGCGCTCAGCCGTTCCCGCGTAGGGAGAGCCGCACCGTAGCTCCGAACGGCAGTGACAGGCTCGAGCCTGTCACTGCTTCAGCGCCTGAGCCAGCGCGGCCAGTCCGCCCTCGAGCACCGGCTCGCCGTGAGTGACGAGCACGCGCTCGACCGGCAGCTCGAGCAAGGGCAGGAGCCCGCGCACGACCTCGTCGTAGCTCTCGTCGCCGATCCACGTCCGGGGGAGCTCGAGCCCGCCGTCCCGCGCGATCACGACGTCTCCGAAGACGACCGCGCGGTGCTCGGCGATCCAGAACACGCGCTCGTCCCAGGCCTCCAGCGCCGCCTCGACGCCTGCGGCGAGGCCGCCGATCGGCGCGTCGTAGCGATCGGCGAGCTCGGCCGAGCTGCGCCGGTGGTCGTCGACCGTGATCAGGATCCGCACGGGCCGCGCGGCGCGCCGGACGTCGCGGTCGAGCGCCTCGAAAAAGCGGTCGCGGTCCTCCATCGGCACGAGCGGGTCGAAGAGCACGACCGATTCGGCTCCCTCGTAGAGGTAGCAGCCGACCTCCTGCTCCCAGCCGTCGGGACCTCCGTCGGCCGGTGTCCAGGCGGGGTGGAGCGCCGTCCACCGCCACAGTCCGGTTGCGATCTCCTGGACTCGCATCCCGTCTCTATCCTGGCAAGGCAGGTCATCACTCGGAAGGAGTTGCATGAAGCACATTCGAGCGCTCACGCTGCTCGCCGCGGTCGCCGGGATGCTGGTCGTCGTCGCGCCGTCCAGCGCGGCGGTGCCGAAGCTCACCGGGACGGTCGGGCCGGGCTTCACGATCACCCTGAAGCGGTCCGGCAAGCCCTTCAAGACGCTGAAGGCGGGCACGTACTCGATCACCGTCTCGGACAAGTCGAACATCCACAACTTCCATCTGCGCGGCCCGAAGGTGAACAAGGAGATCACGCAGATCGGCTTCAAGGGCGTCAAGACGGTCGTGGTCAAGCTCTCGAAGGGCAAGTACACCTTCGTCTGCGACCCGCACTTCACGACGATGAAGGGGAGCTTCACGGTCACGTAAAACCGATCGGCCCCGGCGGCGCGTACTGCCCGCCATGAAGCTCATCTGCACACTGTTCGCCGCCGGGGCGGTCGCGCTCCTCGCGACCGCGCCCGCGGCACCGGCGACGCCGCCGAAGCTGAACGGTACGGTCGGCCCCGGCTTCACGATCACGTTGAAGAAGCAGGGCAAGGTCGTGAAGACGCTGAAGGCCGGTAGCTACACGTTCGTGATCGCGGACAAGGCGTCGATCCACAACTTCGTGCTCGAAGGCCCCGGCGTGGAGCGGGACATCACCGCCGTCCCGTTCACGGGGACGAAGACCGTCACCATCCGGCTCAGGAAGGGCAAGTACAAGTACTACTGCCGCCCGCACGAGAGCGGGATGTTCGGCTTCGTTCAGGTCACCTGATCTTCGGCGGTCGTGAGAGGGAGCGGCGACGCCGCTCCCTCCGCGATCGTCCAGGCGAGGAGCTCGCCGGTCGGCCGCGAGAGGATCAGGTACGGCCTGCCTTCCCAGAGGCCGATGTTCGCGACGTCCGTCCGTGACGGCTCGGCCGAGCCGGTCGGGTGCGAGTGGAAGACGGCGAGCTCGTAGCCGTCGTCCTCCGCGTCGGCGACCACCGCCGGGTCGGGCACCCGCAGATCGAACCGGTACGGGCTCGCCGCGACGTTGATGCAGGGGATGTAGCGCTCGACGACTCCGTCGCGGAGCGCAAGTAGGCCGCACGCCTCGTTGGGTGCCTCGGCCGCCGCGTGTTCTTCTAGTGCCCGGCGCGTAGCGGCGGGCACTACCACCAGTGGCCGTGCTCCATCGCGGCGCCCGGGTCGGCCGCCTCCCAGAAGTCGGCCGAGAGGTACTTCCAGCCGCCGTCGGCGAGGATGCAGACGACCACGCCCTCGTCGATCTCCTCCGCCAGGCGACGGGCCACGTGGACGACGGCGCCCGACGACACGCCGGCGAAGATCGCCTCGCGGTCGACCAGCTCCCGGACTCCCTCGACCGACTCCTGGTTCGAGACGAGCAGCTTGCGGTCGAGCTTCGAGACGTCGAGGATCGGCGGGACGTAGCCGTCCTCCAGCGAACGCAGTCCCATCACCGGGTCGCCGGGCAGCGGCTCGGCGGCCGCGACGACGACGTCCGGGAAGGTCTCGCGCACCCGTCCGCCCGCGCCCATGAGGGTGCCCCCGGTGCCGAGGCCGGCGACGAGCACGTCGACCCGGTCGAGCGCCTCGGCGATCTCGGCGCCCGTCCCCTCGTAATGGGCGCGCGGGTTGGCCTCGTTCGCGTACTGGAAGGGCATGAACAGCCTCGGGTCGCGCTCGGCCAGCTCGAGGGCGAGGCGGACGGCGCCGTTCGATCCCTCCTCGGCCGGAGAATCGACGATCTCGGCGCCGTAGATCCGCAGCAGCCGGCGCCGCTCGGCGGTCGCGTTCGCCGGCAGCACGCAGGTGAGCGGGTAGCCCTTGAGCTTCGCGACCATCGCCAGCGAGATCCCGGTGTTGCCACTCGTCGGCTCCAGCAGGGCGCGGCCTGGCTCGAGCTCGCCCGATGCCTCCGCCGTCTCGATCATCGCCAGCGCGACGCGGTCCTTGATCGAGCCGGTCGGGTTCGCGCCCTCGAGCTTCGCGTAGATCTGGACGCCCGACCTCGGCGAGAGCCGGGTGAGCTCGACCAGCGGCGTGTCGCCGATCAGGTCGAGCAGCCCGGGAGCGAGCCGGCTAGCCACCTGCCATCGCCGGCAGGAGGATGACGGTCGCGCCCTCTCGCACCGGCGTCTCCAGATCGTCGAGCGTGCGGATGTCCTCGCCGTCGACGTAGACGTTCGCGAACTGGAGCTGCCCGTCGAGCCCCGGGAAACGCGAGGTCAGGTCGTCGAGGATCTCACCGACGGTCGTGCCCACGGCGGGCACCTCGCGCTGGCCGCCGACTGCCGCTCGCAGCGTGGGGGGAATCCGGACCCTGGTCATGCGTGGGCCCTCGGCCCCGCGCAGAACTCGACGTAGTCGATGTACTCGGTGATCGTCGGCTCGTCGCCGCAGACGGGGCACGCCGGGTCGCGGCGGAGCGTGACCTCGGTGAAGGAGGCGGCGAGCGCGTCGTAGAGCAGCAGCCGGCCGACGAGCGCGTCGCCGATCCCGAGCGCGAGCTTCAGCGCCTCGGTCGCCTGGATCGAGCCGACGACGCCCGGAAGCACGCCGAGCACGCCGCCCTCGGCGCAGCTCGGCGCCAGCTCGGGCGGAGGGGGCGTCGGGAACAGGCACCGGTAGCACGGGCCGGCCTTCGGCTGGAAGACCGTCACCTGGCCCTCGAAGCGGAAGATCGAGCCGTGCACGACCGGGATGTCGTGCCAGACCGAGGCGTCGTTCAGGAGATAGCGGGTGGGGAAGTTGTCGGCCCCGTCGACGATCACGTCCCAGCCGTCGCCGAGGATCCGGTCGACGTTCTCGGAGGTCATGCGCTCGCGGTAGGTCGTCACCGTGACGTCCGGATTGAGCGCCTCGATCGTGCGCTTCGCCGACTCGGCCTTCGAGTCGCCGAGCCGCTCCGTCGAGTGGACGATCTGGCGCTGGAGATTCGTCTCGTCGACCGCGTCGTCGTCGACGATCCCCAGGGTGCCGACGCCGGCGGCGGCCAGGTACAGCGACGCGGGCGACCCGAGGCCGCCGGCGCCGATCAGGAGGATCCGCGACTCGAGCAGCCGCAGCTGGCCTTCCTCGCCGACCTCGGGGATCAGCAGGTGGCGGCTGTAGCGGCGCCGCTGCTCCTCCCCGAGTGACTGCGGCAGCACGGTCGGGAAGCCGTTCCGCTTCCACTCCATGTAGCCGCCTTCGAGGTTGACGACGTCGACGTAGCCGAGCTCTTCCAGCGTCTTGGTCGCGAACGCGGAGCGCGCGCCGCTGGCGCAGTAGACGACGATCCGGCTGCCGCGGTCGGGGACGGCGGTCTCGATCCGGGACTCGAGGTTGCCGCGCGGCACGTGGACCGCGCCGGGGATGTGGCCCTCGTCCCACTCGTGCCGCTCGCGGACGTCGAGGAAGACGGTTCCGTCTTCGAGCGACGGCGCCGCCGCGCGGGCGTCGATCTCGTCGATCTCGCCCTTGACCTGGCCGAGCAGCTCGCGGTAGGTGGTCATTGGTTCAAAAAAGATAGCGCCTACGGGCAGCGCCATGCAGGGATTCCGGACGGCTGAGGCGCCGCGCTCTTTCCGCGCGGGCTCAGCGGCGCCGTTCGGAGCGGATCACGATCGCGACGATGGTCAGGATCGCGATCACCACGATCGTCCACTGGGCCGTGCTCATCACACCTCCCGGGTCGGGGGCCAGTCGTGGGGGCATCACGGCGGTGCCCGAGCCTGACGAACGGAAACCGGCAGCCGGTAACGTCGCCGGAGCGTGACTTCCCGCCTGCGCGTCTACGGCATCGTCGCCGGCTGCGCCGTGGCCGCCGCCGGTCTCACCGTCGGCGTCACGCTGGCGACCCGAACACCGACCCCGAAGCGGCCTGCCGGCCAGTCGGGCTCACCGCCGCTCGTCCTCGACCTCGGAGTGCGCACCGATCCCCAGGCGGTTGCGCTGCGGCGGGCGGCGAACCTCTACAACTCCGGGAAGCACCGGCAGGCGGCCGACGTCTTCGGACGCTACGGCTCCCTCGAGGCGGAGATCGGCACCGCGCTGGCGGCGTGGCCGTCCGGCTTCTCGAGGCTCGCCGACCTCGCGAAGGCGCATCCGCGGAGCGCGCTCGCGCAGCTGAGCTACGGGCTCGGCCTCTACTGGCGCGGGGACCCGGCCGGCGCGAAGGCAGCGTGGCGCGACGCGCGGCGGCAGCAGCCGGACACGCCGTATGCCCAGCGCGCCGAGGATCTCCTCTATCCCAACTTCCCGCGGGGCGTGCCGACCTTCGTGCCGAGCTTCCGCGCCCCGGCCGCGCTCGACCGGCTCTCGCCGCCGCGACAGCTGACGTACCTGAAGCGGCTGGCCGCGACCGGCGGCGCGCGCGACAAGCTGCTCTACGGCGTCGCGCTCCAGCGGCTCGGCCGCCAGGTGTCGGCGCTGCGCGAGTTCGAGGCGGCGGGGAAGCTCGCGCCGCGCGACCCCGAGCCGCAGGTCGCGGCGGCGGTCGCCCGCTTCGACAAGGGTGCTCCTGCTCGCACGTTCTCCCGCCTCGGCCCGCTCGGGCAGCGCTACCCGAGGAGTCAGAGCGTGCGCTTCCACCTCGGCCTCTGCCTGCTCTGGCTCGGGAGCGTGAAGCAGGCACGGCAGGAGCTCCGCGTCGCCCGCGACCTCGGCCCGCGGACGCCGCTCGGGACCGAGGCCCGCCGTTTCCTCACGCAGCTGGGCAGGATCAAGACCCGCTGAGGGAGAAGATAGGTCGTTCGGCCCATGACAGCCGTCCGCCCCGTCTGGCACAGTGCCGCCGTCTTGGTGGGCGCGTTTGACGGAACACCAGGTGGCGGCTAGCTTGTCGGCCTTGACGGGAGGGGGAGTTGTGAGCGGTGGGACCGAGACCGCGGTTGCCGAGCCCCGGGTCTCCGTGCTCGAGACGGAGGAGGCCCGGACGCTGCTGGAGGCAGGCAGGGAGTCCGGGTCGCTGTCGGCGGACGAGATCACGCTCGCGCTCGACGACCTCGAGCTCGACCCCGGCCAGATCGACGACTTCTACCAGGCGCTCGACGAGCTCCAGATCGAGGTCGTCCAGGCCGAGGAGGAAGAGGACGACGCGGTCGCCGAGGAGGTCGAGGCGCAGGAGGTCTCGACCGACGCGCTCCAGCTCTTCCTGAAGGACGTCGGGCGGGTCGACCTGCTGACCGCGGCGCAGGAGGTCGAGCTGGCGAAGCGGATCGAGCGCGGCGACCACCGCGCGAAGCAGGAGATGGTCGAGGCGAACCTCCGCCTCGTCGTCTCGATCGCCAAGCGCTACCGCAACCAGGGGCTGCCGTTCCTCGACCTGATCCAGGAGGGGACGATCGGGCTCGTGCGCGCGGCCGAGAAGTTCGACTACCGCAAGGGCTTCAAGTTCTCCACGTACGCGACCTGGTGGATCCGCCAGGCGGTCGCCCGGGCGCTCGCCGACAAGGCGAGGACGATCCGGATGCCGGTCCACGTCGTCGAGAAGCTGAACAAGATCGTCCGCTCCGAGCGCAAGCTCCGGGCCGAGCTCGGCCGCGAGCCGCTCTCTGCCGAGATCGCACGCGACCTCGACCTGACGCCCGACGAGGTCGACCAGATCCGCCGCACGGCGCAGTCGCCCGTCTCGCTCGAGAAGCCGGTGGGCGACGAGGAGGAGTCCGAGTTCGGGCACTTCATCACCGACGAGACGGTGCCGCTGCCCGAGGAGGCCGCCGAGGTGACGATGCGCAAGGAGACGCTGGAGAAGATCCTCGGCCAGCTGTCCCAGCGCGAGCGGCGCGTGCTCGAGTTGCGCTACGGGCTGAACGGGGAGCATCCGCGCACGCTCGACGAGGTCGGCCGCGCGTTCAACGTCACCCGCGAGCGCATCCGCCAGATCGAGAACCAGAGCCTGAAGAAGCTGCGGGCCCTGGCCGACTCGCAGAAGCTCCGCGACGTCGCCTGAGACGCTCGCCGCGGCCTGCGGCCGCGAGCTCGCTCGCACGTGGGGAACGGCCGGTTCCCCCCGTGAGCCCCCCTCCCTGAGCACTTCGCACCACAGCCATGGAGGTGAGCCGCGGCCGCCTTGTCGGCCGCGGCGGCGACGAGCAGTGACAGGCTCGAGCTGTCACTGAGTAGATTTTCTTCGCCGTGCCTTCCATCGATCCCGCCTGGCTCGCAGAGCTGTCCGACTGGCTGCGCATCCCCAGCGTCAGCGCCGACCCGGCACACCAGGCGGACGTGCGCGCGGCCGGCGAGTGGCTGTGTGGCTTCGTCCGCGCGGCCGGCGGCGACTGCGAGCTGGCCGACGCCGGCGCACGGCCGATCGCGATCGGCGAGCTCCGCGCCTCGAGCGCGCCCGAGACAGCACCGACGGTCCTCGTCTACGGCCACTTCGACGTCCAGCCGCCCGCACCGCTCGACGCGTGGCAGACGCCGCCGTTCGAGCCGACGATTCGCGACGAGTGGCTGTACGCGCGCGGCGTCGCCGACGACAAGGGCCAGCTCTACCTGCTGCTGAAGGCGGCGACGCTGCTCGCCGCCGAGAACGCGCTGCCGGTGAACGTGCGCATCGCCTGCGACGGCGAGGAGGAGGTGGGCGGCCACGCGATCGTCGACTGGATCGGCGCGGACGAGCGAGGCGCGGACGCGGCGGTGATCTTCGACGCCCACATGCCGAGACGCGGGCAGCCGGCGTTCTACGTCGCGACGCGCGGGGTGTGCTACTTCCACGTCCGGGTCAGGACGGGCGAGCGGGATCTGCACTCGGGCTTGTTCGGCGGCGCCGCGCTCTCCGCGACGCACGCGCTGACGCGGGCGCTCTCGGGCGTGCTCGCAGGCGCCGACGGCCGGTTGCCGGAGGCCCTGCGCAAGGGCATCGTCCCGCCCACGGAGGAGGAGCTGGCCGACTGGTCGTCCCAGCAACCGGGGGCCGGGGTGCTGTCCGACCAGGGAGCGCGACCGATGGACGCCCACGCCGCGGAGGAGTTCTACGTCCGCACCTGGGCGGAGCCGTCGCTCGACGTGAACGGCGTCGAGGGCGGATCGCCGCAGCTCCAGAAGACGGTGATCCCGGCGAGCGCCGAGGCGAACCTCTCGCTGCGGCTCGCAGCGGGCCAGAAGGTGGACGAGGTCGCGCCGGAGGTCGAACGGTTGCTCCGGGAGTCCGCGCCGGCGGGCGCGGACGTCGAGGTCGACCTCTGGTCGTCGGCGCCGCCCGGCCTGATCGCGCCGGACTCCGCCGCGATCCGCCTCGGCCAGGAGGCGTTCGAGCGCGCTCTCGGCACCCGGCCTCTGCTCCTGCGCTCGGGCGGCACCCTGCCGATCGTGCCGGCGCTCGCGGACAAGGGCATCCCGACGATCGTGACCGGCTTCGACGTGCCCGAGGGAAACCTCCACTCGCCGAACGAGCGGCTGCTGGTCGAGCACGTCCCGCTCGGCGTCGCCGCCGCGCAGGAGCTCTTCACGAGCCTCGCCGGTCTCGGCTAGTCGTGCCGGTGGTCCGGGTCCTGGACGAGCCAGTCGTGACCGAAGCGGCGCATCTCCTCGATCACGGGGAGCAGGCCCAGCCCCTTCGGCGTCAGCTCGTACTCGACCCGGGGCGGCGTCTCCGCGTAGCTGTGCCGGGCGACCACGCCTTCCTCCTCCAGCCAGCGCAGGCGCTCGGACAGCGTCCGCGGGCTGATGCCCGAGCACGAGTGCTCGAGCTCGGAGAAGCGGCGCGGCCCTTCGGACATGTCGTGGACGAGCAGTGCCGTCCACTTGGAGCCGATGATCTCGGCCGAGCACGCGACCGCGCAGGTCGCGTCGTGGATGGGCTTCATGGTGCGAGCGGCCATGCCCAGATTGTAGAGCGATGACGGATGATCGACCTGCATTCGCACATCCTGCGCGGCATCGACGACGGCGCGCGCACGCTCGTGGACAGCCTCGAGATCGCGCGGGCGGCGGCCGAGGACGGGATCACCGTGATTGCGGGCACGCCGCACGTGCGGGACGACTGGCCGACCGAGGCCGCGCTGATGGAGGACCGGGTCGCCGAGCTGCAGGCGGCGCTGGACGAGGCGGCGATCCCCCTCGCCGTGCGTCGCGGCGGCGAGATCGCGATCGGCTGGCTCGACCGGCTCTCGGCGGACGAGCTGCGCCGCTTCGCGCTCGGCGGCAGCCGTCATCTGCTCGTCGAGACGCCCTACCACGGCTGGCCGCACTACCTCGGCGACGCCGTGCTCGCGCTGTTCGACCGGGGCCTCACGCCGGTGCTCGCCCACCCCGAGCGCAACGCCGAGGTGCAGGCCCACCCCGAGCGGCTCGTGCCGCTGGTCGAGGCCGGCGTGCTCGTCCAGGTGACCGCAGCGTCGGTCGACGGACGGATCGGCCGTCAGGCCCGCGACTGCGGCCGTCGGCTGGTCGGAGACGGCCTCGCGCACCTGCTCGCCAGCGACGCCCACCACGCGTCCGTGCGTGCGGTCGGGCTGGCGTCCGCCGCGAAGGCGGCCGGCGGAGGCGCGCTCGCCGAGTGGCTGACCGTCGACGTGCCGGCGGCGATCCTCGCCGACGAGGAGATTCCACCCCGGCCGCCGAGCGGGCGCAGCGGCCGGCTGGGACGGTTCTTCAGCCGCTAGCGCACGGCCTCGGGCTCCAGCTCCCGCAGCGCCTCGCGGCGACCTGCATCCAGTTGAGGTCGGCGAAGCGCATGGGGTCAGGCACCGACGGTGCCTGACCCTTCAGGGACGCGCCGCTGCGCGGCGAGCCCCTGAGGGACTGACCCCTCCGGGGTCAGTCCCACGGCGGCGGGTTGTGCGTCCATCGCCCGCCGACCATCGTCGCGACCACCTCGACCTCGGGAAGCTCCTCGGGCGGGATCGAGAACGGGTCGCGGTCGAGGACGACCAGGTCGGCCAGGTACCCGGGGAGCAGCTTGCCGCGGCGACGTTCGTCGCAGGTCTGCCAGGCCGGCGCGACGGTCGACGCGACCAGCGCCTCCTCGACCGTCACCCGCTGGTCCTCCCGCCAGTGCCCGAGCACACCGGCGACGATCCCGCCCCAGGGGTCGAGCTCCTCGATCGGCGCGTCGGACCCGTTGATCAGCCGCGTCCCGCGGTCGAGCAGGTCGCGGAAGGAGTAGACGCCCTCGAGCCGGTCGGCCCAGAACCGGTGGGCGAGCTCCTCGTCCGAGGGTGCGTGCGAGAACTGCACCGACGCCGTCAGCCCGAGCTCGGCGAAGCGGCCGACGTCGTCGAGCCGCAGGCACTGTGCGTGCTCGATGCGGTGGCGCAGCCCGAGCGGCTGCCAGTCGCCGTGCGTCTCCTCGAACGCATCGAGCGCGTTCTGGTTGGCGAGGTCGCCGATCGCGTGCACCGCGACGGGCCAGCGGGCGCGGGCGCTGCGCCGGAGAATGTCGGCGAGCTCCTCGCGGCTCGTGATCTCGACGCCGCTGCCGTCGGTCATCAGCGCCGTCTGCGAGCCGAGCGTCCCGTCCATGAAGACCTTCAGGTAGCCGAGGCGCAGCCGGTCGCTCCCGAGCCCGGAGACGATGCCGGTCGCGGCCATCTCGTCCAGGTGCTCGTGCGGGATCGACTGCCACACCCGCACCGGCAGCGCATCGTCGCGCTCGAGCTCCTGCCAGAGCCGCGGGATCGCCGGGATCCACCCGTCCTTGTCGTGGATGGCCGCGACGCCGCGCGACGACGCGACCTTCAACCCCTCGCGCAGCGCGTCGAGGTACTCCTCGTCCGAGTACTCGAGGTGGTCCTCCTTGAAGCGCCACGCCGACTCCTCCCGGATCAGGCCGGTGGGAACGCCGTCGGCGCCGAGCTCGACCACGCCGCCGTGGACGGCGTACTTGCGCAGGTCGCCGCCGGCCCTCGCGATTCCGGCCGAGTTGAGCCAGATCGCATGGAAGTCCTTCGAGATCACCGCGGTGGGCACGTTGCCGGTGAAGGGGTCGAGCACCTCCCTGGTCGGCAGCGCCGGCCAGTTCGTCTCGCGGAATCCCTGCGCGCGGAACCAGCGGCCGGGCTTCGCGTCACCGACGCCGGGCCGCATCCGCTCGGCCGCATCCTCGGCGGAGGTCGCATCCTCCAGCCGGATCAGGCGCCGGGCCGCCGCCCAGGTCGGGAAGTGGACGTGCGACTCGGTGATCCCGGGGATGACGCACCGCCCGCCGAGGTCGACCACCTCGGGGCTGGCCAGCGCGGTCTCGTGCGTGCCGACTCCTCCGGCCACGCGCTCACCCGCGAGCGCGAGCGCACGCGCCGCCGGCAGCGAGGCGTCCATCGTCCTGATCGTCCCGTTCTCGAGGATCACGGCGCCCGCGTCCTAGCCGACCGGCGCTCGTGCGCGGGCGAGTCGTGTGTCGGCCACGTCGTCTCCGGCCATGCGGGCGCCGGCATGGCCGGTCACCGCCGCCAGGAAGTCGTCACGTCCCAGGCAGTGGAGCAGGGAATCGACGGTGGCCCGGACGGTCGCGGTGCGGGGCACGTCACGCAAGAGGGCGATCTCGCCGAAGTAGTCTCCTCGGCGGACGGTCACGGACAGATCGCCCGCATCGATCTCGAGCTCGCCGTCGCCCACGATGTAGAAGCGATCGCCCGCGTCACCGGCGTGGATCACGGTCTCCCCGGCCGGCACGAAGACGGGCAGGAGCCTCCCGGCGACACGGTCCTTCCCCGCGAGCGGAAGCGGCGCGAAGATCGGCACTCGATCGACGAGCTCGAGCTCGGGCGCCGGCACCGCCGTTCGGTCGATCTCGACGAGGCTGCGGTACGAAAGCAGCACCAGCAGCGGGAGAACCGTCCCGACCGCGACGAAGGCCGTGCGGGGCCCGAAGGCGTCGACGAGCGCCGGAGCGACGATGGAGCCGAGCGCCACGCCGCCCATCGCCAGGCCCCAGACGACCCCGAGCACACGAGTGAGGACCTCGTCGGGGATGATCCGCTGCAGCAGCGTGAAGACCGCCACGTCCTCCACGCTGTTGGCCGCCCCGACGATCGCGAGCAGGATGAGCGCGGCGGCGAAGTAGGAGTTCGGGGCCATGAGCACGAGCGGCGTCCCCCAGAAGACCAGGGCGATGCCGAACGTGAGCGCGAGCCGCCGCGTCAGCGTCATTGCCCCGAATGCTCCGACCAGGCCGCCGACACCCATCGCCGCGATCAGATAGGCCACCTCGGCCCCGCCGCCGTCGAAGACGCGATAGGCGGCGACCACGATCAGGACGTTCACGCAGCCGCGGACGAAGCACTGCGACGCGATCAGCGCCACGAGGAGCCGCGGTTTCGACGAACGGACGATCGTGTGGAAGCCGGCTGCGATCGCGCGCAACGCCTTCCGGTCGGCAAGGGCCGGATCGACGTCGAGGCAGCCTTCGACGCGCACGGACCAGAACAGCGCCACCGCAGCGAGCAGGGCGCACGCGGCGACTGCGAACACGGCGCCGACGTCGGCGACCGAGACGAGGACGCCTGCGAGCAGCGGCCCGACGAGCGTGCCGAAACCCTCCAGGATCGAGGTTGCACCGTTCGACGCGACGAGCTCCTCCGCCGTCCGCGCGACCGACGGGAGCAGCGCCTGGAGCGCCGGTCTGACGAGCGTGACGCAGATCCCGACGAACGCGGCGGACACGAATACGAGCAGCTGGTCGTCGACGAGCGCGCCGGCCGCCGATGCGGCAAGGGCGATTGCCCCGACGGCTGCGACAGCGGCGAGGAAGTGCTCGCGCCGAAAGCGGTCGCCCAGCGAGGCCGCAAAGGGAGCCACCGCCGCGGCGGGAAGCAGACGAACGAGGCCGGCGACGCCGACGGCCGGCGTACCGCCGCTCTCGTAGGCGAAGACGCCGAGCGCGACGAAGTGCGCCCACTCCGCCGCGATCGTGGCGCTCCAGGCGAGCTCGACCCGCCGGACCTGGTCGTTGCGGACAGCCACGGCGACCGCTGACACCATCTGGCCAGGGTGCACCACGAGCAGATTGAACCCCATTCGAGAGCGTCGAACCAGCCGCGACTAGACTCCGCCCGTGCCCTGGGACGTGCTGACCGACGAGCAGCGCGAGGTCCGGGAGCTCGTCCGCTCGCTCGCCCGCGAGCGCATCGCCCCGCGCGCGGCGGAGATCGACGAGAGCCACGAGTTCCCCTGGGACGTGGTCGAGCTCTTCCGCGAGCACGAGCTCTTCGGCCTGCTCTTCGACGATGAGTGGGGCGGGGCCGGCACGGGGACGCTGCTGGCGCTGGTCGCGATCGAGGAGATCTCGAAGGTCTGCGCCACCAGCGGCCTGATCCTCGCCGTCCAGGAGCTCGGCTCGCTCGGCCTGAAGCTCGCCGGCAGCCGCGAGCAGCAGGAGCGCTACCTGCCGAAGCTCGCCTCGGGCGAGTGGCTCTGCGCCTACGCGCTCACGGAGGCGGGCTCGGGCTCCGACTCGGCGGCGATGCGCACGACGGCGGTGCTCGACGGCGGCGAGTACGTCCTCGACGGGAGCAAGCGCTTCATCACGAATGCGGGCGTAGCGAGCCTCTACACGGTCTTCGCGAAGACCGATCCGGCAGCGGGTCATGCCGGGATCTCGGCGTTCGTGGTCGAGTCGGACGCACCGGGGTTCGAGGTCGCCCGGCTGGAGCCGAAGATGGGGATCGCCGGCTCGACGACGGGCGAGCTCGTCTTCGACGGCTGCCGCGTGCCGGCAGAGAACCTGCTCGGGGCGGAGGGCGAGGGCTTCAAGATCGCGATGCGGATCCTCGACCGCTCGCGGCCGGGCGTCGCCGCACAGGGGCTCGGGATCGCACAGGGCGCGACCGACTATGCGCTCGAGTACGCGAAGTCGCGCGAGACGATGGGCAAGCCGATCGCCCAGCACCAGCTGATCGCGGCCAAGCTCGCCGACATGGAGACCAGGTGCGAGGCCGCGCGAGCGCTGCTCTACCGGTTCGGGCGCATGGTCGACGAGGGCGTGCCCGACGCCGAGCTGACCAAGGCCTCTGCGATGGCGAAGCTCTACTGCACGGACGTCGCGATGGAGGTGACCACGGAGGCGGTGCAGATCCTCGGCGGCTACGGGTACATCAAGGAGTACCCGGTCGAGCGCATGATGCGCGACGCGAAGATCACCCAGCTGTACGAAGGGACGAACGAGATCCAGCGGCTGGTGATCGCCCGCGAGATGCTCGAGGAGCAGCGGGCCTTCCTGCTCGCCGGTCTCGCCTCCGCCTAGCGAACGAGGTAGTGAGCTCCCGGCCCGGCCGCGGACGCCTCGTCGCCGGGGTTGAGCAGGCCGCAGGTCCGGAGGGACAGGCAGCCGCAGCCGATGCAGGTGGTCAGCCGGCCGCGGATCGCCTGGAGCACGGCGATCCGCTCGTCCAGCTCGGCGCGCCAGGCACGTGAGAGCTTCTCCCAGTCCCGCTTTGTCGGCGCCTTGCCCTCGGGGAGCGTACGGAGCGCCGTGCGGATCCGCTCGAGCGGGATGCCGGCAGACTTCCCGGCCTGGATCAGGGCGACGCGACGCAGCGTGACCGGCGTGTAGCGGCGCTGGTTGCCGTCGGTTCGCCGCGAGTCGATCAGGCCTTGCCGCTCGTAGAAGCGGAGGGCCGAGCCCGAGATTCCGCTCCGCGCGGAGAGCTCGCCGATCGTCAGCTCGTGCGGCACTTGACTTAAACAATAGTTGAAGTTCTACGCTGCCTGGATGGCGACGACGACCGAGCTCGGCTACGAGGATCTGCCCCGCCTGTTGACGCTCCTGACCGGCGACGAGAAGCACGACCGCAGCTCGTTCTCGACGCTCGACGTGCTCTGGGTGCTCTACAACCGCGTGCTCCGGGTCGACCCGTCGGCACCGGACGATCCCGAGCGCGACCGGTTCCTGCTCTCGAAGGGCCACGGACCGGCGGCGTACTACGCGGTGCTCGCGGCGAAGGGCTTCGTCCCCGTGGAGGGGCTTGCCGGCTTCGGCGGCGGCGATTCGCCGCTCGGCTACCACCCCGACCGGATGCTTGTCCCCGGCGTCGAGATCTCCAGCGGCTCGCTCGGCCACGGGCTGCCGATCGCCGTCGGGGTCGCGCTCGCACTGGACGCGGCCGGGGCGGACGCGCCGCGCGTGATCTGCCTCGTCGGCGACGCCGAGCTGGAGGAGGGCAGCAACTTCGAGGCGATCCAGCTCGCCGGGCGTCTCGCGCTCGAGCGCCTCACGGTCGTGGTCGTGGACAACGCGTCCTCCACGTACGGCTGGCCCGGGGGTGTCGAGCGGCGCTTCCGGCTCGAGGGCTGGAGCTCCGTTTGCGTCGACGGCCGCGACCACGACGCGCTCGAAGCCGAGCTCGCGCCGGCAGGCGGCGGGCGGCCGCGGGCGGTGGTCGCGGAGGTGCGCTCGTGACGACCATGAGGCAGCGCTTCTACCGGGTTGCGGCCGAGCTTCTCGACGAGGATCCGAGGGTCGCGGTCGTCCTGGCCGAGATCGGTGCAGGCGAGCTGAAGGCGCACCCGCGCCTCTTCAACGTCGGCATCCGCGAGCAGCTCATGGTCGGCGTCGCCGCTGGGCTCGCGCTCGAGGGCTTCCGTCCGTTCGTGCACTCCTACGCGCCGTTCCTCGTCGAGCGTCCCTTCGAGCAGGTCAAGCTCGACCTGGGCCACCAGGGTGTTGGCGCGGTGCTGGTCAGCACCGGCGCGTCGTACGACGGCGCCCGCTCCGGCCGTACCCACCAGTCTCCCGCCGACGTCGCACTGCTCCGTGCGCTGCCCGGCTGGGCGATCCACGTGCCCGGACACCCCGACGAGGTCGAGCGGTTCGTCCGCCGCGCGGCCGCGCGTGACGACAATGTCTACGTGCGCCTCTCCGAGGAGGTCAATGCGACGCCGGTTCACGGGGACGGCCTCGTCGTCCTGCGTGCCGGGGGGAAGGAGGCGCCGCTCGTGGTCGCCGTGGGGCCGACGCTTGACCAGGCGCTCGCCGCCGCGCAGGATCTCGACGTCGGCGTGGCCTACGTCTCGACGGTCCGTCCGTTCGACGGCGCCGGCTTGCGGGAAGCTCTCCGCGGGAGCGGCGTCGTCCTGGTCGAGCCCTACCTGGCGGGCACCTCGGCTGCGGACATCTCGGCAGCGCTCGCCGACCGGCCGCACCGACTACTCGCCCTCGGAGTTGCAAACGAGGAACTGCGCCGGTACGGCACCGGCCCCGAGCATCGTGCCCTCCACGGCCTGGACGCGGCAGGCCTCCGGGCGTCGATCGAACGGTTCGCCGCCTCTGCGGCCCGATCGGGCGCAGACGACGGGCGGGCCAAGGTAGCGGCGGCGGCCCTGGCCTGACCGATCCGGCCGGCGGCCGACCTGGACGCCGGGTTGTCCACACTCTTTGCACCCAGGGCGTTTTTCGGGGTCAGACCCCCACGGGAACGTCACGAGAGTCGCGCGCGTTCCGCACCCCGGATGATTTAACCCCGGTTAAACTCGGGCGATGCTCTCCGCCTCGATCGAGGACTACGCCAAGGCCATCTACGTGCTGGAGGAGCGGCACGGCGTCGCGTCGACCACCGCGCTCGCCGACCGGCTCGAGATCAGCGCGCCGGCCGTCTCGGCGATGGTGAAGAAGCTCGCGGCGCTCGGCTACGTCACGCACGTCCGCTACCGCGGCGTCAGGCTCACCGAGGAGGGCCGCAGGATCGCCCTCGAGGTGCTGCGGCACCACCGGCTGCTCGAGACCTACCTGGTCGAGGAGCTCGGCGTCCCGTGGGACCGCGTGCACGCCGAGGCCGAGGTACTCGAGCACGTGCTCTCCGAGGGCCTGGAGGAGCGCATCGCCGCCAAGCTCGGCGAGCCGACGCACGACCCGCACGGCGATCCGATCCCGGCCGCAGACGGGACGCTGGTCGAGCCCCCGACCGTGGCGCTCGCCGCGCTCGGGCCGGGCGACCGGGGGCGGTTCGTGCGCGTCTCGGACAGCGACCCGAGGCTGCTCCGCGAGCTGGCCGGCCTCGGCATCCGCCCCGGGGACGAGCTCGAGGTGGTCGCCGGCGGCGTCCGGGCCGGGTCGGGCACCCACCGGCTGCGACGAGAGCTGGCCACCTCGATGCGCGTCGAGGTGTCGGCGTGAACGCGACCCCGTTCGTCGCCGCGCGCGACCTGATCGGCCGCGTCCTGCCCGGCGAGGCGGCGACGATCAAGGCGGCGCAGGAGGCCCTGGACGGCGAGCGCCGCGGCCTGCGCGCGCTGTGGCCGTTCGTCGGCCCCGCCTTCATCGCCGCGGTCGCATACGTCGACCCGGGCAACTTCGCCACGGACGTCGCCGGCGGCGCGAAGTACGGCTACCTGCTGCTGTGGGCGGTGCTGGCCGCGAACCTGATGGCGATGCTCGTCCAGACGCTCTCGGCGAAGCTCGGGATCGCCACCGGGCGGAACCTCGCCGAGGTCTGCCGCGAGAACCTGCCGCGCCGCGTCTCGTTCGGGCTCTGGATCCAGGCCGAGGTGATCGCGATGGCGACCGACCTGGCCGAGGTCCTCGGGGCGGCCCTCGGCCTCAGCCTCCTGTTCGGGATCCCGCTCGGCTGGGGCGCGGTGATCGCGGTGTCGGCCGCCTTCGCGATCCTCGCCCTCCAGGCCTTCGGATTCCGCCAGCTGGAGGCGGTGATCGCCGTGTTCGTCGGGGTGATCGTCGTCGCCTTCGCCTTCGAGCTGTTCGCGGTCACGCCCAGCCCGAGCGACATGGCCGGCGATCTCTTCTCGCCGGGCTTCGACTCGGAGGCCCTGCTGATCGCCGTCGGGATCGTCGGCGCGACCGTCATGCCGCACGTGATCTACCTCCATTCGGCCCTGACCCAGTCACGTGTCCGCGGCCAGACCGAGGCCGAGCTGAAGCGCATCCAGCGGTTCGAGCGGATCGACGTGCTCATGGCGATGTCGATCGCCGGCCTGGTGAACCTCGCGATGCTGTCCGTGTTCGCCGCCCGCTTCTTCGGCACGGACGCCGAGTCGATCGAGGACGCCTACCACGGCCTGATGGCGGATCCGGGCAGATGGGCGGCCGTGCTGCTCGGCGTCGCCCTCCTCGCCTCGGGGCTCTCCTCCTCGTCGGTCGGCACGCTCGCCGGTCAGGTCGTCATGCAGGGCTTCATCAGCCGGCAGATCCCCGTCTTCGCGCGGCGGGCGATCACCGCTGCGCCTGCGCTGATCGTCGCGATCGTCGGCGTCGACCCGACCCGGGCGCTCGTGCTCAGCCAGGTCGTGCTCTCCTTCGGCATCCCCTTCGCGCTGATCCCGCTCGTCCTGTTCACGAGCAGCCGGCGCGTGATGGGCGGCCTCGTCAACAACCGCCTGACGACCGTGGCCGCCTGGGCGATCGCGGTCGTGATCAGCTCGCTGAACGTTTTCCTGCTGGTCGAGACCTTCCGCTGATCTACGGATGGATCGCGGCGGGGTCGACCACTTCGAAGTCGGACCCCTTGACCCGGCCCAGCGTATGCAGGTCGTCGTTCGACCACCGTGGGCTCGGCGCGCCCGTGATGTACCAGCTCGAGCCGTTGTCGGCGACCATCATCCCGTAGCGCTTCAGCGCCTCCAGCACGACGCGGGCCTGGGGCGGGAACCGGCTCGTGTCGAAGCCCGCCTTCAGCCTGACGCGGAGCCCCATCGGCGGCAGACTCGGGTCGGTCAGCGAGCTGGCGTAGTGCCGGGCGGGGTAGACGTAGGCGCGTCGCGTCCGCTGGACGGTGAAGCGGAGCGCGTGGTCGATCGAGCCTGCCGCGACCTCTTCGTAGCGGGCCAGTCCCGGGAGAATGGGGAGGCCGGCCGCGTCCGCCGACGTCCAGCCCGCCGGGCGCAGCGCGTTCGAGCCGAGTCGCCAGATCGCGCCGGAGCCGGCATGCCACCTGACGCCCTCCCTCCTCAGCGCGTAGAGCTCGTACAGCTTGCACGTGCCGGTGGAGACGATCAGGGCGTGCCGGTCGCTGCCGTGCTCGAGCTTGACCGTCTTCGGGATCGGATACGGGCCGGTGTTGCTCTCGTCCGCGTAGTCGAACGTGACCTTCGACGTCTTCTGGGCCGCCGGGACGACGTTGTAGGGGATGCCGATCGGCCCGCCGTCCCACGTGCCGGAGCCGAAGTCCGCGTGCAGGCCCGTCCCGGCGCCGATCGAGGCGATGATCGCGTTCGAGTTCGCGGCCACCGGCAGCGAGTCGACGCGCCGGTTCCAGGGGTTGTCGGCCGGGAACAGGGGACAGCCGGCCAGGTGCGGCCGCGGCGCAGAGCTTCCCGCGGTGGCGGCGAGCGCTCCACCGAGGAGCAGGGCGACGACCTTCACGTTACTTCTTCAGCGACGCCTTGTACGCGCGCTTCGCCGCCTGGTAGGAGGCGAGCGCCTCGGCCGAGTCGACGTCGCCGAGCGTCGGGTGGCTCGGCACCAGCCCCTGCGCGACCTCGACCCCGAAGCGCTTGGCTAGCACCGACCCCAGCGCCTTCACCTTCATCTCGCCGAAGCCGGGCAGCTCCTCGATCCGCCCGCGCAGGTCCTGCGAGTCCTTCGCCTCCGTCCACAGCCGCTCGGCCCGCCCGTCGTAGCGCTCGTCGACGAGCGCCGCGAGATCCTGGACCCGCGCCGCCATCGCCCCGGGGAAGCGGTGGATCGCCGGCTTCTCGCGAAACGCCTCTTCCAGCGCCGCCGGGTCGGTCTTCGCGATCCGGCCCGGGTCGAGCGTCCCCAGCCGCTGCTTCAGCTTCAAGGGCCCCGTGAACGCGGTCGGCACGGGTACCTGCTGGTCCAGCGCGAAGCCGATCAGGAGCGCCATCGGCTCGTCGGCGAGGAGCCGGTCGGCGTCGTCGTCGCCGGTGAAGTGAAGGCGATCGGGCACGCGCCGAATGCTAGCCCGGCAGCTCGCGCAGTCGGACGATCCGCGGCGGATCGAAACGCGAGTCGACGACGGCGACGGCGAGCGGCGCCATCGAGGGATTCTACGGCGGCGAAAGCGAACACTTGTTCGTGAGGGTTGCAGCCGATACCCTGGGTCGATGGGCGCGCTCGAGCTGTTCACTCCGGCGACGCGCGAGTGGTTCGAGCGCGCCTTCCCGGCGCCCACGCCGGCCCAGGACGCAGGCTGGCCGGCGATCGCCTCCGGCGAGCACACGCTGATCCAGGCGCCCACGGGGTCGGGCAAGACGCTGGCCGCGTTCCTCTACGGGATCGACCGGCTGAACGAGACGCCGGAAGAGGGGCTGCGGCTCCTGTACGTCTCGCCGCTGAAGGCCCTCAACTACGACGTCGAGCGCAACCTGCGCGGTCCGCTGGCCGGCCTCCAGTCCGAGCTGACCGTCGCCGTCCGCACCGGCGACACGCCGCAGAAGGAGCGCGCGGCGATGCTGCGCAAGCCGCCGGACATCCTGATCACCACGCCGGAGTCGATGTTCCTGCTCCTCACCTCGCAGGGCCGGGAGATGCTCCGCGGCGTCCGGACGCTGATCCTCGACGAGGTGCACGCGGTCGCAGGGACGAAGCGCGGCGGGCACCTGGCGCTCTCGGTCGAGCGGCTCGACCGGCTCACGGGCGAGCCCGTCCAGCGCGTGGGGCTGTCCGCGACCCAGCGCCCGCTCGAGGAGATCGGCCGGTTCGTGTCCGGTGCGAGGCCCATCCGGCTGGTCGACGCCGGCACGCGCAAGGAGCTCGACCTGCGCGTGGTCGTGCCGGTCGAGGACATGCGCGAGCTCGGCTCCCTCGGCGAGCTGACCCACCCGGTCGTCCAGGACGGGGTCGAGATGGACGTCGGCACCGAGCTCGGGGTCAAGTCGATCTGGCCGTCGATCTACCCGGCGCTGCTCGAGCTGGTCCGTGAGCACCGCTCGACGATCGTGTTCGTCAACAACCGCCGCCTCGCCGAGCGGCTCGCGCTGCGGCTGAACGAGCTGGCCGAGGAAGAGATCGCGCGGGCACATCACGGCTCGCTCGCCCGGGAACAGAGAGTCGAGGTCGAGGAGCTGCTGAAGCGCGGCGAGATCCCGTGCCTGGTCGCGACCTCGTCGCTCGAGCTCGGGATCGACATGGGCGCCGTCGACCTCGTCGTCCAGGTCGAGTCGCCGAAGTCGGTCGCCCGCGGCCTCCAGCGCATCGGCCGGGCCGGCCACGAGCTGGGCGCGACCTCGAAGGGTCGGATCTTCCCGAAGTTCCGCGCCGACCTGCTCGAGGCGGCGGTGGTCGCCGAGCGCATGCTCGCCGGCGAGATCGAGGAGACCGTCATTCCGAAGAACCCGCTCGACGTGCTCGCGCAGCAGATCGTCGCCGTGGCGGCGCAGGAGGAGATCGAGGTGGGGGAGCTGCACGACCTCGTCCGCGGCGCCTATCCCTTTGCCGACCTGTCGCGCCAGCAGCTCGAGAACGTGCTCGACATGCTCTCCGGCCGCTACCCGTCCGACGAGTTCGCCGAGCTGCGGCCGCGCATCGTCTGGGACCGGACGGGCGGCACGATCCGCGGACGCGAGGGTGCTCGCCGGTTGGCGGTCACGAACGCCGGGACGATCCCCGACCGCGGACTGTTCGGCGTGCACCTCGTCGACGGCGGCGGGCGGGTCGGCGAGCTCGACGAGGAGATGGTCTACGAGGCGCGCGCCGGCCAGACGTTCCTGCTCGGAGCCTCGACCTGGCGGATCGAGGAGATCACCCGCGACCGCGTGCTCGTCACGCCGGCGCCGGGCGTGCCCGGGGCGGTCCCGTTCTGGAAAGGGGAGGGAGTGGGGCGGCCGTACGAGCTCGGCGAGCAGATCGGCCGCGCGTCCCGTGAGCTCGCGGCGCTGTCCGACGACGCCGCCGTGGAACGGCTGACCGAGCGGCACATGCTCGAGGAGCGCGCGGCTCGCAACCTGCTCACCTTCCTGCGCGAGCAGGAAGGCGCCACGACGGTCGTTCCCTCGGACCGGACCGTGGTGGTCGAGCGCTTCCGCGACGAGATCGGCGACTGGCGCGTCTGCATCCTCACGCCCTTCGGTGCCCGCGTCCACGCGCCGTGGGCGATGGCGGCGAACGCGCGCCTGCGCGACGCGCTCGGGCTGGAGGCGCAGTCGATCTGGTCCGACGACGGGATCGCGTTCCACTTCCCCGACGCCGACGTGCCCCCGCCGACCGAGGAGCTGGTTCCCGATCCGGACGAGCTCGAGGAGCTCGTGGTCGCGGAGGTGGGGCAGACGGCCCTGTTCGGCTCTCGCTTCCGCGAGAACGCCGGCCGCGCGCTGCTGATCCCGCGGCGCCGCCCCGGCGAGCGGACGCCGCTGTGGCAGCAGCGCCTGAAGGCGCAGTCGCTGCTCCAGGTCGCCCGCCGCTACCCCGCCTTCCCGATCGTGCTCGAGACCTACCGCGAGTGCCTGCAGGACGTCTTCGACCTGCCGGCGCTGAAGCGGCTGCTCCACGGCCTGCGGTCGCGGACGATCGACGTCGTCGACGTGGAGACCGCCTCCGCCTCGCCGTACTCGGCCTCGCTCCTCTTCGACTACGTCGCCACGTACATGTACGAGGACGACACGCCGCCCGCCGAGCGGCGCGCCCAGGCGCTCTCGCTCGACCGCGACCTGCTCCGCGAGCTGCTCGGCCAGGAGGAGCTCCGCGACCTGATCGATCCCGGTGCGCTCGAGGAGGTCGAGGCGTACTTGCGCGGAGACCCTCGTATTCCCGACGAATTGCATGACGTTCTACGCCGTAGGGGAGATTTGCGGGAAGACGAATTTGATAGTCAACTTGCAGAAGAACTTATAGGCGATCGTCGAGCAGTGCTCGTGCGAATAGCGTCGGAGCAGCGCTTGATCGCGGCCGAGGACGCCGGCCGCTACCGGGACGCGCTCGGCGCCATGCCCCCTGCCGGCCTCCCCGACGTCTTCCTCGAGGGCGGGGAGGAGCCGCTCCTGTCGCTGGTGGCGCGGTTCGCGCGTTCGCGCGGGCCGTTCACGACCGGCGAGGCGAACGAACGCTTCGGCCGCGACGTCGAGCCGGAGCTGCGGGCGCTCGAGCGCGAGGAGAGGCTCGTCCGGGGGGAGCTCCGTCCGGGCGGCACCGAGCGCGAGTGGTGCGACCCGGACGTCCTTCGCCGCCTCCGGCGCGCCTCGCTCGCGGCCCTGCGCAAGGAGGTCGAGCCCGCCGAGCAGGCGACGCTCGGCCGCTTCCTGCCGTCCTGGCACGGCATCGACCGGCGGGCGACGCTGCGCGAGGCGCTCGTCCCGCTCCAGGCGCTTTCGCTGCCGGTGTCGCTCTGGGAGTCGGACCTGCTGCCGCGGCGCGTGCCGGGCTACCGGCCCGAGCTGCTCGACCAGCTCTGCGCGACCGGCGAGGTCGTATGGGTCGGCGCCGGGCTCGACCGGGTCACCGTGTTCTTCCGCGACGACGCCGCCGTGCTCGGCCGGCCGTCCGCGGTGGCCGCGCCGGAGGGCGAGCCGCACGACCGCATCCGCGCCGCCCTGCGCTCGAGCGCCGAGTTCTGGTTCGACCTGCTTGCGGCCACGGGGCTCGAGGCCGAGGAGGCGCTGCCCGCGCTGTGGGATCTCGTCTGGGCCGGCGAGGTGACGAACGACGCCTGGCAGCCGCTCCGCGCCGGCCGCCGCTACGGGATCCCGAGGCCGGAGCGGCGTCCGCGGCGGTTCTCACGAACGCGCACGACGGCGGCGACGGCGACGCAGGGGCGCTGGTCGCTCGCCGATCGCCTCTTCGCCGGAGAGCAGGACCGCCGTGCGCTCGCCGAGCTCCTGCTCGAGCGGCAGGGCATCGTCACCCGCGACGGCGTCCGCGGCGAGGGGATCTCCGGCGGCTACGGCGCCGTCTACGGCGAGCTGAAGGCGCTGGAGACGCTCGGCCTCTGCCGGCGCGGCTACTTCGTCGAGGGGCTCGGCGGCGCGCAGTTCGCGCTCGGCGGCGCGGTCGAGCGTCTCCGGGAATTGCGACCGCGCGAGGACGACGAGCCGGAGCCGCTCGTGCTCGCGGCCGCCGACCCGGCGCAGCCCTACGGCGCCGTGCTCCCCTGGCCGAAGCGCGCCGGCGCGAGGGCGGCGCGTGTCGCGGGCGCCCACGTCGTCCTGCTCGGCGGCCGCCCGGCGCTGTTCGTCGAGCGCGGCGGGAAGTCGATGGTGCCGCTCCAGGATCCCGAGCCGGAGTGGCTGCGCGTGGCCCTCTCCGCCCTGGTCGACCACACGCGCCGCTTCGGCCGCAAGCGGCTGGCGGTGGAGCGCTTCGACGGCGAGCCCGTATCGGAGAGCGGTGCACTGCCCCTGCTCGTCGAGGCCGGCTTCCTCGCCGGCCCGCGCCGGGCCGTCCTGCGTCCCTAGCGCTAGGCCTCGGCGATCGGACGGCCGACGACGAGCACCTCGCGGAGCTCCGGGTCGAGCTCCAGGTAGCTCGCGTCCGGCTGGACGCCGAGCCCGTCGAGCGTCTTCGTCCAGAAGCTGCGCACGGCGGCGGCGAGGATCACGTCCATGATCTCGGCGTCGGTGAGGCCGAGGTCGCGAAGGCGTTGCCTGTCGGCCTCGTCGACCGCGGTCGCGTCCTCCGCCACCTGCTCCGCCAGGTCCATGACGGCCAGGTCGACCTCGTCGAGCCCCGTCGTGGTCCGATCGGTCGCGATCTGCAGCACCGGCTCGCCGAACTGCTCGATCAGCGTCTTTCCATGGGCGAGCGCGCAGTAGCTCGAGCGCAGCTGCCGGGCCGCGGCGAGCGTCGCCAGCTCGTAGCGGCGGAGATTCATGTTCGCCTTGATCGCGCCGAGCAGCTCGCCCCAGGCGGCGTAGACGTCGGGGCGCTCCTCGAACGCCCGCTCGTAGTTCGGCGTCATGTCCGCATTCTGCCGGGAGCTCAGGCCAGCCGGCCGAGCAGGTAGCCGAAGAGCGCGTGCCGCCAGCACGCCTGGGCGAACGCGCGGGCGTTGCCTCCGAGCGGCGGCAGGCCGGGCTCCCCCCGCGCCGGGTGGTAGCGGTCGATCAACACGCACAACGGCCAGAACGCGGCGTTCTCGGCCAGGGCCATCCCGAGCGCGAGCGGCACCGGCTGCGTGCCCGTCCGTCGCCGGACCGCGGCGAAGGCGAGCCCGAAGACGGCGCCGTTCGCGGCGTGCATCGCCAGGCCGATCGGCCGCCAGTACCGGCGCGAGACCGCCTTCCCGAGCAGCGCCGTGTCGGAGTAGTCGCAGCGGAAGATGCGCGCGTCGAAGGGCTCGACGGCCGCCCAGGTCAGCGCCGCCACCGCTCCTGCCGCTGCCCCGCGCGCCCTCATGCTCCTATCGTGTTACCCGATGCCCGAGGGCGATGCACTTCACCGGGCCGCCCGCCGTCTCCAGCCGATCGTCGGGGATCGGGTCGAGGTCGAGACGCCGAACCCGCGGGCCCGGGTCGGACGGCTCGCCGAGCGGCTCGACGGACGTCGCCTGCTCTCGGTGGAGGCGGTCGGCAAGAACCTGCTGCTCACCTTCGAGGGCGGCTACGTCCTGCACAGCCACCTGAGGATGAGCGGTCGCTGGTCGCTCGTCCCCCGCGGTGCCGTGCGGCGCGGCCGTCCCTGGCTCGTGCTTCGCGGCGCCTCCCACGAGGCGGTGCAGTGGAACGGCCCCGTGCTCGAGCTGCACGCGCGTGGGATCCGCCGCCTGGGGCCCGACGTCGTCGCCGCCGACCCGGATCTCCCGCGCATGCTGGCCAACCTCCGCGCCGTCGACCAGGGCCGCGCGGTCGGCGACGCGCTGCTCGACCAGCGTCTCGTCGCGGGGGTCGGCAACAAGTGGCGCTCGGAGGTCCTCTGGGCAGCGCGGATGTCTCCCTGGCGGACGCTGGCGGAGACCGCCGACGACGAGCTTCGAGCGCTGCTCGGGACGGCGGCGGATCGGATGCGCGGCTCGCTGGAGGGCCGCCGGCACGCGAACGTGGTCTACCGCCGCGCCGGCCGGCCGTGCCCGCGCTGCGGGGAACGGATCCGCTCGCGGGGCCAGGGCGACGCCAACCGGATCGCGTACTGGTGCCCCGGCTGCCAGCTCTGAGTCGAAGCGCAGGTAATCGGCACCGGCAGGAGAACAAGCTCGTGGTGACGGCCGACGCTCCCCAGCTGCACGGAGCCCTGCGCGGCTTCTGCCTGGGCGCGTTCGCCGCGCTCGACCCCGAGGTGCAGCGGGGCGACATCCCGTTCGTGGTCGACGAGCGCAACGGCCTCTACCAGTACCGCCCGCTCGTGCGGGACCACGTCGAGGCGCGCGTCGAGGTTCTCTTCCGACTCGAGGACGCGCGGATCGCGCTCGCCGAACTGAGGCAGGAGCCCGCGGCGGCGATCTTCGCCCGGGGCTCGGCCGACCGGCAGACCGCCGACCGGACGCTCTTCCGCGCCGTCCTCGTGCCGCTGCTCGTCTCGACCGCCGAGCGGTGCGGAGGCTTCGACTGGGACGACGGGGCCTTCGACCGGGTCTACGCCGAGCTGGAGCAGTCGCTGTTCGGCACGCGCAGGGCGTACGCGGCGACCGCGCTGCTCCTGGGCGCGTCCACCCCGTCAGCAGTCGAGCTGGCGCGGGGCATCCGCGTCAAGGCGACCTACACCGGCCGCGAGCACACCTGCGAGCTCGAGCTCGAACGAGTGCTGGCCGAGGGGGAGGCCTCGCTTCCCGACGCCCCAGGCGAGTTCGCCGACGCCGTCACCGCTCTGCGGCTCGCCACCGGCGCGGCGATCGCCGCCGGGCCCCTCGTCTTCGAGCAGCTCGACCGGCACCCCCTGGAGCCCAGACCGATTCTGCCGATTGCAGGGACGCAGGCCTGCGGTGAGGAGACCCGACTCGACCCCTGGCGCGGAAGGCTCGCCGGCGATCTGCTCGAGCGGCTGGCCGCCTCCGAGCAGGACGTCGAGCTCGGCGAGGCGATCGAGCGCTGGGAGCTGGCGCTGTTCGAGTCGGACCCGCTTCGCTCCGAGCACCTCCGCGAAGCGCTGGCGGCGCTGCTCGGCGGAGCCGACGGGCTGTGGGCGGCGGCGATGCGGGCGACGCTGCTGCTCGGCGAGCCGACTGACGCTCGGGCTCGTCTCGTGGAAGGGCTGCGCGGGCTGGCACGGGGCAGCGGTGTCGACGCGGAGACCGCGGACGCCGTTCGCCGCGTGCTCGTCGAGACGGTCCTGCACGACGACCGGCGGCGGCTGCTCGAGGCGCTCGACGACGCGCTGCTCGGACTGCAGCCGCGGCCGGCCGGCTACTTCTCGCTGCGGGCGAGCGCCGCGTGACGAAGGCGGCACAGAGGCGGCACGGTCGCGTACGTCCCGCCCGGCTACGGTCGGGAGATGGAGGAGGCGCGGCGCGTGCTGACCCGGCTCGAGCGGATCGAGGCGCTCGATCGCGACCGGGCGCTGCCCGGCGACCTGCTCGCCGAGGTGCGGCTGCTGCTGGTCGAGGCGGAGGCCTGGGCGCGTGCGGAGGGCGCGATCCCGGAGGCGGCCGTGGACGCGGTGGGCCGCTGCCAGGAGCTGCTCTGCGGCCCGGAAATACGGGAGATTTCGAGCAGGACTCTGCTAGCCTGAGCCGAAGGACGGCCCGGCATCATGTCGGCCGTTCAGGATATTTCGCGCCCGCAGCTTCAGGCGTCCACCTCTAAAGGAGCAACCGTGGGAAGGGTCATCGCACTCGCCAACCAGAAGGGCGGAGTGGCGAAGACGACCTCGACGCTGAACCTCGCCGTCGCGTTCGCCGAGGAGGGGAACAAGGTCCTCGCGATCGACCTCGACCCCCAGGGCAACCTGACGATGAGCCAGGGGCTGAACCCGGACACGATCGAGCGGTCGATGTACGACGTGCTCGTCCACCGGCTGCCGATCGAGCAGGTCATCCACCGCGGGGAGATCGACCTCGCCGTCGCCTCGATCGACCTCGCCGGTGCCGAGCTCGCGCTCTCCGCGATGATCGGCCGCGAGCGCTCCCTCGAGAAGGCGCTTGCTCCCGTCCTCGACGGGTACGACTTCGTCATCATCGACACGCCGCCGTCGCTCGGCCTGCTGACGATCAACGCGCTCGTCGCCGCGAACGGCGTGATCGTCCCCGTCCAGTGCGAGTACCTGTCCCTGCGCGGGCTCGTCCAGCTCGAGAACACGCTGAGCATGATCCGCGAGAACCTGAACCCCGACGTCGGCATCGAGGGGATCCTCCCGACGATGTACGACAGCCGAACGCTCCACTCGCGGGAGGCGCTCGAGATCCTGGAGGAGAACTTCGGCGACCTGGTGTTCAAGACCCGCATCCGCAAGACGATCCGGTATGCCGAGGCGCCCGTGAAGGGGACGTCGGTGCTGAAGTACGACCCCACCGGCACCGCCGCCCAGGCCTACCGCGACCTGGCCAAGGAGGTGCTCAATGGCACGCAAGCGCGCAAGCATGCGTGAGGGCCCACTCGCGGAGCTCTTCCGCGCGACCGAGGCCGCCCAGCGCCAGGCGCAGGAGGCACCGCAGGCCGAGCCCACCCCGGAGCCGGACCCGGAGCCCGAGCTGCCCCCGGCCGCGGAGGCGCCCGCGGAGCCGGCGACCGAGCCGGCTCCACAAGAGGAGGCGCCGGCTGCACAACAGGAGGCGCGGTGGGTCGAGCCGCTCCCCGAGCAGCCGCCGCGGCTCTGGCAGGCTCCACGCCCCGACTCGTCGGCGTACCTCGCGGTCATCCGCGTCGTCGGCGTCGGCGGCGCCGGGCTCAATGCGATCGACCGGATGATCGACGCGGGGATCACCGGCGTCGAGTTCGTCGCCGTCAACACCGACATCCAGCAGCTGCAGATGAACGACGCGCCGTTGAAGATCCACATCGGACGCGAGCTGACCGAGGGGCTGGGCTCCGGCGCCGACCCGGACATCGGCCGGGCCGCCGCCGAGGAGGCCTACGACCAGATCAAGCGCGTCCTCAGAGGCTCGGACATGGTCTTCGTCGCCGCCGGCGAGGGCGGCGGCACCGGCTCCGGCGCTGCTCCGGTGATCGCGCGGATCGCCCGCGAGCTGGGAGCGCTCGCCGTCGGGATCGTCACCACGCCGTTCCGCTTCGAGGGAACGCGGCGCCGGGCGGCGGCCGACTCGGGCGTGGACGAGCTCCGTGCCGCCTGCGACACGGTGATCGTCATCCCGAACGACCGGCTGCTCGAGGTGCTGGAGAAGAACACGGCCATGCTGGACGCCTTCCGGATCGCCGACGACGTCCTGCGCCAGGGCGTGCAGGGGATCACCGACCTGATCACCCAGCCCGGCCTGATCAACCTCGACTTCGCGGACGTCCGCACCGTCATGCAGGACGGCGGAAACGCGCTGATGGGGATCGGCTTCTCGACGGGAGAGAACCGCGCCCGCGAGGCCGCCGAGCGGGCCCTGCGCTCGCCGCTGATCGACACGGAGCTCGGCGGCGCCCGCGGCATCCTGCTCTCGATCGCCGGCGGGGAGGACCTCTCGCTGTTCGAGGTCAACGAGGCAGCCGAGGTCGTCCGCCAGGGTGCCGTCGACGACACCAACCTCATCTTCGGCGCCACCATCGACGAGCGCCTGAACGGCCAGGTCTGGGTGACGGTCGTCGCCACCGGGCTCGGCGGCGAGCGGCGGCCACGCCGGCCGCTCGCCGTCCATCCGCGCGACACCTCCGAGGAGGACGCGCTCGACCCGCCGAGCTTCCTGAGAGACCTCGCGTAGCTTCGGGCGGTGAGCAGTGACAGGCTCGAGCCTGCCACTGCCGTTCGAGCTGCGCTCCCGCCCGGGCTCTAGGCTGCACGCGTGAAGGGAGCGATTGCCGCGGGGCATCCCTTGACGGCCGAGGCCGGGGCTCGCATCCTCGTCGCCGGCGGGAACGCCGTCGACGCCTGCGTGGCGGCGGCCTTCGCCTCCTGGGTGGCCGAGAGCCCGCTCACCGGCCCCGGCGCGGGCGGCTTCATGCTCGTCCACCGGGCCCGTGACCGCACCGACCGCCTGCTCGACTTCTTCGTCGCCGTCCCCGGCCTCGGCGCCCGTAGGAGGACGCGGGCCGAGATGGAGTCGATCGACATCGACTTCGACCGCGAATCCACGCAGGTCTTCCGGATCGGGGCGGCATCGTGTGCGGTTCCGGGCGCCGCCGCCGGGCTCGAAGCCGCCCACCGCTCGTTCGGATCGCTGCCGTGGCCCGACCTGCTCGAGCCTGCCCTGGAGCTGACGCGCACCGGGGTCGAGCTGACGCGGCCGCAGGCCTACCTGCACGCGATCCTCGACCTGATCCTGCGCCACACGCCGGAAGGACGGCGGATCTACGGGCGGCGGACGCGTCTGGTCGCGGGCGACCGGCTCGTGCTCGCCGAACTGGGCGGCACGCTCGAGGAGCTTGCCCGCGTGGGTGCCGCGGCGATCTACGGCGGGTCGATCGGTCGCAGGATCGTGGGGCACCTGCGCGAGCAGGGCGGGGCGATCACCGCCGCCGACCTCGCCGCCTACCGCGTCGTCCGCCGGCGGCCCGTACGCGTGCGCTTCCGCGGCGACGAGTTCGTCTCCAACCCTCCGCCGTCGTCGGGGGGCGTGCTGATCGGGTACGGCCTGCGGCTGCTGGACGCCCTGGGGCCGAGCGCACCGGCCGGAAGCGCCGACGCGATCGCGGCCATGGCCGCGGTCATGCGCGAGCAGGGCCGCGCCCGCGGGCGGGGCTTCGCCCGGGACCTGTACCGGGGCGGCCTCGCGACGCGGCTCTACTCGGCGGAGAACGTCCACGCCGCGCTGGCCCGGATTCGCGGCGACGCCGCCGGGGGAGCCGCCGAGTGGGCCGACCGCGGCACGACCCACATCTCCGTCGTCGACGCGCGCGGGAACGCGGCCTCCATGACAGCCTCGACCGGCTCGGGCTCGGGCGTGATCGTCGCCGGCACGGGGATCCACCTGAACAACATGCTCGGCGAGTACGACCTGAACCCGGCGGGCGGGGCAGCGAGGCCGGGCACCCGGCTGACGAGCATGATGGCTCCGTCGATCGTCCTCCGGCGCGGGCGGCCTCGCCTCGTCGTCGGCAGCGCCGGCTCGGTGCGCCTGCGCGGCGCGATCCTCCAGGCGGTCGTGAACGTGGTCGACCACGGGCTCGGGGTGGAAGAGGCGATCGAGGCGCCGCGCGTCCATCTGGAGGAGCCGCACCTCCACTGCGAGGGCGGAGGGGATGCCGCCGAGCTCGACCGGCTCGAGGAGCGCGGGCACGACGTGGTGCGCTGGCGCAGGCGCAACCTGTACTTCGGCGGCGTGTCGGCGGTCGAGGTCGGCGCACGCGGCGCTCTCGCCGCGGCCGGGGACCCGCGCCGCGGCGGGCACGGAATCGTGGTCGCATGAGCGTGGAAGTCCGTTCCGCCCAGCCCGGCGACGCGGCGGCGCTCGTCGCACTCGCCGAGTCGGTCGGTTCCGAGCCCGAGGGGTGGCTGATCTCGGAGAGCCGCTGGCGCTCGGTCGCCGACGAGCGCCGGTACCTGAAGGCCGTCCGGCGCCACCCCGACGCCGCCGTGTTCGTCGCCGAGACCGACGCCGGCATCGTCGGCCGGCTGTCCATCTCCCGCGACCCCCACCCCGCGAGCCGCCACGTCGCCGACCTGGGCCTGATGGTCGCCGCGCAGGCGCGCCGGCAGGGCATCGGCCGGGCGTTGCTCTCGCAGGCGGTCGACTGGGCACGCGCAGCCGGCGTCCGCAAGCTCGAGCTGCATGTGTTCCCCCACAACGAGCCGGCGATCCGGCTGTACGAGGCGTTCGGCTTCGTTCGCGAGGGCTACCGCAAAGACCACTTCCGCCGAGGCCGCGGCTACGTCGACGCGATCCTGATGGCGTACGACGTGACTCCAGGTTAGTCGCGCGTGACCTTGCCATTGCCCGAGGCGCGCTCGCGGACCTCGCGCTCGCGGGCCAGCGCCCCGGCCGCCTGGCCGAGCAGGTCGACGAGCCGGTCCAGCCGCGCTCGCTCCGAGCGGAGCTCCAGGAGCTCCTGCTTGAGCACCGTGCCGAAGTCGACCCGGGAGGCGAGCTGGAAGGAGAGGAGCTCCTCGCCGCCGGCGCCCGGGACGTCGACCTCGTCCGCCTCGGCGATCTCGGCGAGCCGGCGGAACGCCTCGAGCGTGCGCTCCGCCTCCTCCGCGGTCGGCTCCTCGACGTCGTCGTCCAGCGGCTCGACCATCGCCGTCCGGTACGAGCGGCCTTCGGTCTCCTCGACGAGGCGGAAGCGCCGGCGGCCCTCGACGAGGACGTTCATCCGGCCGTCGTCGAACGTGTGCACGAGCTCGATCACGCCCGTGCTCGTCCCGACCTGCCGTAGCCCGTCGTCGTCCTCGAGGATGATCCCGAACTCGGTGCCGCCGGCCAGGCTCTCGCCGATCAGCTCGCGGTAGCGGTCCTCGAAGATGTGCAGCGGCACGCGCTCGCTCGGCAGGAGCACGAGCTCGAGCGGGAACAGGCCGATCTCGGGCACCTCTGAAGCCTAAGCGGGGATACAGTCTGCGCGTGGCCGCGTCCGTCACCGAGATCGCCGACAGCTTCTTCCGGCCCGCCGTCCAGGGCCTCGTCCCCTACGAGCCGGGCAAGCCGGTGGAGGAGGTGCAGCGCGAGCTCGGCCTCGATCGCTGCGTCAAGCTCGCCTCGAACGAGGGGCCGTTCGGGCCGTTCCCCGCTGCGCTGGAGGCGCTCGCGAGCTGCGCTCTGGAGTTGAACCGGTACCCGGACGGAGGCGCCTGGCGGCTGCGCAGCGCGCTCGCGGAGCAGCACGGCGTGGACTTCGAGGAGGTCGCGGTCGGCGCCGGCGCCGACGGGCTGATCGACTGCCTGTCCCAGGCGACGCTCGATCCGGGCGACGAGATCGTCTGCGGCTGGCCGTCGTTCGCGAGCTACGTGATCGACGCCGCGAAGCTCGGCGCGACCCCCGTCAAGGTGCCGCTCCGCGACGATCGCTACGACCTCGAGGCGATGCTCGAGGCGATCACCTCGAAGACGCGCCTCGTCTTCGTCTGCAACCCGAACAACCCGACCGGCACCATGAACACGCGGGCCGAGCTCGACGCCTTCCTCGACCGGGTCCCAGAGGGCGTCCTGGTCGTGGTCGACCAGGCCTACCGCGAGTACGTCGACGACCCCGACTACCCGGACGCGATCGAGGAGTGCTACAAGGCGGGCCGTCCCGTCGCCGTGCTCCGCACCTTCTCGAAGATCTTCGGGCTCGCCGGGCTGCGCGTCGGCTACATGGTCGCGCCCGCGACCGTGGTCTCGGCCGCGAACAAGGTCAAGCGGGCGTTCGACGTCTCGTCGGCGGCGCAGGCGGCCGCGCTCGCCAGCCTCGCCGACGACGCCGAGATCGCTCGGCGCCGGCGGCTGAACGCCGAGTCGCGCGAGCAGCTGGCCGGCATCCTGGAGGCGGCCGGCCTGACCCCTGCGGGCCCGGCCGTCGGGAACTTCCTCTACGCCGAGACGGGAGCCGACGCGCGCCCCCTGTTCGAAACGCTGCTCGCCGAGGGCGTGATCGTCCGTCCGCTCCACGGCTTCGGCGCGCCCACGGCGATCAGAGTCTCCTGCGGCACAGCCGACGAGAACACGTTCTTCGCCGAGGCGCTCGGCCGCGCGCGGCCGAAGCTGCCGACACGCTAAGGTCGAGCGCCGTGCCGCGGTTCCTCGTCCGCCAGCGGGAGGTGCTTCGCTCGTCCCCGAGCTTCAGGCTCCTCTTCGCGTCGTACCTGGTCTCCGGGCTCGGGACCTTCCTCGCCGTCATCGCGCTGAGCGTCGACGTCTGGGACCGCACGCACTCGGGTGTCTGGGTCAGCGCCCTCCTGATCGCCGACTTCCTGCCCGCGGTCGCGATCGGGCTGCTGCTCGGCCCGCTGGTCGACCGCCTCTCGCGGAAGCGGCTGCTCGTCGGGGCCGACGTCCTGCGCCTGGTCGTCTTCGTGCTGCTCACGTTCACCGTCACGCCCGGACAGATCGTCGCGCTCGCGCTGCTCGCCGGCATCGCCACAGGCTTTGCCCGGCCCGCGGCCTACGCGGGGCTGCCGAACCTGGTCTCGGCCGAGGAGCTGCCGCGCGCGAACGCCCTGCTCCGGCTCGCCGAGCAGCTGACGATCACCTTCGGGACGCTGCTCGGCGGGATCGTCGTCGCCGCGGCCGGCCCGGATCCGGCCTATGCGATCAACGCGGTCAGCTTCGGCGTCTCGGCCCTGCTGCTGCTCCGCATCTCGGGCGTGGTGCTCCAGCAGGGCCGGGCGGAGAGCCACGGGTACTGGGAGGACCTGGGCGAGGGCTTCCGGCTCGTCGCCCACTCGCGGCCGCTGCTCGCGGTGCTCCTGTCCTGGAATCTGGCGATGATCACGATCGCGTTCGTCAACGTGTCCGAGGTCGCCCTGGCCAAGGTCTCGTTCGACGCCGGCGACTTCGGCTTCGGCCTGCTGTGGGCGGCAAACGGCCTCGGCGCGGCGATCGGGGCCCTGCTCGCGTCGGGTCTGATCGAGCGCCGGGGGATGACGCTCCTGTACGGGCTCGCGATCGGGCTGATGGGCGTCGCCAACATCGCCACCGGCCTGGCGCCGAACGTCTGGATCGGGGCGGTCTGCGTGGTCGCGAGCGGGATCGGGAACGCGACTGCGCTCGTCTGCAACACCCTGCTCGTGCAGCGCGGCGCGCCCGATCATCTCCGCGGCCGTGCGTTCACGCTGATCATGGGCACGAACTTCGCGGTCCTCGGGCTGGGCATGGCGATCGCGGGGCCGCTCGTGAACGCGCTCGGAGCGCGGTGGGTGTGGGGCATCGCCGGTGCGATCGCCATCGCCTCGGCGCTTACCGGCTACGCGATGCTCCGGCGCGAGCCCGCGGCCGTGCCCCAGCCGCAACCCTCGTGAGCAAGCGGCGCGAGTGGACGCGCGAGACGCTCGCGGCGGGCGTGCGTGCCGGCGACCGCCGCGCGCTCGCCCGCGCGATCACGCTCGTCGAGAGCTCCGATCCACTCGCCCACGAGCTCGTCCACGACCTCTACCCGGAGACCGGCAGGGCGTACGCGGTCGGCGTCACCGGGCCGCCCGGCGTCGGCAAGTCGAGCCTGATCGGCGCGCTGCTCCGGCACATCCGCGAGCTCGAGCGAACGGCCGGGGTCGTCTCGGTCGACCCCTCCAGCCCGTTCTCGCAGGGCGCCCTGCTCGGCGACCGGATCAGGCTCGCCGACCACTTCCTCGATCCGGACGTCTTCATCCGCTCGATGGGCACGCGGGGCCACCTGGGCGGCGTCGCCGAGGCGACGCTCCAGGCGCTGCTGCTCCTCGACGCCTCCGGGAAGGACGTCGTGTTCGTGGAGACGGTCGGCACGGGCCAGAGCGAGATCGAGGTGATCGGCGTCGCCGACACGGTGGTGCTCGTGCTCATGCCGGGCTCGGGCGACTCGATCCAGGCGCTGAAGGCCGGGATCATGGAGATCCCCGACGTGATCGCGATCAACAAGAAGGATCACCCCGCCGCGAAGACGATGCTGAACGAAGTCCGCTCGATCCTGACGCTCGACACCGAGCGTGCGTGGAAGCCTCCGATCGTCCTCACCGAAGCGGTCAACGACGAGGGCGTCGCCGATCTCTGGGCCAGGGTCGAGGCGCATCGAGCGCATCTCGACGAGGAAGGCCTCCTCGAAGAGCGCCGCCGCCGGAACCTCGCGGGAGAGGTCTTCGCGGTCGCCTCGGCCCGCGCCAAGGCCCATCTGGAGCGCGCAGTGGAGGGCGATCCCGAGCTCCGTCGCCTCCTGGACGAGGTCCAGCGGCGAGAATTGGATCCCTTGACAGCCGTGAGGGAGATCATGGAGAAGGTGTTCAGGCTTGGCGACGGAGACGGCACCCACACTCGCTGACGTCGAGGCCGCCCGCGAGCGGCTCGCGAACAAGGGCGTCCGCGTCACGCCGGTGTACGGCTCGGAGACCTTCACCCGCCTCACCGGCCGACCGGTTCACCTGAAGGCCGAGAACCTCCAGCGCACCGGCGCGTTCAAGATCCGAGGCGCGGTCAACAAGATCGAAGGCCTCGGCTCGGAGGAACGGAAAGCCGGCGTCGTGACTGCGAGCGCGGGGAACCACGGCCAGGCCGTCGCCTGGGCGGCTCGGGAGGAGGGCATCGACTCGACCGTGTTCATGCCGGCGGAGACGCCGATGGCGAAGGTCGACGCGACGCGCAACTACGGCGCGCAAGTCGAGCTC
>DATBLE010000021.1:0-38790 GCA_036555585.1 Gaiellaceae bacterium
GCGCGACGAGGTCGAACGGCTGGTGCGGGAGGCGCAGCGCGTCGTCGGGCTGTACGCCGACGGCCGTCAGGTCGGCTTCTGCCGGGCCGTCTCCGACGGCGCCTCCGTCACCTACCTTGCCGACGTCTACGTGCTGCCGGAGCACCGCGGCCGCGGCCTGGGCGTGGAACTCGTCCGCGAGATGATCGACAACGGGCCGTACGCGGCCAGGAGATGGCTCCTGCACACGCGCGACGCGCACGAGCTGTACCGCCGCTTCGGCTTCGGCGCTCCCGGCGAGCGCCTGATGGAGCGCCTACCTGCCTGACCGCCGGCGCCTGTTGACGATCGCGGTCGCGGCGTCGGTCGCCGTGGCGTTCGCCGACTCCTCGATCGTCGTCCTGGCGCTGCCCGACCTGTACGGCGCCTTCGACACCTCCATCGTGGGCGTCTCGTGGGTGATCACGTCCTACAACCTCGTCGTCGCAGTCGCCGCCGCCGGAATCGCGGTCCTCTCGCGGAGGCTCGACCCACGCCGCTGGGCGCAGGTCGGCCTGGTGCTGTTCACCGCCGCGTCGGTCGGGTGTGCCGTCGCCTGGAGCCTGCCGGCCCTGATCGTCTTTCGCTGCGTCCAGGGGCTCGGCGCGGCGTTCGTGCTGACCACCTCGATCTCCCTCCTCGGCGGGCTGCTCGGCGGGCGCGAGCGGGGAATCGCGCTCTGGACGAACGTCGCGGTGCTGGGCGCCGCGGTCGGCCCGGTCCTGGGCGGCGTGCTCACGCAGCTCTTCGACTGGCGTGCGATCTTCGTCGTCCAGGCTCCGCTCGCAGGCGCGGCGCTGCTGGCGACGGCCCGCGGGGCGCCGATGCCTGCGGCCGACCGGACGGGACGCCGCGGTCGCGGCGCGCTGGCCGCCGACGTCGCGCTCGGGCTCGTCTTCGCGGCGCTCGTCGGCGCCCTGTTCCTCGCCGTCCTGCTCGTGATCACGGTGTGGGGGCTCGAGCCCGTGGTCGGCGCGCTCGTGGTCAGCGCGCTGCCGGCCGCCACGCTCGCCGCACGGCCGGTCGGGCGCGGCGTGAGACCCCTCGTCGCCGTCGGCGGCGGCATGCTGCTGCTCGCGGCCGGGTTGCTTTCGCTCGCGCTGCTCCCGCGCGTCTCGAACGTCCTCGTCGCGATCTCGCTCGCCTTCTGCGGCCTCGGCATCGGGCTCTCCGTGCCGGTGCTGACGCGCGTCGCGCTGCATCAGGATGCGGGCCTCGTGCGCAGCGGGGCGATCACGGTCGCCGCGCGCCACGCGGGCCTCGTCCTGGCGCTCGCGCTGGTCGCGCCGCTCCTGACGAGCTCGCTCGACCGGGCAGGGGAGCGGGCGCTGCTCGGCGGCACGAAGGCGATCCTCGACGCGAACGTGCCGCTCAGGAAGAAGGTGCCGATCGCGCTGGCCCTGCGCGATGCGCTCGAGTCGGCCCAGAAGGGCGAGGTGCCGGACCTGGGCAAGCCGTTCGACGACGCGGGCGCGCGGACGAACGGCGACGTCCGGCACGCGCGCGACTCCCTCGTGACCACACTCGAGTCCGCGCTGACGCGGGGCTTCCGCTCGGCGTTCGCGCTCGCGGCGCTGTTCGCCCTGCTCGCGCTCGTCCCGGCGCTCAGGCTGAGGAGGATCGAGTGAGGCGGCTCGCGATCCTGCTCGCCGCGGCGGTGGTGCTACTCCTGGTCGAGATCTCGCTCGGCGCGTTCCACTTCGGGCAGCCGCGGCTGGCGGATCCGTGCACGTCCAAGCCGGCGTTCGAGGGCGGCGGCATCGACGGCGAGGTGCAGCGGTTCGCGCTGAGCGGCCTGAACGGGGCGGCGTGCAAGCTGCACACGACCCGGGAGGAGCTCGTGCTCTCGTTCGTCCCCGCGGCCGGGACCAGGCGCGTCCGCTGGGACCGGCAGACGATCGAGAACGCGCTGAAGGCCGGCTTCGACCAGGCCTTCCACGACACCGAGCAGCGCGGCGTGGCCGGGTTCGTCATCGGGCACGTCCTCGAGGTAATCCTCGGCGCGCCGCTGAAGTACTTCCTCGACCGTTCGGACTAGGCCGTTCGGTCCGGGTCCGGGGGACAGCCCCCTGGCCGCGTCCCGTTCGGACGACGCGGCGCGTGTTCAAGCGATCTGCGGACGCTCGACCTGTCCAGAACCGGGGCGTTCGGGGACTGTCCCCGGGAAACGCCCGACGAGACGTGGCCGAGTGGGCCCGTCAGTCGGCCTTGGGCGTGGTCCACGGCTTGCGCAGCTCGTCGGCCAGGCGTGCGGCCACCTGCCCGATCGCGAGGCGCTCCTGGGCCAGCGAGTCGCGCTCCCGGATCGTGACGGTGTCGTCCTCGAGCGTCTGATCGTCGACCGTGAACGCGAACGGGGTGCCGATCTCGTCCTGCCGCCGGTAGCGCCGGCCGATCGCGCCGCCTTCGTCGTACTCGACGACCTGCGAGCCGCGCAGCTCCTCGTACAGCGCGCGAGCCTTCTCGACCATGCCGGCGTCCTTCGCGACCAGCGGCAGCACGGCCGCCTTCACCGGGGCGATCGCGGGATGGAGCCGCAGCACCGTCCGCTCCCGGCCGGCGACCTCCTCCTCGTCGTAGGCGTCCACGAGCATGGCCACGAAGATCCGCTCGATCGAGACCGCCGGCTCGATCACGTACGGGACGTAGCGCTCCGCGCCCTCGGGCCCGACATACTCGAGCTCGGTGCCGGAGAACTCGGTGTGGCGCGACAGATCGTAGTCGCCGCGGTTGGCGATCCCTTCGAGCTCGGACCAGCCGATCGGGTACTCGTACTCGATGTCGCTCGTGCCCTGCGAGTAGTGCGAGCGCTCCTCGGGGCCGTGCTCGCGCACGCGCAGCCGTGACCGTCGCAGCCCGTAGCGCAGGTGCCACTCGAGCCGCGCGTCGATCCAGTACCGGTGCCACTCCGCGGCATCGGCCGGCGGCACGAAGTACTCCATCTCCATCAGCTCGAACTCGCGGACGCGAAACAGGAAGTTCCCCGGCGTGATCTCGTTGCGGAAGGCCTTGCCGAACTGCGCGATCCCGAACGGCGGCCGCCGCCGCGCGAGCTGCAGCACGTTCTTGAAGTTGATGAAGATGCCCTGCGCCGTCTCGGGACGGAGGAATGCACGGGAGCCGGACTCCTCCATCGGCCCGACCGTCGTCTCGAACATCAGGTTGAACTGCCGCGCCTCGGTCAGGTCGCACTCGGAGTGCTCGCCGGGGTGCTTCGACGGCTTCCGGCCGCACTGGGCGTCCTCGAGCTTGTCCGCGCGGAACCGCAGCTTGCACGTGCGGCAGTCGACGAGCGGGTCGCTGAAGCCCTCGACGTGGCCCGAGGCCTCCCACACACGCGGGTGGAGGATGATCGCCGAGTCGATCAGGACGACGTCGTCGCGCTCGTAGACCATCGCCTCGAGCCAGCGCGAACGGATGTTGTTCTTGACCAGCACGCCGTAGTGGCCGTAGTCGAAGGTCGAGCCGAGCCCGCCGTAGATCTCCGACGAGGGGAAGACGAAGCCACGCCGCCGGCAGAGCGAGACGATCTTGTCCATGGTCACCGTGCCGGGCATGGCCGGACACGTTAACCGCGGCGGCTACGTGGACGCGGGGAGCTTCAACCGGAAGACGGCGCCGCCGTCCGGGGCGTTCTCGGCGGTCGCGTCGCCTCCGTGCGTGAGCGCAACCTGCCTGACGATCGCGAGACCGAGCCCGGAGCCGGGCAGGTTGCGGGCGTTCGCGGCGCGGTAGAAACGGTCGAAGACGTGGGGGAGGTCCTCCTTCGAGATCCCCGGCCCGTGGTCGCGTACGGTCACCTCCGAGTCCGTGACGGCGACGTCGACGGCGCTCGACCACTTCGCGGCGTTGTCGAGCAGGTTGGAGACAGCGCGGTCGAGCTGCGCCGGCGCACCCCGGACGACCGACTCCCGGAGCTGCGTGCGGAAGAGGACCTTCGGCGCCCGCACCTTCGCCCGGGCGACCGCGTTCCCCACGAGCTGGTCGAGGCGGACGTCCTCCACCTCCGCCGGCCGCTGGCGGTCGATCTCGACGAGGTCGCCGACGAGCGCGCTCAGCTCCTCGACCTGGCCGATCACGTCGTCGAGCAGCTTCTGCCGCTCGGCGGCGGGGAGGCGCTTGCCCCCGGCGAGCACCTCGATGTTCGTGCGGAGGCTGGCGAGCGGCGTGCGCAGCTCGTGTGAGGCGTCCGCGACCAGCCGGCGCTGCGCCTTCACGGAGGCGTCGAGGGCGACGAGCATCTCGTTGAACGCCGACGCGAGACGTCCGAGCTCGTCGTGGCTGCGAACGTCGATCCGGCGCGAGAGGTCCCGGGTGGCCGTCACCTCCTCGGCGACGGTGGTCAGGCTGCCCACCGGACGCAGCGCGGCGGTGGCCACGAGCAGCCCCAGGCCGCCCGCGATGCCGACCCCGACGAGCCCGATCACGAGCATGTACAGGCCGAGACGGTGGAGGGTGTGGTCGACCTCCGCCAGCGAGCGCGCCACCTGGATGCCGAACCCGTCGCCGACCTGCGCCGCGTAGACCCGGACGTGCGCGCTCTCCGTGCCGTTCCGGGTCGCGATCGTGGCGGTGCCCTCCGAGAAGAACGGCCTTCCCCCGGTCGCCGCCAGCCGCTTCGCGTGGTCGAGGCCGGGCAGCGCCAGCGCTGCTCCTTGGCCCGTGGAGTCGATCACCTGCAGGTACGTCGGCGGGCCGCCGAGGCTGGCCTGGGGCCCGAGCTGGACGTACCCGACCTCGAACCCCGGCGGCGGGTGCTGGACGAAGTCACGTGCGCGGCTGACGAGGCTGGAGTCGACCTCGCCGAGCAGCTGGTGGCGGACGACGACGTAGACGACGGCCGCCGAGCCGGCAACCGCCGCGGCGACGGCTGCGGCCGCCAGCAGCGTGACCCGGAGGCGAAAGCTCATTCCGGCGCAGGCTCGCGGAGCGCGTAGCCGACGCCGCGCACCGTCTGGATCAGCCGCGGCTCTCCGTTCGCCTCGGTCTTGCGCCGCAGGTAGCCGACGTACACCTCGAGCGAGTTCGAGGTCGGGCCGAAGTCGTAGCCCCAGACGCGGTCGAAGATGACGTCGCGCGTGAGCACCTGCCGCGGGTTGCGGAGGAACAGCTCGAGCAGGAGGAACTCCGTACGCGTGAGGTCGATCAGCCGGTCGCCGCGCCGCACCTCGTGCGTCGCGGGGTCGAGCGAGAGGTCGGCGAACGAGAGCGGCCCGCCGTCGCCGCCGGTCCGGCGCAGGAGCGCGCGCAGGCGCGCGAGCAGCTCCTCCAGGGCGAACGGCTTGACCAGGTAGTCGTCGGCGCCGGCGTCGAGCCCGGCGACCCGGTCGTCGACGTCGTGACGGGCGGTGAGCATGAGCACGGGCGTCCGGTTGCCCATTCGTCGCAGGGCCTTGCAGGTCTCGAGGCCGTCCATCACCGGCATGAGGATGTCGAGCACGATCGCGTCCGCGCTCCGCCCGGCCAGGGAGATGAGCGCCTGCTGGCCGTCGCCGGCCAGCTCGACCTCGTAGCCTTCGAGGCGCAGCGCCCGCTCGAGCGCCTCCCGGACGGCGCGCTCGTCGTCCACGACCAGAATGCGCATGGTGAGAGTGTCCCCGATGTACCTGAAAGCAGAGTGAAAGAAGCCGATGACCGCGCCCACCGTCGAGCTGCACATCGTCTCGGACGCGACCGGCGAGACCGCGACACGGCTCGTGGCCGCGCTCGAGGCACAGTTCCCGGAGCAGCCGTTCGAGGAGATCCGCCACCCGCGCGTGGAGACGGTGGACGACCTGCGCCTGGTCGTGGACCGGGCGAAGGGCCGGCCGGCGGTGGTCGTCTACACGATCGTCAAGCCGGAGCTGCGTGACGCGCTGCGCGACTTCTGCCGGCGGGCGAAGCTCCATTACTGCGACATCCTCGGCCCGCCGCTGGCCTCGATCGCGAAGATCTCCGGGCAGGCGGCGCAGATGGCGCCCGGCGTCCGCCACCCGCTCGACTCCGCGTACTTCCGGCGGATCGCCGCGATCGAGTTCGCGGTCAAGTTCGACGACGGGATCGGCGGCGGCCTGGCCGCGGCCGAGATCGTGCTCGTCGGCGTCTCCCGGACTTCGAAGACGCCGCTGTCCATGTACCTCGGGTACATGGGCTACAAGACCGCGAACGTGCCGGTCGTCCAGGGGATCGACCCGCCGAAGGAGCTGTTCGAGCTCGACCCCGCCAAGATCGTCGGGCTGACGATCGACGCCAGCCGGCTCGCGGAGATCCGCCAGGAGCGCGTCCGCAACATGCGCGCGAGCCCGAAGGCCTACGCCGAGCTCGTCGAGATCTACGGCGAGCTCGAGCACGCCGACGTGATCCACCGGCGGCTCGGCTGCCCCGTGCTCGACATCACGGAGCTGTCGATCGAGGAGACCGCGTCGCGCGTGATCAAGGTCGTCGAGGAGCGCAAGCGGGTTTGAGACCGAAGCCGCCGGTCTCCGTCGCCCGCTGGACGCTCTGGTGGTTCCTGCTCGCGATCGGGATCTTCATCTTCTACGTCCTGCTCACGCCGATCTGGATCGGTCTCAGGGCGCTCGCCTGGGCGGCGGAGCTCAGATCGCGTCGCCGCGGCGGCTGACCACCCGCGCTGCGAGCGGCGTCTCGCCGCCCCGCTCCACCCGGTAGGCGGTCGCACCCTCGCGGGTCGTCCACACGTCCGCCAGCTCGGTGCCGACGAAGTGGAGCGCGACGCCGTTGTCGGCGGCGTACCCGGGCGGGAAGCTGTCCGCCACGAGCCTCTGATAGACGGGACGGCGCCGCTCCTCGCCGTCGTAGTGGGGGCAGGCGCTCCCGGGCAGCAGCCCGAGGCCGTCCGTCATGCCGGCGAGCTGCGGCCCGAACGAGTCCGTGACGCCCGCCTCGAACCAGCAGATCATCCCCGCGCTCCAGCCGGCGAGCACGATCCCCTGCTCCCACGCCTCGCGCAGCAGCGCGTCGAACCCGTGCACGCGCCAGATCGCCAGCATGTTCGCCGTGTTGCCTCCGCCGACCAGCACGACGTCCTGCGACAGGACGAGGTCGCGGAGGTCGGCCGGCGGCCAGGGGAAGAACTCCAGGCGGCTGATGTCCGCGCGCCGGCGGAGCTGGTCGTAGACGCGGAGCGCCTCCCACGGGTCCTCCGCGCCGGCGGTGCCGACCCAGAGCAGCCGCGGCGACGGGCCGACGAGATCGAGCAGCTGCTCGAACACCTCGGGGGAGTGACCCCCGACTGCGACGATCTGACGTTCCGGCATCCGCATAAGATTGCCCGGCGCCATGCGCTACGTCTACGACTTCGACGAGCCGTGCGACGGCGGCCGGGAGCTCCTCGGCGGCAAAGGGGTCGGGCTGGCGGAGATGACCCAGCTCGGCGTGCCCGTTCCGGCGGGCTTCACGATCACCACCGAGGCCTGCCGCGCCTACATGAGCGCCGGGGGACGGATCCCCGACGGCCTCGAAGACGAGGTGTCGGAGCACGTCTCCGGGCTGGAGGAGAAGACGGGCAAGCGCTTCGGCGACCGCGCCGACCCGTTGCTCGTCTCCGTCCGCTCCGGCGCGGCGATCTCGATGCCCGGGATGATGGACACGATCCTCAACGTCGGGCTCGACGACGAGTCGGTCGAGGGCTTGGCGGCGTCCACCGGCAACCGCCGGTTCGCCTACGACTCGTACCGCCGGCTGATCCAGATGTACGGGGAGACGGTCGACGGCATCGACGGCCACCGCTTCGAGCAGGAGCTGTCGGCGCTCAAGCGCGAGCGCGGAGTCGACCACGACGTCGACCTGACCGCCGACGACCTGGCCGAGCTGGTCACCAGGTACAAGCGGATCTACGAGGACGAGACCGGACGGCCGTTCGCCCAGGACGCCCGCGAGCAGCTGCGCCGCGCGGTCGAGGCGGTCTTCCAGTCCTGGGACACGCCCCGGGCTCAGGTCTACCGCCGCGCGCACGACATTCCCGACGACCTCGGCACGGCGGTGAACGTCGTCCAGATGGTCTTCGGCAACAAGGGCGAGACGTCGGCGACGGGGGTCGCGTTCACCCGTGACCCGTCCACGGGCGAGCCCGGCGTCTACGGCGAGTTCCTGGTCAACGCCCAGGGGGAAGACGTCGTCGCGGGCATCCGGACGCCGGAGCCGCTCGCCCGGATGGAGCAGGTGCTCCCCGATGCGTTCAACCAGTACGTCGAGACGATCAGGCGCCTCGAGGAGCACTACCGCGACGTCCAGGACACCGAGTTCACGGTCGAGGAGGGCTCGCTCTACCTGCTGCAGACGCGAACGGCCAAGCGGACCGCCGCCGCCGCGCTGAAGAACGCGGTGGACATGGTCGACGAGGGGCTGATCTCCCGCGAGGAGGCAGTCGCGAGGATCGACCCGGCCCAGCTCGACCAGCTGCTCCACCCGATGCTCGACCCGCACGCGTCGCTCGACGTGGCCGCCAAAGGGCTGAACGCGTCGCCGGGCGCGGCGGTCGGGGCGATCGTCTTCGACGCCGACGTCGCGGAGGACCGGGGCCGCGCCGGCGAGAACGTGATCCTGGTCCGCTGGGAGACCACCCCCGACGACATCAACGGGATGATCTTCTCCCAGGGGATCCTCACCGCCCACGGCGGGATGACCTCGCACGCGGCCGTCGTCGCGCGCGGCATGGGGAAGCCCTGCGTCGCCGGCTGCGAGGGTCTCTCGCTCGACCTCGAGGCGAGGACCGCGAAGATCGGAGAGCACGAGCTCGCCGAGGGCGACGTGATCACGATCGACGGCGGCACCGGCAACGTGATCGTCGGCGAGGTGGCGCTCGTGCCGCCGCAGATCAACGAGGACTTCCAGACGATCCTCGAGTGGGCCGACGGCCTGCGCCGCCTGGGGGTGCGCGCGAACGCGGACACCCCGGAGGACGCCGCGAGGGCGCGCGAGTTCGGCGCCCAGGGGATCGGGCTCTGCCGCACCGAGCACATGTTCTTCGGCGACGAGCGGCTTCCGATCGTCCAGGAGATGATCCTCGCCTCGTCCGAGGACGAGCGCCGGTCGGCGCTCGACCGCCTGCTCCCGCACCAGCAGGCCGACTTCGAGGGGATCTTCGAGGCGATGGCGGGGCTGCCGGTGACGATCCGCCTGCTCGATCCGCCGCTGCACGAGTTCCTGCCCTCCCTGGACGAGGCGAAGGACGAGCGGATGCGGGGGCGGATCCGGGCGCTCCAGGAGGCGAACCCGATGCTCGGCTCGCGCGGCTGCCGGCTCGGGCTGATGTACCCCGAGATCTACGAGATGCAGGTCCGCGCGATCGTCCGGGCGGCGATCGCCGTGCGCGAGCGCACCGGCGACGCGCCGCTCGTCGAGGTCATGCACCCGCTGGTCGGCTTCCGCGAGGAGCTCCGCCGTCTGCGCGAGCTGACCGTGGGGGTCGCGACCGAGGAAGGCGAGCTGGACTATCTGGTCGGCACGATGATCGAGCTCCCACGCGCGTGCATCCGCGCCGACGAGATCGCGGGGGAGGCCGACTTCTTCTCGTTCGGCACGAACGACCTCACGCAGACCGCGCTCGGCTTCTCGCGTGACGACGCCGAGGGCAAGTTCCTCACCCGCTACCTCGAGGACGGCGTGCTCGAGCGAAACCCCTTCGAGGTGCTCGACGAGGAGGGCGTCGGCGACCTGATGCGGATCGCGGTCGAGCGCGGCCGCGGCGCCAAGGACGACCTGAAGCTCGGCATCTGCGGCGAGCACGGCGGCGAGCCGCGCTCGGTCGCCTTCTGTCACCGGATCGGCCTGGACTACGTGTCCTGCTCGCCGTTCAGGGTGCCGCTGGCCCGGCTCGCGGCCGCGCAGGCGGCGCTCGCGGAAGCCGGCGTGCACGCCGCCGTCGCCGGAGGCTGACCGCTCGCGGCGGCTTCGCCGCCAGGCTCGCTCCCGCGGGGGAAACGGCCGGTTTCCCCCGCGTGCCCCCTTCCCCGGACACCTGCACCCAGTTGCCGCAGCTGGCCGCGCCCGCCATGTCGGTCGCGGCCGAGGGCCGGTAGGCTCGCGGCGTGGTCGCCGCAGTCCTGACAGCGCTCTTGCTGACCAGCCCGTCCTTCCACGACGGGGCTCGGATTCCGCAGAGCTACACCTGCGAGGGCAGGAACGTCTCGCCGGCGCTCAGGTGGACGGCGCCGCCGCGCGGCACGCGCTCGCTCACGCTGAAGGTGGTCGACGTCGACGCGCACGGCTTCGTCCACTGGGATGCCCGCAGGATTCCCGCGACCGCCCGCGGTCTCGCGGCGGGGTACCACGGTCATGCCGTGCTCGAGGGCCACAACAGCGCCGGCGGGAGCGGCTACACGGGGCCGTGCCCGCCGCCCGGTTCCGGCAGGCACCGGTACGTCTTCACGCTGACCGCCCTCGGTGCGGGTGGCAAGGTGCTCGTCCGCGCTAGGCTGGTCGGCGTGTACTCGCGCTGAGCGGCTCCTAGCCGGGCGGCGGCTTGCCGAGCGGTCTGAGGCAGGCCCGGTAGACGGCCTTGCTCTTCGGCTTGCTGCCGAGGTCGTACGGCGAGCCGGGCTTGCTCTCGTAGTAGGCCGCCATCTGCGTGCGGCGGTGCGTCTTCACGAAATCGCAGATCTTCTGGACGAAGGACGGGTCGTCGACGCCCTGGAGCCCCCACTCGGGCAGCGAGTACGGCTTGTTCTTGTGGGCGTCGTAGAGCGCCTGGTTCTCCTCGAACGACCCGCCGCCGGGAGACGACGAGTACATGTCGTTCCCGACCACGTCGACGCAGCCGTCGCCGGGGTAGTAGCGCGCGGCCGGGTCGGCCCCGTGCTCGACACCGGCGAGCGGGCTCCAGATCACGCGCAGCCGGCCGGGGTACGGATTGACGGCGAGGTCCTGGGCGACCGGGGGCAGCCCCTGGGCCTTCAGCCGGGCGTCGACCTGGGCCCTGGAGCCGCCGTGCAGCAGGATGAAGATCCGGCAGAAGGCGCTCTGGTAGGCGGACGGCGAGTGCGCGGCGTCGCGCTTGCGCTCGTACGAGTAGAGGTTGATCGGGTTGTTCATCTCGGCCATCGGCCGGACGTAGACGAGCTTCCCGAAGTCGTGGATCGCGCCGTTGAGGGCGATCAGGTAGGAGTCGCCGCGCCCGGCCGCGATCGCTGCGGGCGTGATCGCCTCCGTCCTGCCCGGGCCCGCGGCGGTGCCGAGGTGGAACATCGGCACCGGGCCGAACATCGTCATCAGGGCGTCGAAGTGGGAGCCGTACGCCTGCCCCTGGCCCCAGCCGAGAAAGGCCTGGTGGACGGCCGACTGCTGGCCGGTGAGCTCCTGGAAGCGCTCGATGTTGCCGGTGATCCCGAGCAGGACCTTCGGCCCGGCCGCGGCACCGGTCGAGACGACGACGAGAGCGAGGGCGGCGACGGCGGCTACCCGGGCCATGGCCCGGGAGCCTACTACGCGAGGCCGCGTGTCTTCAGGTACGCGATCAGGACCGCCCCCGCGGCGACGACGGCGAGCGTCACCGCGCCGATCGGGCTGAGCCGGCTGTAGGCCGCGTGGGCCCTGCCGAACCTGGTGAACGCGAGGGTGCAGAGGATCCCGCCGATCAGGCCGCCGATGTGGCCGCCGACCGAGATGTTCGGGACGGCGAAGCTGATCGCCAGGTTGATCACGATCAGCATCAGGTAGTTGCCGAACGGCGAGCCGGTCGCCTGCCACTCCAGCACCACGCCCGCGCCGAGCAGCCCGAAGATCGCCCCGGAAGCCCCGACCGTGACCGCGTTCGGGTTGGCGACGAGCGCGCCGGCGGCGCCGGCGAGGCCGGCGACGAGGTAGAGGCCGATGTACCGCGCCCGGCCGAGCGCCAGCTCGACCGGCGCCCCCAGCCACCAGAGGGCGAGCATGTTGAAGGCGATGTGGATCAGGCTGGCGTGCAGGAAGGCCGAGGTGAGCAGCCGCCACCAGTCGCCGCCGGCGACGCCGCCGTAGAGGTGGCCGTTGATGAACGCGCGGCCCCCGAAGAGCGCCCAGTCGTCGAACAGCCGGCCGCCGGGGTCGTTCAGCCCCGAGCCCTGGGCGACGGTGATCAGGAAGACGACCGCGTTGATCGCGACCAGGATCTTGGTGACGATCGCGTCGCTCGAGCGCAGGCTTGTCGTCCTGCGCACCGCGCGCTGCGCGCGGCGCTGCACGGTGCCGCCGCCACCGCTCGACGCGGCGTGGTCCGGGCAGCGCAGGCCGACCGGCGCGAAGGTCACGCAGTCGGTGCAGATCGGGCGGCCGCATTCCGAGCACGACAACCCCGTCTCCCGGTCGGGGTGGCGATAGCAGGTTGCCACGTCCCGGTTAGCGTACCCGGACGTCATGCACGTCCATGTCGCCTTCACGCCGGACGAGAGCGCTTCCGCGCCGGTCGGCGTCGTGGTCGACGTGCTGCGCGCCACGTCCACGATCCCCCAGGCGCTGGCGGCCGGCTACCGCCGCGTGCTGTGCTGTGCGGAGATCGAGGACGCCCGCCGGCTGCGCGGCGAGATCGAAGGCTCGCTCGTCGGCGGGGAGCGCGAGGCGAAGAAGATCGAGGGCTTCGACGTGGGCGCGTCGCCGCGCGAGTTCCTGGAGCCCCGCGCCGACACGCTCATTCTCTCGACGACGAACGGAACGCGGACGATCCTGCGGGCGGCCGAGCAGTGCCGGGTGGTGCTGCTCGGCTCGCTGCTGAACCTGGGCGCCGTCGCCGACGAGGTGCGTGCGCGGGGCGAGGACGCGGTGGTCTTCTGTGCCGGCTTCAAGGGCGCGTTCGCTCTCGACGACGCCTACTGCGCCGGCCGGATCGTGGCGCTCCTCGGTGCCGAGCGCAGCGATGCCGCAGTCGCATCCGAGCTGCTCGCGGGGTCGTTCCCAGATGCCCACACGGCCCTGCTCGCGCGCACGTACGGGCCGCCCGGCCTCGAGGAGGACATCCTGTTCTGCTCCCGCGAGAGCGTGCTGCCGGTCGTGCCGCGGCTCGTGGGCCTCAACGGGCCGGCGGCCGAAATCGCCCTGTGCCTGTTCGAAGGCCTTAACCGTGCCAGGCACTGTTAAGAGCGCCGACCGAAATCTGCCGTTACGCAGGGAGTTAACGGTGCCAGGCACGGTTAAGACGCGCGAGCACCGACCGGCCGTTCGAGCCCTGCGCGCCGATCGGGCCGACACGTACGATCGAGGCATGCTCGAGAAGGTCGATCTGGCCCGGAAGTTCGCTCTCGTCGGCGACCCGTGGCAGCCGAAGATCGTCGCCGAGCTGAACGACGCGTACGTGAAGGTGGTCAAGCTGGAGGGCGAGTTCGTCTGGCACCACCACGACGACGAGGACGAGCTGTTCTGGGTGGTCTCGGGGCGGCTGCGGATGGAGCTCCGCGACGGCGACGTCGTCCTGGAGCCGGGCGAGCTGATCGTCGTGCCGAAGGGCGTCGAGCATCGGCCGGTCGCCGAGGGCGAGACCGACGTCGTCCTGATCGAGCCCAAGTCGACGCTGAACACGGGCAACGTCCGCAACGAGCGGACGGTCGACGAGCTCGAGCGGATCTAGCCGTGGTCGGGCGGGCGGCGGCGCTCGCGACCGCCGTCGTGGCAACCGTCGGCGCGGGGTCGCCGGTGCCGTCGCCGGTGGTCACCGGGCACGGAAGCAACGAGGGGCCGGCCGCGCGAGGTCGGTGGTTCGCCTGGATGCGCAGCGCGACGCCGAACCCTGTGCCCCCGGCGAGCCATACCGTCGTGCTCGTCCGGCGGGGCAGCGGGCCTCCCTGGCAGGCGAACCCGCCGGGCACCCATGCCGAGACCGGGGACATCGAGGGCCGGACGCTCGTCCTGCAGCTGATCCGGGGCGGCACGTCCAAGCTCGCGGCGGTCGACCTCCGCACGAGGAAGCTCACCCTGCTGCCGCTCGAGGCGGCCTCCCACGCGTGGCTCTGGCGACCGAGCCTCTCCGGCCGGTGGATCCTGTACGGGCGCATCGACTACGCCGTGCGCAGCTACGCCGTCGCGGTCGCGGATCGCACCACCTGGTCGACGCGGACGCTGGCGGTCGTCGGCGGCCACGCGGCCTACGCGGCGCCCGGGCAGATCAACGGACGCTACGCGGTCTGGATCGGCTGCCCCGACAACCACTGCCGTGCGTACCGCTACGACCTCGCCACGGGCCGGAGGATCGCGATGCCCCTGCTCGGCGGCTACGCGTACGGGCAGTTCGGGCCGTCCGTGACCCGGGACGGCACGGTCTACTACGGCAACGCCCGCGGCTGCGCCGACGTGCGGCTCGTCCGGTGGCGTGCCGGCGTCGCGAAGACGATCCTCCGCTTCCCGCCGAACACCGCGTTCCAGTACAGCTATGCGGACGGCACGACGGTCTACTACGACCAGGTCGGCTGCGACCGTGACGACCTGTCCGGGATCTACCGGATCGTCGACCGCTACTGATCTATCGAGACGATCGTCGCCTGCCAGGTGCTCTTCGGCGCCTCGACGTCAACGGTCTCGCCGACGCGCCTCCCGAGCAGCGCCGTGCCGAGCGGGGAGGACGGAGACGTCGTCCCGTTGCCGCCGAGACCGGAGATCTCGACCTCCATGCGGCTGCCGGTCTCGTCCTCCACGACGACCCGCGAGCCGACGGCGACCACGTCCGGGTCGCCGCCCTCGACGATCTCGGCGTCCTCGAGCCGCGCCCGCAGGATCGAGATCTTGCGCTCGAGCAGCCCCTGCTCGTTCTTGGCCGCGTGGTACTCGAAGTTCTCGGAGAGGTCGCCGTGACCGCGCGCGACCGCGATCGCCTCGACGACTTCCTGGCGGCGAGGACCTTCCAGCTCGGCGAGCTCGGCCTCCAACCGGGCGTGCTGCTCCTGCGTGAGGTGCTCTCCCATGGACGCAGCGTAGCCCCTGTCAGCCGGCCGCTGCGGGCCAGCGGGGGCTCCGATCCTCGAGCCGTTCGAGCGTGGCCCAGTCCGCGCGGGGCGGCGCGAAGACCTCGACGGCCACCGCGCCCTCGGGCCCGGCCCGCACCTCGTGAGGGGCGTTTGGCGGGATGCGCCACGTCCCGCCCGGCCCGATCCGCCGGGTCTCCTCGCCGATCCGGAACTCGAGCAGACCGGAGACGAGGACGCCCGCCTGCTCGTTGTCGTGGCTGTGCTCGGGCACGACGCTGTCCGGGTCGAGCTCGATCACGGCCAGAGTCACGCGCTCGCACTCGACCACGCGCCCGGTGACGCCTTCCCAGATGCGCTGCGCGCTCAGGTCGTCGAGGTTCGAGAACGGGCCCGGATCGCTCATTCGCGGCATCATCGCCGCTTGACAGGCGAACGCGTGTTCGTGTAGAACATGTGTTCGCATGGTCGCCTGCATCCTCGTCCCCGGGTTCGAGCTCCAGGTCGCGCTCCACGACCGGCCTCGGCTGGCTCTGCGGGCCGCGGCCCTGGCGCCGCTCCCCGGAGCCGAGCCGCTCCTCGGGCCCGTCACCGCTGCCGCCGAGGCCGCCGGCGTCCGGGCGGGGATGCGGCTGGGCGAGGCCCTCGCCACCTGCCCGTCGCTCGTCCTGGTCGAGCGCGACGCCCTGCAGGTTCAGGCCGAATGGGAGCAGGTGCTCGTCCGGCTCGAGGACAGCGGCTTCGCGGTCGAGCCGGTCGAGCCCGGCTGCCTCTACTTCGACACGCGCGGGGTCGAGCGGCTTTACGGCGGCGTCGCCGCGTCGCTGAAACGCGCCCTCGCGGCTGTCGGCTCCGCCTGGAATGCCTCCGCCGGTGCCGCCGACCGCCGCTTCGCCGCGCTCGCCGCGGCGGCGATCGCCAGGCCGGGCCAGGCCGTGGTCGTCGACGACCAGCGCTCGAGGGAGTTCCTCGCGCCGCTGCCGCTCTCGCTGCTACCCGTCGAAGAGAAACTCCGTGAGACCTGTGAAGACCTCGGTGTCAAGAAGGTCGGACAGCTTGCCGGGCTGCCGGGCAGCGCCGTCGCCGAACGATTGGGGCCGGACGGCCGGCGCGCCTGGAGCCTGGCGAGAGCGGAAGGCAATGCTGGTTTTAACGACACGGCTGGCTTTAACGACACGAAGGTCTCGGCACGTCCGCCGGCGACCGCTCTCGTCGAGCGGCTCGAGTTTCCCGAGGCGGTCGCCAACGAGCTGACTCTCCGCCGCGCACTGACGGCACTGCTCGACCGGATCCTCGCCCGCCCCGAGCGCGGCGGCCGGGAGATCCGCAAGGCCGCGCTCTCGGCGCGGCTCGTCGGCGGGGGCTCGTGGCGCCGCACCGTGACGCTCCGCGAGCCGAGCGGGGAGCGGGGAACCCTGCGAGCGGCGCTCGGGCCGAAGCTCGCGGAGCTCCCCGCGCCCGTGCTCACGCTCGGTCTCGAGCTGCTGGCGCTCGGCGAGCCGGAAGGCCGCCAGCTGGCACTCGTGCCGCCCGAAGGAGAAGAGCTCCAGACCCGCCTCCGGGACGGCCTGCGCCAGGTGCGCGCCGGCGCCGGCGCCGGGGCGGTCGCCACCGTCGTCGAGGTCGCGCCGTGGTCGCGGATCCCGGAACAACGTGCGCTCCTTGTTCCACGTGACGCATGAGCCGGAGAAGAGCCGTTTCCCGCTCGACACTGGCGACCGTACGCGGGAGCCGGGCTTTGCCCGAGCGCAGCCCCCGGACGATTCGACTAGAAACCCAGCAGAAGGAGGGGGTCCACGGGGGAACCCTGGGTTCCCCCGTGCTGCCGCGCGACTGAATCAACCGCGGCCGGTGCTCGTCGAGAACGGCTTCGACGGGACGCCGACGCGGGTGAACCGCCAGCCGGTGGCGGCGATCCGCGAGGAGTGGCGCGTCGTCGACCGCTGGTGGACGGAGGAGCCGGTCAGCCGACGCTACTTCGAGGTCGTGCTCGAGAGCGGCGAGAACGTCGTCGTCTTCCGCGACGAGGAGCGGGGCGGCTGGTGCTCGCAAAGAGGAGCCTGATCGCCGACCTCGCCGACATGGACGTCCATGGGCTCACGCCCGAGGAGATCGAGGTTGCGAAGCTCGCCGGGCAGGTCTACCTCAGGTTCAAGGAGCTGCCGCAGGCGCATCCTGCCGACCTCGGCGAGATGGCGCACCACGTCCACGCGATCGGCCGCATCGTCTTCGCGCGCGCCGCGATCCGCGCCCACCCCGAGCACTGGACGTTCAAATGAATGGTGAGCACAGAGAGGGACAGGTCTTACAGACCTGTCCCCGGTTCCGTTTCCCTCAGCGCCTACTGCCGGCGGACGGCCTCGGCGAAGCCGGCGTCCGGGCCGTGGACGTTGAGGAGGGTGACGCGGCGACCGTCGTTGACGAAGCCGTGACGGGCTCCGGGCGCGGCGTCGTAGAACGAGCCGGGGCCCGCGAGGACCACCTCCTCTCCGCGCACGAGGCCGGCTTCGCCGTCGAGCACGAAGAACGTGTCGACCTGGTCGTCATGGTCGTGGGCGGGGATCCCCGACCACTCGGGGTCGGCCTCGATCAGGAGCACGGAGATCTCCGGCAGCGCGCCGAGGATCGTGATCGTCCGGTCCTCTCGCCGAAAGCGCTCGCCGCCGCCGGGCGGGGTGAGGATCGCGTCGGAGATCGGCCGCCCGCCGTCGGGAGGCGGCGGGTGCTGGTCGAACTCACCGCGTCCGCGAAGGTGCTCGACGAAGCCGCAGCCCGGCGCATGGAAGTTGAGGAAGCGCAGCTCGCCCGGCCCGTCGTTGTCGAAGCCGTGCACGACTCCCGGCGGCACCATGATCAGCGTGCCGGCCGAAGTCGCTACCCGATCGAGCGCCGGGCCGACCTGCAGGGCCAGCTCGCCCGCGAGCACGTAGAACGCGTCGACGTGGTGGAGGTGGACGTGCGGCTCGGCGCCGCGCTCCCCCTCCGCGTGGCGGGTCCAGGTCACGTTCAGCCAGTCGTGGTCGCAGAGGATGCGCAGCTCGCGCGTGGGCGTGTCGCTGATCGCCTCCCCCTCGTGGAGTCCTAGGAGGCGGGCCTGGCCTACGTCGAGCTCCACTGCCACTCAGCGTACTCGTTCCTCGACGGCGCCTCGCTGCCCGACGAGGTCGCCGCGCGGGCCGCGGACCTCGGCTACGAGGCGCTCGCGCTCACCGACCACGACGCCGTCTGCGGCTCGCTCGAGTTCGCCCACGCGGCGAAGGCGTTCGGCGTCCGGCCGATCACCGGTGCCGAGCTCTCGCTGGCCGGCGGCGCGCATGTCACCCTGCTCGTCGAGACGCCGAAGGGCTACGCGAACCTCTGCCGGCTGCTCACCGAGGCGCACGCGGAGACCCGGCCGAAGGAGGGCGCGGAGCCCCTCCCGCCGGAGCTGTCGCTCGAGTCGCTGCTCGAGCACGCCGAGGGGCTCGTCTGCCTGTCGGGCTGCGCGCGGCACGGGTTGGGCGTCCGGGACCCGAATGCGGCCGGGCTCGTCGCGGACGCATTCCGGGACCGCTTCTACGTGGAGCTGCAGCGTCCGTACGAGCGCGGCGACGCCCGCCGCAACGCCGCCCTGCGGGAGCTCGCCCGCGACCTCCGCGCCGCCACCGTCGCCACCGGCGACGTCCACGTCCACCACGCGCGGCGCAGCGCCCTCCAGGACGCCCTGGTCGCGATCCGCTGCCGCACGTCGCTGGACGGCTGCGAGCAGGAGCGGCGCGGCAACCACGAGGCGGTCCTGCTCGCCCCCGACGAGATGGTCGACCGCTTTCCCGGCGACCGCGACGCCGTTCTCCGCTCCGGCGAGCTCGCCGCGGGCCTCACCTTCGACCTGACCGAGGAGCTCGGCTACCGCTACCCGGACTTCTCCGACGGTTTCGAGACGCCCGACGGGCAGCTCCGCGACGTCTGCGAGCGGGCGTTCCGGGATCGCTACCACCGCTCTGCGCTCCGCACCCGGGCCAGAGCGCGGCTGCGGGAGGAGCTCGCGCTGATCTCGGAGCTGAAGCTCGCCGGGTTCTTCCTCCTCCACTGGGAGGTGCTCGAGCTTGCACGCGAGGTCGCCCTCGAGGTTCGCGGCGCGGGCTCACCACGGCACGCGCTCCCGCCCGGCCGCGGCCGCGGCAGCTCGGTCGGCTCGATCGTCTGCTACCTGACCGGGCTTTCCCACGTCGACCCCGTCGAGGCCGACCTGTCGATCGGGCGCTTCCTGAACCGCGAGCTGGTCGCGGCCCCCGACATCGACCTCGACTTTCCCCGCGACATCCGCGAGCAGCTGATCGTCCGGGTCACCGAGCGGTACGGACGCGAGCACGCCGCTCTCGTCGCCGCCTTCTCCACATACCACTCGCGCGGCGCGATCCGCGACCTCGGCAAGGCGCTCGGCCTGCCCGCCGCCGAGCTCGAGCGGCTCGCGCGCGTCACCGAGGGCAACCCGCATCGCGTCGCCGAGGAGGTCGAGCGGCTCCCCGGGAACCACGCCTCCGCCCGCTGGCGCGCGCTCGGGACGCTCGCGCACGAGATCGCCGGGCTCCCGCGCCACATCTCCCAGCATCCGGGCGGGATGGTCATCTCCAGCCGACCGCTGGTCGAGCTCGTCCCGGTGCAGCCGGCGGCGATGGAGGGACGGCAGATCTGCCAGTGGGACAAGGACTCGTGCGCCGACGCCGGCTTCCTGAAGATCGACCTGCTCGGCCTCGGGATGCTCTCCGCGGTCGAGGACTGCGTCGACCAGATCGCGCGGCTGCGCGGCACCGTCATCGACCTCTCCCGGATCCCGCTCGACGACCAGGCCGTGTACGCCGAGATCCAGCGGGCCGACACGGTCGGCGACTTCCAGATCGAGAGCCGTGCGCAGATGCAGAGCCTGCTGCGCACGCTCCCGGAGAACCTCGACGACCTGACCATCCAGGTCGCGCTCGTGCGGCCCGGGCCGATCCAGGGCGGAGCGGTGCACCCGTACATCGAGCGCCGCCGGCGCCTCCGCGAGAACCCCGCGTACGTGCCGCCGGTCGACCATCCGTCGCTCGCGGAACCGCTCCGCGACACGCTGGGCGTGGTCGTCTTCCAGGACCAGGTGCTGGAGGTGGCGACGGCGCTCGCCGGCTTCACGGTCGGCGAGGCCGAGGGCCTGCGCCGGGCGATGAGCCGCAAGCGCTCCCGCGACGCTCTGGAGGCTCTGCGACAACGTTTCGTCGCGGGAGCGCTAGCCAACGACGTGGACGCCGGGCTTGCGAACCTGATCTACGACAAGCTGACCGGCTTCTCCGGGTTCGGCTTTCCCAAGTCGCACTCGGCCGCGTTCGCGCTGCTCGCGTACCAGTCGGCGTGGCTTCGGCACCATTACCCGGCCGAGTTCCTCTGTGCCCTGCTGAACGCCCAGCCGATGGGCTTCTACCCGCCCGCCAGCCTCGTCCGCGACGGCCAGCGGCGCGGGGTGGAGGTGTTGCCGCCGGACGTTGAGCGCAGCGCTGCGCGCTGCGTTCTAGAAGACGGTGCGGTTCGCATCGGCCTCGGCTACATCCGAGGGATCGGCGAGGCGGAGGCCGAGGCGGTCGCGGCCGGGCAGCCGTACACCGACGTCGCCGACCTCGCCCGGCGCGCACCGGTGAGCGAGGGCGCGCTCGAGGCGCTGGTCGCCTCCGGCGCATGCGACCGGTTCGGCCCTCGCCGCGAGCTCCTGTGGCGCGTCGGCGTCGTTCCCCGGCCTGCGAGCGTCACTCGCGGGACGACACAGCTCGCGCTGCCGCTGGAACCGACCGCACCCGTCCCCGAGCTCCCGCCGCAGACCGACTGGGAGCGGATGCTGGCCGACTACGCGCTGACGAGCCTTTCGGTGGGGACGCATCCGCTGGAGCTCCTCCGCCCGCACCTTCCGGCCGGCACCCTCGGCACGAACGAGCTGGCCGGCCATCCGCCCGGCGAGGTCGCGGTCGCCGGCATGGCGATCGCCCGCCAGCGCCCCGCGACCGCAAACGGCGTCGTCTTCATGCTGCTCGAGGACGAGACGGGCCAGGTCAACCTGATCGTCCCGCCGCCGGTGTACGAGCGGCATCGGCCGCTCGTCAGGGGAGAGCCGCTCCTCCTCGCCCGCGGCAGGCTCGAGCGCGACGGCCGGAACCTGAACGTCCTGGTCCGCGAGCTGGAGACGCTCGGCCCGCTCGCCCGCGAGGTCGCCGGGCTGGCCGAGGTGCAGGCCGCGCTCCCGCGGGCCCACCACTTCGGCCACCGCTGAGCGCCTACAGGTGCTCTCGCGGCCGTGAAGAACCGCCGTGGTCGAGGACGTACGCGCACCTGACGATCGCCAGGTGCGTGAACGCCTGCGGGAAGTTGCCGAGCATGCGACCCGTGTCCGGGTCGTACTCCTCAGAGATCAGCCCGAGGTCGTTCCGCAGCCCGAGCAGCCGCTCGAAGAGCGCCCGCGCCTCGTCCAGCCGGCCGAGGAGTGCGAGGTCGGCCGCGTACCAGAACGAGCACGGGAGGAAGACGCCCTCGCGCGGAGGCAGGCCGTCCACGTGGACGTTCTCCTCGTCGGCCTCGTACCGCGCAATCAGCCCGTCCCGGGAGAGCGACCGGCCGATCGCGTCGATCGTCCCGACGACCCGCTCGTCCTCGACCGGTAGGAACCCGACCAGCGGGATCAGCAGCAGGCTCGCGTCGAGTCGCTTCGAGCCGTACGACTGGACGAAGGAGCCGAGCTCGGCGTCGAAGCCGTTGCCGCAGACGTCGGCGTGGATCTCGTCCCGGATCGACCGCCAACGGTCGACCGGCCCGTCGCGGCCCCACCGCTCGTTGGTGAGGAGCGCGCGGTCGAACGCCACCCACGCCATCACCTTCGAATGCGTGAAATGCCGGTTCGGGCCGCGGACCTCCCAGAGGCCCGAGTCCGGCTTCCGCCAGGCCTCCTCCAGGAACTCGAGCAGGTTCACGGAGAGCTGCCACGCGTGGTCGGAGGCCTCGAGCCCGTGCGCCCGGGCCGTGGTGAAGGCGTCGACGATCTCGCCGTAGACGTCCAGCTGCATCTGCTCGGACGCGGCGTTGCCGACCCGCACCGGCGTGGAGCCCTCGTAGCCGGGCAGCCACTCCGCCTCGTACTCGGCGAGCCGCCGCTCGCCGGCGACCCCGTACATGATCTGGAGGTCGACCGGCCGCCCCGCGGCCGCCCGGAATAGCCACTCCCGCCAGGCGCGGGCCTCGTCCAGGTAGCCGGAGTCGATCAGCGCGACGAGCGTGAGCGTGGCGTCACGCAGCCAGCAGTAGCGGTAGTCCCAGTTCCGCGAGCTGCCCGGCCACTCCGGCAACGACGTGGTCGCCGCTGCGACGATCCCGCCCGTCGGCTCGTAGATGAGGCCCTTCAGCGCCCGCAGCGACGAGCGAACCGGGTCGGCCCATTCGCCGTCGTAGGTGCACCGGTCCGACCAGTCGCGCCAGAATGCCTCGGTCTCCTCGAGCGCGGCCTCGGCGGCAACCGGTGCGGGCGGTTCGCCGTGGGACGCGAACCACGTCAGCGCGAAGGTCAGACGCTCGCCGGCGGACACCGCCGTCTCGCCGCAGCTGGTGAAGTCGCGCCCCTCCAGCTCGATGTCGCTCTCGATACGAACCGCGTTCGGGCCGACCACCGCCACCCAGAAGCCGTCCATCCGTCGCATCCAGGGAACGGCCGACCCGTACTCGAAGCGGAGGATCAGCTCCGTCCCGATCTCGACGCGGCCCTCGATGCCCTCGACGATGCGTGCGAGCACGGTGTCGTCCCTCCCCGGGGGCATGAAGTCGATCAGGCGCGCGATACCGTCGTCGGTCTCGAACGTCGTCTCCAGGACGAGCGTGCCGGGCAGGTAGCGCCGCTCGACCCGCGCCGGCTCGCCCCGCGGCGCGATCAGCCAGCGGCCGTGCTCGGGGCCGCCGAGCAGCGCGGCGAAGCAGGCGGCCGAGTCGAAGCGTGGCAGGCAGAGCCAGTCGACCGAGCCGGCGCGGGAGACGAGGGCGCCCGTGTGCAGGTTGCTGAGCAGCCCGTAGTCCTCGATCGGCGCCATCAGACGAGCTCCCGGTACAGGTCGAGGTGCGCCGCAGCCGAGCGGTCCCAGGTCAGCTCGTCGCGCGCACGGGCGGCACCGGCCCGCGCGGCCTCGAGCGCGTCGCGATCGCCGAGCAGCGCGCCGATCGCCTCGGCCAGCCCGGCGACGTCGCCGGGAGGCACGACCCGCCCGGCCCCGAAGGTGCGGACCGGCTCGGCCAGCCCGCCCACGTCGTAGACGACCGCCGGCACGCCGGCTCCGAGCGCCCGCAGGAGCGCTCCCGACTGGTCGAGCTCCGCCCGGTACGGGAAGATCGCGATCGTCGCGTCGCCGAGCGCCCGGTCGACCTCCGCCTCCGGCAGATAGCCCACCCGCCACTCGGCCCGGCCTCCTGCGGCCGCACGGTAGGCCTCGATCGGCTCGAGCGGGTCGCCGGCGACGAGCAAGCGTGCCCCGTCTGACCGCGAGACCGCCTCGACGGCGTCGCCGAGACCTTTGTACGGGCGGATCGCGCCCAGGCAGAGGACGGTCCGCCCGTCGTCCGTTCGCGCCGGCTCGCTCCGAAACGCGGGGTGGGGGATCAGCCGCAGCCGCCCTCGGTCGACTCGGAGCCGAGTCAGGGTCTCGAGCCCCCGCTCGCTGTGGACGACCACGCGGTCGAAGCGGCCGAGCAGCCGGCGCCACAGGTCCTCGCGATGGGCGGTCCTGCGGGGCAGGAGGTCGTGGGCGGTGAACACGGCCGGGCTGCGCGTCCGGAAGAGCACGGCGTCGAGCTCGGGCGCCGCCAGCCACTGGACGTGCAGCACGTCGCGGCTCGCAAGGGCCAGCCGCGCCATCCCCAGCGGATGCTCGACCGCCTTCAGCGGCAGGCGCAGCCGGGAGCGGCGGAACAGGCGCGAGGACGCAGGGTAGAAGAGCTCGCGGCGCCGGTAACCGAGCGGCAAGGGTGCTGCCCCGAACCGGAACCGGGAGGTGACGAGCTCGACCTCGGCGCCCGCGCGGGCGAGCCCGGCCGCGAGCTCGTGGTCGTACTGCGGCGTGAAGGCGGCCGGGTCGGCGAGGACGACGCGCACCGGCTCGTACAGTAGTCGTGACCACCGTGCTGATCCGGAGCTGGAATCTCTTCCACGGCAACACCTCGCCACCCGGCCGCCACGTCCATCTGGAGGCGATGGTCGAGCTCGCGACCGCGGATCGCCCCGACGTGGTCGTCCTCCAGGAGGTGCCTGTCTGGGCGCTGGGCCGCCTCGCGGCCTGGAGCGGCATGCAGTCTGTCGGGGACGTCGCGCAGCGGCCCCGGCTCGGGCCGGTTCCGATCAGCACGGGAGCGGGGCGGACGCTCACGGATCTGAGGCCGGGGCTGCTCCGGTCGGCGTTCTCGGGCCAGGCGAACGCGATCCTGCTCCGCGGCGGCCTGGGAATCGTCGCCCGCGACGTCCTGACGCTGAACCCGGCGCCGTTCCGGCGCGAGCAGGCGAGGGCGCTCGGGCTGGACCTGGTCACCCGGCTCGCGTGGAGCAAGGAGCGCAGGGTCTGCCAGGTCGTGCGTCTCGCGAGCGGGCTCGTGGTCGCGAACCTGCACGCCAGCAGCTCGCCGGGCGATCCGCGCGTTCCGGCCGTCGAGCTCGAGCGTGCCACCGCCTTCGCCGAGGGCTTCGCAGGGGCGGACGACACCGTCGTGATCGCCGGAGACTTCAACTGCCTCGCCGCGCACTGGGCGCTCGAGGGCTACTCCGAGCCCGGTCCGGGCATCGACCACGTCGCCGTCCGCGGCGCCGTACCGTCGCCTCTGCACGTGTGGCCCGACGAGCGGAGGCGCCGAGACGGCATGCTGCTCTCGGACCACTCTCCGATCGAGCTCGTGCTGTGAACTTCGACGAAGCCCGCGCCCAGTTCCCGGTCCTCCACGAGGTCGCGTACCTGAACGCGGGCTCGATGGGGCCGCTCGCCCGCAGGACCGTGGAGGCGATGGCCGCTCAGCAGCTCGCCGACCTCGAGCTGGGCCGGGGCGGCCTGCCGTACATCGAGACGATGCTGGCCCTTCGGAGCCGCGTGCGCGCCGGCCTGGCGGGCACGATCGGCGTGCCGGCCGAGAACGTCGCGCTGACGAGTTCGACGACCGAGGGCTGCAACATCGTCCTCGCCGGGCTGCGGCTCCGGCCCGGGGACGAGATCGTCACCACCGACACCGAGCACTTCGGCCTGCTCGGCGCGCTGCACGCCTCGGGCGCGACCGTGCGCGCTGCGGCGGTGAGGACGCTGCCGCCCGAGCGCGCGCTGGAGACGATCCTCGCCGAGGTCACGCCCAGGACGCGGCTCGTCGCGCTCTCGCACGTCTCGTGGCAGACCGGGAACCTGCTCCCGGTCGAGGAGATCCGCGACGCGACTTCCCTGCCGATGCTCGTGGACGGGGCGCAGTCCGCCGGTGCGATCGCCGTGGAGGCGGGCCGCTACGACTTCTACACCGTGTCGGGCCAGAAGTGGCTGTGCGGGCCCGACGCGACCGGCGGCCTCTACGTGCGCGAGCCGGAGGCGTTGCACGTCGCGCTGCCGACGTACTTCTCGCAGGACGGCTACGACGAGCGCGGCTCGTTCACGCCGAAGCAGGGCGCGGCCAGGTTCGACGCCGGCTGGCTGCCGACCCCGTCGCTCGCGGGGCTGGAAACGGCTCTCGGAACCGTCCCGCACTGGGCCGCGCACCACGCGGCGGAGATCTCCGCCCGCTGCTGGACGCTGCTCGCCGCCCGGTTCCGGGTGGTGACCGCGCCCGGCCAGGCGAGTCTCGTCTCCTTCGCCGTCGAGGGCGATCCGGCCGGGCTCGCCCGGCGGCTGCACGAGCGCGGCGTCCTCGTGCGCGACCTGCCCGGCACGGGCTGGCTGCGCGTCTCCTGCGGCTGGTGGACGAGCGACGGCGACCTCGAGCGCCTGCTCGACGCCCTCTAGGGGGAACGGGCTCAAGAAAAGCGCCGCTCCGGCCGATGGTTCTCGGCGTGAAGCTTCGCCTTGCACTTCTGGCCCTTCTGCTCGCGACCGCCGTCGCCGCCGGGGCATCGCACGCGACGGTGAGCAACATCACCGTGACGGTCGACAACCTGACGTCGACGTCCGAGTCGGTCTCGGGCACGACGCTCAAGTACACGCCCGGCGGGACGAACAGCGGCAGCTTCGACGTGACCGTCGACGCGGACACGACCGGGACCCTCACCAGCGTCGACTTCCCGACGATCACGGGGATGACGGGCGGCGGAAACGTCTCGGCGCCGTGCCCCTGCGTCATGACCTACAGCTGGACGGCGTCGACGACCGCGTCGGCCTCGTACACGGTCACGGTGAACGACGACGATCCGAGCTCGCTCGACAAGACCGCCGCCTTTGCGGTCGCACCGGTGCCGACCGTCAAGAACGCCGCGCCTACCGAGGTCAGCGGGGCCGCTGACCAGTACTGGGCCGAGGCGACGAACACGGTCTGGTTCCGGCCCACGGCATCCGGCTCGTTCAAGCTCAACGCCACCGCCACGACCGCGGCATCCGTCACCTTCCCGGACGTCTCCAGCATCGCCGGCTGGGCCGGATCGACCGGCGGTGTCGTCGCTTCGCCCTTCACCTCCTCCGTCTACACATGGTCGAGCGGTGCCGGCGCTCCCGGTGCCAAGTCGCTGACCGCCACGTCCTCGTCCGGAGAGACGGCGACGGCCCCGATCACGATCAGCGGCGACTCGAGCCCGCCGAGCGGCCAGTCGGTCAGCCTGTCCGGCGGCCCCTGGTTCGGAGGCCCCGTCGCGCTGACCCTCGTGGCCGGGACCGACGCCGGCTCCGGCGTCGACTCCAGCCGCACGGTCGTCGAGCGCGCCTCGGCGCCGGTGACGAACGGCGTCTGCGGGACGTTCGGCGCCTTCGCGGCCGTGACCCTCTCGGGAACGTCCGACACGAGCGTCGCCTCCGGCAACTGCTACCGGTACCACCTGAAGGCGACCGACAACGTCGGGAACGTCTCGTCCGCGTCCACGGCGTCGGCCGACGCGAAGGTCGACAGCACGGCGCCGACGACGCCGTCCCTGCTCTTCACCGGGTTCTCGAACACCGCCTCGGCCGGAAACGTCGTCTACTTCCGGCCCGGCGCGACGGGGTCGTTCACGGTCACGGCTGCCTCCTCCGATCCGGAGTCCGGCGTGGCCGCGTACTCGTTCCCCGCCGTCCCCGGGTTTACGGCGGCCGGCTCGGGCCCGCACCGCACCTACGTGTCGACCAGGACCGGGACGACGGCCGCGGGCGGGCTGACGATCGCGGCGACCAACGCCGCCGGAGTGAGCTCCGGCGCCGCGTCCTTCACGCTCGTCCCGGACGCGACCGCGCCGACGCTCGCCGTCCGCTGCAACGGCAAGGCGTGCAGCAGGAAGCCGTACCCGAAGACGGTCATGGTCACGTTCTCCGCTGCCGACCTCGGCGGCTCGGGCGTCGACACGATCCGCTGGACGAGCGACGGGAGCCTGCCGACGGCCGAGCACGGCAACGAGTACACGCGCGGCATCCCGCTGCGCGGCCTGACCCACCTGAAGGTGCGCGCCTTCGACAGGGCAGGGAACCCGAGCTCGCTCACATCCCTGACGGTGAGCTCGCTGGCCAACCGCCTGGTGGTCACGGCCCCGAGGGCGGTCGTGGTCAAGGCGAAGGCACGGTACGTCCTGGCGAAGATCCGCTCCACGCGCCGCGCGCTGGTCTCGGCGACGATGTCGGGCAAGAGCCTGAAGAAGGCCCTGCACTGGCACTTCGTCCTCGCCTCCGGCACCTCGGTCGTGCAGCTGCGGCTGCCGAAGACGATCAAGCGGCCGGGGTCCTACCGGGTCGTGTGGACGCTGAACGCGGACACGCGCCACGCGCGGACGACGACCCGCGTCACGCTGCGCAAGTAGCGGAAACGGAACCGGGGACAGGCCCGCAGGGCCAGTCCCTCTCTGTGCTCATCCTTTGAGCCCGAGCTCCTCCGAGATCGGCCGCAGCGCCTCGATCACGTTGGCGATGTGCCGGTCGAGCTCGAGGCCGAGCAGCTCGGCGCCGGCGTAGACCTCGTCGCGGTGCACGCCCGCAGCGAACGACGGCTGGCGAAGCTTCTTCAGCACCGACTTCGGCTCCAGCGTCGCGATCCCGTCGGGCCGGACGAGACCGCAGGCGTGGACGAAGCCCGAGAGCTCGTCGCAGGCGAACAGGGTCTTCTTCAGCGGCGTGTCGCGGGGGATCGCGAGGTGCTCGGCGTGAGAGAGCACCCCCTCGATCACGACCTCCGGGTAGCCCTCCTCGCGCAGGATCGGCGCCCCGTCCTGGGGATGCCGGTCGAGCGTGGGGTGGATCTCGTAGTCGAAGTCGTGCAGCAGCGCGGTCACGCCCCAGAGCTCCTCGTCCTCGCCGCCGGCGCGCGCGTACCAGCGCACGGAGGCCTCCACGGCGAGGGCGTGACGCAGGAGCGGCTGGCTCTTCGTGTAACGAGTAAGCGTGTCCCAGGCCTGCTCCCGGGTCGGGTTCGCCATGTCCGCTAGCCTACCGCGGTGCCCGTCGGCGTCCTCACGTCAGAGCTGATGCAGGCCCTGGTGATCGAGGGCGGCCACCGTCTTTCGGGGACGGTCAAGGCTGCGGGCAACAAGAACGGCGCGCTTCCGATCCTCGCGGCGACGCTGCTCACCCACGAGCCGGTCGCGCTCTCGAACGTGCCGCGCATCCGGGACGTCGACACGATGCTGGAACTGCTCGCCGACCTCGGCGCCGACGTCGCCTGGACCGGGCCGAACGAGGTTCGCGTCCACACCGCCGAGGTGACCAAGTACGAGCTAGACCCGGAGCTCTGCAGCCGCATGCGCGCCTCGTTCCTGCTCGCCGGTCCGCTGCTGGCGCGTTTCGGGCAGGTGGTCGTGCCCCCGCCCGGCGGCGACCTGATCGGCCGGCGCCGCCTCGACCCGCATATCCACGCGTTCGCCAGGATGGGCGCGACGATCGACCTCCGCGACCGCTACGAGATGCACGCCGACGAGGGTCTCCGCGGCGGCCAGATCTTCCTCGACGAGGCGAGCGTGATGGCGACCGAGAACACGGTCATGGCGGCCGTGCTCGCGCCGGGGGAAACCGTGATCGGGAACGCCGCGTGCGAGCCTCACGTCCAGGACCTGTGCCGCTTCCTCGTCTCCCTCGGGGCGCAGATCGAGGGGATCGAGTCGAACGTGCTGCGCGTCCACGGCGTGCGTTCGCTCTCCGGCGGCGAGTGGCGGATCGGGCCCGACCACATCGAGGTGGCGAGCTTCGTGGGCCTCGCGGCCATGACCTCCAGCGACGTGACCATCGAGGACGTGGAGCCGAAGGACCTGATCTCGATCCTCCCGGCCTTCGCACGGCTCGGCGTCCGGACCGAGATCGACGGCACCTCCATCCGGGTCCCGCCGAGGCAGCAGCTGATCGTCGAGGACGACCTCGGCGGACACATCCCGAAGATCGAGGACGGCCCCTGGCCGGCCTTCCCGGCCGACCTGACGTCCATCGCCCTGACCGTCGCCACCCAGGCGTTCGGCACCGTGCTGATCTTCGAGAAGATGTTCGAGAGCCGTCTGTTCTTCGTCGACAAGCTCGTCGGCATGGGTGCCAGGATCATCCTCTGCGATCCGCATCGCGCGGTCGTCACCGGCCCGGCGACGCTGCTCGGCCAGCGCATGGAGAGCCCGGACATCCGTGCCGGCATGGCGATGCTGCTCGCGAGCCTGTGCGCCGAGGGCCAGTCGACGATCGGGGCGGTGCAACAGATCGACAAGGGGTACGAGCGAATCGACGAGCGGCTGCGCGCGATCGGCGCCCGCATCGAGCGCGTCGAGACCTGATTTCCGGAATGGCACCGAGCAGCCGCGCCGAGCGTCTCCGCGTGGAGGTGACTCCCGCCGGGAGCGGGCGCGCGAACGTCGACACGGGCTTCCCGGTGCTCGACCGGCTGCTGACGCTCCTGGCCGAGTACGCGCGGCTCGACCTCGTGGTCGCGCTCGCTGCCGGCGAGACGTCGGCCGACGCCCTCGAGGCGGCCCACGCGCTGGGCGAGGCGCTCTCCGGCCACCTGCGCGCCCCGGGCGTGCGCGGCTACGGCTCGGGGGTGCTGCCCGTCGACGAGGCGCTCGCCCACGTCGTGGTCGAGGTCACGGAGCGGCCGCTGCTGGCGACGAACGTCGACCTCTCGGACACCCGCGTCGGCGGGCTCGGGACCGATCTGGTCACCGACTTCCTCCGCCGCTTCGCCGAGGGAGCGGGCCTGAACCTGCACGTCCGGCTGATCGCCGGCGACGACGCCCAGCACGTGCTCGAGGCGATGTTCAAGGCGCTGGGCGTCGCGCTCGCGAGCGCCTGCAGCCCGCCGCGAACCTGACGAACGGAAGGAGCGACATGGCCGAGAAGGAGGCAGTCCGCACCGAGGAGGCGCCCGCCCCCTTCCAGGGCGCGCCGTACTCGCAGGCGATCAGGGCCGGGGGCCTCGTGTTCGTCTCCGGCCAGATCGCCCTCGCCCCCGGCGCGTCCGAGCTCGTCGGCGCCGGAATCGCCGAGCAGACCGAGCAGGTTTTCGCGAACCTGCGCGCGATCCTCGAGGCGGCCGGCAGCGGGCTCGACCGCGTGGTGCGGACGACCGTCTACCTGCGTACCCTCGACGACTTCCAGGCGATGAACGACGTGTACCGGAAGCACGTCGGCGACGTCCCCCCGGCGCGGGCGACGCTCGAGGTCTCCGCGCTGCCGTCGGGCGCGCTGGTCGAGATCGACGCGATTGCCCTCGGGTAAGCCGTCTCGGGACAGGCCTTGACCGAATCCATCAGCGACGAGCTGCGCGCGCTCGAGCTGCCCCGCGGCCAGGGCGTCTACGTCGTCGGCGGCACCGTCCGGGACATCCTGCTCGGCCGGGAGAGCTTCGACGTCGACATCGCGGTGGAGGGCGACGCGATCGCATTCGCGCAGACGCTGGGCGGCGACGTCACCGCCCACGGCCGCTTCGGGACGGCGGTGGTCCGCTTCGCGGACGGCCGCCACTGGGACGTCGTCACAACGCGGCGCGAGAGCTATCCCGCTCCCGCGGCGCTGCCCGAGGTCGACGCCGGCTCGATCCAGGAGGACCTGGCGCGGCGGGACTTCACGGCGAACGCGATGGCGGCGTCCCTCGGCGACGACTACGGGCGGATCCTCGACCCCTACGGCGGCCGCGCCGATCTGGAGAGCAGCACGATCCGCGTGCTGCACCCGCGGTCGTTCGTCGACGACCCGACGAGGATCTTCCGGGCGGTTCGCTACGAGGCCCGGCTCGGCTTCAGGATGGACGGGGAGAGCGAGCGGCTCGCACGGGAGGCGGTCGGCGGCATCCGTCTCCTCTCCGCGGCCCGGCTGCGCGAGGAGGTCGTCGCGCTGCTCTCCGAGGAGGGAGCGGAACAGGCGCTCGACCGCCTGGCCGACCTGGCGGTGGCCCCGGCTCTCGACGCGGGGCTGATCGGCCGGCTCGACGCGCTGCGGGAGGAGCTCGACCCGGATGCGCCCCTCTGGCGCGTGCGGCTGACGGCGCTCGCCGCCGCTCACCCGGGGCTGCTCGACCTGCTCGCGCTCCCCCGCCGGGATGCCCGCGCGGTCGAGGACGCCGTCGCCCTTGCGCCACGGCTGGGCGAGGCGTCCGACCCGGTCGAGATCGCCGATCTCGCCGGCCGGGCGCCCGAAGGCGCGCTGCTCGCGCTGGCCCGACGCGACTCGGCCGCGCTGCGCGAGTGGTTCACGCGGCTCCGCGACGTTCGGCTCGAGGTGACCGGAACCGACCTGGCCGAGCTCGGCGTGCCCGAGTCGCCGCGGGTCGGGGAGATCCTCGAGGAGCTGCGCCGTCGCAAGCTCCGCGGCGAGCTCGAGGGGCGCAACGCCGAGCTCGCCGCGGCGACGGAGCTGATCGCCGGTGAATGAGCTCGCGCTGATCCGCTGGGATGCGCCCGGCCCGTATGCCGTTGCGTTCTCGACGAGACGGGGCGGCGTCAGCGGCCCCCCGTTCGACACGCTCAACCTCGGCCGCCTGACCGACGACGACCCGGCGCACGTCGCCGAGAACCGGCGCCGGCTCTGCTCCGAGCTGGGCACCGAACCCGAGCTCCTCAGCTACGGACGGCAGGTGCACGGGGCCACCGTCAGGCGTGCCGGCGGCAGAGGCGAGCCGGGCGACGGCCTGTGGACGGACGCGCCGGGCGAGCCGCTGCTGGTCTTCACCGCCGACTGCCTCCCGGTCGCCGTCGTGCGCACGAACGGCGGGCCGCCGGTGGTCGCAGCGCTCCATGTCGGCTGGCGCGGCCTGCTCGCGGGAATCGTCGCGACCGCCGTCTCGGCGCTCGGGGGCGGCAGGCTGGCCGCGGCGATCGGGCCGGGGATCGGGCCGTGCTGCTACGAGGTCGGAGACGAGGTCGCGAGGCCGTTCCGGAAGCGGTACGGCGACGACGTCGTCCGCGAACGGCGCCTCGACCTCTGGACGGCCGCCGAGCGGGCCCTCGACGCCGCCGGCATCGCGGACGTCTATCGCACCGACCTCTGCACGTCCTGCGACCGTGGCCTCTTCTTCTCGCACCGGCGCGACGCGGGGCGCACGGGCCGCCAGGGGATGATCGCCTTTGTCTCCTGACCGGATCCGCGAACGCTACGAGCAGATCCGCGAGGAGGTCGGGCCCGCCGTCACCGTCGTCGCGGCGACGAAGTACGTGGCGGTCGAGGACATGGCCGCCCTCGCCGAGGCAGGCATCGAGGTGGTCGGCGAGAACCGCGCGCAGGACCTCGAGGCGAAGCACGCCGTCTACGGAGACGTGTTCCGCTGGCACTTCATCGGCCACCTCCAGAGCCGGAAGGCGAAGGTCGTCAACGGGATCTGCGAGCTCGTCCACTCGCTCGTATCCGAGTCGGCCGCGAGCAGGCTGACGGTGCCCGCGCTCGTCGAGGTCAACCTGTCGGGCGAGCCGGCGAAGTCCGGCGTCGCACCGGAGGCCCTCGACGCGATGCTCGCGCTCTACGGCGACGTGCGGGGCCTGATGACGATGCCGCCTCTCACCGGCGATCCCGAGGCGTCGCGGCCGTTCTTCCGCCGCCTGCGCGAGCTCGCCCGGGCGCACGGCCTCGCGGAGCTCTCGATGGGCACGAGCCAGGACTACCGGATCGCCGCGGAGGAGGGGGCGACGTACGTGCGAGTGGGCTCGGCGCTCTGGTCCGACTGACAGGCTCGCTCCGTCCGGCGAGTTACCATTCTGGCCCGATGGGCTTCGCAGATCTCTGGAGCCGGACCCTCGTGTACTTCGGCATCGCCGAGGAGGACGACTACTGGGACGAGGACGGCTACGCCACGAACGACGAGCTCGAGCGGACCTACAACGAACGCCCGAACGTGCGCCGGCTGCCGCGCCGGCGGGGCGACTACGAGGACTGGACCGACTCCGACGCGGTCGTCGCGCAGGTGGACGCGCCTCCTCCGCAGCCGCGCGCGGTGCGGGAGCAGTCGGCGCCGAGCCGGCCGCGTCGCCTCGAGGCGGCTCCGAGCCCGAACGTCAAGGTGCACCTGGTCCTCCCGCGCAGCTTCAACGACGCCCAGCAGATCGCCGACCGGTTCAAGGAGGGCGTCCCGGTGATCCTCAACCTGCAGAGCACGGATCAGGATCTCTCCAAGCGCCTGATCGACTTCGCGAGCGGGCTGACCTATGCGCTGAACGGCGGCATGCAGCGGGTCGCCGACAAGGTGTTCCTGCTCACCCCGCGCAACGTCGAGGTCTCCGCCGAGGAGCGCGCGAGGCTGCTCGAGCGCGGCGGCTTCTTCAACCAGGCCTAGCCTCCCGCCGGGCAGAGCCCGGCTCCGGCGGCACTTCCTCGAGCCAAGAGCGCGGTTTTCCACAACCAGTGCCTGGCACCGACTGAGCGCCGAAACCGTGACTCTTCGTCCACAGCCGGGCTCGGATCGTCGTCGGCACCGTAGGAACGCCGCCCTCGGGGCCGAAATCCGGCAGCGTGGGCGTCCATCTCGCCACGTTCGGGCTACTCGCGGACGCGGTCTCGACGATCCAGAGCTTCGTGGTCGTGTTCGTGGCGGTCTACGTGCTCGTCATCTTCGCGTACGTGCTGACCTCGTTCGTCCGCTTGCCCTACTCGTTCAATCCGGTGGTCCGGTTCCTCTACGACGTCTGCGAGCCGTACCTGCGGCTGTTCCGCCGCATCCTGCCGCCGCTCGGGCCGATCGACCTCTCGCCGATGGTCGGCGTGTTCGTGCTGATCGGCGGGGAGCAGATCGTCGTCCGGCTGCTGGACCGCCTGCACTGACCAGGGAAGGAGACCGATGACCTACACACCAGTCGAGATCCGACACGTGAGGCTCCGGCGCGGCCTGCTCGGCTACCGGCGCGCGCCGGTCGACCGCCTGCTCGACGAGATCGCCGTGAGCTACGAGGGCGTCTGGCGCGAGCGTGCCGACCACGCCGACCGCGTGGAGCTGCTCGAGGGCGAGCTGAAGCGCTACCGGGAGCTCGAGGCGCTGCTCCGCACGACTCTGGTCTCGGCCGAGCGGGCCGCGCACGAGCTGCGCGACCAGGCGAAGCGCGAGGCCGAGGCGATCGTCGCCGAGGCCCATGCGGAGTCGCGGACGATCACGTCACGCACGCGGCGAGCGCGAGCGGCTCGACCGGGAGGCACGGCGGGTGCGCTTCCTGCTCCAGGCTGCGCTCGACGCGCTGACCGAGGCCGACCTGGGCGAGCCCGAGCTCGAGCCGTCGCCGCAGCGCTCGGCCGCGGACCACGGGCCGGAGCCCGAGCAGGAGTCCAGGGCGGCCTAGGAGCTCTAGGGCCCGACCTATACTTGCCGGACGATGGCGGACACGCTCGACACGGAGCATTTCCGGACACGTCTCCTCGACGAGCGGCGGCAGGTCGTCGGAGCGATCGAGAACATCCATGCCGAGAACCCTGGCTCGCTCGGCGACGAGACCGACGAGCCCACCTTCCAGGACAACCACCTGGGCGACGTCGCCACCGCGACGTTCGACCGCGAGATGGCCTCGACGCTCGAGGACAACTCCACCCACGTGTTGAACGAGATCGACGCCGCGCTCGCCCGGATCGACGACGGCACGTTCGGCACGTGCCGGATCTGCGGCAAGCCGATCGGCAGCGAGCGGCTGGAAGCCCTCCCATGGGCGACGCTCTGCATCGAGGACAAACGGAAGCAGGAGCGCGGCTGAGCTCCGAGCCCGTCCGGAAGCAGGAGTTCCGGCCCGGGTCGCGCACCGACGGGCTGGCGCCGATCTCCGTCGTCGCCCGGTCGCTCGCCGCCCGCCCGAGGCACTGGCTCGCCCTGGGCGCGATCGCCCTGGCCGCCGTGTTCGCCGACCAGCTGACGAAGCACGTCGTGGCCAGCCAGCTCGTCCTCGACGACGAGGTGAAGGTGCTCGGGCCGTTCTCGATCCACCACGTCCAGAACTCCGGGATCGCGTTCGGCCTCTTCGCCGAGGCGACGGGCATCGTCATCCTGCTCACCCTCGTCGCCGTCGCCTGGATGCTCGTCTACTTCTACCGCTCAGGGGCGCGCCACCCGCTGCTGCCCGTGGCCGTCGGCCTCCTGATCGGCGGCAGCGTCTCGAACCTCGCCGACCGGGTCAGGCTCGGCTACGTCACCGACTTCCTCGACTTCCGGTACTGGCCGGCCTTCAACCTGGCCGACAGCTTCATCGTGGTCGGCGTGGCCATCCTGCTCGCCGCGCTGGTCGCGGCCGACCGCGGCCCGCGGCGCTCGCGTGGCCTCGATTCCCTACGTCGTTCCTGACACGGCGGCGGGCGAGCGGCTCGACCGCTTCGTCGCCGCGCTGCCGGGGGTCGGCTCGCGCGCGACCGCCGAACGCCTGCTCGCCGCGCGCGCCGTCCTCGTCGACGGCCGCCCACGGACGAAGAGCCACAGGCTCGAAGGCGGGGAGGAGGTGCGCGTCGACCTCGCGCAGCCCGTCGACGCGGCCCCTACGCCCCCGCAGGAGCCCCGGATCGCGTACGAGGACGAGCACCTGCTCGTGGTGGACAAGCCTGCCGGGCTCGTCGTCCATCCCGCTGCCGGGCACGCGTCCGGCACGCTCGTCCAGATGCTCGCCGGGCGAACCGCCGGAGGAGATCCCGAGCGGCCCGGCATCGTCCACCGGCTCGACCGGGACACCTCGGGTCTGCTGGTGATCGCGCGGACCCAGGAGGCCTACGACGGGCTCCGCACCCTCGTCGAGCGACGAGCGATCGAGCGCGAGTACCTGGCGCTCGTCCGCGGCCGGCCCCGGTCGCGGACCGGCCGCATCGAAGCGCCCATCGGGCGCGACCGCCGCGATCCGACCCGGCGCTCCCTGGAGTCGGATGCTCCGAAGGATGCGATCACCCATTTCAAGGTGGTCGAGCTCCTGCCCGCGCACGGCCTGCTGCGGGTGCGGCTCGAGACCGGGCGAACGCACCAGATCCGCGTGCATCTCGCCGCGATCGGGCTGCCGGTCGCCGGCGACCGCGTGTACGGCGCACCGGAGCCCGGGCTCGGCCGGCAGTTCCTCCACGCCGCCCGGCTCGCGTTCGTCCACCCGGTCACCGGGGCGCCCGTGACGGTCACGTCGCCGCTTCCCGACGATCTGCAGGCGGCTCTCGAGCACGCTCGCGGCAGCTAGCATGTCGGCCGTTCACCTCCATCGACCCGGCGGTCCACCCGGGCGGCGGTGCCGGTGCCTGACACCGGTTCCGTCCGGGCCCACCGGCGCAGTGCACATCGAACCGAAAGGGGAAGCACACGTGGCTGTCGTCTCCATGCGAGAGCTTCTGGAGGCCGGGGTCCACTTCGGCCACCAGACCCGCCGCTGGAACCCGAAGATGCGCCGGTTCATCTTCACCGAGCGCGGCGGGATCTACATCATCGACCTCCAGCAGACTGCCCAGCTGGTCGAGGATGCCTACGAGTTCGTGAAGGGCATCGCCGGCCGCGGCGGCTCGGTGCTCTTCGTCGGCACGAAGAAGCAGGCCCAGGACGCAGTCGAAGAGCAGGCGAAGCGCGTCGGCATGCCGTACGTCAACCATCGCTGGCTCGGCGGCCTGCTCACCAACTGGCGCACGATCTCCGACCGCATCGACCGGCTCCACGACCTGCGGCGGCTCCGCGACGAGGGCCAGCTGGAGCTGCTGCCGCCGAAGGAGCGCATCGCCATGCTCGGCGAGCTGGAGAAGCTCGAGGCGAACCTCGGCGGCGTCGCCGACATGAAGCGCCAACCCGACGCGATGTTCGTGCTCGACCTGCGCAAGGAGGCGCTCGCCGTCCGGGAGGGCCGGCGGCTGGGCATGCCGATCATCGCGCTCGTCGACACGAACTGCGACCCCGACGAGGCCGAGTACGTCATCCCGGGCAACGACGACGCGATCCGCTCGTGCAGCCTGATCACCCGCGTGATCGCCGACGCGATCGCCGAGGGCAAGCAGAAGGTCAGCCCTGCGGAGATGGCCGCGCAGCCCGAACCGGAGGCTCCCGCGGAGGGGTCGTCCGAGCCGGTGGAAGCCCGCGAATCGGCGACTGAGCCGATTCGCACGGACCAGTCAGCGTCGGCTGAGACCAGCTGATGACGGTCTCTGCGAGCCTCGTCAAGGAGCTCCGCGACCAGACGGGCGCGGGGATGATGGAGTGCAAGCGCGCCCTCGAGGACACGGGCGGCGACGTCGAGGCTGCCGTGAAGCTCCTGCGCGAGAAGGGGATCGCCAGCGCCGCCAAGCGCTCGGGGCGCGAGACCACCGAGGGCAAGGTGGCGATCGAGCTGGGCGAGACGGCCGCCGCGATGGTCGCCGTCGGCTGCGAGACGGAGCCCGTCTCGAACAACGCGGAGTTCCTGGTGTACGTCCAGCGCGTGCTCGACGCCGTCGAGCAGGACGGCGAGCAGGCTGCCGAGACCCTCGAGGGCGAGCGGGTCGAGCTCGCCGCCAGGCTCGGCGAGAACATCGTCCTGCGCGGCGCGGTCCGGTACGAGGGCGGCGAGGGCGACGTCCTCTCCGGGTACGTCCATCCGCCGGCCAGCAAGATCGGCGTGCTGATCCACGGCAGGGGCAACCCCGACGTCGCGCGCCAGCTGGCGATGCACATCTCGTTCGCGGCCCCGCTGTACCTGACCCGCGAGGACGTTCCCGAGGCAGAGGTGAACGCCGAGCGCGAGATCCTCGCCAAGCAGCCCGACGTCGCCGAGAAGCCCGAGGAGGTGCGCGGCAAGATCGTCGAGGGGCGGATCCAGAAGTGGCTGGCGCAGATGGTGCTCGCCGAGCAGGAGTGGATCCACGACTCGGGCACGAAGGTCGGCCGGGCGCTGGCGGACGCGGGCTTCGAGGTGATCGACTTCCGCCGCTTCGCCCTGTCAGAGTAGGGACGGATGGCGAGCCGAGCCAGCACGCTCGAATCCGGAACGGCGGCGGGGCCGAGGCCGTTCCGGCGCGTCCTGCTGAAGCTCTCGGGCGAGGCGCTGATGGGGGCGAAGGAGTACGGGCTCGACCCCGAGCGGATCGCCGCGCTCTCGGACGAGATCGTCGACGTCCAGCAGAGCGGTGTCGAACTCGCGATCGTGGTCGGGGCGGGGAACATCTACCGTGGGATCGAGGCGGCGGCCGAAGGCATGGACCGCGCGACGGCGGACTACGCCGGCATGCTCGCGACGCTGCTGAACGCGCTTGCGCTGCAGGATGCGCTCGAGCGGCGCGGCGTCCACACGCGGGTGATGTCCGCGCTCGCCGCGGCCGAGGTCGCGGAGCCGTACATTCGCCGACGCGCGATCAGGCACCTGGAGAAGGGCCGGGTCGTGATCTTCGCCGCCGGCACGGGC
>DATBLE010000022.1:0-13670 GCA_036555585.1 Gaiellaceae bacterium
TCGAAGAAGACGACCACGACCGCCTTCTCGGCATCGGCGTCGTGGAGGACGATCAGCTCCTCGAGCGGGATGTCCTCGGGCGGCGGGCTGCCCTCCATCTCCTGCCTCATCTGGTCGACCCGCTCCTTCGAGACTCCCTCGAACTCGACGACACGTGCGAGCGCCATCTCGGGCCTCCTTTCGGCGGTGCCTGACCGCCGGTGGGATGTTCGTTCGGCCGAACAGTCGCCGGCCGCGCGCAGATGTTACGAGCGGACGCCCCGCGTGTCCTTACAGATCCCTTCCATTTCGTTCAGGAACTTCTTCGCTTTTCCCCAGGCTCGTCTCAGGCGCAGCAGGGAGAGTCTCTCGGTTCAGCCAGGCGGCCACTCGCCACCTCTCCCAGCATGAATCGAGAACAAGGAGCACGCATGACCAAGACGTACCGGCGAATCGTCGCCCTCGCCGTCGCAGGCATCCTCGCCGCGGCGCTGGGCGCAGGACTCGCCTTTGCACGGCCGACCGCGGCGCCGATCGGGTCGGGCGTCGCCGTGATCGAGACCAACCTCGGCTACCAGGGCGGGGCCGCCGCCGGCACCGGGATCGTCCTGACCAAGTCGGGCGAGGTGCTGACCAACAACCACGTGATCCGCGGCGCCACCCAGGTGAGGATCGTCCTCCCGGGCACCGGGCGCAGCTACTCGGCGAAGGTGCTCGGCTACAGCGTCACGAACGACGTCGCCTTGCTCCAGGCGAGCGGCGCGTCGAACCTGAAGACCTCGACGCTCGACACCTCGACGCGCCTGGCCACCGGCCAGACGGTCACGGCGCTCGGCAACGCCGGCGGGACCGGCTCCTTCACGTCCTCGACCGGGCAGATCACCGGCCTCGGCCGCTCGATCACCGTCGGGGACGAGCAGGGCGGCTCCCAGCGGCTGAGCGGCCTGATCGAGACGAACGCCCACCTGCAGCCCGGCGATTCGGGCGGTCCGCTCCTGAACAAGGCCCGCAAGGTGATCGGCATGAACACGGCCGCCTCGACCGGGTCCGAGTTCGGCTTCGCGTCGGCGCAGAGCGACGGCTACGCCATCCCGATCCGCAAGGCGCGGACGATCGCGAGCCAGATCGAGGCCGGGAAGTCGTCCGCGACCGTCCACATCGGCGGCACGGCGTTCCTCGGCGTCGAGATCGACACCAGCTACGGCGGCGCGCTGATCGCCGGCGTCCTCACCGGCGGGCCTGCAGACGCGGCCGGCCTGGTCGAGGGCGACGTGATCACGGCGATCGACGGCCAGGCGGTGTCCACGCCGAACGCGATCGCGAGCCTGCTGCTGTCCGAGAAGCCCGGCCAGCACGTGACGGTCTCGTTCGTCGACCAGTCCGGCGTCGCAGGAACCGCGTCGGTCGTGCTCGGCAGCGGGCCGCCGCAGTAGCCCTTCCAAACATCCCTCCACGCAAACGTCGGGCCCGCAGCGCGGGCCCGACGTCCGTCGGTCCCCCCGTCTAGCGGGAGGCGCTCGCGAGCCGCCGGCGGCCGCCGGCGCTCCGCAGGATCGCGGCTGCGGCGAGCACGAGGCAGAGCACCACGGCTGCGCCGATCGCGACGTACCACCAGTCGAAGCCGCCGGATCCGTCGCTGGGCGCGACCACGGCGTGCGGGTACACGGCTTGGCCGCCGCCGCCGTCCCCGCCCGGCATCGCCGACGCGGAAGCGACCACGCTCAACGAGGCGAGCGCGGCCACTCCGACCAGCCATCTCCGGATTCTCAGCTGCCTGCGACGCATCTTCGTCTCCTCCTTATGCTCTGTGGGTTGCCGCATACCCACGAGACAGGGCAGCGCGCTCCACGCTTCCGCCTGCGTCGCCGCCGTGACGTTCGGAGTGTGACGGCGGTGACACTTCGGCCGTGATCGAGACCCAGCTCTTCCGAGGCCTGCCCGAGGCGGAGCTCCGGCGGCTGGTGGCGGTCGCGCGGCGGCGGAGGTTCGGTGGCGGCGAGGTCGTGTTCCATCGCGGCGATCCCGCCGACAGCCTGCACCTGGTCGTGAAGGGACATTTCTCGGCGCGCGTGGTCACGCAGCGTGAAGACGCCGTGATGGTCGCGATCCACGGCCCCGGGGAGGCGTTCGGCGAGCTGGCGCTCGTCGACCCGGCGCCGCGCTCGACCACGGTGGCCGCGGTCGAGGCCGGCGAGACGCTCGCCGTCGGCCGCGACGACTTCGACCGGCTGCGCCGCGACTACCCGCAGGTGAACGAGGTGCTCGTCCACCTGCTCGCCGCGCGCGTTCGCCGCGCCGGCGACCGGCTGCTCGAGGCGCTCTTCGTGCCCGCCGAGACGCGCGTCCTCCGCCGGCTGCTGGAGCTCGTGGATGCCTACGGCCGGGCGGAGACAGGCACTGCGATCCCGCTCACGCAGGAGGACATCGCGGCGCTGGCCGCCACCTCGCGCGCGACCGCGAATCGCGTCCTGCGTGCCGAGCAGCGACGCGGCACCCTGCGCCTCGCGCGCGGGAAGACGCTCGTCGTCGATCCTGTCGAGATCGCCCGCCGGGCAAGGTCGCCGGCGCTCGACCGCGCGTAAACTCGCATCCGTGGCGCAAACGATGACCTACGACGAGGCACGGGCAGCACACAGGTGGGACGTGCCCGAGCGCTACAACATCGCCGCGGACGCCTGCGACAAGCACCCGCGCGACAAGTCCGCCATGGTGTGGGAGCGGTTCGACGGAGCCCGGCGCGACCTCACCTGGGGCGAGCTGCAGGACTTGTCGAACCAGGCGGCACACGTCCTGCGCGCACAGGGGGTCGAGCGGGGCGACCGGGTCGCGGTCGTCCTGCCGCCGACGCCCGAGACCGCGGCGGTGTTCTTCGCGACGTGGAAGCTGGGGGCGATCCTGCTCTCCATGTCGGTGCTCTACGGCGACGAGGCGATCCGCTACCGGCTGCAGGACTCCGAGCCGCGCGTGCTGGTCACGAACGAGGCGCACGCGGGGCGGTTCGACGACGAGCGGCTGCTCGTGCTCGACCCCGCCCTGCTCGAAAACGCCCCGACGGATCCGATCGCGACCGACACCGCCGCCGACGAGCCGGCGCAGCTCTACTACACGTCCGGGACGACCGGGCTCGCGAAGGGCGTCGTCCACGCGCATCGCTACCTGCTGGGCCACGAAGAGTTCGTGTACTGCCACGACGTCCGCGACGGCGAGCGCTTCCACGGAATGGGCGAGTGGGCGTGGGCCGCGGGCGTCGCGCCGCTGCTCGGCCCCTGGCGCTACGGCGCCGTCCAGTACGTCTACGAGCGGGAGGGCGGCTTCGACCCCGAGCGGCAGCTCGACTTCCTCAGCCGCCACGAGGTCACGAACGTCTTCACCACGCCCACCGCGATCCGCTCGATGATGACGGTCGCCGACGCGCGGACGCGCTTCCCGCAGAAGTTCCGCATCGTCTGCGCCGCGGGCGAGCCGCTGAACCCGGAGGCGATCCGGTGGTTCGAGCGCGAGTACGGCGTCACCGTGCTCGACTTCTACGGGCTCACCGAGTCGTATCCGCTGTGCGGGAACTTCCCGTTCATGGAGGTGCGTCCCGGCTCGATGGGCAGGCCGATGCCGGGGTGGGACGTCGCCATCCTCGACGAGGACGAGCAGCCGGTCGCGCGCGGCGAGCGGGGGGAGATCTGCCTGCGCGCCCGCTCGAACCCCCACTACCCGCTCGGCTACTGGCGCAACGAGGAGGCGGCGCGCGAGACGTTCGGGGGCGAGTGGTTCCACTCGAAGGACGCCGCCCGCGAGGACGAGGGCGGCTACTTCTGGTACGAGGGCCGGGCCGACGACGTGATCATCTCGGCCGGCTACCGGATCGGGCCGTTCGAGGTCGAGTCGGCCTGCCTCGAGCACGACGCGGTCGCCGAGGCCGCGGCGGTCGCGTCGCCGGACGAGGCACGCGGCAGCGTGGTCAAGGCCTTCATCCGCCTCTCCGCCGGGCACGAGCCGAGCGACGAGCTGGCCGACGAGATCAAGGCGTTCGTCCGCGCCCGCCTCTCCGCCTACGCGTATCCGCGGCGAATCGAGTTCGTCGACGACCTGCCGAAGACGCTGACGGGAAAGATCCGCCGGATCGAGCTCAGGCAGCTCGAGGCGGAGCGCGCGCAGGCGACGCCGCGGGGCTAGGGAAGCGAGGGCTCGTCGGCGGCGGGCGGACCGCCCAGGCGCGCCCAGACGTTCTCGACCAGGCGGGTGGCCTCGGGCCAGACCAGCATCTGGCCGCCGAAGTTGAGCGCTCCGGCCGAGAAGACGCGGGCGCCGCTCGCGTGCTCGTAGTAGGTCATCTCGGCCGAGCGGCCGGGGCCGAACAGGTCGGGGATGGTCGCGAGCACCTGCATGTTCGGCGGCGAGCTCCAGGCCCGCGCGTCGATCTCGATGCCGTAGACGCCGAACGGGTCGCCTGCCTCGAGGCCGGTGCCCTCGAACGCCCAGGGCGCGGCGTCGAGGCCCGTGACCGTGAACGGCGCCTGGCGCTCCCCCCGGTCGCTCGCCACGTACTGGACGCCGCACAGCGTCGCCTCGGGCCGGCCCAGCGTGCGCCACTCGTCGACGAACAGCAGCGTCCTGCCGCTCCGGTCGATGCGGCGGAAGAAGTTGTTCGCCGAGAGGAACATCAGGTTGCCGCCGAGGTCGCGGTACCCGGTGACGAGGTCGTAGAGCCGGGTGGTCACGTACTCGGTGTGGCCCGGGAAGACGAGCAGCGCGTAGGCCCTCCGCAGGTCGCCAGGCGAGGAGAACCGCTCGAGGTCCTCGTCCGCGTAGACGTCGACCTCGCGGCCCGTGGCCGCGAGCCAGCGCAGGAACTGGAGGTCGTAGCTGCGGAAGCGGTACGGCACGCCGCGGTTCGCGTGCGGCCGGGTCGGGTCGACGACGATCGTCTTCCAGCGCGCGTACCAGGTGTCGCCCCAGCCGTCGCCGTCGGCGTCGTAGAAGTTGTAGGCCTGCCACGTGCTCGTCGGCATCACCACTGCGACCCGGTGCTTCGGAGCTGCGGGCCTGACGACGAGCGGCGCGAAGCCGACGCGCCCGTCGTCGGTCTCGAGGCGAGCCGCGTAGACGCCGCTCTGCCAGTCGCCGATCCGGAACCTGATCGTCGCCGGCCGGTCGACGTTGCGGCTCCATTCGATGTCGAGCGGGTCGGCGACGGGCACGCCGTTCAGCTCGTCGTTGGCGTACGTGAGGTCGGCCTCGGGGCCGCAGTGGAGGAGCTGCGCCGTGAACCGTTCCGCGTCGGTTCGCACGGCCAGGAACGCGTCTCCGCCCGGGACTGCGCCCAGGGTCGTGAAGCCGGCGTCGACGCCGAGGAGCCGGACGACGGAGCGCTGCGTGGCGACCGCGCCGGACGCCTCCTCGGCCCGGAGCCGCAGCAGGTAGGTCCGGGCGGGGAGGCTGCCGTCGGGCGCCCACTCGAGCGAGTGGGAGCCCGCCCGCAGCGAGAGCGTCCTCGTGCCCAGCGTCTGCTGGCCGGCGTCGGTGTCGATCTGCTCGGCGGCGATGCCCTGGCCGGTGGCCAGCGTGTCGAGCACGACGGTCGCCGGCCGGCCGAGCACGAAGTGAAGCTGCGCGCTCTCGCGCCCCTCGGCGAGCCCGACCGTCGCCAGCGACGAGCGATCGCCGAAGAACGGCCTACGAGTGGACACCCGGACGCCGGAGAGCAACGGCTGCCGGACAGAGGCGCGTGCCCGCGGCGCGAGGAGCGCCCCGAGGCCGACGGAGGCGAGCCGAAGCAATCGGCGCCGAGTTCCGACCCAGGCGCGCAAGCCGACACCGAGTGTAGTCGTCGCTGCCGATGCCGGTCCCCAGCGGGTTGAATGCGCGCATGCCGACCGACTACGAGGTCGCCGTCGCAGGCGGAGGGCCTGCGGGGCTGACGGCGGCGCTCTTCGCCGCCCGCCACGGCCGGCGCACCGTCCTCGTCGACCCGCTCTGCATGGGCGGCGCGATCCTGAACACGATGCGGATCGAGGACTTCCCCGGCTTCCCCGAGGGCGTGGCCGGCTTCGACCTCGGCCCCAGGCTGCAGGAGCAGGTGGCGGCCGCCGGCGGCGAGGTCGAGCCGGCCGAGGTGACGCGCATCGAGCGGCGCGGCGACGGGTGGGCCGTGACCACCGGCTCCGGGGAGCTGACGGCGGGCGCCGCGATCGTCGCCACCGGCTCGAGGCCCCGCAAGCTCGGCCTGCCCCGCGAGGACGAGCTCGAGGGCAAGGGGCTGAGCCACTGCGCGAGCTGCGACGGGCCGCTCTTCCGCGGCCGGACGGTGGCGATGGTCGGCGGCGGCGACTCGGCGCTGCTGGAGACGCTCGAGCTCGAGGGCCACGACGTGCAGGTGGTGCTGGTCAACGCCGGCGAGGCCTTCAGCGGGCAGGAGACCTACGCCCGGCGCGTCGCCGAGCAGGCGTACGTCGAGGTGAGGCACCGGACCGCGGTCGAGGAGCTGCTCGGCGAGGAGCGGGTCGAGGGCCTCCGCCTGCGCGACCTCGCGGGCGGGGAGCCCTCCACGGTGGAGGTGGCCGGGGTCTTCGTCCACGTCGGCCGCGTCCCGAACAGCGAGCTGCTCGAGGGGCTCGTGGCGCTGGACGAGCACGGACGCGTCGCGACCGACCCGTGGATGCGGACGGAGCTTCCCGGCCTGTTCGCCGCCGGCGACATCCGCTCGGACTCGGCCGGCCAGGCGATCAGCGCCGCCGGCGACGGGGCGACCGCGGCCGTCGCCGCGCACCGCTACCTGGCGGAGCGCTGAGCCTCAGCGCCAGGCGTCGACCGAGACGGTCGGCCCCGGCATGCTGCGGAACTTCGCCCGCATGGGCGAGCCCATGAAGATGCTGAAGTGGCCGTTCGTCTGGCCGCCGGCCACGATCACGTTGATCCGGTTGGTCTCGAAGATCGGGATCAGCTCGTCCGGCGGTGCCTTCCGGTAGCTCGCGAACGGCTCGATCCCTGCCTCGACCACCTCCCGGATCATGTTCAGCATGATGTGGTCCCAGTAGCGGCCGGCCGGAATGCGCGCGTTCTCGTGGACCCACTCGGCGAGCTTCTCCTTCGTGTCGAAGCCCTTCTGGACGAACTCGCGGGCGACGATCGGGTCGAGCACGAACGTGCAGCCCATCGACGGCTCGAGCCCGACGAGCATCGCCTTCAGCTTCTCCTCCCAGTGCTCGCGCAGGTGCTCGGCCCAGACGTTGCCCCAGACGTAGAAGACGGTGACCGCGCTCTCCGACGGCTCGAAGCCGTACTGGACGTGGTAGGGCACCCACGGGCTCGCCTCCTCGTTCTCGGCGTACGTGACGCAGTTGTAGGAGAAGTTGTTGCCCTGCGAGCCGTTGTAGGTGAGCCCCGGCACGGAGCCGCCCTGGAGGTTCTGCGACTGGAGCCCGAACGCGCGGCCGATCGCCGAGTTCGCGTAGTTGTACGGCCCCATCGCGCCGATCCCGAAGTTCATCCCGATCTCGTTCCGGATCGGTCCGTTGACCACGATCATGTTGCCCATCGACGACATCGAGCTCTGGCGGCCGGTGTCGCCTGACGAGGCCAGGGCGAGCAGCACCGGGAAGTGCTCGGGCGCCGCACCCGCCATCACCGCGTTCACCGCCACCTTCTCGACGTCGTACGTCCAGAACTCCATCCCGATCGTCGGCCGCGTCTTCCCGACGATCTCGTCGGGCGCGTGGCTCGTCCCGGCCAGCATCGCCTCGACGCGCTCCTCGGTCGGCAGCACGATCGGCAGGTAGTCGGTCCAGTGGTTCTCGCGGAAGAGCTCGTGCAGGTTCTCCTCCGTGTCGGGCTCGAGCAGCCGCGGGGTCGAGCGGTCCCAGCCGGATCCGCGCAGGTCCTCGTCGGACAGGGGCCGGGTGAGCAGGTCGAAGACGCGCTCCATGAACGGCCCGCCGTGGACGGGGTCGTCGCCCTCGACGTAGCCGCGCAGCACCGCCGGCGGCTGGTTGAACATCGGTACCGGCACGAACGCCTGCCGGGCCCGCGGCATCCCCCGCGCCCGCGCCACCGACTCGACCAGCGCTCCGAATACCTGCACGTGCACGGCCACTGTCGGGATCCCGAACTCCGACTCCATCGCGATCATGTGGCCGGAGACCTCCGGCGCGCAGCCCGGTCAGGTGCCGACGCCGATGATCGCGGCGTCCCCCTCCGCCGCGATCCGCCCGTACAGCTCCGGGTCGGGCTGGTGCTGGTCCCTCATGCGCACCACCTCCGTCCGGATGCCGGGCTCGTGCTCGGCGAACCAGCCTTGGAGCTGCGCCATGAAGTTGTTCGAGTTCTCGAAGCCGACGTCGACCAGGAACAGCCGCTTGCCCTGGAGCGTCTCCAGCGCCGGTGCCATCCCGGTCGCGTCCACCTTCGGCGGGTAGCCCTCCGGGTTGAGCACGGTCAGCTTCTGTCCGACTGCGGTCGCCATCAGCGCCAGGGGTCGATCGGGGCGACGAGCGGCACGTTCGGGTCGGAGCGGAACGCCGGAGGCATCTGCGCGCCCTGGAAGATACTGAAGTGCCCGTTCGTCTCGCCGCCGGCGACGACGACGTTCACGCCGAACTGCTGGAAGAGGGGAACGAGCTCGTCGGGCTCGGCCTGCGACAGGCTCGCCCACGGCTCGACGCCGCCCTCGACCTGCTCGCGAACCATGTTCAGCATGATGTGGTCCCAGTAGCGCCGCGCGGGGATCCGCACGTTCTCGAACACCCACTCGGCGATCCGCTCCTGCGAGTCGAGCCCCTTCGCGCAGAACTCCCGCGCGACGATCGGGTCGAGCACGAACAGCGCGCCCTCGAGCGGTTCGAGCCCGGACATCATCGCGACCAGCTTCTCGTGCCAGTGCTCGCGCAGGTGCTCCGACCAGACGCTGCCCCACACGTAGAAGACGGAGACGGTGCTCTCCTCGGGCCGGTGGCCGCGGTACACGTGGTACGGCTGGAACGGGCTGCGTTCCTCGTTCTCGGCGAAGGTGCAGCAGTTGTAGGAGAGGTTGCAGCCCTGCGAGCCGCCGTAGGAGAGGCCGGGCACCGAGCCGCCCTGGAGATTCTGGGAGGCGATCCCGAAGGCGCGGCCGATCGCCGAGTTGGCGAAGTTGTACGGCCCCATCGCCCCGATTCCGGAGTTCATCCCGATCTCGTTCCGGATCGGCCCGTTGACCACGACCATGTTGCCCATCGAGGACATCGAGCTCTGCCGGCCGGTGTCGCCGCTCGAGCAGAGGGCGAGGATCACCGGGAAGTGCTCGGGCGCGGCGCCGGCCATCACGGCGTTGACGGCCACCTTCTCGACCGTCGACTCCCAGACCTCCATGCCGACGGTCGGCCGGTGCTTGCCGACCACCTCGTCGGGCGAGCGGCTCGTCCCCGCCAGCATCGCCTCGACCCGCTCCTCGGTGGGCAACACGATCGGCAGGTAGTCGGTCCAGTGGTTCTGCCGGAAGAGCTCGTGCAGGTTCGCTTCCGTGTCGGGCTCGAGCAGCCGCGGCGTCGAGCGGTCCCACCCGCTGCCGCGGAGATCCTCGTCCGCGAGCGGCTTCGTGAGCAGGCCGAACACGCGCTCCATGAACGGCCCGCCGTGCACGGCGTCGTCGCCCTCGACGTAGCCGCGCAGCACCGCCGGCGGCTGGTTGAACATCGGCGCCGGGACGAACGCCTGGCGGGCACGCGGCATCCCGTTCGTGCGCACGGTGCTCTCGACCAGCCGGGCGAACACGTGGACGTGCACGCCCACGGTCGGGATCCCGTACCGCGACTCCATGTCGATCACGTGGCCGGAGACCTCCGGCGCGCAGCCCGGTCAGGTGCCGACGCCGATGATCGCGGCGTCCCCCTCCGCCGCGACCCGCTCGCAGAGCTCCGGATCCGGGTTGTGCTGGTCGCGCCAGCGCACCACCTCCGTCTGGATCCCCGGCTCGTGGTCCTCGAACCAGCCGTGCAGCTGGGCCATGAAGGTGTTCGAGTTCTCGAACCCGATGTCGACCAGGAACAGCTTCTTGCCCTGGAGCGTCTCCAGGGCGGGCGCCATTCCGCGCGCATCGACCTTCGGCGGGTAGCCGCGCGGGTCGAGGACGGTCAGCTTGCGCTCGGTGGTCGTCGCGACACCCATCGTTGCCCTCCCCTAGTTTGCCGATCCCTCGCCGATCGGGACCTGCTGCTCGCCCAGGTAGCTGGCGATCAGCAGCTGGCGGTCGGCCCGCAGCACCTCCACCGGCTCGTGCAGGACGATCTCGCCGTGCGAGAGGACGTAGCCGCGGTCGGCGACCTCGAGCGCGAGCTGCACGTGCTGCTCGACGAGCAGGACGCCGCAGCCGCTCTTCTGCGCGTAGTCCCGGACCACGGGCAGCAGGCTCTCGACGATCACCGGCGCGAGGCCGAGCGAGAGCTCGTCGAGCAGCAGCAGGCGCGGACTGCGCGCGAGCGCGCGGCCGACGGCCAGCATCTGCTGCTCGCCGCCGGACAGCAGCCCGACCCGCCGCGAGCGCAGCTCGCCGAGCTTGGGGAAGTGCTCGTACGCCGCCTCCTCGTCGGGGCGCTCGCCGCGGAAGCCGAGCCGGAAGTGCTCGGCGACGGTCAGGCCGTAGAAGATCCCCCGCCCCTCGGGGACGTGCACGATCCCGAGCCGCGCGCGCTGCGTCGGCGAGACGCCGGCGAGGTCGCGGCCGGCGAACGTGATCCGCCCTTGCAGCGGGCGGATCAGCCCCGAGATCACGCGCAGCGTCGTCGTCTTGCCCGCGCCGTTCGCGCCGAGCAGCCCGACGATCTCGCCCGAGCCGACGGTCAGGTCGAGCCCGCGCACCACCGCCGCCTGGTCGTAGCCGGCGGACAGCCCCTCGACGGCCAGCAGCGGATCGGTCATCTCTCGATTGCCTCCTCGACCTCGGCCGCGGCGCTGCCGAGGTAGGCCTCGATCACCTTCTCGTCCCTGCGCACCACCTCGGGCGGGCCGTGTGCGATCACCTTGCCGAACTCGAGCACGACCACGTAGTCGCAGATGCCCAGCACGAGCCCCATGTCGTGGTCGACGAGCAGCGTCGCCTGGCCCGCGTGCGCCACCTCGCGGAGGCGCCGGCCGAGCTCCTCGCTCTCCTGCGTGTCGAGACCGGCCGCGGGCTCGTCGAGGCAGAGGAGCCTCGGCTCGGCCGCGAGCGCCCTCGCGACGCCGACCAGCTTCCGCTGCCCCTGGGAGAGATCCGACGGCATCTCCTCCAGCTTCGTGTCCAGGCCGAGCAGCTTCAGCGACTGCTCGACGGCGGGCGTGGACGTGACCGGACGCGACAACACCTCTCGCACCGTCGACCAGACCGACGGGCGGTAGGACGCGACGGCCAGGTTCTCGCGCACGGTCAGGTCGTCGAACAGCTCGATCGACTGCCACGTCCTCGCCAGGCCGCGCCTGGCGCGGGCGTGCGCGCGCAGGCCGTCCAGCGGCTGCCCGTCCAGCTCGACGTGCCCCTCGTACGGGACGAACCCCGAGATCGCGTCGATGAAGGTCGTCTTGCCTGCGCCGTTGGGGCCGATCAGCCCGACCAGCTTGCTCTCGGGGACCTCGAGGTCGACGTCGTCGAGCGCATGCAGGCCGCCGAAGGAGACGGAGATCCCGGTCGCGGCCAGAACCGTCACGGCGCCTCCTTCCCGCCCGCGCGGGACAGACGGGGGACGAACCGGCGGGCCGGCAGCGTCCCGGCCGCCTGCCGCCGCTTCTTCTGCTGCTGCTTCTTGTAGCCCGTCCCGGCGATGCCCTCCGGGTTGACGAGCAGCGTGACGATCAGCGCGAAGCCGCCGACCAGGAGAGCCCAGGTCCCGTTCAGCCCGAACCACGTGTCGAAGGCGTGCGGGAAGAGGCCCTCGGTCGCGCCGATCCCGGCGATCACCGCGCCCGAGACCATGGTGATCCCGCCGAAGTAGGCGAAGGCGATCAGGCCGAGCGCCGCCACCGCGCCGAAGCGGGTGGAGCTGACCGAGCCGAAGTTGTACGCGTACAGCGAGCCGGCCATGCCCGCGATGAACGCGGCGATGCCGAAGCCCGCGAGCTTCGTGTTCCGGACGTTGATCCCTGCCGCCGCCGCGGCGCGCTCGTTCGAGCGAACGGCGAGCATCCGCTGCCCCAGGCTCGAGCGCCGCACGTTCGCGACCAGCAGCGCGAGCAGCACCGTGGCCGCCAGCACGAGGAAGCCGAAGACGGGACTGGGCAGGTCGCCGTCCAGGCCCCGGAAGGACGCGTCGGGAGCCAGGTTCAGCCCGCCGAGCGCCGGCTGCTCGACCGGCGAGCCGCGCGGCCCGCCTCCCCAGCGCGAGTTGAGGAAGCCGAACTGCTCGAGGGCGACCGCCGCCGCGAGCGTGACCACCGCGAGGCTGACACCGCGGACGCGCAGGGCCGAGACGGCGATCACCAGCCCGACGACCGTCGCGGTCGCGGCCCCGATCAGGAGCGAGATCGGGAACTTCGCCCAGATCCCGCCGGCGTCGGTCGTCAGGTGCGACATGGTGAAGCCGGCGACGCCGGCGAGGGCGAGCTGGACGACGGAGATCTGGCCGACGAAGCCGATGATCACCACCAGCGAGAGGCAGATGATGATCCCCAGCAGCGAGTTGATCAGGGCCTGGCGGAAGTCGTACGGGAAGACGATCAGGGCGACCACGCCCGCAGCCGCGGCGATCCCGCTCGAGCGGAGCAGCCGCTCGGGCCGCGGGACGACCGGCAGGCGCTTCTCGACGATCTCGCCCCGTCCGGGGAGGCTCGCCCCGCGGAGGAACAGCGCGAGCACGATCACGAGGAAGACGAACAGCTCGTAGACGCCGCGCATCGGCGCGCCGCCCGTGTCGGTCGGGAACCAGCTCTGCGTCTGCCAGTAGACGATCAGCCACTGGATCGCGCCCATCGCGAGCCCGGCGAAGCAGGCGATGAAGAACGACGTGAAACCGGCCAGCAGGGCGGCGCCCAGCGCCGGCACGACCGCGAACGCCAGGGTCTGGGCGTCGAGCGTGACGAGCGGCGCGACCAGGACGCCGAGGCCGCCGGCGACGACGCAGGCGAGCACGGTGTTGACCACGGCGAGGCGGCTCGGCGACAGGCCGGCGAGCATGGCCGAGACCTCGTTCTCCGACGCCGCCCGCGTCGACAGGCCGAAGGGCGTCCAGCGGTACAGGGCCGCCAGCACCGCCGCCACGACGACGACGATGCCGGCGAGCCAGAAGCGGTCCTCGGGCACGACCCGGCCGAAGATGGTCACCGTACGGGACGGCAGGATGGAGTGCGCCGACTTGGTCGTGTCGCCGAAGATCACGATCGCGCCCGCCTGCAGCACGAGCAGGAGGCCGAGCGAGGCGGCCAGCTTCGCGACCGGCGCGGTGTTCCGGAGCGGGCGGAAGATGCACAGCTCGATCAGGACACCCAGGATCGCCATGCAGACGAGCGTCAGGACGTACGCGGGGGCCGAGGAGAGGGTGAAGCCGAAGTAGCCGGTGGTGAACGACCAGAAGAGGTAGGCGCCGACCATGGCGATCGCGCCGACGGCGACGTTGATGACGCCTGAGCCACGGTAGATGAGGACGACTCCGAGGGCGATGCTCGCGTTCAGCGCGCCGGCGCCCAGACCCAGCGCGGCGTAGAGGATGACGTTCTGCATCGACCTCCGCCCTCAGTGTTCCAGAGGCGGCGGGCCCGGC
>DATBLE010000023.1:0-21210 GCA_036555585.1 Gaiellaceae bacterium
GCCAAGCGCGAGCTGCTCGTCTCGGTCGACGTGACCGAGCAGCGCGTCGCCGTCCTCGAGGACGGGCGCGTCGCCGAGGTCTACCTCGAGCGCCCTGAGCGGCGCTCGATCGCCGGCAACATCTACAAGGGCACGGTCGACAACGTCCTGCCGGGGATGGAGGCAGCCTTCGTCGAGATCGGCCTCGAGAAGAACGGCTTCCTGTACGTCGACGAGATCGTCGGCCCCGAGCTCGAGGGCAAGCGGCGCGGCGAGCGCCGCATCCAGGACCTGATCCAGAAGGGTCAGGAGCTGCTCGTCCAGGCGGTCAAGGATCCGATGAAGACGAAGGGCGCGCGGCTGACAACGGAGATCTCGCTGCCGGGCCGCTTCGTGGTCTACGTCCCGAGCGGCGAGGGCCTCGGGGTCTCGCGCCGGCTCGAGGAGGACGAGCGCACGCGCCTGCGCGACATCGTCAAGGAGATCGCGCCGAAGCAGGGCGGCGTGATCGTCCGCACGGCTGCCGAAGGCGCATCCGCCGACGACGTGCGGCTCGACCTCGAGTTCCTGATGAAGCTCTGGAAGCAGATCCAGGCGAGGGCGAAGGAGTCGAAGCCGCCGAGCCTCGTGTTCGAGGAGGCGGAGCTGCCGCTGCGAGTCACGCGCGACCTCTTCACCGGCGACTTCGAGCGGGCCCTGGTCGACGACGACCGGACGCTGAAGCGCATCCAGGGGTACCTGAAGAAGACGTCGCCGCACATGGCCGAGCGCGTGTCTCGGTACCGGGACAAGGTGCCGCTGTTCGAGGCCTACGGAGTGGACGCGGAGATCCGCTCGACGCTCTCGCGGCGCGTCGATCTCCCGTCCGGGGGCTATCTGATCTTCGACTACGCCGAGGCCTTCACCGTGATCGACGTGAACACGGGCCGCTTCGTCGGCTCCCGCTCGAAGTCGTCCGCAGCCCGGCTCGAGGACACCGTCACGAAGAACAACCTGGAGGCGGTCAAGGAGGTCGTACGCCAGCTGCGCCTGCGCGACATCGGCGGGATCATCGTCATCGACTTCATCGACATGGCCAACCCGAAGAACCGGGAAGCCGTGGAGCAGGCCCTTCAGCAGGAGCTCGAACGCGACCGGACGAAGACGTACGTGGTCGAGATCTCGCCGCTCGGGCTGGTCGAGATGACCCGCCAGAACGTCACCGACGGTCCGCGCGAGATCCTGACGCGCAAGTGCCCGACCTGCAGCGGCGAGGGAGTCGTCGTCTCCGAGGCGACTGCGGTCGTCGACGCAGAGCGGAAGCTGCGCGCGCTCGCTGCGTCGAAGCCGCGCACGAAGGCGTTCAGGGTCGAGCTGAACGCCCACGTCGCCGAGCTGCTCGTCGGCCCCGGCGCGCTCCGGCTCCAGGAGATCGAGGCGTCCACCAGGCGGCGGTTCTTCCCGGTGGGCAAGGGCAGCGTCTCCCACGAGCACTTCGAGGTGCTGGAGGAAGGAACGGTCGAGAAGCTCGCCCCGGCCGACGCGCCCCTGGCCGAGGGACAGACGGTCGAGCTCAAGCTGGTCGAGGTCGGGCGTCACGACGTCGGCGCCGGCGTCGGGAAGCTGGACGGGATCGCGGTCTCCGTCGGCGGTGCCGCGAAGCTGGTCGGCAAGAAGGTCTCGGCGCACGTCGAGCGCGTCCTCGACGGCGTCGCCTACGCCACGCTCGCCGAGGCGGCGACCGAGGGCGGCGCCGCGCCGATCACCGCGGAGGCGCAGGCGGAGAAGCCGACGCGCTCCTCCCGGGCCAAGAAGGCGGAGACCCCGGCCGCGACGGCGGCCGAGCCCGAGCTCGAGACTGCCGCCGAGGAGCCCGAAGCCGGCGAGCCGGAAGCGCCCGATGTCTCCGCCGAGGCCCGGCCGAAGAAGAAGACGCGCCGCGGCTCGCGCGGGGGACGCGGCCGCAAGAAGAAGCCGGCGGTGGCGGCGCAGACGCCCGCGAAGACCGCCGAGCCCGTGGCGCCGCCCCAGCCGGCGACCGAGCCGGCTGCGACCGACAAGAAGAGCCGGCGCGGCTCGCGTGGAGGGAAAGGCCGGAAGAAGCCGGCCGCCGCCGGCGCAGGCAACGGCCGGCCGGATGCGCCCGTGGAGGTGCCGGCCGCGCCGACCATCCACGTGCCGGAGGCCGGGCTCGGCGAGGAGAACGGCTCGGCTCCGGCCAAGGGCGACGAGCCGGCGGCGCCGAAGAAGAAGACCCGGCGCGGCTCGCGCGGTGGCCGGCGGCGGCGGAAGCCCGCAAGCGCAGCGAGCGAGTCGCCCGCCGAGAGCACCTCAGACGAGAGCTAGGACCTCGGACAGGGCCGAGACGCGAGGGCCGGTCCAGCCGATTGCCCCCTCGTGCTCCCATTCGTCGTGGGGTACGCGGATCAGGACCGGCGTCATCCCCACCGCCGCGGCGCCCTGAAGCTCGCGGTAGGCGCCGTCGCCGACGAACATGCAGTCGGCAGGCTCGACTCCGAGCAGCTCTGCCATTCGCCGGTAGAGCCGCCGGTCGGGCTTCATCATCTGCTCGTCCGCCGAGAAGAGGGTCGCGTCGAACAACGGCGCGAACTGGCTCTCCTGCCAGAGCACCGACAGCTCGCTGCTCGCGTTCGAGATCATCCCCAGCCGCAGGCCACGCTCGCGGAGGGTGCTCAGGGTCTCGACCGCATCCGGCCTCGGCACCAACAGGGTGCGCATCCGCTCGAGCCTGAGCGCCAGGGCCGCCCGGTAGTCGGCAATTCCCAGATCGGCGCAGATCGACTCGAAGCACGCCTCGATCGGGCCCGTGTAGCGGGCGACGTCATTCGCTTCCCAGGCGTCCCGAAAGCCCTCCGGGTCTGCGTTCAGGGCCCGGGCCGTCTCGGCGAGAAAACGAGCGTAGTCGCTCGGCTGAGCGTCGTCGATCAGCGTCCCGAAGAGATCGAAGACGACGGCGCGAGCGGAGCTCGTCACGTTCCGAAGCGGATCGAGCGTGCCGAGGTCGCGAAGATCGGCGCGTAGGTCGACGCAGCCTTGGGGATCGTCGTGTAGGTGACGACGACGCTGCGGGTCGGGCGAGGGAACGCGTACTGGGTCGTGGCGGTCGAGAAGACATGCCCCTTGCTCTTGATCGGGAGCCGGTAGGTGAGTCGCACCGCCGCGCCGGCGGGCAGGTGCACGACCGCGGCGGCGAGGTGGGATGCGCCGATGCTCCTTGCCTCTCGGATCAGCTCTTCCTCGTAGGCCGAGAGGGGAACAGGCCCTTTGAGCGGCAGGGCAACCACGTTTGCGTTCGTGGCGAAGTCATCCAGGGGGATGGGGTCGAACGCGATCAGCTTCAAGGGCGAGTCCGATCTGCGCATCAGCGCCACGAACGCCGCGAACTGCGGGTTCTCTCGCTCGAACTCTCCGGGAGCGAGTAGTTCCTTCGCCTGCCTGGCCGTGAGCGATTTCCAGGACGTCGGCAGGAGCAGCGAGACGCCCTGGCCGGGCACCGTGTGGCGACGGTAGCCTGGCCCACTCGCGGCGGCTGCTCCGGCGAAGACGACGACGGCCATCAGAATCGCCGCAGGCCTGCGCATGCTTCCAGCGTAGTCGTCTCCGCTACACTTCGCCGTCGCGGGCCCGGCCCGCGTCCTTATGACGTACGCGATCGTCAGAATCGGCGGCAAGCAGTACCGCGTCCAGGAGGGCGAGCGGCTCCTCGTGGACCGGCTTTCCGTGGACGAGAGCAAGACGTTCCATCCGGAGATCCTGTTCGTCGGCGGCGACGGCCAGGCCGAGCTCGCGCCGAAGGGCGTACAGGTCACGGCCAAGGTGGTCGGGCACGTGCTCGGCGACAAGATCGTGATCGGGAAGCACCGGCGCCGGACCGGGTACAGGCGGCGAAACGGCTTCCGCGCCCGGCTGTCCCGGATCCAGATCGAGACGATCGGCAAGAAGGCGACGAGGAGCGCGACGCCCAAGGGGGAAGCGACTGCGGAACCGAAGCCCGCCCCGAAGCCTGCCGCCAAGCCGAGAGCGGCGGCCAAGCCCAGGGCCGCGACTGCGGCGAAGCCCAGGACGACGAAGCCAGCGAACAAGAAGACGGAGTAGCAATGGCACACAAGAAGGGACTCGGCTCCTCGCGCAACGGGCGCGACTCGAACCCGAAGATGCTCGGCGTGAAGATGTTCGCCGGCCAGGACGTGAAAGCGGGGATGATCATCGTCCGCCAGCGCGGCACCCGCTTCCGGCCGGGACCGGGGACGGGAATCGGCCGCGACGACACGATCTTCGCGACGCAGGACGGGCACCTAGAGTTCCGGACGAGCGGCGACCGCCGCACCGTCTCGGTCGTCGCCGGCAGCTAGCACTGTCCGAGCTCGACCGCTCGATCAGATTCGTGTTCGGCACCGTGGCGGAGGCGTACGCCTCCGGGCGGGTCGAGATCCCGCTCGAGGCCGTGCTGGAGGTCGGTCCACCGGCCGGCGCGAGCGCGCTCGAGATCGGCGCGGGGAGCGGTCAGCTGACGTGGGCGCTCGTCGAGGCCGGGTACGAGGTGACCGCGGTCGGGCCGAACGCGGGCCGCTTTCGGGAGCCGCGCATCCAAGCCGCTGCTGCGCTACACGCCGGAGCGGTACCTGGACATGATCGGGAGCTTCGGGAAGATCGCGTCGCACCCGGACCGGCGCGGGATCCTCGCGGAGCTCGGACCCGTTCTCGGCGATGATCCGCTCGACGTGATCGACATCGTCTGGGTGATCGCGGCCCGCGCAGCCTGATGTTCCATGACCGGGCGCGGATCCAGGTGCAGGCGGGCCGCGGTGGCGACGGCGGGCTGAGCTTCCGGCGCGAGAAGTTCGTGCCGAAGGGCGGCCCGGACGGCGGGGACGGCGGCCGCGGCGGCGACGTCGTGCTGGTCGCCGACGCCGACTTCCGCGATCTGTCCGCGCTCCGTTCGACGCGCCTCTTTCGTGCCGGGAGAGGCGAGTCCGGGCGCGGGAGCGGGAAGCACGGCGCCGACGGCGCGGACGTCGAGCTTCGCCTGCCGGTCGGCACGCAGGTCCTCGAGGACGGACAGGTGGTCGCCGATCTCGCGGCGCCCGGAGCACGGGTCGTCGTCGCCCGCGGCGGCGCGGGGGGGAGGGGCAACCGCGCGTTCGCCACGCCGACGCGCCAGACGCCGCGCTTCGCCGAGACGGGTCTTCCCGGCGACGCTGCCGAGCTGGAGCTGCGGCTGAAGCTCGTCGTCGACGCCGCGCTGGTCGGTCTGCCGAACGCGGGCAAGTCGTCCCTGCTGCGCCGGATCTCGAACGCGAAGCCGAAGGTCGCCGAGTACCCGTTCACGACGCTCGAGCCGGTGCTCGGCACCCTCGACGCACCGGACGGCCGGCAGTTGACCGTTGCCGACGTCCCTGGCCTGATCGAAGGCGCGAGCCACGGGGTCGGCCTCGGCCACGAGTTCCTCGCGCATCTCGAGCGCGCCCGGCTGCTCGTCCACGTGATCGACGCCGCCGCCGGCGATCCGGCAGACCAGTTCCGCCAGATCGACCACGAGCTGGCGGAGTACGGCGCGGGTCTCGACGAACGGCTGCAGGTCGTCGTTCTGAACAAGATCGACCTGCTCGCCGAGCCGCCGAAGCTCGAGATCGACGACGACCGGGTGGTCGCGGTCTTCGCGCTGTCCGCGGCGACCGGCACCGGCGTGGACGAGCTCAGGCGCAGGCTCTTCGAGCTCTGCCCACCCGCGCCGCCGCTCCGGGTCGATCCCGAGGCGCTCGCCGACTTCCTGGTCTATCGGCCCCAGCCGCGCGTGCCGACATTCCGCATCCTGCGAACCGACCGGGGCTTCCGCGTCCAGGGCCGCCCGCCGTCGGCGGCCGAGCTCGACTCGGCGCTGCGAGCGGCAGGGGCGCGCTCGGGCAGCGAGGTCGAGGTCGGCGACGAGACGCTGGTGCTCGAGTGACCGGGCTGCTCGGCGGTGCGTTCGACCCCCCGCACGTCGGGCACGTCGCCCTGGCCGAGGCCGCCGAGCGGGAGCTCGAGCTCGACGAGGTGGTCGTCGTCGTGGTCGCGGATCCGGGCCACAAGGACGTCCATGCGCCGGCGGAGGCGAGGCTCGAGCTCGCGCAGCTCGCCTTCCCGGGCCGGAGCGTGGTGCTCGACCATCACGCACGCACCGTGGACATGCTCCGCGAGGGAGCCTGGGACGACCCGGTGTTCCTGGTCGGAGCCGACGAGTACCTCGACTTCGCGCGCTGGAAGGAGCCGGAGGCCGTCCTCCGGCTCGCGCGGCTCGGCGTCGCGACGAGGCCGGGCTTCGCGCTGCCCTCGCCGCCGCCCGACCGCGTCCTGTTCTTCGAGATCGAGCCGCTGGCGGTGTCGTCGCGGGAGCTCCGGGAGCGCGTCGCTGCCGGCCGGCCGATCGACGGCCTGGTTCCGCCCCCGGTCGCCGACGCGATCGCCCGGCTCGGGCTGTACCGCCGCTAGACTGGCCCGGTCACGAACCGGAGAGCTGACTGACACCACTCGAGCAAGCACGCCGCATCGCCGGGCTCGCCCAGGAGAAGCTGGCCAAGGACGTCGTCATCCTGGACATGACGCTGGTGTGCACCTACACGGACTACTTCGTCATCTGCACGGGCCAGAACCCGCGGCAGACGAAGGCGATCTACGACGAGGTGCACCGTACCCTCAAGGCCGAGTCGCGCACGCTGCCGGCCACCACGGACGTCGGAGAGGCGAAGTGGATCGTGGCCGACTACCTCGACGTCGTGCTGCATGTCTTCACTCCGGAGGCGCGGGCGTACTACGCGCTCGAGGACCTGTGGGGCGACGTGCCGTCCGTTGCGGTCGAGGCTGTTTCGGCCTAGTTGTCCGGTTCGACAACTAAGATTTCCGCGTGTTTACCCCTTCCCAGAAGGGATCGATTGCTGAATCCGCGATCGTCGCCGCTGCCATCAAGTTGGGCATACCTGTCTGCAAGCCGATCAACGAGGGGCTGCGCTACGACCTCGTGTTCGAACTGGGCGGCCGATTCATTCGCGGCCAGTGCAAGTGGGCGGTTCGCGACGGTGATGCAGTCGCGGTCCGGTCGTACTCGTGTCGACGCTCCCGTGATGGATTCGTCAAGCGTGCGTACTCTCCTGACGAGATCGACGCCTTCCTTGCGTATTGCCTCGAGATCGACCGCTGCCACTTCCTCCCCGTCGACCGATTCCCGCAACGGCGAGCTATTCAGCTTCGCCTTGCACCGACCCGAAACAACCAGGAAGCCGGGATCAACTGGGCGAGCGGCTACGAGTTCGGCGCTACACTGGCTCAGCTTGGGGCCGTAGCTCAGCTGGGAGAGCGCCAGAGTGGCACTCTGGAGGCCGCGGGTTCGAGCCCCGCCGGCTCCATCCGATCTGCTCCGTTCAGCTCGCCGGAGCGAAGAACGGGTTCGACCTGACCGTGGCGTTCGTGTTCAGCTCGATCACGTGCGCCAGCGTCTGCCTGTAGTCGGTGCCGTAGCGGTCCCTGATCCGGTCCAGCGCGGGGTCGTTCAGGTAGAAGAACCGGTCGCCGTCCCGGAGCGCCTCGAACTGCCGCTGCCACATCGCCAGCTGCAGCTCACCGAACTCGGTGCCGGGAACGTGCGGCTCGGACAGCATCCCGACGAACGCGTCGACCTTGTTCACGTTGCCCGGCCCGTAGATCGCCCTCAGCCGGGAGGCGAGAGAGGTTCGCCGCTCGGCCGAGACGACGTCCTCGGCCGCCTCGTCGGTATGAGGCGGCACGACGTCGCCGTCGGCGTCGAGGAGCCGGGTGAACTCGAGGCTGGCGGGGTTGTCGATCGGCCGCCCCACGCCGAACAGGACGCGCCGCGGGAAGCGCGCCGTCTCGCCGGTGATCGCCGCGTACGAGGGCTTGGGCTTCAGCCCGTAGGCGATCCTCATCTGGTTGTAGTACGGCATACCGTGGTCGCGCCCGCGCTGGACGTCGATCGCGCCGAGATCCTGGACGACCGAGAAGCAGCCGGGCCTGACGATCGGCGTCCCGCAGCTGGTGGGGTCGCGCGCCCCGGGTTTCGGGATCTGGAAGAGGACGCTGCGCATCGAGTCGTCGATCTGCTCGTCGTTTCGGTACTGCCGCTCGTCGCCGAGCCCTTCGAGCAGGGGACCGAGGCCGATCGACTGCAGGAGGCTGGGGTTGCCGTAGGCGAGGCCGAGCGGCGCGACGAGCTTGACCTTGCCGCCCTCGCGCTCGACCGCGACACCACCGGCGCCGAACGCGTCGAGCTGCCGGCGGGTGTACGTGCTCGCCGGCACCTCGGGCTCGAACTCGCCGTGCACCATGCTGTGGACGCGGTAGCCGACCGTGGCGAACTCGTTCGAGATCGACGGGTCGACGGTCGGGTCGTAGCCACGGTACGGAGGCAGATGGATGCCCAGGGCGGGCAGGAACTCCTGGTAGGTGATGTATTGCTGCTCGGCGCCGACGACCCGCCTGGCGATTCCGAACTTCGCCGCCTCCGGGAGCGACCGCGGCAGCAGCGAGACGATCCGGTTGTGCTCGCGGGCGAAGAGCGTGTGCACCGCGGTCAGGCCGATGTTCTCGTTCGCGCGGACGTCACCCGACACGACCGCGCTCGCGGGGTGGCCCGCGATCGGGCCCATCAGGTCCATCGCGGGCGCCTGGGCGGCGTTGCCGCGCGCGTTCGCCTGAGGCAGGTATCCCCCCGGGAGCATCAGCGTCGCCTCGTTGTCGGCCAGCGTGCCGTCGACGGGGCCGTTGCGAAGCCATTCGAGGCGCGAGCTCGTCCCGCCGTAGATCGCGAAGGCGTCGATGTAGCTCTGGACCGTGTTCGTTTCCTGCCTCGGAACCGTCCGGCCCGTGCCGAGGGTGGCGGGAGTGCGGGAGAAGTCGATCTTGCCGAGATCGTCCCGGAACCGTTCGTCGGGATCCCCGGCGTCGAACGGGATCGGGGCGCTCTCGCCCGGCCGCTCGTTCCGCAGACCGAACGTGTGGTCGAGGAACTGTCCCCACACCCAGCCCCACTGCGAGACGTTGCGCTCGGAGAGGACGTTCTGGCCGAGGTCGTTGAAGATCCGATTGCTGATGTAGCGCGGGCTCGGGCCGCTGACCATTCGCCCGATCCGGTCGGCGTAGTTCGGCTTCGCGACGCGGACGTAGGGCTTCCCCATCTCTCCCCAGTCGGGGTGGTCGAGGTTGTTGCCGGCTCCGTCCAGCGAGCGGGCCGCGGCCGGCGCCGACTCGCCGCCCCCTCTCGCGAGGAAGAGCAGGGCCGCGAGCGCGCCGAGCACGAGCGCGGCAGCGGCGATCACGACGCGCAGCCATCGACGCGGCGCCCGCCTCGCCGGAGGGGAGGGCGAGGCGGGCGGAAGCGCGTCCGGGCGTGCCGCGGAGATCGGTTCCGAGAGAACCGAGCGCGGCTCGTCCCCGAGCCGCTCACGGGCGATGCGGGCGGCCTCCGGCGGCGCCACCAGCACGAGCTCCGGGCTGATGGGCTCCGCGACCTCGACGGGCGACCCCGAGGTCATGGCGCGTGACCGTAGCAAACCTTGGCCGCAGATTCGTGGACACGCTCCGGAAAGCCTCCAATTTGCGAGAAGTCATTCCTCGCTGCAATCGGCTCGTTTCTGCGTGCACAAGCAGGCGCTAATTGACTCGGTAATTCGAGACGAGCCCGGCGCGCCGCAATACGCGGCGTCACTCACTGGTCGCGTCAGCGCCGAGAGCGGGAGGGCCGGCGGCGCGACGGTCTTCCCGATCCGGACGCGGAGCGCGCAGCCGGCCTCCGGCGCGGCCGGGAGTGCGCGTCGATGCTCGCCCGCAGAGCTTCCATCAGGTCCGGCGTCTCTTCCTCGGCCGAGGGCTCCTCGACCGTCACCGTCTCGCCCTTCTGCTTCCGCCGGATGACGTCGCGCAGACGGTCGGTGTACGTGTCGGAGTACTTCGTGGGATCGAACGAGCCTTTGAACCGGTCGATCAGCGCGGCCGCCATCTCCAGTTCCTGCTTGGTCAGGCGGGCGCGCTCCGGCCTGAGCTCGTCGGGCGGGCGGATCTCGTCGGCGAAGTACATCCGCTCGAGCGTGATCACCCGCTCGCGGACGCGCAGGCACCCGAGGTGCTCGCGCTCCCGCATGACGAAGGTCCCCACCGCGGCGAGGCCTGCCTCCTCCATCGCCCGCGCGAGCAACGTGTACACCTTCTCGCCGCCGTCCTGCGGGACGAGGTAATAGCTGCGCTCGAAGTAGATCGGGTCGATCTCGTCGACCTGGACGAAGTCGGAGATGTCGAACGTGTGGTAGCCGTCGGCCCGTGCGGCCTCGAAGTCCTCGTCGTCCAGCTCGACGAAGGTGCCCTTGGCCACCTCGTAGGCCCTGACGATCTCGTCGTCCGGTACCGGCTTGCCCTCCTGCTTGCAGACCTTCTCGTAGCCGATCGGAGCGGAGTCCTTGCGGTGCAGCAGGTTGAAGTGGAGGCGATGCTCGGAAACCGCGCCGACCATGCGCACGGGGATCGAGACGAGCCCGAACGAGATCGTTCCGGACCAGATCGAGCGAGGCATGAAGCACGTCCTTTCCCGGAACCGCCGACCCTAACCCGTAGGCTGCGCAGATGGCCGGAGGGCCGGCATCCGATCGCACCCGCGTCCGGCGGGAGCCTCAGCGGGGCGTCTACCATCGCGCGACGATCGACGCGATCCTCGACGAGGGGCTGGTCTGCCACCTCGGGTTCGCGGCCGAGGGCCAGCCCTACGTGATCCCGACGCTGTTCGCGCGGATCGGCGACGAGGTCTACCTCCACGGTTCGTCGGCGAGTCGCATGCTGCGGACGCTCCACGCCGGCGTCGACGCCTGCCTGACCGTCACGCTCGTCGACGGGATCGTGCTCGCGCGCTCGATCTTCAACCATTCGATCAACTACCGCTCTGTGGTCGTCCTCGGCCGCGCCGTCGCGGTCGCCGATGCCGGCGAGAAGCTGCGGGCGCTGGAGGCATTCAGCGCCCGTCTGCTGCCCGGTAGGTGGGCGGACGTCCGGGCGCCGACGGCCACCGAGCTCAAGGCGACCTCCATCCTGAGGATGCCGCTCGAGGAGGCGTCGGCCAAGGTCCGAGCCGGACCGCCGAAGGACGACGAGGACGACTACCGCTGGCCCGTCTGGGCCGGCGTGATCCCGCTCGCGCTGGTCGCCGGCGACCCGGTGCCCGATCCCGGGCTCGAGCCGGGCTTCGAGCCGCCGGTGTGGTCCGCGACGGATCGGATTCGACTCACACCTGGCCAAAACGGCCAATAGCGACCGTCTGCCGGCCGCGCTAGAACGTCAGTCGTTGCACTTCCGTCACGGAGGCGCCACGGACCGGTCACGGGATCCGCGGTACGGTTGTCATCGATGACAACGGACCAAGGAGGCCACATGTTCACCAAGCTCACCGATGAGCTGCTCGACCTCGCCGTGCACGAGAAGGGCTACCGACTCGCGCTCTACGCGGCGAACAACGGAGACGGCGGCTGCAGCTGCGTCGGCTGTTGCTGTTGCTGCTGCTGGAACTAGGCGGAGCGAGCCGTGCGAGCAGGAAGGCGCGAGTGGCGGTGATTCCGACGTTTCCCTACCTCGCGCCCTGGCAGCGAGTCGCGACCACCGACGACCAGGTCGTGCTCGAGTACGGGCAGCGCATCATCTGCCTTGCGGGCCGGGCCGGCGCGGTGCTCATGCCCGTCCTGCTGCCGCTCCTCGACGGCACGCGGACTCTCGACGAGATCGTCGAGCAGCTCGGCCCGCCTGCCCGGCCCGCAATCGAAGCCGCGCTCGAACGTCTGGCCGAGCACGACCTCCTGCTGGAGGGCCCGCCGCCGGCTGACGACGTTCCTGCGCCGCTCTCGGCGACCGCGGAGCTTCTCGCCTCGCTGCGTCCCGGCGCGATCACGCCTCGCGAGGCGATCGTGTCTCTCGGCTCCCGGGCCGTTGCCGTCGTCGGCAGCGGCCCGGCCGCGGTCGAGATCGGCCGTTTGCTCGCCCAGAGCGGTATCCGGGTCGTGCGCGACGACAGCGTCTCGCCCGGCGTCGATCTCGTCGTGTGCGTCCCGTGTCCGGCGCAGCTGCCGGCGGTGGCCGGCTGGAACCGCCAGGCGCTGGACGCGGGGCAGGCATGGTTGCAAGTGCTTCCTTTCGACGGACGCTATGCCTCGGTCGGCCCGCTCTATCTGCCGGACGAGACGTGCTGCTTCGAGTGTTTCCGGCTCCGTCGTCTCGCCAACCTCGACGGAGCCGAGGAGCTCGCGGTCGTCGAGGCGACGCCCGCTCGCTATCCGGCCGCCCCTGCGCTGGAGGCGCTCGTCGCCGGGCTCGCGACGACCCTGGCGCTCGAATGGCTCCTCCTCCGGGACCACTACGTGCCGTCGGCCTTCTATGCGGTCGAGCTTGCGCCCATGCTCGCGGTCAGCGTGCATCACGTTCATCGCGTGCCCCGCTGTCCCGCCTGCTCGGGCCTCGCCGACGTCGCAGCGCCCCTGCCATGGCACAAGGAGCAGCTTGCTGTCTGCGGTTGAGCTCAGACCGGTTCAGGCGACTCCTGCGGCGTCGGTGTTACCGCAGCTGCGAACGTTCGTCTCGCCGTTCGCCGGCATCGTCCACGGCAGCGCGGAGACGCTCACCGTGCCCGATGAGCATCGACTGGTCAGCATCGCGTGCCAGCTCGCCGACGGCCGGCCGACGGTGGGCGGGGCCATCGAGGAGCACACGAGCAGCGACCACCCGCTGCGAGCGGCCGCAGAGGCGGCCTCGATCGGAGAGGCGCTCGAGCGCTACTCCGCGGCTTTCGTCCCTCTCGACCGCCTGGTCGTCGCGCGGGCCGACCAGCTGCCCGGTTCCGTCGACCCCGAGCGGTTTGCCCTCTTCGACGAGATCCAGCTCGACGAGGCTGCCTTTCCGTTCCAACCCTTCCGCCGGGACACGGTCGTCAGCTGGATAGACGGGTTCTCCCTGCCCGGCGGCACGCTCGCGTATCTCCCGGCGCAGCTGGTCTTCCTGGCCTGGCGACGGATCGACCCGGAGCCGCAGCTTGCCTATACGACGAGCAACGGCCTTGCCTGCGCCCCCTCGCTCGAGGAAGCGGTCCTGGCCGGCCTCCTCGAGCAGATCGAGCGCGACGCCGTGATGGTGGCGTGGTACAGCCGGCTCTCGCTCCCCCTGCTCGACTGGAGCCGCCATCCCGAGCTCGTCCGCATCGACCAGCGCTACTTCGCGCCGACCGGTCTGCGGTACTCCGCCGTCGACCTGAGCGTCTTCTTCGGAATCCCGACCGTCCTCGGTGTCGTGCATGGACCCCCGGGGGTGCTCGGCGCGCTCGGCGTAGGGGCGGCGAGCGCCTCGACCGTCGACGTCGCGTGGCGCAAGGCGCTGGCGGAAGCCTTCGCCGTCCAGCGCTGGGTCCGTGACCGCGCTCTCGAGCGGCCGGAGGATGTCGAGCAGCCTGCGGCGGAGATCCGGAGCTTCAACGGTCACACGATGTTCTACGCGCATCCCGAGCGGGCAGCGCGCGCAGCGTTCCTCGACACATCTCCCGAGCGTCGCGACACCCGCGACATCGCTCCGCTCGAGGGTGCCAACGTCCTGGAGCGCATCGAGGCCGCGTGCGACCGGCTTGCACAGCATCGGGTGTCCGCCTATGCAGTCGACGTGACGAGCCCGGACGTTCGCAGTGCGGGGTTCCGGGTGGCCAGGGTGATCGCGCCCGAGCTCTGCCAGCTGGACGTCGTCGAACAGGCGCGCTTCCTCGGCGGCTCGCGTCTGTACGAGGCGGCCTACGAGGCCGGCCTCGTAGCAGCGCCGCTGGCGGTCGGCGACCTGAACCCCGATCCCCATCCGTTTCCGTGAGCACCGTCGCGAGTCGTCAGACCGTACGCTGGCTCGAGTACGTCTACGGGCGACCAGCCGACGTCGACGACGTCGCCGAGGCATACCACGAGGCCTCCAAGCTCGGGCCGATGCAGATCGGGCGGCAGATGGAAGGAGTCCGCCGGCTCGAGGCGAGCCCCGAGCTCCAGCTCAGCTCGATCCGGGCGGTGAAGCGTCACGGCGGCGCCCGGATCCGGATCCCGGCGCCCGCTCCGCTCGAGCGGCCGCTCGGCGAGGTGATCGTGCGCCGGCGCTCGCAGCGCACGTTCGCGCCCGGGCCGATCGCAGCCGAGGCCCTGGCCGCGTTCTTGAACGCCGGCTACGGCGTCACCGGCGTCGCCCAGTCGCAGGACGGCCGTCCTTCGCTCTCGTTCCGGTCGGTGCCTTCAGGCGGGGCGCTCTATCCGCTGGAGCTGTACGCGGCCGTGCTCCGGGTCGGAGGGCTGGAGCCCGGCGTGTACCACTTCGATCCGTTGGCACCGGGGCTCGAGGTCGTGCGTCCAGCTCTGGAGGCGGAGGAGCTGGCGAGGCTCTCGACCTACCCGGAGGTCGTCTCCACGTGTGCGGTCGCCCTCTTCGTTGCCGCGATCTTCGGGCGCACACGGTTCAAGTACGGCCTCCGTGGCTATCGCTTCGCCCTTCTGGAAGCGGGCCACGTCGCTCAGAACATCGTGCTGGCTGCGACCGCCCTCGAGCTGGCCGCTGTTCCCCTCGGGGCCTTCTACGACCGCCGGACAGACGAGTTCCTCGGCCTCGACGGCGTCAACGAGTCCACGCTCTACGCGATCGCGCTCGGCCCGGGGCCCTCGTGATCGTCGATCTTGCGTCTCCCCGGTTGGCGCTCGGACCGGTGACCGCCGCGGCGACCTTCCTGGTGCTCACAGGAGGGCGCTTCCCGCGCGCGCTCCCGCGACCCCTCGGGGGAGCGATGATCGTCCGCTGGTGTGCCCTCGGGGCAGCTGCAGTCATCGAGGAGGTGGCCTGGAGAGGAATCGTCCTCGGCGGGCTCATGGTCGTCATCGGGCCGTGGCCGGCCCTCGCCGCGTCCTCTGCGGCGTTCGCGGCCTGGCACTGGTCCTCGCTCCGCGCACGCTCTGCCGTCCACCTCGTCACCGGTGCCGCGTTCGGAGGCGTGTTCCTCGCCGGCGGGCTCGTAGCCGCGATGATCGGCCATGCGCTCTACAACCTGCTCGTCGACTGGGCCGTGCACGCGGAACGAGCACGGGTGCGAAGTCCATGATCACCGCGGCCCTCCGGAGCGCGACCAAGCGCTTCGGCAGCGCAATCGCGCTCGACGCCGTCGACCTCGAGCTTCGGACCGGCGAGACCCTCGCTCTGCTCGGGCCTAACGGCGCCGGCAAGACAACCGCTCTCTCGCTGATGCTCGGACTTCGCCGGGCGGATGCCGGCACGGCCGAGCTCTGCGGGTCCGATCCCCGCCGCCCCGCCTCGCGAATGGCCGTCGGGGTCACGCCCCAGGAGACGAGCTTTCCGGCCACGTTGCGGGTCTGCGAGATCGTCGATCTCGTCCGGGCCCACTTCGCCAGCCCGGCCGCCCGGGCGGGGCTGCTCGCCCGGTTCGGGCTGACCGACGTTGCGCGCCGCCAGGCGGGCGGCCTCTCGGGCGGGGAGCGGCGGCGCCTGTCGATTGCCCTGGCGTTCGCCGGTCAGCCGCTCGCCGTGTTCCTCGACGAGCCGACAACCAGTCTCGACGTGGAGGCGCGACGGGCAGTGTGGGCCGAGCTGCAGGCATACGCCGCCGGTGGTGGGACGATCCTGATGACGACCCACTACCTCGAGGAGGCGGAGGCGCTCGCATCGCGCATCGTACTGCTCTCCGACGGCCGGATCGCTGCCGAGGGGTCGCCGCGGCAGCTCGCGACCGCGCACGGGACGCTTGAGGACGCATTCCTGACGCTCACGCAGGGCGCCGAGTGAGACTGACGCTCGTCCACGCGCGGTCGCTGACGCTCGAGCTGCTTCGGTATCCGACCTTCAGCGTGCCGACGCTCGCCTTCCCGGCGCTCTTCTTCCTGCTGTTCGTGGCCTCGCGAGAGGACGGCGACGCCACGCCGTACCTGGCGTCCTTCGCCGGCTTCGCGATCCTCGGCGTCACCTTCTTCCAGTTCGGCGTCGGCATCGCCGCCGAGCGCGATTCGCCCTGGGAGCGATTCCTGCGCACGCTGCCGGCGCCGGTCGGCGTACGGCTGGCTGCCCGCCTCCTGTCCGGCCTGTTGTTCGGGCTTGCGTCCGCCGGGCTGGTCGCGGTCACGGCCGTCGCCACCACCGACGCGCACCTCTCGCCGCGTCGCTGGGTGGCCCTGGGCACGGCCCTCGCGCTCGGTGCGGTTCCATTCGCGCTCCTCGGCATCGCGCTCGGCTACTGGGCGACGCCGCGCGGCGCGCTTCCGCTGGCGAACATCCTCTACCTGGTGCTCGCCTTCGTCGGCGGGCTCTGGACGACGCCGAAGCACCTGCCGGGGAGCGTCAGCCCCGTCTCGGAGGTGGTCCCCACTCGCCGGTTCGGCAACGTGCTGTGGGGCGCGGCCGACGGCCATCTCTGGCGGCCGCGGGACTGGTTGCTTCTGCTGGCGTGGGCCGCTGCGTTCGGGGCGCTAGCGGCGTGGGGATACCGACGAGACGAAGGGAAGCGATATGGCTGACGTCGGGTGAGCCCGGACCGGGATCAGCAGGGGCCCGACTGCGGCTGCCCGCCCGGGCCGACCTCGTGCTCGACTGCGGCACCCGCGGTCGTCTGGAGGCAGTACCCGCTCTGGTCGGCCCGCACGAGGACCACGCCCGAGCCCGGAGGCAGCGTGGCGCCCGCGTAGGTCGCGTTCTCGGCGAACCACGCCTGGAGCGACGCGGCGACGCCCCGGAAGTTCGCCTCGGCCGCGGTCGACTCGGCTCGGGACTCGGCGCTCGTCACCGCAGGCGCCGACGGGCCCTCCGTCCGTGTCTGCGCAGCGTAGAGGTAGGCGCCGATCGCGAGCGCGGCGAGGATCGCGATGAGGCCGAACGCGCGAGTCATGCTCAGCTCTATCGGCCCGCGGGCAACTCGCGATGAGCGCGATCGAGGGGTTCGAGCCACGGCGGCGCGGCGGCGGACCGGGGCAGATTGCCTAGAATGGGTCGATGACCTGGGAGCTGATCTGGATGCTCGTCATCCTCAAGATCCCGGTGATCTACCTCTGCCTGGTCGTGTGGTGGGCGATTCGCGCCGAGCCGAGGCCGCTCGAGCCGGCACTGGCGCCGGCGCCCAGCGATCCTGAGCCGCGGTCGGCCTGGCGCTACTCGTCGACGCGGCCCCGCCGGCCGGCCCGCGGCCCGCACGGCACGCCTGCGCGCGGATACCGGCGGAAGGCCGCTCGGGCCGGGCAACCGCGGTGAGCACCCCGGAGACATCGGTCAATCGAGACCGGCTCGACACGCTCTCGGGCCTCATGTCTGCGTCGGCAATCTTCCTCGCGTGCCTGGCAGCGACCGACCTCGACCTGACGCTCGGGGGAGAAGACGTCCGGATGCGGCCCGTACGCATCGGCGTGGCCGCGGTGATCCTCGCGCTCGTCGCGGCCGGAATCGGCGGTCGTCACCGCAAGCTGGCCGCCATCGCGACCGGGATCGCCGCCGCGGGCTGGCTGGTCGGGATGATCGTCGCAGTCGTCACCGAGCGGCCACTGTTCTGACCCGCGCGACGGCCCCGGTAGGGATGAGGCAGTCGAGAGCAAAGAGGAACCGATGCATGTCGACGCGCTGAACGCAGGCTACGCGAGCACGATCCTGGAGCAGTACCTCGAGAATCCCGAGTCGGTTCCGCCGGAGTGGCGCGCGCTCTTCGAGACGGACGCGAGCGACACCCTCGCCGCGCTCCCGGGTCTTGCCCGGCTGATCGAGCACGCTCTGTCCGCACAGGTCGTCGCCGCGGAGGGCAACGGCGCAGCCGCGACGGCGCCGGCGATCGACGACTTGCTCCTGGGCGGCGTCGCCGCCGCGACTGCGCTCGTGAAGGCGTATCGCATGCACGGCCACCTCGCCGCTCGCCTCGATCCGCTCGGCTCCGAGCCCGTCGGCGATCCGGCGCTCGAGCCGGAGCGACTCTTCCCGAGGCTGACCCCCGAGCTCCAGGCGCGCATCCCTGCCTCGCTGCTACGTCTCTCCGTCCAGGCGGAGACGCTCGCCGACGCGCTGCCACTCCTGGACGAGACCTATTGCGGCACGATCGCGTACGAGATCGAGCACATCTCCGACCACGAGCGCCGGGTCTGGCTCCGCCAGGCGATCGAGTCGGGGCGGTTCCGCCGGCCCCTCGAGCCTGGCGAGAAGCGGCGGCTGCTCGAGCGCCTGACCGAGGTCGAGGGCTTCGAGCGCTACCTCCGCCGAGCCTTCCTGGGCCAGAAGCAGTTCTCGATCGAGGGGCTCGACGTGATGGTGCCGATGCTCGACGAGTCGATCGCGCTCGCCGCCGAGGCCGGAGCCCACGAGGTCGTGATCGGGATGGCGCATCGAGGCCGCCTCAGCGTCCTCGCCCACACGATCGGCCAGCCGTACGAGTCGATCCTGCGCGAGTTCGAGGGCGAGCGGACGATCGAAGCGGTTGTGTCCGATCCCGAGGGCGGCTCCGGCGACGTCAAGTACCACCTCGGCGCCGAAGGCGTCCGCAAGACCGCGTCGGGAGAGATCACGGTCACCCTCTGCGCAAACCCAAGCCATCTCGAGGCGGTCGATCCGGTGGTCGAGGGCCGCACCCGAGCCGAGCAGACCGACCGCTCGACTCGGGCCGGCGTGCACGATCCAGGCGTCGCGCTGCCGATCCTGATCCACGGCGACGCGTCGTTCGCCGGCCAGGGCGTGGTGGCCGAGACGCTCAACATCGAGGGGCTCGCCGGCTACTCGACGGGAGGGACCCTCCACCTGATCGCCAACAACCAGATCGGCTTCACCACCGACCCGGCCGAAGGGCGTTCGACCCGGTACTCGAGCGACCTGGCGAAAGGCTTCGACGTCCCGATCATCCATGTGAACGCCGACGACCCCGAGGCGGCAATCTCGGCAATCAGGCTGGCGCTCGCCTTCCGCAGCCGATTCGGCCACGACGTCGTCGTCGACCTGGTCGGCTACCGGCGATTCGGCCACAACGAGCAGGACGAGCCGGCCTACACGCAGCCGCTGATGGCTCAGCGCATCGCCGCTCATCCGACGGTGCGCGAGCAATTCGCCGGCCGGCTGGTCGAAGAGGGCGTGATCGACGCCGGCGCCGCTGCGTCGCTCGAGAGCCGCGTCGAGCAGATGCTGAGAGCCGCTCACGAGCGACTGAGGGAGACGTTCGGCCACGAGCAACCCGGCGAGCCTCCGCCGCCCCGCCCGACGGCGGCTGCGTCGACCGGCATCGTCACGGCGATCGCCGCCGACCGCCTGCGCGAGCTGGAGGGCGAGCTCCTCGCCGTTCCCGAGCACTTCACCGTGCACCCGAAGCTGGCCCGGCAGCTGGAACGCCGAACGGCTGCGCTCGACGAGGGCGGGATCGACTGGGGCCAGGCCGAGTCGCTCGCGTTTGCCAGCCTGCTCGTCGAGGGCATCCCGATCAGGCTCACGGGGCAGGACAGCGAGCGCGGCACCTTCTCGCACCGGCACCTCGTCCTGCACGACGCGAACACGGGCGAGCGGTACACGCCGATGCAGCATCTGGAGGCGGCGACCGCGTCGTTCGAGGTGCACAACTCGCCGCTGTCGGAGTACGCGGCCGTCGGCTTCGAGTACGGCTACTCGATCGCCGCGCCCGAGACGCTGGTGCTGTGGGAGGCGCAGTTCGGCGACTTCGTCAACGGAGCGCAGATCATCCTCGACCAGTTCGTGGTCGCGGGACTGTCGAAGTGGAGCGAGACGCTCCGGCTCGTGCTGCTCCTCCCCCACGGCTACGAGGGGAACGGCCCGGAGCACTCGAGCGCCCGGCTCGAGCGCTTCCTCCAGTCGACGGCGGAGGACAACATCCGCGTCGCCAACCCGTCCACGGCTGCCCAGTTCTTCCACCTGCTGCGCAGGCAGGCTCTCGATCCCGTCGCGCGGCCGCTCGTGGTGATGACCCCGAAGGGGCTCCTACGCCTGCGCGAGGCCGCCTCGACGCTCGCCGACCTCTCGGAAGGCTCGTTTCGGCCCGTGATCGGCGATGCAAGCGTCGAACGCGACCGTACGCGGCGGCTCGTCCTCTGCTCGGGCAAGGTCTACTACGACCTCGCCGGACACGAGCTCCGCGCAGCCGCCGACACCGTCGCCGTCGCCCGGATCGAGCAGCTGTACCCGTTCCCGAAGGCCGAGCTCGCCGCGCTCGTGTCCTCCCATCCGAGCCTGCACGAGGTCGTCTGGGCCCAGGAGGAACCGCAGAACATGGGTGCGTGGCGGTCGATCCGTCACCGCCTCGAAGAGGCGCTCCCGGACGGCGTCCCGCTTCGCTACGTCGGCCGGCCGTGGCGCGCGAGCCCGAGCGAGGGGTACCCGACCGCCCACCTGCGCGAGCAGGACCGGATCGCCCGGCAGGCGCTCGGCTAGGACGCTGCCCCGGCTAGGGTCTGCGCGAACGCGACGCTGCTGCGGCCTGCGCCGTGCGCAGGACCCGGGCCGCGATCAGCGGCCCGTACCGTCTCGCGTGTGCGAGCAGGGCCTGGCGCTGCCGCGGCGAAAGGCGAAGCCAGACGTCGTGGGCCGCGAGCGCGAGGCCGACGACGCCTCCGGTTCGACTCAATCTCGGCACACCTGCATCCAAACACACGGCCCCGTCCATCCGCCATCGCGCCTACTCTTGACTCCGTCGCCCCTAAACAATTCCGTTACAATCCCGCACCGAACATCGAGTCCCCCCACGGAGGTTCGTATGCCGGTCGAGACGACGTCGCTTTTCAGTCAGGTGATCCAGGAGCATCTCGAGCTCAAGCGCCGCAACTCCGAGCTCGAAGGTGACATGCCGCTCTCGAGCTACGAGCTCGAGGATCCGTTCGACAACCATCCGCTCTTCAAGTCGGAAGAGCAGGCCCGGCTGGAAGAGACGATGGACGGAGTCGAGCCGGTCGTCGAGGTGGCAGGAGCGACGCTGCATCCCTGGCCGGGCGAGGAGACGCTCGAGCACGTCGAGACCGAACAGAGCCTGTGGGGCCGGTCGAGGGACTTCGACTGGGGCGATTAGCCGCGTGGGAACCCCTGGTTCCCCCGCGATCCCCCTCTCCATGAAGGAGGGCTGGCTGTCAAGGGCGGGTGGTGCTCTGTCGTGGTGGGTGGTTTGAGCGTCGCTCATTTCTCCATGGCGCCGTGTTTGCGGCGATCAGTCGGGTGGGGGCTGCTCCGGTAGCGCAATTCCTT
>DATBLE010000024.1:0-134623 GCA_036555585.1 Gaiellaceae bacterium
TGATGGGCCGCACGTCTTCTGTGAAAAGGTCTCGCGCGTGGGAATGAGCCAGAACCTCCGGCACCAGCTCGTCAACCTCGGCGGGCTGGGAATCATCCTCCTCTGCTGGACGCTCTACGCCGTCTACCTCTCGCCCACCCAGGGCTGGACCTTCTACTTCCAGCTCACGGTCAACGGGATCATCCTCGGAAGCGTCTACGCGCTGATCGCGCTCGGCTACACGATGGTCTACGGGATCCTGAAGCTGCTCAACTTCGCCCACGGCGACGTGTTCATGGTCGGTGCGTTCATCGCGCTCGGCATCCTGAACTGGATCGGCGGGGCGTTCAGCCCGGCGGTCCCGGCGGGAGGGGGCGGCGCGCTGATCGTGCTCTGCATGTTCGCCGCCGCGATGGCCGGCTCCGGATTCCTCGGGGTCGCGATCGAGCGCTTCGCCTACAGGCCGCTGCGGAACGCGCCGCGGATCGCGCCGCTGATCACGGCGCTCGGCGTCGCGTTCTTCCTCGAGAACTCGATGCTGCTCCTCTTCGGCTCGAAGTTCAGGACCTACAACGGCTTCGACCTGGTCTCGTACAACGGCATCCACATCGGCGGCGACAACGGCGTCTTCGTCCAGTACCTCGGGCTGACGGTGATCGTCAGCGCGGTCGCGCTGATGATCGGGCTCGTGGCGCTCGTGCGCTGGACGCAGCTCGGGAGGGCGATGCGAGCGGTCTCGTTCGACCGGGAGGCGGCGGCGATGATGGGCATCGACCCCGACCGAGTGATCGCGGGAACGTTCTTCATCGGCTCCGCCCTCGCCGGCGCCGCCGGGGTGATGTTCGGCCTGCTCTACAGCCAGATCTACCACCTGATGGGATTCCTGGCGGGCCTGAAGGGCTTCACGGCCGCCGTCGTCGGCGGCATCGGCAGCATCCCCGGAGCGATGCTCGGCGGCCTGCTCGTCGGCCTGGTCGAGTCGTGGGCGAAGGGCTACCTGAACGGCAACGTCGCCGACGTGGTCGTGTTCGGGATCCTGATCGGGATCATGCTCGTCCGTCCGAGCGGGCTCCTGGGCACGCCCGCGCTCCAGAAGGTGTAGTCGATGGGCTCGGAACCGCAGACACCCGGAGCGCCCGCCGAAGAGGCAGGCCCGATCGGGGTCGACCAGTGGGTCGCCCAGGCCGACGAGCGCCGGGAGGCACACGGGGGCGTCACCGGGCGGATCGTCCGGCTCTGGCGCATGCTCCCGCCGGCGGGGAAGCTGGCGCTGCTCACGCCGGCGATCGCCGTTCCGTTCCTCGGGATCAGCCAGGGCAACCTCTTCAACTACGGCATCTTCATCCTGATCTACGCGCTGCTCGCGCTCGGGCTGAACGTGGTCGTCGGGTTCGCAGGACTGCTCGACCTCGGGTACGTCGCCTTCTTCGGCTTCGGCGCCTACATCTACGCCTTCCTCTCCGGGACGCACAGCGAGAAAGGTCACACGTATACGCACCACTGGGACGCCCAGTACTCGATTCCGCTGTGCGTCGCGATCTGCGCATTGCTCGGGCTCTTCCTCGGCTCGTCGTCGCGCCGGCTGCTCGGCGACTACCTCGCGATCGTCACGTTGTTCTTCGGCCAGGCCTTCGTCGTCTTCACGAACGCGACCGACCCGTACGGGATCACGAACGGCTCCAACGGCCTGGCCAACGTCGACCCGCTGAGGTTCTTCGGCGGCCACCTCGTGATCGACACGACCCGCGGCTACTACTGGTTCCTGCTCGGCGTCGTCGTGCTGATGCTGATCGTGCTCCACTTCCTGAGCGAGTCGCGAACAGGGCGGGCCTGGAAGGCCTCGCGCGAGGATCCGCTCGCCTCGGAGCTGATGGGCATCCCCGTCAACCGGCTGAAGATCATGGCGTTCAGCTTCGGCGCCGGGATCGCGGGCCTGGCGGGAAGCATCTTCGCGGCCGTCCAGACCGGCGCGTTCCCGCAGAACTTCGGCACCGCCGTGCTGATCCTCATCTACGCCGTCGTGATCCTCGGGGGCACCGGCAGCCTGGCCGGGATGGTCGTCGGCGCGATCGTGATCATCGCGTCGAATCAGGTGCTCGACTCGACCTCGTCCCCGACCCTGCAGCGTGTCCTCTTCTACCTGGTGCTGATCGCAGCGGTGCTGCTGACGATGAAGACCTGGCCGAAGCGGCTCGCCGCACTCGCCGGCGCCGTGACGTTCGGCCTCGTCATCCGCGAGATCGTCGGCGCCGTGTGGACGAACGGCACGAAGGGCCAGGTGACGTCCGGCGGCTTCCTCACGGACGTGATCGAGCACTGGGTGCTGATCCCGGAGAACCCGCACCGGGTCGCCGTCTGGGGCTACCTGCTCCTGATCGTCTGCATCATCGTGCTCGTCCAGCTCGAGGGTTGGTGGCGAATCATGGTCCTCGTCCCCACGCTCACCCTGACGGCGTTCGTCTGGGAGAACCTGCTCATCCTCAACCCCGCCGTCACCCGCTCGGTCCTGTTCGGCGTGCTCCTGATCGCGGTGATGACGGTCCGTCCCGAAGGGCTCTTCGGGCAGGCGAAGGTGGAGGTCGTCTAGATGCCGCTCGCCGCGCTTCGCGCGAGCTCGCTCGCACGGGGCTGCCAGCGGCAGCCCCGTGGGGGGCTGCATCGACCGGCCCGCTGCGCGGGCATGCCGGTTCCCCCCGTGGTCCCCCCTCCCCAACACCACCTCGCTCACGGCAAGCGCTTCCGGGCCGCGCCCGCCAGGTCGGTCGCGGCGGCGAAGATCTGTCGGGAGGCTCGATCATGAGCGCGCTACTCGAACTGACCGGAGTCTCCAAGGCGTTCGGCGGGTTGCAGGTGATCTCCGGGCTCGACCTCCAGGTCGACGAGAACGAGGTCGTCAGCGTCATCGGCCCGAACGGCGCCGGCAAGACGACGCTCTTCAACCTGATCACCGGCGTCTACCGGCCCGACGAGGGCGACATCCGCTTCGAGGACGCCTCGATCGCCGGGCTGGCCCCGTACCGGATCAACCAGCGGGGCATCGCCCGGACGTTCCAGAACCTGCGGCTGTTCCTGAACATGACCGTCAAGGAGAACGTGATGGCGGCCGCCTACGGGCACACGCGGGCCGGCGTCGTGCGGTCGATCTTGCGGACGCCCGGCATGCGGCGCGAGGAGAAGGAGATCGCCGCGCTCGCCGAGGAACGGCTGTCCTTCTTCGGCCAGCGGCTGATGGGCTACCGCTGGAACCAGCCGGCGTACTCGCTCTCGTACGCGAACCGCAGGCGGCTGGAGATCGCCCGGGCGACGGCGACCAATCCGAGGCTGCTCCTGCTCGACGAGCCCGCAGCCGGGATGAATCCCGTCGAGACGCACGAGATCACCGAGCTGATCGGGAAGCTCCGCACGGACGGCGGCTACACCGTGCTCGTGATCGAGCACGACATGCACGTGGTCGAGGGCATCTCGGACCGCGTGGTCGCGCTCGACCACGGCGTCAAGATCGCCGAGGGCTCGTTCGACCAGGTGGCGACGAACCCGCAGGTGGTCGAGGCGTACCTGGGTCGCCCGGCGGCCTCGCAGGCGGGGGCCGGATGACCGAGAACGGAACGCCGCTGCTCGAGCTGGACACGGTCGACACCTACTACGGGCCGATCCACATCCTCCAGGGGCTGTCGCTGGTCGTGCGGCCGGGCGAGCTCGTCTGCCTGCTCGGCGGCAACGCCTCGGGGAAGTCGACCACGCTGAAGACGGTGCTCGGGATCGTCAAGCCGCGGTCGGGGCGGGTCAGCTTCGCGGGCGAGGACGTGACCGGCCGCCCGACCAGCTACCGCATCGGCAAAGGCATGGCGATCGTGCCCGAGAACCGGCGGCTGTTCGGGCCGATGACGGTGCTCGAGAACCTCCAGATGGGCGCGTACCTGACCGGCGGCGGCGAGCCCGAGGACTACGAGCGCGTCTACACGCTCTTCCCCCTGCTGTACGAGCGGCGGGCGCAGCTGGCGGGGACGCTGTCCGGCGGCGAGCAGCAGATGGTGGCGATGGCGCGGGCGCTGATGTCCCGGCCGAAGCTGATGCTGATGGACGAGCCGTCGATGGGGCTCGCGCCGATCCTCGTCGAGCGCAGCTTCCAGATCATCAAGCAGGTGCACGAGGCCGGCGTCGCCGTCCTCGTCGTCGAGCAGAACGCGAACGTATCGCTCTCGATTGCCGACCGCGGCTACGTGCTCTCCACCGGCCGGCTGGTGCTGGAGGGCAAGGCGTCGGAGCTGCTCGAGCACGAGGACCTGCGGAAGGCGTACCTGGGTCGCTGACCGGGGACTGACCCCGAAGGGTCTCCCCCCAGAGGTCGCAGCGAGCCCAGCCTGCAGGGTCAGACCCTGTGGAGTCTGTTCCTGCCGAGGTCGCGGCGAGCCCAGCCTGCAGGGTCAGACCCGTGTGGGGTCTGACCCTCAGACGGAGTCGCGGAAGGCAACGGTCTCGCTCGCGAGCTGCGAGGACTTCTCGATCGACGGGCTCGTCGTTGTCGGCGAGGCCTGTGCACTCTCCAGGCGATTTCCGACGAGTCCGAGATGGACGACCCGGGGTCAGACCCACGCTGGAACCGTGCCGATTCGTCCACAGACCCTTGGATCGGTGCGGCGTCGAGCCTGTGGGCTCCTCGTCGCGGTTCCATGCGGGGTCAGACCCCCCTACAGAACCGTAACGCGCTCTCCACAACGTGTCGCTCGATCGCGGATCGCGTTTACGTGCTCTCCACCGGCCGGCTCGTCCTGAAGGGGCAAGGCGTCGGAGCTGCTCGAGCACGAGGACCTGCGGAAGGCGTACGTCGGCCGCTAGTAGGGACTGACCCCGAAGGGGTCTGTCCCTGCCGAGGTCGCAGCGAGCCCAGCCTGCAGGGCCAGACCCTGCGGGGTCTGACCCTCAGACGGAGTCGCGATAGGCGACCGCCTCGCCCGCGAGCTGCGACGACTCCTCGATCGGGAGGATCGGAGTCGCCTCGAAGCGCAGCCACGGCGTCCACGGGTCGATCGTGCGCGCGAGAGTGGCGGCGCTGTCGACCTCCACGATGGCGACGCCGCCGCTCCCGTCCGCGAACCCGTAGAAGCCCTTGCTGAAGTCGGCGCCGTCCGGCGGCTGCCACTGCGAGAAGACCGAGAGGGACCGCTTCTGACCCTCTTCGGTGGTGTCGATGAACTTCCAGCTGACGTGGAACAGCATTGCGGGCCTCCTTCGAGTCTGTTGGCGGAGCTTAGAAGGGACAGACCCCGCAGGGGTCTGTCCCTGCAGAAGCCGAGCGCGTTGCGGTCCTGTGGCATCCCGGGGACAGTCCCTACTATGAGAACGTGGCGGTCACGTCCTCCAGGCTCGGCGCCGGGATCCGCTCCGAGTTTCCGATCCTCGCGCACACGACCTACCTGAACTCCTGCTCGCAGGGGGCGCTCTCGCACCGCGTGCGGGCGGCGTACGAGGAGTACCTGGCCGGCTGGGACGAGAACGGCGCCGAGTGGGCGCACTGGGTGGAGCGCGCCGAGGCGGCGCGGGCGGCGTTCGCGCGGCTGCTGCACGCCGGGCCCGCCGAGGTCGCGGTCACCACCTCCGTCACCCAGGGCGTCTCCGGCATCGTCAGCGCGCTCGACCTCCGCGCGCGCCCGCGGATCGTGATCAGCGAGTACGAGTTCCCGACGGTCGGCCAGATCGCCCACGCGCAGGAGCTGCGCGGCGCCGAGGTCGTGCACGTCACGCCGGAAGCCGACGGCTCGATCCCGGCCGAGCGCTTCGCCGAGGCGATCGACGAGCGCACGGCGCTCGTCTGCTGCACGACCGTCTCCTACCGCACTGGCCACCGCCACGACGTCGCGGAGATCGCCCGGCTCGCGCACGACCAGGGCGCACTCTGCCTCGCCGACTCGTACCAGGCGGTGGGCGCGATCGACTTCGACGCCCACGCGCTCGGCGTCGACTTCGCCACGGGCGGCACGGTCAAGTACCTGCTCGGCTCGTCGGGGCTCGGCTTTCTCTACGTTCGCCCGGGCCTCCTGCCGGCGCTGCTCCCGACGCAGACCGGCTGGTTCGCGGACGAGGACATCTTCCGGATGGACATCTCCGACTACTCGCCCGCCGCCGACGCGCGCCGCTTCGACGCGGGCACGCCGCCGGTCCCCAACATCTACGCCGGCCTCGCCGGCATGTCGCTGGTCGAGGAGGCCGGCACCGGCGCGATCGAGGAGCACGTCGCCGGGCTCGCCACCCGCCTGATCGACGGTCTCGAGGAGCTGGGCGCGACCGTCGCCACTCCGCGCGATCCGGCGCGCCGCGGCCCGCTCGTCTGCGTCCGCTCCACCGACGTGAACGCGCTGGTCGCCGCCCTCGCCGCCGAGCGGATCACGTGCTCCGAGCGCGACGCGAACCTGCGCATCTCGCTGCACCTCTACAACGTCGAGGACGACGTCGACGCGGTGCTCGCGGCGCTCGCCTCTCACCGGCAGCTGCTGGCCTGACGGAGCGGGAAGAGGTCCGGCCGGCCGGTCGTTGCAAACGCCATGACAGTGTGGATCGTGATCGCAGCGGTCGACCTTGCCGTCCTGCTCGGGTTTCGCCTCGTCGGCGGGCTCGGCGCCGCCGCCTCGGCGTTCGAGGAGTGGGGTTGCGCGGCGGGTCGAGTCGGCTGCGTGACCTGCAACTGAGGCCGGATCGCCGTGCGAACGGCGCCGTCGGCGTAGCCGCCGACCGTCGGCGCACGCCCAGTTAGAGTAGGCCGATGCTGCTGCGAGAGCTCGACTACGCACGTCCCGACTCGGTCGACGAGGCGGTGAAGCTCCTCGCCGCGCGAGAGGACGCCCGCGCGCTCGCCGGCGGGCAGAGCCTCGTGAACGTGATGAAGACGCGCGTCGCCGCCCCCGAGCTCGTGGTCGACCTGAACCGGATCGACGCGCTGCGCGGGATCTCGAGCAACGGCGGCGCGCTGGAGATCGGGGCGATGACGACGTACGCCGCGATCGTCGACTCGCCGGAGGTGGCGGCCGCGCGGCCGATCCTCGCCGAGGTCGCGCGGACGATCGCCGACGTCCAGGTGCGGAACCGGGGGACGATCGGCGGGAACATCTGCTCCAGCGATCCGACGAACCACTTCCCGCCGCTGCTCGCGGCGCTCGGGGCGGAGCTGGTGATCCGCAGCGCGGACGGGGAGCGCACCGTCTCCACCGACGAGTTCTTCGAGGGGGTGTTCGCCACCGCCGTGCATCCCGGCGAGCTGCTCACCGCCGTGCGCATCCCGGCCAAGGGCGACGCCCGCGACGGCTGGGCGAGCGCGACGCTCGGCCGAGACGGAACCGGAATCGTCAGCGTCGCCGCCACCGTCTCGGCGGGCAACGCGCGGATCGCGATCGGCTGCGTCGCCGCCACGCCGGTGATCGTCACCGCGAGCGCGGACGAGACCGCCGTCGAGGACGCGGTCGGCGCCGCCGGCCTCGATCCGCCCAGCGACGTCCACGCCTCGGCCGACTACCGCCGCCACCTCGCCGCCGTGCTCGCGGCCCGGGCCGTCAGGGACGCCTCATGAGCGACCACACGATCGCGGTGAGCGTCAACGGCGAGCGCTACGAGCGCGAGGTCGAGGCGCGGAAGCTGCTCGTCCACTTCATCCGCGACGACCTCGACCTCACGGGCACCCACGTCGGCTGCGACACGGGCAACTGCGGCGCCTGCACCGTCCTGCTCGACGGCACCGCGGTGAAGAGCTGCATGCTGCTCGCCCCGCAGGCCGACGGCGCCGAGATCACCACCGTCGAGGGCCTCGCCGGCGACGACGGTGAGCTCACCCCGCTCCAGCGGGCCTTCCACGAGCACCACGGCCTCCAGTGCGGCTACTGCACGCCCGGCATGCTGCTCAGCGCCACGTACCTGCTCTCGCACACCCCGCAGCCGAGCGAGGAGGAGATCCGGCGCGCGATTCAGGGCAACATCTGCCGCTGCACCGGCTACGTCAACATCGTCAAGGCCGTTCAGGCCGCGTCCGGGGGACTGTCCCCCGTCACCGAAACGTGACGGAAACTGCACAGGAACAGCACGTCGAGCTGGAGGTCGGGTACGCCTCCGGCAAGAGCATCCCGCGCAAGGAGGACGGCCGGCTCGTCCAGGGCCAGGGTGTCTTCGCCGACGACGTCAAGCGCCACGGGATGGGCTACGTCCACTTCGTGCGCGCCCCGTACGCGCACGCGCGGATCGTCTCCGTCGACGTCTCGGCGGCGGAGGCGCTCGACGGCGTCTACGGGACGCTGACCCCCGACGAGGTCGCCGAGCTGACCGACCCGTTCTTCGAGCTGACCACGCCGCCCGGGAGCCAGATCAAGGACTACGCGCTCGCGGTCGGCCGCGTCCGCCACATCGGCGAGCCGGTCGTCGCCGTCGTCGCCGAGACGAGGGAGCGCGCCCGGGACGCCGCCGACCTGGTCGAGGTCGAGTACGAGCCGCTGGACGTGATCGTCGACGCCCGCCGCGCGCAGGACGGCGGCGCGCCGGTCCTCCACGAGGGCGCCGGCACCAACGTCGTCTGGTCGGGCCGGTTCGACTGGGGCGACATCGACGGCGCGCTGAAGGCGGCCGACCGCGTCGTGAGGATCAAGGAGCTCCATTTCGACCGGTTCTCCTCCACGCCGCTCGAGTGCTCTGCCGCGCTGGTCGAGTACGACCGCGGCACCGGGCAGTTCACGCTGCACTGCAACCACCAGATGCCGGGCGTGGCCGCGATCTGGATGGGCCCGGCGCTGCGCGTGCCGCTCGACCGCCTCCGCTTCGTCACCCAGGACATCGGCGGCGCGTTCGGCAACAAGATCACGACGCACACGTACCTGACCGCGTGCTGCCTGCTCGCCCGCAAGCTGAAGCGGCCGATCCAGTGGACCGAGTGGCGCACCGACCAGCACACGGCGAACGCGCACGGCAACGAGCGCTGGTTCCACGACATCGAGGTCGCCGTGCAGAACGACGGCACGATGCTCGGCTTCAAGGTCGCGGCGCTCGACGACTGCGGGGCGTTCCCCCGTTACGAGCCGCTCGGCTGCATCATCTGGGCGCAGGTCACGCCGGGCCTCTACCGCTGGCGCAACATCCGCGTCGACTTCACCCAGGTGGTGACGAACAAGTCGCCGGTGGCGCCGAACCGGGGCTACTCGCGGATGCAGCAGCTCTGGCTGACCGAGCGGATCTGCGACATCGTCGCCGCGGAGCTCGGGCTCGACCCCGTCGAGGTGCGGAAGCGCAACTACATCCGCTCCGAGGAGCTCCCGTACGAGACGCCCAACGGCTGCGTCTACGACTCCGGCGACTACGCGCGCTGCCTCGACATCGCGCTGGAGCTGATCGACTACGACGCCGCGCGCGCCCGCCAGAAGGAGGCGGACGGGAAGCTGATCGGCATCGGCATCGGCTCGACGCTCGACTCCGGCACGAACAACTTCGGCCAGTCCACCCTGCTCAACCCGGAGCTCCAGTTCTCGGGGAACAACGAGGTGGCGACGATCAAGCTCGACATCTTCGGCGAGATCGTGCTCACGCTCGGCACCGTCCCGCAGGGACAGGGGCACGAGACGACGGCGTCCCAGGTCGCCGCCGACATCCTCGGCGTCTCGCCCGACCAGATCCACGTTCGCCCGGGCCACGACTCGTACTGGAACTCGCACGCCGGCTTCTCCGGGACCTACGCGTCGCAGTTCGCGGTCACCGGCCTCGAGGCGGTGAAGGGCGCGGCCGAGAAGCTGTCGCTGGAGATCCGCCGCCTGGCCGGCGGCGTGCTCGGCGGCGCCGACCCCGACGACGTCATCCTCGAGGGCGGCTTCGCCAAGCGGAAGGACAACCCGGAGGCGGCGCTGCCGTTCATGGCCTGCGGCGCGATCATCAACGCGAACAACGCGGCGATCCCGCCCGAGCTCCGCGACATCACGCTCAACTGCCGCTACGTCTACGTCCCGCCGTTCGAGCTGCCGGACAAGGAGCGCAAGTTCGGGAACCTGACGCTCACCTACGCGACCCAGATCCACGCCTGCGTGGTCGAGATCGACCCGGAGACCGGCGAGGTCGAGATCGCCGACTACGCCGCCGTGGACGACTGCGGCACGCGGATCAACCCGCAGATCGTCGAGGGCCAGGTGCACGGCGCCACCGTCCACGCGATCGGAGCCGCCCTGTACGAGACGTTCGCCTACGACGAGTACGGGCAGCTCCTGACGTCGAACTTCTACGACTACCACGTCCCACACGCGCTCGACCTGCCCCGGATCAAGACCGGGCACATCGAGAGCCCGTCGCCCTTCTCGTCTCTCGGGACGAAGGGCATGGGCGAGGGCGGCGGCGCCGCGATCCACGCGATCTGCTCCGCGATCCAGGATGCCCTGCGCACGGCCGGCTCACCGGCAGTGGTCAACGACTCTTTCAACCCGCCCGAGCGGGTCTGGCGGATGCTCCAGGCTCCGGAGGAAACGGCGGCTCTCGTGGAGGTAACCACTCAGTGAAAGTCGAAGGCACGAAGGAGTTCGACGCGCCGGCCCAGCTCGTCTGGGACGTCCTGAACGACCCGTCCAAGATGGCCAAGCTGCTTCCCGGCGTCGAGAGCTTCGAGATCCAGGACGACCGCCACTGGAAGGCTGCGGTGAAGGTCCCGCTCGGCATGGGGGGGCTGAAGCTGAACTTCAGCTTCGAGAAGGTCGAGGAGCGCCCGATCGAGTACGCGAAGCTCGCGTCGAAGGGCCAGGGCGTCGGCGCGATCGTCGCCATGGAGACGGAGTTCAACCTGAAGGCCGACGGCGAGCGGACGCACATGGACTGGGTCGCCGACGTCCGCGTCGCCGGCCCGATCGGCTCGATGGGCCAGCGGGTCTTCCAGCCGATCGTGAACCAGCAGGTCGGCAACGTGCTGGACGCGCTGGAGGAGCAGGTGGCCGAGGCGAAGGGCGGCGGGACGGGCGGCGCCGAGGAGGGGATCCACCCCGGCTCGCCGGAGGCGTACGAGGCCGAGCCGGACGCGCCGACGCACTCGACCGACGGCTAGGACGCGACCGGAGGCGGCTGCGGCGGTTCGTCGGTCCCTGCCCCGGTCGCCTGGACGGCCTGCTCGATCTCGGCCAGCGTCCGCTCGTCCACCTCGAGTTCGTCGGCGCCGAGCCAGTCGTCCAGCTGCGCCGGGCGCCGACCGCCCACGATCGCGCCCGTGACGCCCGGCACCGCGAGCACCCAGGCGAGCGCCAGCGCCGCGACGGTGACGCCGAGCCGCTCCGCGATCGGCTCGAGCGCCTCGACCAGCGCGAGGTTCTGCGAGAGCTTCGGCTCCTGGAAGGGCGGCGAGCGCCGGCGCCAGTCGTCCTCGGCCAGCCGGTCGAGCCCCTCGCGGTTGAAGGAGCCGGTCAGCAGCCCGGAGGCCATCGGCGAGTAGGCGATCACCCCGGTCCCGTGCTCGTGCGCCCACGGGACGAGCTCGCGGCGCGCGTGGCGGTTGAGCAGCGAGAGCGGCGGCTGGAGCGAGTCGACGTGGCGGATCGCCTCGCATGCCTCCAGGCGCGCGACGTCGAAGTTGCAGACGCCGAGCCAGCGCACCTTGCCCTCGTCGACGAGCTCGGCCATCGTCCCCCACGACTCCTCGACCGGAGAGCCCGTGCCGTAGTCGGGCCAGTGGAACTGGTAGAGGTCGATCCGCTCGACTTGCAGACGGCGCAGGCTCGCCTCGCATTCCGCGCGGATCGACTCGGGCCGCAGGTCGAAGTAGACCTCGCCGTCCCGCCACGGCCGGCCGCACTTCGTGAACACGAGCACCTCTTCCCCGGCGCGGAACGGCTCGAGCGCCCGCCCGACGACCTCCTCCGAGTGCCCGTCGCCGTACGTCGGCGCCGTGTCGACCCAGTCGAGGCCGGCCTCGACCGCGCGGCGGATCGCCGCGACCGACTCGTCGTCGTCGACCGGCCCCCAGCCGAAGCGATAGCGGCCCGCGAGGGCCCAGGTGCCGAAGCCGAGGGCGCTGATCTCGGGCCCTTCACGACCGAGGGTTCGATGTCTCATCCGCGTCGGACCAGAGGCTACGTGCTCGCCGCGCCGAGCCGACCGGTCGCCAGCGGGCTGATCGACGACACGAAAACGAACCACGCCTCGGCTCTGCGCCGGGGCACGCGGCAGTACGCATAGGATCGCGGGGGCGATGCCCCCGCCCTTCCGCATCGGCGTCATGCAGCTGACGATGGAGCCGCTCGAGGAGATCCTCGAGCACGCGCGCGCCCTCGACGAGGGCGGCTTCGACACGATCTGGCTGGCCGAGGCCTACCCCTGGTGGCGGAAGCACTCGATGGAGGCGCGCTCGTCGACGGCGCTGTCGGCGGTCATCGCCCGCGAGACCGAGCGGCTGGCGGTCGGCTGGGGGATCATCTCGCCGTTCACGCGGCACCCGATCCAGATCGCGATGGAGGCGCGGGTGACGCAGGAGGCGGCCGGGCCGGGCCGCTTCTACCTCGGGCTCGGCGTCTCGAAGATCTTCATGCGCCACGCCTCCATCGACTCGAAGCCGGTCGCGGCGATGAAGGAGGCTGCGCAGATCGTCCGCGGGATGCTCGGCGGCGAGGCGGTCGAACTGGACGGCAAGGTCTTCTCCGCGCACGTGCCCGGGCTGCGCGACGACGCCGACGCCCCGCGCTGGGACGTGCCGCTCTACTTCGCCGGCACGGGGCCGATGATGCTGCGGGCGTCGGCCCAGGCGGCCGACGGCCTGCTCACGGCCTCGATCACCACGCCGGCGTTCGTCCGCTACGTCCGCGGCGAGCTCGAGGCGGCCGGGCGCGACCCGGATGAACTCGACCTCGGGTGCACGATCGTCGCCTCGATCGACGAGGACCGCGGCAAAGGCCGCGACGGAGCCCGGGAGATCGCCGGCATGTACCTGGCGAACAAGGTGCAGAACATCCAGGCCGCCGCCGACACGCTGCTGGAGTGCGCCGGGCTGACCCAGGACGAGATCCGTCCCGTGGCCGAGGCGATGGAGGCCGGCGGCCGCCTCGCGGCGAAGGCCGCGGTCACGGACGAGATCCTGGACAAGTGCAAGCCGATCGCCGGCACGCCGGAGGACTGCGTCGCCGCCATCCAGGAGTACCGCGACGCGGGCTGCACGCACGTGATGCTCGAGCTGTGGGGCGACGACAGAATCGGCCAGCTGAAGCTGTTCTCAGAGAAGGTGCTGCCGGCATGCAGGTGAAGCGTTCCTCGGGCGGCGTCCAGATCGACCGCCGCAGCCTCGTCGAGACGGCGAGCGCGATGGTCGACATCTCCAGCCCGACCGGCTCGGAGCAGGCGATGGCCGAGCACATGGCGGGCCTGTTCCACGACATGGGCCTGCAGGTGCAGTGGCAGGAGGTCGAGGACGGCCGGCCCAACGTCGTCGGGACCTGGCGGGGGACCGGCGGCGGCAAGACGCTGATGTTCAACGGCCACATGGACACGTCGTACTCCGGACGGGAGCCGTGGCTCGCCGGGCGGGGCTTCCGGCCCGAGGCGCGGGTCGAGGGCGACTACCTGTTCGGCCTCGGGATCTCCAACATGAAGGGCGCGCTGGCGTGCTACGTCGAGGCGGTGCGCGCGCTCCAGGCGGCAAGCGTCCGGCTGCAGGGCGACGTGGTCGTCGCCGCAGTCGTCGGCGAGATCGAGAAGACCCAGTGGGGCGACGAGTTCCGCGGCAAGGAGTACCGCGGCTACGCGGCGGGCTCGCGCCACCTGGTCTCGCACGGCGGGATCGCCGACATGTGCGTCCTCGGCGAGCCCACCGAGCAGCGGATCGTGCTCGGCCACTACGGGTCGATCTGGATGCGGCTGACCACCCGCGGGCCGTTCATGCACACGGCCTTCAGCGGCGGCCGCTCGGAGGAGAACTCGATCGTGCGCATGCGCGAGGTGCTGGACGCCGTGCTCGAGTGGATTCCCGAGTGGCAGGCACGCACCTCGTACGGGGACAAGCCCGGCGTCGTCAACGTCGGGTCGATCCGCGGCGGGTTTCCCTGGCGGGTGTCGCGGACCCCGGAGCGGACGTCGTTGTTCCTCGACGTCCGCGTGCCGCCGACGATGCCGATGGCGGAGGCGCGGGCGGCGCTGTCGGAATGGGTGCGCGGGCTCCAGGAGCGGTTCCCGGACTTCGGGCTCGACTGGGAGATCTACGTCTCTGCCCCGGGTGCGGAGATCGACGAGGAGCACGAGCTGGTGCACGCGATCGACGAGTCGCACACGGAGGTCTACGGCTCGGCCCCCGACCGCGACACGGTGCGCTGGTTCTCCGACGCGAGCGTGCTGACCCGCTACGGCATCCCGACCGTCAACTACGGGACGTCCAGCGGGCTGCCGGGGGCCGAGGGCGAGAACCTCGAGATCCGCGGGCTCGTCGACACCGCCCGGGTCTACGCGCTCACCGCGCAGCGGATCTGCGGGATGGCCGAGTGAAGCTCGTGACCTTCGACGAGGACCGCGTCGGCCGGGTCGAGGGCGACCAGATCGTCGTCCTCGACGTGCCGACGATGCGGGAGTGGTTCGAGCTCGGCGGCGCCGAGGAGACGGCGGAGCGCGTTCCGCTGGCGGGCGCGAAGCTCGAGCCCCCGATCGTGCCGAAGAAGTTCTTCCACACCGCGGGCAACTTCCGGGAGCACGAGGAGGAGTCGAAGCAGGTCGACTGGTCGCACAAGATCGCGCCCTGGATCGTCTTCTTCCAGAACGTCGACGCGCTGATCGGCCAGGACGAGGCTGTTATCTACCCCGAACATTTGACAGATGAGCTCGACTACGAGCTCGAGCTGGCGGTCGTGATCGGCCGCGACGGCAAGTGGTTCGGGCCGGAGGAGGCGATGGAGTACGTCGCCGGCTACGTGATCTTCAACGACATCACCGCCCGGGACATCCAGCGCCGCGAGATGCAGTCGGGCGTGTTCTCGTTCTGCAAGGCGATCGACACCTTCTGCCCGCTCGGGCCGTGGATCGTCACCGCCGACGAGATCTCCGACCCGCACGATCTGGCGATGGAGCTGCGCGTGAACGGCGAGGTGCGACAGACGTCGCACTCGTCCCGGATGTCGGTGACGATCCCGGAGATCGTCTCGCACTACTCGGCGCTCGGGTACTCGGCCGGGGACGTGCTCTCGACCGGGACGGTGTCCGGGGTGGCGGGCTTCTCGCCGGACGCGGCGTCGCTCTACCTGAAGCCGGGCGACGTGATGGAGGCCGAGATCGAGAGGATCGGCGTGCTGCGCAACCCGGTGATCTCATGGCAGGACGGCCACGGGCAGCCGGCGCCGCCGCGCGTGCGCTGGTAGTCCGCCGATGATTTCCTGACCGCGAGCAGGTCTCAATCCTCGACGTCAGACGACTCGAGAGGAGGAGGCATGGCCGGCGAGGTTGTGCACATCGAGATCCCGGCGGACGACACCGGGAAGGCCCAGCAGTTCTGGAGCGCGCTGTTCGGCTGGGAGTTCCAAGCCTACCCGGGGCCGTCGGAGTACCACATGACGCGCATCGCCGAGCAGCAGGGCGCGGCGATCACGAACATGGAGCCGGGCAAGCAGGGCACACGCTCGTACTTCCTGGTGGACGACATCGAGGCGGGCGCAGCGCGCGTGAACGAGCTGGGCGGAGAGGCGAGCGACCCGATGCCCGTTCCGAGCATGGGCTGGTTCGCGACCTGCACCGACCCGCACGGTAACGAGTTCGGCCTCTGGCAGAACGACGAGTCCGCCCCGGCGCCGACGGGGTAGCTCGGTTCGCTTGCAGGGACAGACTCTTCCGGTCTGTCCCTGCTCGACACGCGGTAGGGTGCGGCGGTGGGCCGGCCCCGGGACGACGCCGAGCTCGGGGGCGCACGCGCCGTCCGGAGAACGTCGACATGAGCGCGCCGATCGCCGTCGTGCCGTACGACCCCGCGTGGCCTGAGCTGTTCGAGGCGGAACGGGCGACGCTCGAGCCCCTGCTTCGGCCGTGGCTCGAGGGTGGTGTCCACCACATCGGCTCGACTGCCGTGCCCGGGCTCGCGGCGAAGCCCCTGATCGACATGATGGCCGGCGTCCGCGCCCTCGAGGACGCCCGCGCGGCCCACCGGCCGCTGCTCGCCGCCGGCTGGGAGCACACGCCGCACCGGCCCGGGATCGCGCATCACTTCTCCAGGCCCGGCTTCGGCCTTCACCTGACCGAGCCCGGAAGCGACCTGTGGGTCGAGCGACTGACCTTCCGCGACGCCCTGCGGGCCGACCCGGCGCTCGCGGCCGAGTACACCGTCCTGAAGCAGTGCCTCGCCGAGGAGTACGCGGACGACGTGGTCGAGTACACGGCCCGGAAGCGGGACTTCGTGATCCGCGTCCTCGCTCCGGCAGGCGTCACCCTCGGTCGCAGGTAGCCGAACCAGGGCCGGGTCGCACGACCGGTTCCTAACGGTGCCAGGCACGGTAAAGAGCCTGCTCGGAGCGGGAATTCACGCCCCCTTCTTAACCGTGCCTGGCACGGTTAAGAAGCCTCCGGCGCAGTTGGACGATCTAGCCGGCTCCGAGCCGGAAACGCGGTAGGTTCACGTCATGCCCTGGCCCCGCGACGAGGCGAAGCTCGAGCGCGTGCGCGCGCTCATGGCCGACCAGGAGCTGGACGCGCTCGTCGTCCGCGCGCCCGACAACGTCCTCTACCTGACGAGCTTCTGGGGGATGAAGGGCTTCGACGCCTGCGTCTTCCCCCGGGAGGGCGAGCCGGTGCTGATCTGCCTCGAGCCCTCCGCCGACGACGCCGCCCGGACCGCCTGGACGCAGGAACTGCGCTTCTTCGGCGGCTACGACCCAGTGGATCCACGCCCGCCCGGGCTGCGCGCGCTCGACCTCGCCCGCGAGGCGGCGGCGGGATACGAGAAGATCGGCCTCGAGCTCTCGCTCGGCACGCAGGCCACCGACCGGATGGTCGGCGAGCCGACCACGTACCCGAAGGCCTGGTTCGACGCCTTCTCCGACGCCGCCGACGCGACGCCGCTCCTGAACGCGGCCCGGGCGATCAAGACCGAGCAGGAGATCGAGCGGATGCGCCTGGCCAGCGAGATCGCCGCGGCGGCAACGGAGCACCTCCAGGGCATCCTCCGGCCGGGGATGACCTGCGCCCAGGCTGCCGCGGAGTGGCAGGGCTTCGTCCACGGCGAAGGTACCGGCTGGAAGGGCCAGGTCGAGCTGGCGTTGCCGTTCTCGCTCGTCTGGTCGGGCCCGAGCATCAAGACGTTCACCGCCACCACCGACGATCCGATCGTCGAGAACGAGCCGACGCTGCTCGAGATCTGGGTCTGCGCCGACGGCTACTGGGCCGACCACACGAAGAACCTCTGCCCCGGCGCGCTCTCGCCCAGGTATGCCGAGCTGCTCGACCGGCTGACCGCCGTCTACGAAGCGGCGGTCGCGCACTGCACTCCGGGTGCGAGCCTGGCCGAGCTCGACCGCCGCGTCCGCGAGGGAATCGCCGAGGCCGGCTATCCCGGCCAGCCCTCGCATCCGATCTGCCACGGCATCGGCGCCCGCGCGCACGAGCCGCCGTACGCCCACCAGGCCGGCGGCGGCGAGATCGCCGAGCGGATGGTGCTCGCGATCGAGCCAGGCATCTACTGGCCCGAGGGCGGCGGCCTCCGCCTCGAGGACAACTTCCTGATCACCGCGAACGGGCCCGAGAAGCTCTCGCCCTTCCCCGATGGCGTCGTCGAGATCTGACCTGATCTGGACCGGGTCGGTCAACGAGCCGCACGCGATCGGCGGCTCGGTGGGCCTCTACGACACGACCCTGCGCGACGGCGAGCAGACCGTCGGCGTCGTCCTCGACCCGCAGCAGAAGCTCGAGCTCGCCCGGGCGATCGACTCGCTCGGGATCGAGCGGATCGAGGCCGGCTTCCCGCGCGTCTCGCAGGACGACTGGGACGCGGTGAAGCTGATCGCCGAAGCAGGGCTCGAGGCGGAGGTCTGGGGCTTCTCGCGGGCCGTCGCCGCCGACGCGGAGGCGCTGGTCGAGCTCGGCGTCCAGGCGAGCGTGATCGAGTCGCCGATCTCCGACGCGAAGCTGGCGGCGCTCGGGGTCACGCGCGAGTCGATGCTCGAGCGCATCCGCGACGCCGTTTCGTTCGCGGCCGAGCACGGCATCACGGTGGCGTACTTCGGCGTCGACGGCACGCGCGCAGACGTCGGCTTCCTCCGGCAGGCGTACGAGACGGCGGTCGACGCGGGCGCCAGGGAGGCGGTGGTCGTGGACACGATCGGGATCGCCACGCCCGAGGCCGCCGGGGAGCTGGTCGGACGCACCCGCGAGTGGCTCGGCCCGGACGTGCCCGTCCACTTCCACGGGCACAACGACTTCGGCCTCGCCACCGCTGCCGCCGCGGCCGCCGTCCGCGCAGGCGCGAGCTGGGTGCAGGGGACGATCAACGGGATGGGCGAGCGCGGCGGAAACGCCAACCTGATCGAGGTCGCGCTCACGCTCGACGCGCTCTACGGCACCTCGACGAGCCTCCGGCTGGACCGCGCCCGCGCGGTCTCCGAGCTCGTCCGCACGACCACCGGCACCGCGCTGGAGGCGTGGAAGCCGGTGGTCGGCGAGAACCTGTTCCGCCGCGAGAGCGGCGCAGTCGCGAGCCAGTTCCACGACCCGCCGGCGATCGAGCCGTACTCGTCCGAGCTGGTCGGCGCGGAGCGCTCGGTCGTGCTCGGCAAGAAGAGCGGCCTCGACTCGATCCGGATCGCGGTCGAACGGCTCGGGCTCGACGTACCGGAAGACCGCTGGCCCGACCTCCTGGCGAAGGTCAAGGCCCTCGGCGCGGAGAAGCGCGGCCTCGTCACCGACGACGAGCTTCGCGAGCTTGCGCAGTAGCACCGCTTGCATCGAGTAACCTTTCCGCCTTGCAAGGATCGCGGGCAGACGGGGCCGCGCTCGCGGGTGAGTTGACGCTGCTGTTCTCGGCGCTGGTCAGGACGGGCGGCGACTCACCCGCGTGGCGCACGCTCACTCCGACCCAGCGGCTGCTGCTGGTCGAGCTCTGCGACTCCGGGCCGCTGCGCCTGCACGCGCTCGCCGAGCGGGCGGGCACGACCGATCCGACCGCGAGCCGCGCGATCGACGGGCTCGTGGCGGCGAAGCTGGTCGAGCGGAGCGCCGATCCGGACGACCGGCGGGCCGTCCTGCACGCGGCGACCGGGCGCGGCCGCGCGCTGGTGCAGGGACGCCGCACGGAGGTCGCCGCCTTCCTCGACCACGGCCTCGCCGGCTTCCGCCCGGCCGAGCGCGCCCAGCTCGTCGAGCTGCTGGCCAAGCTCAACTTCGAGCTGAGCCAGCCGGAATCGCGTACCGCGACCCTCCTCGCCTCGCGATGACCGCCCGCCGCTCGCGCCCGCACCTGACGCTCGCCGTCCTGGCGATCGCCGGGCTGGCCTACGCGATGCTCAGCTCCGCCGTCGTGCCGGCCCTGCCGACGATCCAGCACGACCTCGGCACCTCCGAGACCGGAGTCGCCTGGCTCCTGACCGGCTACCTGCTCTCGGCCTCGGTTGGAACGGCGATCCTCGGCCGGCTCGGCGACATGTTCGGAAAGGAGCACGTCCTGGTCTGGACGCTCGTCGTCCTCGGCGCGGGCACGCTGCTCGCGGCCGTCTCGCACTCCCTCGCCCTCCTGATCGTGGCCCGCGTGATCCAGGGGGTCGGCGGCGGCATCTTCCCGCTCTCGTTCGGGATCATCCGCGACGAGTTCCCGCCTCACGAGGTGGCCGGCAGCATCGGGCTCGTGTCGGCGATCCTCGGCATCGGCGCCGGGATCGGCATCGTCCTCGGCGGGCTCGTGGTCGAGCACCTCGGCTGGCAATGGCTCTTCTGGCTGCCGCTTGCGGTGATCCTCCCCGCCGCTTTCTGCGCGTGGCGGTACATCCCGGAGTCGCCCGTGCGGGTACCCGGCCGGGTCAACTGGCTCGCGGCCGCGCTGATGAGCGCCGGGATCTCGTGCGTCCTGCTGGCCGTGAGCGAGACGACCTCGTGGGGCTGGGGCTCGCCGCGGACGCTGGGGCTCACGGCTCTCGGCCTCGCGCTCTGCGCGGTCTGGGTCGTGGTGGAGTCGCGGAGCCGGCAGCCGTTGATCGACATGACGATGATGCGGATCCGCGGCGTCTGGACGACGAACCTGACCGCGTTCCTGCTCGGCGCCGGGCTCTACTCGTCGTTCGTGGTCTTCCCGCAGTTCGCCCAGCTGCCGAAGAGCACGGGCTTCGGCTTCGGCGCCTCCGTCGTCGTCTCGGGCCTCTACCTGCTCCCGTCGACGCTCGGGATGGTGATCGTCGGCGCGTTCGCGGGACGGATCGCGGCGCGGTTCGGCTCGAAGGCCGCGGTGATCGCCGGCTCGTCGTTCACGGCCGCTTCGTACGCCCTGATCGCGGTCGCGCACGGCTCGCCGCTGGACATGCTGATCAGCGCGTCGCTGATGGGGGTCGGGATCGGCCTCGCCTTCGCCGCGCTCGGCAACCTGATCGTGCAGGCGGTCGAGCCGCACCAGACGGGCGCTGCCGGCGGGATGAACACCGTCATGCGCACGATCGGCGGCGCGCTGGGCGGGCAGCTGTCCGCCACCTTCATCGCCGGGCATCTGGCCGCGAACGGCGACCCGCTGGTGACGGGCTTCACCGAGACGTTCGTGATGGCGACCGCCTTCCTGGTCGTCTGCACCGCGGCCGGGTTCCTCATCCCGGTCGGCCGCCGCGAGCGCGCGCCGGGGCTCGATCCGGCACTCGGCGCCGAGCGCGGCTAGGCGTCGTAGGATCGCGAGATGAAGTTCAGCATCTACTCCGAGCTGCAGTGGTGGCCGGGCAGGGAGCCGGCGCAGGTCTACGCCGAGGTGCTCGACCAGATCGAGAGCGCCGACCGGCTCGGCTTCGACGCGTACTCGGCGATCGAGCACTTCTTCTTCCCGAAGTTCTCGGCCTCGCCCGACCCGATCGCGCTCTTCTCGGCCGCGGCGCAGCGCACCTCCCGGATCAACTTCCGCACGCTCGTCCACGTGCTCCCGTACCACAACCCGATGGTGCTGGCGTCGCGCATCGCCTTCGCGGACATCCTGACGGGTGGCCGGTACGAGTTCGGCGTCGGCCGCGGCCACGGCTGGATTCCCTGGCGGGCCGGCGTGGCCTACGACGAGCTGGTCGAGCGCTACGACGAGTCGCTCGAGCTCCTCTTCAAGGCGCTCGGGTCGGGCGGCGAGCCGTTCTCGTACGCGGGGAAGTTCTACGACGTCCACGACGCGCGCATCGTCCCGCCGCCGCGCGGGAAGTTCCGCGTCTTCACGGGCGGCACCTCGGACAAGACGTACGTGCTCGCCGCCGAGCACGGCTGGGGCGTGGTCGTGCCGCCGCTCTTGCCCTACGAGGCCCTGCGCGAGCAGCTCGACCTGTACCGGTCGAAGTGCGCCGAGCACGGCACGGAGCCCGACATCGTCTGGATCCACGCCTGCTACCTGGACGAGGATCGCGACACCGCGATCCGCGAGGCCGAGCAGGGGATCACGGGCTTCCTGGCCGGCAACGCGTCACCGCTGGTCGAGCACGAGAAGCCGCCTGCCGACGAGCTGACCGCAGCCGGGTACGGGTTCTACACCGCCGGGATCCTGGAGAAGCTGGCCGAGACGCCGTACGACGAGATGATCGCCGGCGACATCGTCTGGGTCGGCACGCCCGAGGACGTGATCGAGCGGATCGAGGCCGTGCGCGACGTGTGCGAGGGGCTGACGGAGATCTCGATCACGGTCAACCCCGGCGGCTTCGACCACTGGCAGGCGATCAAGAACCAGGAGCTGTTCGCCGCCCGCGTGATGCCGCACTTCAAGTAGGGACGGCGGAGCGACCAGCGACTGGTCGATACGCCGCCGCGCCCGACCTGCGCGGGCGCGGCTCGCATCCGCTCCGGGTGCCTTCGGGTGCGCGATGCGAGCGCAGCGAGCGAGCACAGGAGAGGGCCCGCGGGGGAACCATGGGTTCCCCCGCGTTAGAGCTCGGCGCCCTCCCAGAGCAGGTCCTGGCCGCTGACCTCGATCGGCGGGATCTGGCGGCTCGGCAGCTCGCGTGAGGCCGGCTTCCAGACGCCCCACGAGCGGCGGTAGTACATCAGCGGCGCGTCCTCGTCGGCCGCGCCGTCGCCGTCCTCGACCTGGCCGAGGAGGACGACGTGGTCGCCCGGCTCGATCTCGTGCACCGTCACGCACTCGGCCCACGCGAGCGCGTCGACAGCGAGCACCGGCATCCCGCTCGGCGACGGCTGCCACTCGACCCCGTCGAACTTGTCCTCCGCCTTCGACGCGAACAGGCGCGCCAGCTCGCTGCGGCCCTCACGCAGGAAGTTGACGACGAAGCGGCCGCCGGCCCTGAGCGCAGGCAGCGTCCGGGAGGTCAGGTCGACGCAGACGAGCAGGAGCGGCGGCTCGGCCGAGACGGACGACACGGCGGTGGTCGTCAGCCCGCGCGGCGTTCCGTCCGTGTCCAGCGTCGTGACCACGGCCACCCCGGCCGGGTACGAGGCCATGATCTCCACGAAGGTGTCTCGGTCGACCGGCACTAGCGCGAGAAGAAGCGCCGCCTGAGCAGCTCCTTCGCGACGAGCGTACCCGAGCCCGCGCCGAGGCCCGGGCCCGGGTGGGTGCTTGCGCCGATGTGCCACAGCCGGTCGACGTGCGTGCGATGGCCCGGCAGACCCGGCCGCGGCCGCCAGATCAGGTTCTGGTCGAGCGCGCACGAGCCCGAGTAGATGTCGCCGCCGGGCATGTTCGGGTTGGCCGCCTCGATGTCGGCCGGCGAGTACGTCACCCGGCGCAGGATCGACGCCGCGAAGTTCGGCGCGTGGGCGGCGATCCGGGCCTGGATCCGATCCGCGTACGCCTCGCGGAGCGCCTCCGTCCATGTGCCGTCGCCCGTGTCGAGCTCACCCGCGGCGTCGCCGGCCGCCCGCGACGGAACTTCCTGGAGCTGGATCCAGAGGATCCAGCGGCCCTCGGGCCCCCGCGACGGGTCGACGGCCAGCGGCTGTCCCACAACGACGGTGGCCTCGGCCGGCAACAGTCCGCGGTCGGCCTCGTTCACGGCACGCGAGACGCCGTTCAGGCCGGGCGTGAGATGGACGATCGCGGTCCGGCCGAGGCGCGGGTCGCCCGTCCACTGCGGAGGCTCCGAGAGCGCGAAGTGGATCTGCATCTCGCCGCGGCCGTAGCGGAACCTCAACGCTTCCTCGAGGGACAGTCCCTTGGGGACTGTCCCCAGGAGGTCGCGGTAGAGCGCCTGCGGGGTCACGCCCGCGAGCACGGCCCTGGTCGCCTCGACCACCTCGCCGTCGGCCGTCTTCACCCCGGTCGCCCGGTCGGCCTCGACCACGATCCGCTCGACCTCCCGGCCGGTCTCGCAGACGCCGCCCGCGTCGCGGATGATCCCCGCCAGCGCCTCGACCAGCCGGACGCCGCCGCCGCGCGGCACCGGCATCCCGCCGAGCTCGATCGCCACGCCGATCACCCGGGCCATGAAGCCGGACGAGGCGGCGTCCGGGCCGAGCCCGGTGTGCAGCACCCAGGGCGCGAACAGCCCCCACGCGAATTCGTCCTCGAACGTCTCGGCCGTCCAGTCGCGGCAGCTGGAGAGCACGTTGCCGGCGAACTCGACCAGCCCGCGCCGGCCGAGGCGCCGGAGCGCCCGCGACCCCAGCCGGGCGCCGTCTCGCGACCACAGCTCGGTGCCGAGCACGCCGAAGGCGAGGTCGGCGTTCGGCATGAACTCCGCCACGGCGCGGTCCCACCCGGGGCCGAGCGAGGCGACGTTCTCCTCGTGCGAGGTGGTCAGGAAGCGCGACTCCCCGTCCGGGAAGAGCGTCGCGGTCGGCAGCTCGGTGTTCAGGTACTCGACGCCCCGTGCGTGGAGGTCGTCCCCGAGCTGCGCGTACGCCTCCGACCCGGTGAACAGCGGGTGCCAGGAGGCGAAGACCTCGTGGACGAAGCCCGGCTCCGTGATCTCGGCGGTGCGGATCGCGCCGCCGAGCCAGTCGCCCTGCTCGAGGACGCAGACGGCCCACCCCTTCCGCGCCAGCAGCGCCCCCGCGACGAGCGCGTTGATCCCGCTCCCGATCGCGACCGCGTCGTAGCGCCTCACGGCGACTCCAGGCTCGCGACCGCGCGCCGGGCGATCTCCGCCACGGGCAGCGCCCAGAGCGAGTCTTCGAGCGCCTCGCCGAACATGCCGTCGTCGGACATGACCTCCACGTCGTACCAGCCCTCGTAGCCGCCCTCCGCCAGCGCTCGTAGCGCCGCCCGCGAGTCGGCGCCCGGGAGCGCCCGGTCGAAGTACGAGCGCGTCGCGGGTCGGGTGCGGTCGGCCACGTGCACGCCGTGGATGCGCTCGACGTGCGAGACCTCGGGCAGGTGCCACGTATCGAAGAGGATCCCGACCTCGGCGTCGCCGATCAGCTCCAGCGCCGCCTCGATCGTCGACACCGGCGACAGCACCTCCGCCTGCGAGGGATGGATCGGCTCCAGCGCGACCCGGACGCCGTGCCGCGTGCCCGCGTCCGCAATCCGCCTGATGCCCTCGACAACGGCGGGCCGGTTCTCCCCCGGGCCGGTCAGGAAGAAGACGCACGACGCCTCCAGCTCGGCGAACCGCGCCACCGAGGCGCAGATCGACTCGACCCTCGCTTCGGGCTCGTCCGGCCCCGGGATCAGGGGCGAAGGCAGGATCGAACCGGCCGCCGGCAGGCAGGCCGACGCAACCAGCCCGCTCTCGCGCAGCCGCCCGCGGACGTCGTCGATTCCGTCCAGCTTGAACTCGAGGATCCCGATCGCCCCAGCTCCGGCGGCGCGGTACGCCGCCAGCTCGTCCTCGAACGACGCCGGGAATGTCGTCCACTCACAGATCCCGATCCGCATCGTCTCAACCTAAACCGAACCGCGTTGAACCCGCGTACCGATCAGTCGTATGGTCCTGTCCCGGATCGGGTTAACTGCGACAGGACGATTCACCGGAAAGGGAGGAGTGCAGCATGAGGGACCGGAAGAGGTGGGGCCTCGTCGGCGGGCTTGCGCTCGTCGCCGCCGTCGCCCTGGTCGTCGTCGGCGTGACGACGGCGTCGGGCGCGCCGTCGGCCAAGAAGCCGATCGTGATCGGCTTCGCCGCCGACCTCAGCGGCCAGATGGCGCCGTTCGACAACCCGGCGCTGACGGCGGCGAAGCTCGAGGTCGCCAAGATCAACGCCGCCGGCGGCGTCGACGGCGCGAAGCTCAAGATCGTCGCCTGCGACACGCAGAACTCGAAGCCGGACGTCTCCAAGTCCTGCGTCAACAACGTGGTGTCGAAGGGCGCCGTGATCGGCATGGTCACCTGCGACGTCGACTTCGCCACCGCGGCGATCCAGCAGTTCCTGGCCAAGAAGATGCTGACGATCGCGCCGTGCATCGGCACCGACCAGATGGGGCCGAAGCGCTTCGGCGCCCTCGGCAAGCTGGCCTTCAGCTACGGCAACGTCGCCCAGGACGAGGGTGCGGCGATGGCTGAGTACGCCTACAACGTCAAGCACTGGACGACGGCGGTCACCGTCACCGACAACGTGATCGTCTACTTCAAGAACGTCGTCCAGGCGTTCACCTCCCGCTACAAGCAGCTCGGCGGGAAGATCGTCGACGCCGAGAGCTTCACCTCGTTCGACAAGACGGTCGGCAACGTCGTCAGCCGCGTGAACGGGCAGAAGGCGGACGTGATCGTCACGTCGACCGGGTTCGCGGACTGGCCCACCTTCATGGCCGGCATCCGCAGCCTGAACAACCAGACGCCGATCATGAACTCGTGGGCCGGTGACGGCACCTTCTGGTACCCGAAGAGCCCGGCCGTCTCCAACTACTGGTACGTCACCTACGCGTCGGTATTCGGCGACGACCCGAGCGCGCCGGTGAAGCGGATGATCGGCCAGCTGACGAACGTCGGCCAGCCGCCCGCGACGGGAGGCTTCGTCACGGGCGCAGCCTCGATCGACGGCATCGCCGCCGCGATCAAGCAGGCGAAGGGCTCGACCAAGGGAGCCGTGCTCGCGGCGATCATGCAGAAGTTCAAGGGCCTGCCCACGATCTCGGGCAAGGTGAGCTTCTCGCCGGCGCTGCACAGCGTCTTCGGGCGCGCCTACCGGGTGATGGAGGTGCAGAACTCCAAGCCGAAGTTCGTCCAGCTCTACACGGCGAAGAAGCTGGGCACTCTCTGAGAGGCGTTGGCAGACGACGTCTCGCGTGAGGCGAGCCGGTGGCCCGGGGGCAGTCTCCGGGCCACCGGCGTTTCGCGCGCGTTCGAGGGGGTGCACGCGCTGCGGGGCGTCGACATCGAGGTGCACCGGCACGAGGTCGTCGGGCTGATCGGCCCGAACGGCGCCGGCAAGACGACGCTCGTCAACGTGATCACGGGCTTCGACTTCCCGACCTCCGGGTCGGTCGCGCTCGGAGACGAGCTGATCACCTCCTGGAGCCCCCACCGGCGGGGCCGCGCCGGCCTCGCCCGCACGTTCCAGCACAGCCGCTCGTTCGGGTCGCTGTCCGTGCGGGAGAACGTGGAGGTGGCGGCGCTCGGGTCGGGCGCAGGCGGCCGCGAGGCCCGCCGGCGGGCGACGGCGCTGCTCGAGCTGCTCGGGCTCGAGACCTACGCCGCGCGGCCGGCGGCTACGCTCGCGCACGGCGACGAGCGCAAGCTCGGCGTCGCGCGCGCGCTCGCCACCGCGCCGAGGTTCGTGCTGATGGACGAGCCGGCGGCCGGGCTCCCGGAGGCGGAGGTGCCCGACTTCGCCGCGGTCGTCGACACCGTGCGCGACGCCTACGAGGCCGGCGTCCTGCTGATCGACCACAACATGGCCCTGATCATGGAGGTCTGCGACCGCATCCACGTGCTCGACCAGGGGCGAACGCTCGCCGAGGGGACGCCGCGGGAGATCCGCTCGAACCTCGACGTCACCGCGGCCTACCTGGGCGAGAGCGCCGTCCACGAGGCCGCGGGATGAGCGCGGCGCCCGAGTCCGAGCCGGCCCGCCCGGCCGCGCTCGAGATCGACGACCTCTGGGTCAACTACGGCTCCGTGCCGGCCGTCCGGCAGCTGCGGCTGACGGTCGGCGCGGGTGAGATCGTCGGCCTGATCGGCCCGAACGGCGCCGGCAAGTCGACGACGCTGCACGCGATCGTCGGCCTGGTGCCGGCCCGCGCCGGCGACATCCGCGTGCACGGGACGTCGATCGTCGGCCGCAAGCCGGAGGCGATCGCGCGCGGCGGCATCTCGCTCGTTCCGGAGGGCCGCAGGATCTTCGCGGAGCTGACGGTCGAGGAGAACCTCAGGCTCGGGCTGGTCGCGCGCAAGGATCGAGCCGACGCCGGCGGCGACCAGGACTGGATCGAGGAGCTGTTCCCCGTCGTGCGCGAGTTCCGGGCCAGGCACGCCGGCACCCTGTCCGGCGGCCAGCAGCAGCAGCTCGCGATCGCGCGCGCGCTCGTATCGCGTCCGGAGCTGCTGCTCCTCGACGAGCCGTCGCTGGGGCTCGCCCCGACCACCGTCGACGTCGTCCTCGACGCGCTGGCCGAGATCCGCGCGCGCGGCGTCACCGTGCTGCTGGTCGAGCAGCGGGCCCAGCGCACTGTCGCCCTCGCCGACCGGACGTACGTGATGACGAACGGCGAGATCAAGATGACCCTCACCCCCGCCGACGCCGACGACACCGACCGGATCGTCGCCGCCTACATGGCCTCGTGACCCACCTCCAGTCGCTGATCGACGCGATCGGGGTCGGTGCGCTCTACGCGCTGATCGCGGTCGGGATCGGGCTCGTCTTCGGCGTCCTCCGGCTGATCAACTTCGCGTACGGCCAGCTGATCATGCTCGCGGCCTACGCGCTCGCCTTCACGGACTCCTGGCCGGACGCCGCCAGCGTGGTGATGGCGGTGCTCGTCGCCGTCGCCGCCTCGCTCGTGCTCGAGCGGGTGGCGTTCCGGCCGCTCCGCACCGCCGACGCGTCGACCATGCTCGTCGCCACCTTCGCGGTCGCCTACCTGCTCCAGAACACGGCCCTGCTCCAGTACACGTATCGGCAGCAGGGCGGGCTCGGCGACCCCGTGGGCACGCTGGCCCAGCTGAACCGGGCGGTCGAGATCGGGTCGCTGAACATCCGCTGGGCGACGTTCCTGGCCATCGGCGCGGCGCTCGTCTCCCTCGTCGGGCTGGCGCTCCTGCTCAACCGGACGTCGATCGGCCTGCAGATGCGTGCGGCTTCGCTCGACTTCCGCACCTCGCGGCTGCTCGGCGTCAAGGCGGACACGGTGATCATGGCCGCCGTCGCCGTCGCCGGCGTGCTGGCCGCCGTGGTGGCCGTGATCCTGAGCATCACCTCGCCGCTGATCAACCCGTCGACGGGGCTGAACGAGACGCTGATCGTGCTCGTCGGCGTCGTCGCCGGCGGGATCGACCGCCTCACCTCCGCGACCCTCGGCGGGTTCGCGATCGGGTTCGCCACGTCGTTCGTCGGCTCGGAGCTGCCGAACTCGGGGACGACGCCGTTCACCTCGAACGTGTACATGCCCTCCGTCATCTACCTCGCGGTGATCATCGTGCTGCTGCTCCGGCCGCAGGGGCTGTTCGCGCGCGCCGGGCAGGGATCGGTGGAGCGGGTATGAGCCGCGCGGGCTGGCTCACCGAGCTGCTCGGGCCGATCGGCCTCGTCGTCCTGCTCGCGGTCGCCTCCGACCTGTGGGTGTCGAGCGGCGACCAGGTGAAGTTCCAGAACGCGATCGTCTACGTCGCCCTGGTCACGGCGCTCTACGTCTTCGTCGGCAACTCCGGCGTGATCTCGTTCGGCCAGGTCAGCTTCGTGGCGGTGGGCGCGTTCGCGAGCGGCGTGATGACGATCCCGCTCGACTCGAAGCGCGGCGTGCTGCCGACCCTGTTCCCGCTCCTGCGCGACCACACGATCTCGAACGCCTGGTCGCTCGCGCTGGCCGCGGGCCTCGGAGCCGTCTACGCGTTCGTGGTCGGCATCCCGCTGATGCGCCTGTCGGGCATCGCCGCCGGCATCTCGACGCTCGCCGTGCTCGGGATCACCTACAACATCCTCACCTACTGGACCAGCATCGGCCCGGGCTCGACGGTGCTGTCGCTGATCCCGACGACGACGGACTACCTGCAGGCGACCTTCGGCGCCATCGCGGTCATCTGCGTCGCGTTCGCCTACCAGCGCAGCCGGTTCGGCCGCCAGCTGCGCGCGGCGCGAGAGGACCCCGCCGCCGCCCGGGCGGCCGGGATCGACATCCACCGGCAGCGGCTGCTCGCGTTCACGCTCTCCGGCGCGCTCTCCGGCTTCGCGGGCGGCCTCTACGTCCACCTGCTCGGGAGCATCGCCACCAACCAGGTCTACCTCGACCTGACGTTCCTGACCCTGGCCATGCTCGTCGTCGGGGGCATCTCCAGCCTGTTCGGCGCCGTGGTGGGCGCGATCACGATCAGCCTGTTCACGATCCTGCTCGGGAACTCCGAGCTCGGCATCCACGTCTTCGGCTGGGGGATCAAGTCGCCCGCGGGCACCAGCCTCGTCGGCGTCGCGATCGTGATGCTCGTCATCCTCCTGCTGCGCCCCCGCGGGATCACCGGCGGGCACGAGTTCGGCCTGCCCCGCCGGCTGCGCGATCTCCGGGCCGGGGCGCGCTAGTCCGCCTGGTCGCGCGCCAGCTCCAGCGTCGCGCAGTGGAGCCCGGCGATCGCGAAGCGCTGGCTCTCCGAGAAGTCGACCTGGATCACCTCCACGTCCGCCCGCTCGAGCGCCTCGACCACCGTGCGGGAGCCCTTGTTCAGGACGACCTTCCCGGGCGCCAGCGTGACGCCGTTCACGGCCAGGTCCCAGTACTCGTCGAGCGGGACCTCGACGATCCGGTAGTCGCGCTCCATCAGCCAGCGCACGAAGCCGTAGTTGACGAGGTGCGGCGCGAGCACGATCACGCGCTCGTCGGGGACGAGGCAGACCATGTCCATGTGCGACGTGCCGATCGAGCCTTCGCCGATCGAGTCGTACCAGCCCGGGCTGTGCGCGACCACGAGCTCGACGCCGAGCGTCTCCAGCACGAACCCGAGCTGGCGCAGGCCCTCCTCGTTCGCGACCACGCTCTCGTTGAACACGAACGTCCTCGCGTCGAGCCAGCGGCCGGCGCCGGGCTCGCAGATCCCGCGGCCGTGGATGGTGTGGTAGATCGGCACCTGCAGCGCCGCCAGCGCCTTCGACCAGATCACCTCGCGGCCCCGCTGCCACGAGCCGAGGCCGTAGCGGTGCAGGATCACGCCTCCGCGGACGCACAGCCCGGCGCCGGCGAGGGTGACGAGGTTCTTGATGTAGCCGTACGCACCGATCGCCGGCACCGGCGCCTCCAGGTAGTTGACGCGCACGCCGTGCCCGGCGAGGACGTCGTAGTACTCGTCGAACTGCGCCTGGAGGCGACCGAGGTCGGCGTTCCCGGCCGCACTGGAGTAGTAGTACTGCCACTCCTTCGCGTACTCGGGGCGGATCTCGTTCTCGGTCGGCCGCGACACGAGCACCTCGCGGAGCGTGCCGATCCCCTCCGCGCCCCAGCGACGCCCCCAGATCTGCTCGACCTCGTCGTAGAAGTCGGTCTGGTGGAGCATGTAGTTGCGCAGCGGCTTGCCGGGCTCGAACCACGGCAGCGACTCGAGCAGCTGCTCCTCGTCGTGCTCCTCGGCGACGCGCGGCGACGAGTACGTCAGCTCGATCGCATCGCCGTCGGCGGTGCGGACCGTGAACGGAACCGACTCCCGGTGCTGCGTCCCGCTTTCCTTCAGCATCTCAACCTCCGATCAGTCGCAGGGCGTCGTCCATCTGCCCGAGGTAGGCCGGGAACGAGAACTCCCGCATCGGGAACCCGTCGGGGAAGTGCCCCTGGTACAGCGGATACCAGATCCCGGGCGGCGACGGATTCACGGCCACCGTCTGCACGCCGGCCGCGCGCAGCTCGCCGACGCGTGCGTGGATCTGGTCCGGCGTCCCGGAGACGGTCATCGCGCCGACGGCCTCGTCCGGGATCGCCGCGATCGCGCCGTCTGCGTCGAGTGCGGCGACCCGCTCGCGGAGCTCGGCGACGAGATCGCCGTACCCGGCGGCGGCGAAGCTCTCGGCGTAGAACGGCGACGAGCTCGCCGCGGTCGCGAACATCAGCACCTGCCCCTTCGCGTTCTCGATCGCGCTGCCGTCGTCGGCGACCACGGTCGGGTAGCCGCAGGCGACGTCGATCTGGTCGAGGGTGCGCCCGGCGCGAGCAGCTCCCTCGCTGAGCGCCGGCAGGGCGACGTCACGCACGTACGCCGCCGACCAGCAGTAGCCGAGCACGCCGTCCGCGAGCTCGCCGGCGAGGCGGATCATCTGCGGGCCCACCGCGGCGACGTAGAGGCGCGCGCGCTGTTCGGGCATCGGCATCTGGAGCTGGAAGCCGCGCACCGAGAAGAGCTCCCCCTCGAACGTGACCGGCTCGCCGGCGAGCGCGTGCTTCAGGATCGTCAGGTACTCGCGCATCGCGCGGATCGGGCGCTCGTAGGTGCGGTCGTGCCAGCCGGCCACGTAGTTCCGGGCCTGGACGCCGAGGCCGAGCAGGAGGCGGCCGTTCGAGAGCTCGTTCACCGATGCCGCCTGGAGCGCCATGGTCACGGGCGAGCGGCTCCAGATGCCGACGACGCCGGTGCCGAGCAGCAGCGTCGAGGTGCCGGTCGCGGTCGCCGTCGCCGGCACGAACGAGTCGCCGAAGACGATCTCCGGGAACCAGGCGGTGCGGAAGCCCGCCTCCTCGACCCGGCTCCCGTACTGGACGGCCAGGCTCGGCGGCACCGCCTCGACGAAGAAGTCGAGCCCGTTCACAGCTCCTCCCCCGGCTTGAAGATGCGGATCGGCACCTGCGAGAACGGGACTCCGCCGTCGCTCGTCACGCGCCACGTGTCCTGCATGTAGAGGCACGTGCGCTCGTCCTCGGTGATCGCGTGCGGGTGCATCGAGATGACCATGTTCTCCTTCAGCTCCGTGTCGAGGCCTTCGCCCACCCGGGGGTACTCGATCATCGTCATGCCGATCGAGTGGCCGGTGACGTGGCCGAGCTTGAAGCCGCGATCGGTGAACCCCTCGGAGACGGCCCGGTGGACGTCGTGCGCCGAAGCGCCGGCGCGCATGGTCGCGCGGGCGGCCTCGACGTACTCCTCGTACGCCTCCATCCCGGTGAGCGTCTCCTTGCTCGGCTCGCCGGCGCAGAAGGGCCGCGAGAACTCGACCCAGTGGCCGCCGGAGGCGGCGATCTCGAGGCCGTAGAGCAGCAGGTCGTCCTGCTCGATCTTCCGGGTGGCGCTCGGGTGCTTGAACTCGGGGCCGGCGCTCCCTGCGGGGCCGGTGAGGACCATGTCCATGGTCGTGCGGTAGGTGCCGCGCGCGGCGAAGACGCGCTCGGCCTCGCCCATCGCCTCCGCCTCGGTGGCGCCCACGCGGTACGCGGCGAGCGCCGCGCGGACGCCGTCCTCGTTCAGGCGGAAGCTCTCCTCGACGGAGGCGAGCTCCTCGTCGGACTTGACCGCGCGGGCGGTGTCGAAGCCCTGGTCCCAGGGGACGGCGCTCTCCGCCAGCGGGCGGTAGTCGCGGACGGGCATCACGTAGTCGAGACCGTAGACGCCGATCCTGCGGAAGCCGCGGTCGGCGATCCACCGACCGGGGTGCTCCGCGAAGACCCTGTCCTCGATCCAGGACTCGCCGTGGTCGCCGACCCAGCGCGCCTCCTGCGGGAAGACGACGGAGGGCTCGCCCTCGACCGGCAGCACGACGTAGGCGTAGCGGTGGAGGATCCGGAAGCCGGACAGGTAGCGCACGGCACCTTCGAAGCCCGTGTACTCCGAGCCGGCGACGACGACCGCGTCCAGGCCGTCCTCTCGGGCCTGGGCCCGCACGTTCGCGTAGCGCCGGTCGATCTCGGCCTTGCTGGTCAAGCCTGCTCCTTCCCTTTGATCAGTTGCGTCAGCGCCCGGTTCAGCGGCGCGTCGACGCCGTGGCGCTCGCCGAAGGCGACGATCGCGCCGTTGAGGAAATCGATCTCGGTCTCGCGGCCCGCCTCCATGTCCTGCAGCATCGACGGCTTGTGGCCGTAGGCGACGTCCTTGCGCGCCGCGTGGTCGAAGAGCTCCTCCGGACTCATGTCCAGCACGATCCCCTGGGCGTCGGCCACCGCCCGGCCCTCGGCCATCACGGCCCAGGCCAGATCGCGCGTCGGCGGCTCGGCGACCTGGCCGTGCGTGCGCCCGGTCAGCGCCGCGATCGCGTTCGAGGCGGCGTTGAAGATCAGCTTCCGCCACTGGGCCCCGCGCGCGTCCTCGAGCGCGTGCGTGGGCATGCCGGCGCGGGTACAGGCGTCGGCCAGCTGCTCGACGGCTTCCATCGGCGCCGGGCTGGGCTCGAAGGGGCCGATATGCGTGTCGCCCTTCGTGTCCCAGCCGACGTGGCCGGGCTCGATCACGTGGCCGGCCGGGAAGGTGGTGCCGCGGATCACCTGCCGTACGTGCTCGGCGACCAGCTCCTCGTTGCCGGCGCCGTTCTGCACCGAGCACACCGAGCCCTGCTCGAAGGCATGCGCAACCTGCGCCATCGCCTGGCTCGTGTGCTGGCTCTTCACGGCGACGATGCCGAGCTCGCAGGGCGGCAGGCCCTTCGAGTCGGCGGTCGCGTTGACCTTGCCGATCACGTCCCCCGCGCCGGACAGCCGCAAGCCGTTCGCGTTGATCGCGTCGACGTGCTCCTGCCACGGGTCGTAAGCCCAGACCTCGACGTCGTCCAGCGTGCCGAGGTTGGCGGCGAACAGCGAGCCGACCGCGCCGCAGCCGATCACCGCTATGCGCATTCGCGTGCCTTCACCAGCCGGTACATCGCGGTGTGGAGCGGGACGGGGACGCCGTGCCTCGCCGCCTCGCGGACGAGCGCGCCGGTGATGAAGTCGACCTCGGTCGGGCGGCCGGCGCGGACGTCCTCGAGCATCGACGGGACGTGGGCGTAGTTGCCCTCGGCGGCTAGCGTCTCGCCACGGCGGACGGCGTGCACGTTCATCTCCCAGGGATCTTCGTGCAGGGCGACGCCGGCGGCAGCGGCAACCGCCTTCCCCTCTGCCATCAGGTCCTGGACGAGGTTGCCCAGGTCGGTGTCGCGCTCGCACGCCGCGAAGTCGCTCACGTGCGGCAGGTCGGTCAGGGCGGAGACCGTGTTCACGGTCGCGTTGAAGATCAGCTTCGACCACTGCGCGGGGCGCAGGTCGGGGAAGGCGCGGGCGTGCAGACCGGAGGCCTGCAGGAGCGCCTCCACCTCCTGTGCCTGCTCGTAGGTGGCGGTGCCGGCGAAGGGGCCGAGCCAGGTCTCGGTGTCGAGCTCGTACTCGACGTGCGCGTCGGCGTGGCGGACGCCGCTCATGAACGTCACCGCCGAGAGCAGAGGCCAGTCGCCGCGGGCGTGGACGAGCTCCTCCGCGCCGAGCCCGTTCTGGATCGTCATCAGGGTCGCTTCCGGAAAGCGGCCGGTCAGGCCCGCGGCGGCCTCCTCGAGCTGGGTGGCCTTGGTCGCGAGGATGCCCAGGTCGAAATCGGGGAGCTCGGCGGCGTCCGCGGTGGCGTGGACGCGGGCGGTGAAGTCGGACTTGCCCGAGATGCGCAGGCCCTGCGACGTGAGGGCGTCGGCGTGCTCGCGGCGGCGCGTGAGCACGCTGACCTCGTGGTCGCGAGCGAGGTGGCCGGCGTAGAGGCTGCCGATCACGCCCCCGCCGACGACGCAGATCCGCTCGATCGCCACGCGGCAACGCTATCCCGTTAGGTTCCCCGAGTGCCCCTGCCAGCGATACATGTCGGCTTCTGGCCCGCGATCACGCGGCGCGCTGCGGCGTCCTCGGTCGCGCCCATATCTCGTCTCGATATGGGCACTCCCTGCGTCCTTGCATCGCTCGGTGCTCGCGACCCAGAAGCTCGACGGCATCGCTGGCAGGGGCACTGATGTCCGGGGTCGCGCTTGCGCTCTCCTCTGCTCTGCTCTTCGGCGGAATGTCGGTCGCGCTCGGCTTCTCGATGCGGCGGAGCCGGGACGCGCTCGTCGGTGCCTTCGCGACCGCGTTCAGCGGCTTCTGCGTCTGCGCGGTGGTCGCCTTGATCGGACGCGAGTGGGGAGGCCAGCTGTGGCCGTACTTCCTCGCCGGCGTGCTCGCGCCGGGCGGCGCGCAGCTCCTGTTCGTGCTCGCGGTCCGGGAGGCCGGCCCGTCACGGGCGTCGGTGATCGCCGGCGCCGCCCCGCTCGTCGCCGTGACGATCGCGATCCTGGCGCTCGGCGAGCCCGCCCGCCTTCCACTGCTCGCCGGCGCCGTGCTGATCGTCGCGGGCGGCCTCGCTCTGGTCGCCGAGCGCGCCCGGCCCGAGCACTTCCAGGCGATCGGGCTCGTCTACTCCTTCGGCTGCACGGTGCTGTTCGCGACCAGGGACAACGTCGTCCGGCACATCGCCTCCGACAGCACGGTTCCACCTCAGCTCGCGGCGTCCGTGACGATCCTCTCCGGGACGGTGCTCGTCTTCGCGGTGCTGGTCGCCCTCCGCCGGAGCCGGGCGCTCGCCGACGTCGTGCGCGAGGGGCCGAGCTTCGTCCTTCCCGGCGTCCTCTGGGGCGCCTCGTACGCCTTCCTCTTCGAGGCCTTCTACCGCTCGCGGGTGACGATCGTCAGCCCGCTGGTCGCGACCGAGTCCCTGTTCGCCGTGCTGCTGGCGGTGCTGCTGCTGAGGCGAACCGAGCTCGTCGGCCGGCACCTGCTCCTCGGCGCCGCGCTCGTGGTGGCGGGCGGCGCGCTGATCGGCGCCTTCCGTTAACCGTGCCAGGCACGGTTAAGACGCACCGGCGAAAACGCGGTTTGTGCAGGGTCTTTACGGTGCCAGGCACTGTTAAGACGCGCGCTCGCGCGGCTCCGCTCGGGCGGCAGCGTCAGCCACGCTCGACGGGCAGTTCCCGCCGGCACCAGTCGCTCCACGAGCTGGGGTAGAGCTTCGCGTCGGGGCGGCCGGCCCGGGCCAGCAGGAGGAGATCGACGCACGCCGTGATCCCCGAGCCGCAGTAGACGACGATCTCGTCCGCCGCGGTGATCTCCGGCGATGGCTCGGCGGCCTCGGCGTGGAACCAGTTGACCGCCCCCGGGATCCGGCCTGCGACCGGGTCGATCGGCTCGGCCTCGCCGCGGTAGCGCTCGGGCGAGCGCGCGTCGACGACGACGAGACCGGGCTCGCCCAGCCGGCCGGCGAGCTCGTCCGCGTCGATCGTGTCGCCCTCCCGCCGCCGGGGCACGAACGTGCGGGGCTCGATCGCCTCCTCCCCTGCGTGCACCGACCCCAGCCAGGAGTCGAAGCCGCCCCGCAGCACGGCGACGTCGTCGTGGCCGACATGGCGGAGCAGCCACCAGAGCCGGGCGGCCCCGCCGGCGGCGCCGTGGTCGTAGGCGACGACGAACGTGCCGTCGCCGATACCCGCCCGGCCCGCCGCGGCGGCGAAGGCGTCTTCGCTCGGCAGCGGGTGGCGGCCCTGGCCCTCCATCGAGAGGTCGGAGAGCTCGACCCCGAGGAACGCGGCGCCGGGAACGTGCTCCTCCAGGTACAGGTCGCGCCCGGCCTCCCATCGGTCGAGCTCGTACGCGCAGTCGACGAACCGGTAGTCGATCAGTAGAAGCCTTCGCGGCGCGCATACCGCTCGGCCCGCTCCGCGTCGTACTGCCCCGGATCGACATCGGCGCCGACGGAGCGCATGAGCTCGCCGGACGACGGAAGCTCCGAGCGGTCGACGTACGCCTCCGGATCCCACAACCGGGCGCGCAGGAACGCCTTCGGGCAGTGCGTGTACGCCTCGTCGACCTCGATCCTGAGGCCCAGCGTCGGCACCTTGCCCTCGACCGCACACGGCTCGAGCAGCTCCGGATCCTCGACGATCGTCGCGCGACCGTTCACGCGGAAGGTGTCGCTGATGCCCGGGATGATGAAGATGAGCGCGACGTGCGGGTTCTCCAGCACGTTCCTGAACGAGTCGGCCAGCTTGTTCCCGGGCCGGTCCGGCAGGAGCAGCGTGCGCTCGTCGAGCACCTTCACGAAGCCCGCCGGGTCGCCGCGGGGCGAGACGTCGCACGTCCCGTCGGCCGCAGAGGTGGCGAGGCAGAGGAACGGCGAGCGCTCGACGAACCGCCGGGTGAGGTCGTTCAGCCGGTCGTTGACCTTCGAGCGGACGAGCTCGCTCGGCTCCCCGAGCAGCGAGCGGAGGGCCTCCTCGCCTGCGATCACCGTCACCTTCGAGAGCCTACCTGGGAGAAACGCGCGCCCGGCTTCAGTGGGCGCCCTTCGCCGAGATCGGAAGCACGAGCACACGCTCGTCGGGAAACCGCTCGCGCAGCTCCCCGGCGCAGCGGTCGGAGTCCTCCGCCCACACGACCACGGTCGGCCCGGACCCGGACAGCGTCGCCCCGACCGCCGCTGCGGGCAGCTCCGCCCGGATCGCGTCCAGGAGCGCGGACGGCCGGTACGGCTCGTGCAGCCGGTCGTCGAGCGCAGCGGCGAGCAGCCGCACGTCGCCGCTCGCGATTCCAGCCCCCAGCAGCGTCGCACGGGCGGCGTTGAAGGCAGCGTCGGCGTGAGGCACGTCGGCGGGCAGCGCGAGGCGCGACTCCGCCGTCCGCACTCTCTCCCTGGGGATGACCGCGACCGGCGTCAGCGGCAGCGACTCTGCGAGCCGCTCGATCCGGCCGTCCCAGGTGACGCAGGCACCGCCCGCGAGGCACGCGGCGAGGTTGTCGGAGTGCCCCTCGAGCGGGCCGCCGCGGGCGAGCAGGTCCTCGAGCTCGAGCTCCTGGCCCGACCATTTCGCCGCCGCCACCAGCCCGAGCGCGATCGTCGCAGCACTCGAGCCGAGCCCGCGTGCCCGCGGAATGCGGTCGGTCCACTCGAAGGAGAGGCCTGCGGGCGAGGCGACGAGCCCGAACGCGCGGATGCCGATGTGCGCCGGGTCGGGCGGAGCGTCGGCGCCCTCGGTCACCTCCACCTCGTTCCAGAGGTCGAGCGCGACGGCGGCGCAGTCGAAGCCCGGGCCGAGATTGGCGCTGGTCGCGGGAGCCCGAGTCCTCACAGCCGTTCGACCGCGTCCGGATCCTTGAGCCCGTGGCCCGTCAGCACGCAGACCACGCGGCCGCGCGGCCGGACCTGCGCGACGCCCGCGACGCCCGCCGCCGAGGCCGGCTCGCAGAACAGCCCCTCCAGACGAGCGATCGCCGACCACCACTCGAGCAGGTCGGCGTCCGGCACGGTGACGACCTCCGCCGCCGCCTCGACCTGCTCGCGATGGACGGGCGAGACGATCCGGATCGCAGAGCCGATGGTCGTCGCCCGCTCGGCCGACTGCACCGAGAGGATCCTCGGACTGCCGCTGTCCGCCTCCGCGAACCCCCGCACGTAGGCGCAGGTGTTGCCGCCGCCGCCGTAGGGCAGGGCGACCACGTCCGGGGCCCCGCCCAGCTGCTCGACGATCTCCCGCGCGGCCGAGGCCTGCCCCTCGATGCGGTCGGGGTTGATCGAATTCACGTTCACCAGGCCCTCGTCGTCGGCGAGCTCGCGCGCCCGCCGGTGCGCCTCCTCGAACGTGCCTTCGACCTCGCGCAGCTCGGCCCCGGCGGCCACCACCTGGACGAGCTTGCCGCGTGCCACCGCACCGGCCGGGAGCAGGATGACCGCCGGCAGGCCGGCCCGCGCCGCGTAGGCCGAGGCCGAGGCGGCGGTGTTGCCGGTGGAGGCGCAGACGACTCCCGGCGCGCCCCTGTCGGCTGCCCTCCCGACCGCGACCGCCATGCCGCGGTCCTTGAAGCTCCCGGTCGGGTTGGCGCCTTCCCACTTCAGCCAGACGTCGCAGCCGAGCCGCTCGGAGAGCCGAGGCGCCGCGACGAGGGGCGTCCCCCCCTCGCCGAGCGTCAACTTCATGCCCATCCGAGCTCGGCGACCCCGCGGTCCGACACGACCGGGAGCGCCGACGCCGGAGTGCGCGTCTCGCCCAGGCCGTCGATCTCGGCGAGCGCCTCGCGCAGGCCGCCGACGGGAGTCTCGTGGGTGACGACGTGCAGCGTCGCGCTCTCCTCGCCCTGCTGCTGGACGAGCCTCGCCACCGAGATCCCGTGCGCGGCCAGCCTCGAGGCGACGAGCGCGAGCACGCCCGGACGATCGGCGACCTCGACCCGGACGTAGTGGAGCGACGACAGCTCGCCCTCGGGCAGACGGTCGAGAGTGCGCCAGCAGGCGTCGTTCTGGAGGAAGCCCGTGCCGGTCGTGCCCACGATCGTGACCATGTCCGCGACCACGGCCGACGCCGTCTCGATCCCGCCCGCGCCCGGCCCCTCGAGGGTGATCTCGCGGATCGCGTCCCCCTGCAGCATCACCGCGTTGAAGGCGCCCTCGACCGCCGCGAGCGGGTGGCTGCGGTCGACGAGGGCCGGCCCGACCCGGACGTCCCAGCGCCCCTCGACGAGCGTGGCTGCTCCGATCAACCGGACGGCCATGCCCATCTCGCGGGCGGCGGCGACGTCCTCCGAGGCGACCCGTTCGAGCCCGACGTACTCGACGTCGTCGAGCGTGACGCGCGAGCCGAAGGCGACCGTCGCGAGGATCGCCATCTTGGCCGCCGCGTCCTTGCCGGACACGTCCTCGGTCGGATCGGCCTCCGCGAACCCGAGCCGCTGCGCCTCCGCGAGCGCCTGCTCGTACGTCGAGCCGTGCTCCATCTCGGTGAGCATGAAGTTCGTCGTCCCGTTGACGATGCCGAGAACGCGATGGACGTTCGAGACGACGAGCGCCTCGCGTAGCACCTTGACGACCGGGATCGCGGCGCAGACGGAGGCCTCGAAGCGCAGCTGGACGCCGCCCTCGACGGCCGCCCGGAAGAGCTCCGCGCCGCGCGTGGCGACGAGCTGCTTGTTGGCGGTGACGACCGGCTTGCCCGCGCGGAGGAGTTGGAGGACGTGGTCGCCGGCCGGCTCCAGGCCGCCCATCACCTCGGCGACGACGGCGATCTCGGGATCGTCCCGGATCGTGGTGAAGTCGTTGGTGAGCGTGACGTCGGCGGGGTGATGCGCGGTCGGGTCGCGGACGAGCGCCCGGACGACCGTCAGCCGGTGCCCGGTCGCCCGCTCGATGTCCGCGGCTTGCTCGCGGAGGAGCCGGTCGACGGCAGACCCGACCGTCCCGTAGCCGAGCAGGGCAACCGGAACGTCGACGGACGCCACGTGCCGACGCTATCGAAGTCTTCAGACGCGCGGCCCGCGTCCTGTCCCTCGGCCCGGGGCCCCGCGCCAGCCTCCGCCCGGCTCCCGCCCGGGCCCCCACCCCGGGTGGGGGATGACCCCTTGCCCCTGCGGCGATCGTCGCACGGAACCGCGCGCGCGTCTGTGTCGTTTCCGCGCCGACTTCTACTCTTGGCGGAGTGATCGTCGCCCACCTCGACCTGGATGCCTTCTTCGCCGCCGTCGAGGAGCTCGAGGATCCCTCCCTGCGACGCCGGGCGCTCGTCGTCGGCGGCGACCCCAGGGGCCGCGGCGTGGTCGCGACCGCGAACTACCTCGCGCGGAAGCACGGCATCCACTCGGCGATGAGTTGCGCCGAGGCCCTGCGCCGCTGTCCGGCCGCCGTCTTCGTCCGCCCACGCCACACGCTCTATCGCGAGTACTCGCGGGCGGTCTGGAGCTCTGTGCGCGAGGTCGTGCCGACCGTCGAGCAGACCGGCATCGACGAGGGCTACCTGGACCTCGGCGAGATCGCACCCGACTTCCTCGCGGCCCGCAAGCTCGCCGAGGCCGTCCAGGCCGCGGTGCGCGGCGCGACCGCCCTGACCTGCTCGCTCGGCGTCGCGTCCTGCAAGGTCGTGGCGAAGGTCGCCTCCGACCGGCGCAAGCCCGGCGGCCTGACGGTCGTCCGGCCCGGGAAGGAAGCTGCGTTCCTCGCGCCGTTCGACGTCCGCCTGCTCCCCGGCGTCGGGCCGCGTGCCGAGGAGCGCCTGCGGGCGGCCGGCGTCGCCACCGTCGGCGCCCTGGCCACGCTGGACGACGCCGTGCTCCGCCGTTTGCTCCCCGGCAAGGTGGGGACGATCCTGCGCGACCGGGCCCGCGGGATCGACGAGCGCGCGCTCGAGACGCAGGTCGAGCGCGTCTCGATCTCGACGGAGGAGACGTTCGAACGCGATGTCGGCGACCGCGCCCAGCTCCACGCCGAGCTCCGCCGGATGGCGGCGAAGCTCGGCGAGCACCTGATCCGCACCGGCCAGGCAGGGCGGACGGTCACGACCAAGGTGCGCTACCCGGACTTCGCCATCCGCAGCCGCTCGTCGACCCTCGCCGCCGGGCTCGACGACGGCGCCGCGATCGGGGAGATCGCCTGCCGGCTCCTCGACCGCGCGCTCGCCGACCGGCCGGGCCCGCTCCGGCTGGTCGGCGTCGGCGTCTCGAACCTGGAGCCGTTCCGCCAGCTCGCGCTGCACTGAGCATCCCCGGACGACTAGCGCACGACCAGGGTTCCCCACATTCCGGCCGCCTCGTGACCGGGGACGGAGCAGAAGAAGCGGTACGTGCCCTTCTCGAGGACGGCGGCGACCCGGGAGGTGCCGCCCTTGAGGACGATCTTCCCCCTTGACCGTCTTGATCCCCTTGCCCTTGATCGCGACGTCGTGCGGGAGCACCGACGGGTTGGTCATCACGATCGTCACCGGACCGGGCCTGGCGCGCAGGGTCTTCTTGTCGTAGCGCATCGCCCCGTTCGGGTCGGCGGAGATCTTCAGCGTCGTCAGAGCGTCGTGTCCGAGAGCGGCCGGCGGGACGACGAGCGCGGCGACGACGGTCGCGAGCGCGGCGAGTCGGAACATGGATGACCTCCTGCAGTTGCGTCTGATCGGTTTCGACGGTGCCGGTGGCCATTCAAGATGCGCCGGCGCCGCCGCTCTTGATCGAAATCGATCAAGACACCTCGGGTCGCCGCCTCGACACTCCCCGGCCATGAGCACTCACACGCACGTCCCGTATCGGGAGCATCCCCTCTTCCGCTCGCTGCGCGACCCCGACGCGCTCGGGGGCCGCTGCGGCCGCTGCGACTGGCGGCACCGTTGCGGCGGCAGCCGTGCGCGCGCGTACGCCGCCACCGGCGACCCGCTCGCGGAGGATCCCGGCTGCTCCTACGAGCCGGCCCGGCTCTGACCGTCGTCCCGCGACGGCCGCAGCTGCTCGAGCGCGTGCTCGAGGTCGGAGCCGGCGTCCTCGGGCGCGACCCGTCCCAGAGGCGTCGAGGCGATCTCGGCGTACACCCGCGCCAGTGCCTCGAACAGCGCCGGCTCCAGGCCGGCCCCGGCCTGCGCGGCGGCGATCTCGTGCATCTCGTCGACGTACCGGCCTGCCTTCGCCGCCGCACGAGAGATCCGGCGACCGGGGTCGACGGCGAGGTCGGCGAGGTCTGCGAGGACATGGTCGAGCACGCCGTAGTGGTCGGCGGCACGGAGCGCCTGGGCGAGCAGCGCGACTGAGCCCTTGTACACGGACGCCGTGCTCATCTTCACCGCCGACGCCGCGCCGATCTCCGCGCCGACGACGACCACTGCGACCCCGTCGAAGGGAAGCGCGGCCACCTCGCCGGCGCGCGGACCGGCGAGGTAGATCGTCGTCGTGCCCGCGGTTCGCGGCGGGGGTCCGGAGATCGATCCGTCCACATCCGGCGCGATCCGCCTCACCGTGGCGGGCGCGATCGCGTTCAGGTCGGCCAGAAGCCTGGAGTCGGCGAGCGCGGCGGCCACCGCCTCGGCCTCGCCGGGCGGGACGATCGAGAGCACGACGTCGGCTCCCGCGACCACCTCCGCCACGTCCTGCAGCAGCTCCAGCCCCGCCTGCCGCGCGAGCCGCCCCGTCCTGTCGCTCCGGCCCGCGATCGAGGTGACCACGCGCGCCCCGCCGCGAACGAGCGAAGCGCCCACGGCGCTTCCCATCGCGCCGGCGCTGACGATGCCGACGGTCGCCACCGCCGGGAGTCTAGGGCCGGCGGACGAGGAAGCGACCCCCGCGTGGCCCTGCCTCCCCGGCGCGCCGCCGGGCTTGCCGCCCTCGCTCCGGGTCAGCGTCTGTGGTCGATCACCCAGGCTCCCTAGGTCGGTATTCAGTCAAGTCTGGGGGACCCGAATCGGTTCAGGCCCAGACTTGCGACGCGATCGGTCATCCTTCCCTGCGTGCACTACGGCGAGCCGCAGGTCGGGATCGGGATCGCCTTCCTCGTCCTGGCGCTGGTCATCGCCTCGGTGTTCGTGATCGTCGCGAGTCACACGACCGCGGACGTCCCGTTCGAACGCGTCCAGAGGGTCGGGTACTGGTTGCGCAAGCGCTGGCTCGCCTTCCTGGTCCTGCTGCTCGTCCTCGTCGTCGGGCTGTCGCTCTTCCGCCTGCCCTACGCCACGGGCGGCGGACGCCGAACGGTCGTCGAGGTCGTCGGCGGGCAGTTCTTCTGGATCATCCGTCCGTCGGCGCTCCCGGTCGACACCCCGATCCGGTTCGACGTCACCTCGAAGGACGTCAACCACGGCTTCGGCGTCTACGACCCGGCCGGCCACCTCGTCGGATCGGTGCAGGCGATGCCGGGCTACCACAACAAGCTCGACCTGACCTTCCACACGCGCGGCACCTACAGGGTGCTCTGCTTCGAGTTCTGCGGGCTCTCCCACCACCTGATGCAGGGGTCGTTCACCGTCCGCTGATGGAAGCGTCGGCCGTCGTCCACCCACGGTTCGCGGAGCTCGACCACGCCGAGCCCCGGCTGACCGAGCGGATGGTCGCCTGGGCATTCGCCGGCTCGGGGGTGGCGATCTTCGCCGTGATGGGCCTGGTCGGCCTGACGATGCGGATGGCGCAGGGCGACGTGATCGACCTGTCGCCGACCTGGTTCTACCGGCTGATGACGCTGCACGGCGCGGGCATGCTCACCGGCGCGCTGCTGGCGATGATGGGCGCGCTGTGGTTCGTCGTCCGCAGCTCCGTGCCGCTCAGCCTGGAGCGGATGCTCGCCAGCCTCGTCCTGATCCTCGTCGGCGCCGTCGGCGTGATCGTCGCGACGGTGGTCGGCGGGTTCGGTACCGGCTGGACGTTCCTCTCGCCGCTCCCCTACTTCCCGGCCGGCCAGTGGCACACCTGGGCGACCGCGACCTTCCTCGCCGGCCTGCTCGCGGTCGGTGCCGGGTTCTTCCTCTTCTGCCTCGACGTCCTGATGAAGGTGACGGCCATCTACGGCGGGCTCGGCCGCTCGCTCGGGATCCCGTTCCTGCTCGACCGCGAGGACACCGCTCCGCCGCCGCAGGTGATCGCCGCGACCGTGGTCGCGATCGAGGGGTCGCTCGCGAGCGCCGTCGGCACGACGGTGGTGGTCGCGATGATCGGAAAGACGATCGACGCGGGCGTCGGCCTCGACGCCCTCTGGGCCAAGAACCTCATCTACTTCTTCGGGCACTCGGTCGCGAACCTGATCATCTACCTGGCGGCCGGCGCGATCTACGTGCTCGTCCCGCGCTACGCCGGTCGGCCGTGGAAGACGACCAAGCCGATCGTGGTCGGCTGGCTGTTCACGCTCCTCTTCGTCACCTTCGCCTACTCGCACCACCTGTACATGGACTTCGTCCAGCCGACCTCGCTCCAGATCGTCTCCACCTTCGCCTCCTTCGGCGCCTCGATCCCGGTCGCCGTGGTCACGATCTACACCGGGATGATGCTCGTGTGGGGCTCGCGCTACCGCTGGACGCTGGCGTCCACGCTCCTCTACCTCGGGTTCGCGGGCTGGTTGATCGGCGGAACCGGGGCCGTGCTGGACTCGATCATCCCGTTCAACTTCCGGTTCCACAACACGCTCTGGGTCGTGGCCCACTTCCACACGTACCTGATGCTGTGCGTGATCTTCTGGGCGCTCGCGTTCGTCGCGCACCTGCTCGAGGAGGCGGCCGGGCGGACCGCGCCGCGCGGCCCGAGCACGTTCGCGCTCGTGGCGATGGGCCTGGGCGGCTACGGCCTCGTCGCGATGTGGTACGTGTCGGGCATGCTCGGCGTGCCCCGCCGCTACGCCGTGCAGCCGACCGGCACCTCCGGCTACAGCATGGCCGGCGCGATCTTCGTGATGGTCTTCGCGATCGGGTTCCTCGTCCTGGTCTGGCAGTTCCTGCGCCTGGCGCTCGCCGCCCGCGAGCGGGGCACGTACGAGCTGGTCGAGCGCAGGTCGAGCTGGACCGGAGTCAGGTATCTCGCCCGGGAGCGCCGCGAGCCCGACGTCGCCCCCGAAGAGCCGCTGCCCGAGGTTCCCGAGCCGGCCGGCCGGGCGCTGGCGACGCCGTTCCAGCTCGGGACGATGGTGGCCGTGGCGGTCGTCTGCCTCTTCGCCTTCCTGCCGCCGGTCAGCCGCGCGGCCGAGCAGAGCACGCGCTACCACCACCTGCTGCACGGAGGAGAGTTCCTGCTCGGCGCCGCGCTCGGCCTGATCGTCGCCTCCCTGCCCGGGGTCCACAGCCAGCTCGGGTGGAGAGCGGCCGACGTCGGCCTGGCCGCCGTGATCCTGGCTCCCGCGTTGCTGATGCTGGCGATGGAGCCGGCGGTCTACGAGCCGCTCAACGACCGCCCCATCCTGCACTTCCTGTACCACGACGCGATCGCGATCCTCGGCGTGGCCGTCGGGATCGGCGCCGGGTCGCTGGGCCGGATCACCGGCCGGATCGCGTTCGTGCTCGCGTTGGGGATGATGTTGATGTACGCGGCAGGCGCGGGAGGAGGGTAGATGGCTCAGGCAGGCCAGGGAGACGGGTTGCTGAAGTGGCTGGGCGGCGGTCTCGTCGCCGGCGCGATCGTGCTCGGCCTGATGGTCGCCGCCTACGCGATCGGCTACCACCACGGAAAGGACGACGCCCGGCGACCCCCGGCGGCGCCGGGGACGAGCGCGAGCACGACGACGACCGCGGCGCCTTCCTCCGGCGGCGGCGCGGTCGCGGCGGGCGAGCGGCTCTTCACCGCAGACGCCTGCTCGGGCTGCCACTCGCTGGACGGCTCCGCCGGCGCGGGCCCGACCGTCGCCGGCCTGGCCGGGAGCACGGTCACGCTGGCGGACGGGACGACCGTGAAGGCCGACGACGCCTACCTCGAGAAGGCGATCACGGACCCGGACGCCGAGATCGTCGAGGGGTACCAGAAGGGTGTGATGGGCGGGGCGATCTCGAGCTTCGGCCTGAGCGGCAAGCCGCAGGAGGTGGCCGCACTGGTGGCGTTCGTCAAGGCGCAGGCCCCGGCCGGGTGAGCCGGCGGGGCGCCGCCGCCCTGGCCGCTCTCGGGGCCGTGCTCCTGGCCGCCGGCTGCGGCGGCTCGGGCGGGACAGGCCTCACGTTCCGGGGCAGCTCGATCTCGGACCCGACCCCTGCCGCCGACTTCGCCCTGCGTGATCAGGACGGCCGGCTCGTCCGCCTCTCCGACCAGCGCGGCAGGGTCGTGGTCGTCGCCTTCCTGTACACGCGGTGCCCGGATGTGTGCCCGCTGATCGCCGAGAATCTCAACCTCGCGCTCCGCAAGCTCGGCGCCCGGGCCCGGGACGTGCGCGTGCTGGCGGTCAGCGTCGACCCGCAGGGAGACACTCCGGTGGCGGTTCGCCGTTACGTCCGCGAGCACCACCTTCTGCCCGAGTTCCGCTACCTGCGCGGCAACCGCGCACAGCTCCGGCCGGTCTGGAAGGCGTACGGGGTGGCGGCGGAAGCGAACCGGCTCGACCTCGTCGACCACACGGCGTACGAGCTGCTCGTCGACGCCGACGGCAAGGGCCGGGCGATCTACGACGCCAGGGTGAAGGCGGCCCAGGTCGTGCACGACGTCGACGCGCTGACCGGGTCGAGCCGCTCCTGAGCCGTCAGTCCCTGCTCAGCGGCGTAGGGCGGCGGCCGCGGCCAGGATCGAGTCGACGATCGGCGCGTAGCCGGTGCAGCGGCACAGGTGGCCGGCCAGCTCGGCGCGAACCTCGGCCTCGGTCGGGTCGGGATGCTGCTCGAGGAAGAACGCAGCCGTGATCAGGATCCCCGGCGTGCAGAAGCCGCACTGGAGGCCGAAGTGCTCGTGGAACGCCTGCTGGAGCGGATGGAGCCTCCCGCCGTCGGCGAGCGACTCGACCGTGTGGATCGCGCGCCCGTCGGCCTGTGCCGCCAGGGTCAGGCACGAGCGCGCGGGCCGGCCGTCGAGCAGCACGGTGCAGGCGCCGCAGACCCCGTGCTCGCAGCCGACGTGCGTCCCGTAGAGCGACAGCTCGTGCCGGAGGAAGTCGGAGAGCAGCAGACGCGGCTCGACCCGCCGCTCGTGCCGGGTGCCGTTGACGGTGACGGCGACGTCGATCACGCGGCCCTCGCCCGCTCGATCAGCGCTCGCGCGATCTCGCGCTTGTAGTCCGCCGGGGCGAACAGGTCGCCGACCGGCTCGAGCTCGCCGCCGTCCCACAGCACCGGCGTCGCGGCGACGCCCCCGAGTGCGATCCGGTCACCCGCCCGGGCGACGCAGACGACCGCGAAGTCGCCGTGGCGGTGCGCATGCTCGACGAACGCGGACGGGCCCGGCGGGGCGGGGAAGTGGACCTCGACCAGCAGCTCGCCCGGCTCGAGCGCCGTCGTGAACACCGAGAGGAAGAACCGCTCCGCCGGGAGCGTGCGCCTGCTGGTCACGAGCTCGGCCCCCAGCGCCAGCGCGCACACCGGCAGCTCGGCGGTCGGATCGGCATGGACGAGCGAGCCGCCGACGGTCCCGCGGCAGCGGGTCGCCGTGTGGCCGACGAACCCGAGCGCCTCGCGGAGCAGCGGAAACGCGTGGGGCGAGTGCTCGAGCTCCCACTGCGGCGTCATCGCGCCGACCACGAGCGTCCCGCCCTCGATCCGGATCCCGCGCAGCTCCTCGATCGCGCCGAGGTCGACGAGCGCCGACGGCCGGGCGAGCCGGAAGTTGAGCATCGGCACGAGGCTCTGGCCGCCGGCCAGCGGCTTCGCGTCCTCGCGCTCGGCCAGCAGCGCGAGCGCCTCGTCGAGCGAGCCGGGGCGGAAGTACTCGAACGGCGCCGGCTTCACGCCCGGGCCAGCTCCCACAGCCGGGCCGGCGTCAGGGGCAGGTGCGTCGGCTTCAGCCCGAGCGGCCGCAGCGCGTCCGCGACCGCGTTTGCGACCGCGGCCGGCGCCGTCTCGGACGACGACTCGCCGCAGCCCTTCGCGCCGACGGGCGTGAACGGCGAGGGCGTCTCGACGTGCGCGGTCGCGATCCGCGGCGCCTCCGCCGCGGTCAGGCAGCGGTAGTCCGCGAACGTGCCGGTGAGGAACTGGCCGTCCTCGTCCCAGCGGAACTCCTCCAGCAGCGCGCCGCCGAGCCCGTGCAGCGCCGAGCCGTAGGTCTGGCCCTCGACCAGCTTCGGGTTGATGATCGTGCCCGCGTCGTTCGCGGACGCGTAGGACAGGATGGTCACGCCCCAGGTCAGCGGGTCGACCTCGACGGCCACCACCTCGGCGACGAAGCCGTACGCGTGCGAGGAGTTGACCCGGTCGTCGTGGGTCGGCGGCGCCGAGGTCGGCACGTGCAGGACCTCGGACGCCTGGATCCCGGCGCTCGTGCCCTCCGGCAGGCCGTGGGGGTCCCAGTGCGCGACGCCGGCGACCCGCCGCAGCGAGACCGACCGGTCGGGCGAGCCCTTCACCCGCACCTCGCCGTCCACGAGCTCCAGGTCGTCGACGGCCGCCTCGAGCAGCGTGGAGCCGATCTCGAGGATCTGCCGCCTGACCACGCCCGCGGCCTTCCGCGCCGCGCCGGCCGCGATGCCGGAGAAGCGGCTCGAGTACGAGCCCGACGACACCGACCAGACCGAGGTGTGGCTGTCGAACGCGTCGACCGTGGCCACGTCGTCCGGGCTCAGGCCGAGCTCGTCGGCGATCACCTGCGCGACTGCCGTCTCGTGCCCTTGCCCCTGGGGCGCCGTGCCCATGGTGACGACGACCTTGCCGCTCGCGTTCACCCGCACCTGCGCCCAGTCGGCCGCGCCCGACTTCGGGTTGTAGCCGGGCGCCTGGCGCACCTCCGGGGGGAGCGCGACGGTGATGTAGCCCATGTTCGAGATCGACGGGTCGACGGCGAGCCCGATCCCGATGCCGACGAGGCACCCCTCCGCCCGGGCCTGCGCCTGCAGCGCGCGCAGCTCGCCGTAGCCGGCCGTCTCGAGCGCGAGCTCGAGCACGCGGGGGTAGTCGCCGCTGTCGTACACGCCCCCGGTCGGCGTCTCGTACGGGAACGCGTCGGCCTGGATCAGGTTGCGCCGCCGGATCTCGGCCGGATCGAACCCGAGCTCGACCGCCGCCTCGTCGAGGGTGCGCTCGGTCTCGAGGTACACCTGCTGGCAGCCGTAGCCGCGGTTCGGGCCGGTCGGAACCTTGTTCGAGACGACGTCGACGAGGTGGAGCTCGACGTCGCGGACCCGGTAGGGGCCGACGTAGTTTCCGAGCGGCCGGTACGTCGTCGCCGGCTCGGGCGCACGGACGTAGGCGCCGAGGTTGTCGACCACGTGCGCGCGCAGGCCGATGATCTCGCCGTCCCTCGTCAGGGCGAGCTCGCGCGTGCCGACCCGGTCGGGCTGGTGGCTCGAGCCGATCAGGTGCTCGGCCCGGTCCTCGATCCACTTCACGGGCCGGCCGGCACGCATCGCGAGCAGCGCGACGACCGTCATGTACGGAAAGAGCGACGACTTGATCCCGAACGAGCCGCCGATGTCCTTCGGGACGATCACCCGCAGCTTCTCCTCCGGCATCCGCAACGAGCGGGCGAGCACCGGCAGCAGGGTCATCGGCCCCATGAAGTTCGCCCACATCGTCAGCAGGCCCGAAGCGGGCTCGTAGTCGGCGACGATCCCGTAGGTCTCGATCGGCGTCGAGCTGTACCGCTCCCAGCGCAGCGTCTCTTCGACGACGAGGTCGGCGCGCGCGAAGGCCGCGTCGGGGTCGCCGTAGCGAAGCGTGCGGTCGACGACCACGTTCGAGCCGACCTGCTCGTGGAGGAGCGGCTTCGCCGGGTCGAGCGCGTCCTCGACGGTGACGACCGCCTCCAGCGGCTCGTAGTCGGCGAGGACGAGCTCGACGGCGTCCTCGGCGAGGTAGCGGGACTCGGCCGCGATCGCGGCGACCGGCTCGCCTGCGTACCTGGCCCGGTCGACCGCCAGCGCGTAGTAGGCGAGTCGGTGGGTGATGCCGGCGGCGAAGGGCTCGGTCAGGCCCGGAAGCTCCGTTCCGGCGATCCCGGCGGCGACGCCCGGCGAGGCGAGCGCCCCGGCGAGGTCGACCGAGCGGATCTCGGCATGCGCCCACGGGGAGCGGGCGAAGGCGACGTGCAGCGGGTTGGCGACCTGGACGTCGTCGACGAACTGGCCGCGCCCGGTGAGGAGCGGCAGGTCCTCGCGGCGCGGAAGCGGCTGGCCGACCCAGGTCACGGCTCTAGTCTCCCCCAGCCGCCGCCGCCCGGCGTCTCGACCGTGACCACGTCCCCGGCGGCGAGCCCGCGCGTCGCCTTCGCGGGCACCACCTCGCCGTTCACGAGGTTCCGGCCCGGCCGTCCCGGCCCGCCGCCCTCGAGGCCCTGCGGAGCGTGGCGCCGCCGGTCGGTGACCAGCGAGAGCGTCGCCGGCTCGAGCACGCGCAGCTCCCGGACGATCCCGTCCCCGCCGCGGTGGCGGCCGTCCCCGCCCGAGCCGTCCAGCAGCTCGTAGCGCTCGACCCGCATCGGGAAGTCGAGCTCGAGCGCCTCGATCGGGGTGTTCAGCGTGTTCGACATGCCGACGTGGACGCCGGACGGGCCGTCGCCGCGCGACGAGGCGCCCTGGCCGCCGCCCAGCGTCTCGTAGTAGGTCCAGGCCGAGGTGCCGATCACCGTGTTGTTCATCGTCCCCTGGCCCTGGGCGGGGACGTCGCTTGCCCGGGCGAGCGCGAGCAACACGGTGTCGGCGACCCGCTGGCTGGTCTCCGTGTTTCCCGCGACCACGGCCGAGGGGTGTCTCGCGTCGACGAACGAGCCTTCCGGCGCCCTGATGTCGAGCGCCGCGAACAGGCCGTGGTTGACCGGGACCTCGGCGCCGAGCGCGACTTTCACGGCGAAGATGCACGCCGCGCGGGTGACGGCGAGCGGCGCGTTGACGTTCGCGGCGACGGCCGGAGAGGTTCCCTCGAAGTCGATCTCGATCCGGTCGCCTGCAACCGTGACGGCGACCCTGATCGGGACGTCGACCTCGAGCTCGACCTCGCCGGCGGCCTCGTAGCGACCGTCGGGCAGGCGCGCGATCGCCTCCCGGGCGCGCCGCTCCGCGTACGCGATCACGGCGTCGAACGCCTCGTCGAGCGGAAGCCGCAGCTCGGCGAGCCGCCGCTCGGCGAGGCGGTTGGCGGCGACCTGGGCGGCGAGGTCGGCGCGGCGGATCTCCGGCGTGCGGACGTTCGCGAGCAGGATCTGCTCCACCTCTTCGGTCAGCCGCACCGGCGGGACGATCAACCCTTCCTGCCAGATCGACGTCGACGCTGCCGGCAGCGAGCCCGGCACCATCCCGCCGACGTCCGAGTGGTGTGCGCGAGAGCAGGCGTAGGCGCGGATCTCGCCGCCGAGCGCGAGCGGCGTGACGAGCGTGATGTCCGGGAGGTGCGAGCCCCCGGCGAACGGGTCGTTGAGGATCCACGTCTCGCCGGGCTGCGGCCCCCGGGCGATCACGGCCGCGACCGACTCGGGCATCGCGCCGAGGTGCACCGGGATGTGCTCCGCCTGGGCGACCATCCGCCCGGTCGCGTCGAAGAGCGCGGCGGAGCAGTCGCGCCGCTCCTTGATGTTCGAGGACGAGGCGCTGCGGACGAGCACCGTGCCCATCTCCTCGGCGACGCCGGCAAGGGCGGCGTTCGTCACCGACAGCGTCACCGCGTCCACGTGCGCTCCAGGACGAGGGTGCCGGCGGCGTCCGGCGCGCCGGCCCAGTCTGGCCGGACGAGGCAGGTCGAGCCCGGCAGCTCGACGATCGCGGGCCCGATCACGGCTGCGCCCGGGCCGTGGACGGGCACGTCGAGCCACTCGCCGTCGACGAACGCCGGGCGGCTGCGCGGCTCCGTGCTCCGTGCCTCGTTCCTCGGCGACGGACGCTCGCGCCGGAGCGTCGCCAGCAGTCGGCGCGTGACGATCTCGGGCTCGGCGTCGAGCCGGAAGCCGTACCGGCGCTCGTGCTCCTCGGCCAGGTTCGCCTGCCAGCAGTCGGCGACGACGGTCAACTCGTGCGACTGACCCCGGTAGCGCGCGTCGACCAGGCGCTCCGTCTCCGCGCCGGGCAGGTCGCGCGCCGCCGCGGCCTCCATCGCCTCGAACGAGCCGCCGACGTAGTCGCGCCGCAGATCGGCAGCCGCGAGCCCGAGCGCGCTGAGCACGCCGGAGGCGAGCGGCACGAGTACGCGCTCGACGCCCAGCTCCTCCGCCAGCGAGCAGGCATGCAGCGGCCCGGCGCCGCCGAAGGCGACCAGAGCGAGCCCGCGCGGGTCGATCCCCCGCTCGACGCTGACGACGCGCAGCGCCCGCGCCATCTCGGCGTCGACCACCCGAACGACCCCGACCGCGGCAGCCAGGGCTCGTTGCGTCAGGTCCCAGTCTCTGAGACTGGAGGTGGGACGTTCCTGGGACAGCTCGTCCACAGGGAGCTGCGCCAGCGCTCGCTCGGCGAGCTCCCGGTCGAGCGTCACCTCGCCTCCGAGGACGGCGCCGTCGGCGAGGTAGCCGAGGACGAGGTTCGCGTCGGTCACGGTCGGCGCCTCCCCGCCCAGGCCGTAGCAGGCAGGTCCCGGACGGGCGCCGGCCGACCGCGGGCCGACCCGGAGCGCACCGCCCTCGTCGAGCCAAGCGATCGAGCCGCCGCCGGCTCCGATCGTGTGCACGTCGACCATCGGGAAGCGGATGGGCACGCCGGCGACCACGGATTCGGCCGTGACCTGGACCTCGCCGCCGAGCACCGCGGCGACGTCGGTGCTCGTGCCGCCCATGTCGAACGTCAGCACGTCGCCGAGCCCGCCCAGGCCGGCGACGAACGCCGCGCCGACCACGCCCGCCGCCGGCCCGGAGAGGACGCACGCCGCGGGCCGCGCCGCCGCGGTGGCGACGTCGGCCACGCCGCCGGAGGACTGCATCACCAGCGGCCGGGGCTCGATCGCCTCCAGGTACGCCGACAGGGCGGGCGCCAGGTAGGCGTTCGCGACGGTGGTCGAGCAGCGCTCGTACTCGCGGAACTCCGGCAGCAGCTCGCACGACAGCGACACCCGGACGCCGGGCAGCGCCGCCCGGAGCGCCGCGCCGACCCGCTGCTCGTGCTCCGGGTGCAGGAACGAGAACAACAGGCAGACCGCCACCGCCTCCACCCCTGCCCCGGCGACGGCCTCGACGGCGTCGCGCACCGACGCGTCGTCGAGCGGGACGACCACGCCCTCGGGCCCCATCCGCTCGCGAACCACGAACCGCAGCTCGCGGGGGACGAGCGGTGCCGGCTTTCCCGCTGCCAGGTCGTAGAGCGACGCGCGGTCCTGCCGGCCGATCTCGAGCACGTCGCGGAACCCCTCCGTGGTGACCAGCGCAATGCGGGCGCCGCGGCGCTCGAGCAGGGCGTTGGTCGCGACCGTCGTTCCGTGCGCGAGCACGCCGACTGCAGCCGCGTCGAGGCCGGCGGCGGCGAGCGCCGCCGAGATCCCGCTGGCCTGCGCGCCCGGCACCGACGGCACCTTGGCCGTGACCAGCCGGCCGTCGACCAGCGCGACGAGATCCGTGAACGTGCCGCCCACGTCGACGCCGACCGAGATACCTCCCATCGAGCAATCTTCCCGAGGATAGGCTTGCTGCGGCAAATGGCCACCACCAAGATGCCCTCCAGCCTCGAGATCGCCCAGCAGGCGACGCTGCGGCCGATCGCCGAGCTCGCGGCCGAGATCGGCCTCGAGGACGACGAGGTCGACCTCTACGGCAAGTACAAGGCCAAGGTCGACCTCTCCGTGCTCGACCGGCTCCGCGACAGGCCCGACGCCAAGCTGATCGGAGTCACCGCGATCACGCCGACGAAGGCGGGCGAGGGGAAGACGACGACCGCGGTCAGCCTCACCGAGGGCCTGGGCGCGATCGGCAAGAGCCCGGTGCTCTGCCTGCGCGAGGCCTCGCTCGGTCCGGTGTTCGGGATCAAGGGCGGCGCCGCCGGCGGCGGCTACGCGCAGGTCGTCCCGATGGAGGACCTGAACCTCCACTTCACCGGCGACATCCACGCGATCGGCGCCGCCAACAACCTGCTCTCGGCGATGCTCGAGGCGCACATCCTCCACGGCAACGAGCTCGGCATCGACCCGCTCACGGTGAGCTGGCGGCGGTGCATGGACATGAACGACCGGGCGCTGCGCCAGGTCGTCCTCGGCCTCGGCGGACGCGCCAACGGCTACGTCCGGGAGACCGGGTTCGACATCACCGCCGCCTCGGAGGTGATGGCGATCACGGCGGTCGCCCGCGACCTGTTCGACCTGCGCAAGCGGCTGGGCGCAATCACGGTCGCCTACACCTGGGACGGGGAGCCGGTCACCGCCGAGCAGCTGAAGGCGGCAGGTGCGATGACCGTCCTGCTCAAGGACGCGATCAAGCCCAACCTCGTCCAGACGCTCGAGGGCCAGCCGGCCTTCATCCACTGCGGCCCGTTCGCGAACATCGCGCACGGGAACTCGTCGCTGGTCGCCGACCTCGTCGGCCTCAAGCTCGGCGACTACGTCGTGACCGAGTCGGGCTTCGGCGCCGACATGGGGATGGAGAAGTTCCTCGACATCGTCTGCCGGGTCGGGAACATCGCGCCGAGCGCGATCCTGCTCGTCGCCACGGTGCGGGCGCTGAAGCACCACGGCGACGACGCCGAAGGCGGGGTCGAGGCGGTCGAGCGCGGCGCGGCCAACCTCGAGCGCCACATCGGGATCGTCAAGGAGTTCGGGCTGAAGGCGGTGGTGGCGGTCAACAAGATGCCGGGCGACACCGACGACGAGATCGCCGCCGTCAGGCGGCTCGCGCTCGAGCTCGGCGCCCACGCCGCCGCGGTCAACACCGCGTTCGAGGACGGCGGCGACGGCGCCCGCGAGCTCGCAGAGGCGGTCGTCGACGCGGCCGAGAAGCCGAACGCCTTCGAGCCCGTCTACCCGCTGGATGCGCCGATCGTGGACAAGATCGAGGCGATCGCGAAGCGCGTGTACGGCGCCGACGGGATCTTCCTCCTGCCCGCGGCCGAGAACGACGTCAAGCGCTTCACCGAGCAGGGGCTCGACGGGGTGCCGATCTGCATGGCGAAGACGCATCTCTCGCTTTCGCACGACCCGGCTCTCGCGGGGGCGCCGACCGGCTTCACGGTGCCCGTGCGCGCGGTGCGCGCCTACACCGGCGCCGGCTGGCTCGTCGCGCTCTGCGGCGACATGCAGACGATGCCCGGCCTCTCGGCCTCGCCGGCCGCGTTCAACGTCGACATCGACGAGAACGGCCGCACCGTCGGCCTCTTTTGATGAGCTCGGAGAGGGAGCCGCTTCCGGCGGGTCCCGCGATCGTCAGAACGGTGGAGCTGGCCGCCGGCCTCGCCCTCCTGACGGCTCGCGTCGCCGGCCGAGGCGATCTCGTCGCACGGGCCGAGGCGCTCGCGCGCGACGCGGCGCCGCTCGGAGCCGCCGACGCCGCCGCCTACCGCGAGTTCCTGGCGTCCCGCTCGGACGAGTCGCGCGCGCGGACGATCGAGCTCCCGCTGCGCATGGCAGAGCTCGCCGCCGACGCCGCCGAGCTGGCGGCGGAAGCGGCGGCGTCGACGCAGCGGGCCGCCTCGGGCGACGCGAAGGCGGGCGTCCTGCTCGCCGAGGCCGCGGCCCGCGCCGCCGCGCTGCTCGTTCGCGTGAACGGGGGCGGTGACGCGGCCGCTGCCGCTACCGGTCGCGCTGCGCGCGCAGCCGGTCGGCTGTGACGCCGAGCGAGCGAAGCACCTCGCCGCCGACCCCGCGCGAGTCGGAGACGAGAGCGAGCAGGATGTCCTCGACGCCGAACTGCTCGCGGCCGGCGTCGACCGCGTCGTTCAGCGCCGCCTCCAGCACGCGCTTCGCCCGCGGCGTGAACGGCCGCGGCATGCCCTCGATCCACGACTCGTCGCCCTCGCCGATCCGCTCGACCACCTGCTTGCGGGCGGCGTCGTAGTCGACGTCGACGCCCCCGAGCCTGATGATCGCCAGCATCAGGTGCTCGGTGCCGAGGTACGCGTGCTTCAGCGAGTCGGCCTCCTTCTGCGCCTCGACCATCGCCTCGCGGGCACCGTCGTCGAAGCGGGCGATGAACGCCTGGCGGCGCCCCCGGCCGTGCCGGCGGTGACGCCAGCCGCGGCCGGCCCAGGGCGGCGGACCTCCCGGCGGCCCGGCAGGGCCGTCGACGATCTGGTGGACGCGCTGGTGTGAGAGCTCGAGCGCCTCGGCGATCTCGCGGAGCGACCCGCCGGCGGCGTGGAGCTTCTTGATCGCATGGTGGTAGTCCACGCGTGCATGTGCTGTCTGGCTCTCGAGGTCGACGAGGCGCTGGCGCACCTCTCTCGCCTCGGCCAGAACGGTTTCGTCTAGTGTCATAGACGTCGAGTCTACTAGACAGCCGTCTATCTGTCTAGACGGCGAGCAGCACGACGCCGGCGACGACGGCCGCCGCCCCGGCCGTGCGCCAGCCCGTGACCCGCTCGTGGAGCATCGCCGCCGCCAGGACGACCGCGAACAGCACGCTCGTCTCGCGGACGGCCGCGACGGGCGCCGCCGGGGCGAGCCGGAGCGCATAGAGGGTGAGTGCGTACGGGGCGAGCGTCAGCGGCGCGATCAGGACCGTCTCGCGCCGGAAGCCCGCTCTCAGCGCGGCCGGCCCGCGACGGAACGCGACCACTGCGGCCGACAGCAGCGCGGGGCCGACCATCACCGCCTCGAGGTAGGCGAGCGGGTCGGCAAGCGTGACGCCGGTGTTGTCGACGAGCGTGTAGCCGGCGATCGTGGCCGCGATCGTGAGGCCGAAGACCGTTCCCGCCCGGTCGGGCCGCCGCCCGCGGACGAGCAGGATGCCGGCGCCGACAGCGCAGACGCCGAGCGCCTGCCGCCACGACGTCGAGGCGCCGAGCGCGACGGCGGCGACGACCAGGACGAGGACGGGCGCGAGCCCGCGGGCGATCGGATAGAAGACCGAGAGCGCGGCATGCGCGTACGCGGCGCCGAGCAGCAGCACGTAGGCGAGCTCGAAGCCGGCGCTCGCGGCCACGTACTTCCAGGCGCCGGGCTCGACCCGCCACCGGGCGGCCGCGACCGGGGCCCAGATCGCGACCGCCACGCAGAATGCCGCCGCCGTCGCCGCCTGCGGGTCGCGCGTGCGGGCCAGCAGGACGTTCCAGAGCGCGTGCAGCACCGCCGCGCCCAGCGCGAGCGCGAATGCATCCGCGGGCACTACCTCGTCCCGATCCGCAGCCCGAGGACGCGCGGGAGGGCGGCGATGCCGCGGGCGGCGAGCGACGGCCTGCGCCCGGCCTCGTCGGCCGCCTCGACCGAGAGGATCGCGCGGCGCACGAGCGCGCCGCCGAGATGGCGAACGGGCTCCGGCGGCAACCGCGGCGGGACGCGGCCGGCAAGCGGGAGGCGCGACCATTCGTCGTCCGAGCCGAGAACGAGCGAGGCGAGGATCTGGCCGCCCAGCCAACTGGGGCCGACGCCGTTTCCCGAGTAGCCGGCCCCGTAGTGGATGCGGGTCCCGGCCAACGTGCCGAAGAAGGGGAGCTGGTCGCTGGAGACGTCGATCGGGCCGCCCCACGCCCGCTCCACACGCGCGGCCGCGAGCGCAGGCAGCAGCCGCCTCAGCCCCTGCTCCGCCCGCGCGACCGTCGGCTCGTCGTCGAAGAAACGGGCGTCGATGCGGCCCGCACGGCCGATCGGGCCCGAGCCCGAGCCCATCAGCACGCGCCCGTCCGGTGTCGTCCGGAAGTAGTGGACGAACATGCGGCCGTCGACGATCGCCTCGCCGCCGGTCCAGCCGATCTCGGCCAGGAGCTCGGGCACCGGCTCGGTGAGCACGACGTAGCTCCCGAACGGCGACAGCGCGCGGCTCGCCGGGGGCCAGCCGCTCATCCAGGCATTCGCGGCGACGACGATCTCCGGAGCGCGGAGCCGCCCACGCGCGGTCGCGACCTGCCCGGGACGGATCGACGTGACCCGGGAGCGCTCGTGCAGCCCCACCCTGGCGGCGACCGCGGCCCGGCGCAGCGCACGGACGAGGCGGCCCGGCTGGACGGTGGCCGCGTCGGGGAACCGGACGCCCCGGCGGAAGACCGGCGAGATGCCCGGCTGCTCGACCAAGACGGCCCGCTCCGGCGCTCCGAGCTCGGCCGCGGCGCGAACCGCCTCCTCCACTGCAGCGTCCTGGGCGGGCGTGGTCGAGACCTCCACCATGCCGCCGCGGCGCAGCCAGACGTCCTCGCCGAGCGCCTCGATCGCGTCGAGCGCACCCACGGAGGCGCGCGCGAGGGCGAGCGCCGCCTCGTCGCCGAGGCGCGAGCGGACGCGCGGCAGCGCACACCAGTACGTCTCGAGGAAGCCGCCGTTGCGCCCGCTGGGCCCGTAGCCGACGTGCTCGGCCTCGAGCACGGTGACGCGCAGCGCCGGCTCGCGGCGCTTCAGCTCGATCGCGGTCCAGAGCCCCGTGTACCCGCCGCCGACGATCGCCACGTCGGCCTCGGCCTCGCCGGAGAGCGGCTCCGCCGCGGGATCGGGCGGCGCCTCGTCCAGCCACCAGGGCACGCGGGTCAGCACGCCGATAGCATCGCCCAGATGGCGGAGCGCTCGTTCTGGAACCCGATGACGAACGTCGGCGCCTTCCGGGAGGAGGGGATCACGATCGTGCGCGGCCGGGGGTCGACCGTCTGGGACGACGCCGGCGCCGCGCTGATCGACATCTCCGGCGCGCTCTGGTACTGCAACGTCGGCTACGGCCGCACGGAGCTGGCCGACGCGGCGGCCGCCCAGATGCGCGAGCTCGCCTCGTACAAGACCTACGACGGCTTCACCGCTCCTCCCACCGAGGCGCTCGCCGCCCGGGTGGCCGAGCTCGTCCCGCTGGACGGGGCCAAGGTCTTCTTCACCTCCGGCGGCGGCGAGTCGATCGACACGGCGGCCAAGCTGGCCCGCGCCTACTGGGCGGCGGTCGGCGAGCCCGACAAGCACGTCGTGATCTCGCGGCAGTTCGCCTACCACGGCTCGAACGCCTACGGCACCTCGCTCGGCGGGATGGCGCCGCTCGTCGAGACCTACGGCCGCCTCGTCCCCGAGGTCGAGCAGGTGGCCTGGGACGACGCAGAGGCGCTCGCGCAGGCGATCGACCGGATCGGTGCCGACCGGGTCGCGGCCTTCTTCGCCGAGCCGATCATCGGCGCCGGCGGCGTGCTGATCCCGCCCGAGGGCTACCTCGACCGCGTCCAGGAGCTCTGCCGCGAACGCGGCGTGCTGCTCGTGCTGGACGAGGTGATCACCGGCTTCGGCCGCACGGGCGAGTGGTTCGCGACGGGACGCTACGGGCTCTCGCCCGACCTGATCACCGTGGCGAAGGGCATCACTTCGGGCTACATCCCGCTCGGCGGCGTGATCGCGTCGTCACGCGTGGCCGAGCCGTTCTGGTCGGAGGGCACGCAGAACGTCTTCCGCCACGGGTTCACGTACTCCGGCCACGCCACCGCCTGCGCGGTCGGGCTCGCCAACCTCGAGGTGATCGAGCGCGAGGGCCTGGTGGCGCGCGTGAAGCAGCTCGAGCCGGTGCTCGCGGACGCGCTGACGCCGCTCGCCGACCACCCGGCGGTCGCCGAGGTCCGCACCGGCGTCGGCCTGCTCGGAGCGGTCGAGCTGACCGACCCGTCGAAGCTCCAGGCCGTGGTCGACGCGGCCTACGAGCGCGGCGTGCTGGTGCGCGGCATCCGCGGCGTCGCGCTCCAGGTCTCGCCGCCCTTCGTGATCACCGAGGACGAGCTGGCGACGACGGCGCGCGTGTTCGGCGAGGCGCTGGACGCGGGGGCGTAGGCGTCCCCTAGGGACAGACCCGCAGGGGTCTGTCCCTGCAGAGCCGGAGTGACTCAGACCAGCCGGTGCTCGGTCGCCCAGCGCGTCAGCTCGTGGCGCGTGGAGAGCTGGAGCTTGCGCAGCACGCTGGAGACGTGACTCTCCACCGTCTTCACCGACAGGCTCAGGCGAGCTGCGATCTCCTTGTACATGTAGCCGCGCGCGATCAGCTGGAGCACCTCGCGCTCGCGCGGGGTGAGCTCCTCCAGCTCCGCGTCGCCGCCGATCCGCTCGCCGCTCCGGAAGGCGTCCAGCACGAAGCCGGCCAGCCTCGGCGAGAAGACGGCGTCCCCGGAGGCGACCCGCTCGACCGCCGCGGCCAGCTCCTCGGCCGAGATCGTCTTCGTGACGTAGCCTCGCGCGCCCGCCCGGATCACGGCGATGACGTCCTCCGGCGCGTCCGACACCGACAGGGCGAGGAACCGCACTCCGGGCCGCTCGGCCGCCACCGCGTTGATGATCGCATCGCCGCTGCCGTCGGGCAGGTGGACGTCGAGCAGCACCACGTCTGGATCCTGCTTCCTGATCACGGGCACGGCGTCGGCGACGCTGCCGGCCTCGCCGACGATCTCCACCCGGTCGCCGAGCTCGGAGCGCACGCCGCTGAGGAAGAGCTCGTGGTCGTCCACCAGGACGACACGCGGCTTCACGAGGACCGCCTCGGCAGCCGCAGCTCGACCTCCGTCCCCGCCCCGGGCGTGCTCGTCACCGTCGCGCGTCCGCCGGCCCGCTCCAGCCGCCCCTCGATCGACTCGGCCAGGCCGAGCCTGCCCTCGGGCACGGCGCCGCGGTCGAAGCCGACGCCGCGGTCGCGGACGAAGACGGCGACCGTCTCGTCCGTGACCTCGACGTAGACGTCGATCTCGTCGTCGCCGGCGAACTTCGCCGCGTTCGTCATCGCCTCGCGGCCGGCGAGGACGAGCGCACCCACCGCCCCGTCGACCGGGCAGTCTCCCGCGCTGGCGAGCTCGACCCTGACGCCGTACAGCTCCTCGACGTCGGCCGCGGCGGCCGAGAGCGCCGCCAGCAGCGACGCCGTCTCGTCGCCGATCGGGCGGTCGCCGTAGAGCCAGCCGCGCAGCTCCCGCTCCTGCCGGCGGGCGATCGCCACCACGCGCCGCGGCTCCTGCGCGTGCCGCTGGACGAGCGCCAGGGTCTGCAGCACGGAGTCGTGCACGCGGGCCGCGACCTCGGCCCGCTCCTCGCTGCGGATCCTCGCCGCCCGCTCCGCGTCGCGCTCGAGCGCGAGCCGCCAGAGCCACGGCCCGCAGACCATCAGAAGCGCGCCGACCACCGCCCCCGGGGCGAGGACCGCCGCGTTCGGGCTCCCGCCGGACAGAAGCAGCACCGCACCGGCGGCGGCCACCGCCAGTCCGGCGTACGACACCGGCGCGTCTGCGCGGAAGCTCCCGCCGTGGTGCCAGGCGAGCGCAAGACCGACGGCGATCAGGGCGACTCCCGCGACCGAGCGGTCGGAGAGGCCGACGGCGTGGAGCAGGAGCGAGCCCGCGATCACCGCCGCCAGCACGACGAGCCAGATGGCGTGGGACCGGTCGTAGAGCCACAGCGCGAGGTAGAGCACAATGCCCGCCCCGCCGGCGAGCGCCAGGAGCGTGAAGACGAGACGGACGAGCGTGACGTCGACGGAGAGGGATCGCGCGATCCCCGCGCAGATCCCCGCGATCACGCGGTCATCGCCGACGGCGGAGACCCTCGGCAGCGTCATGGGTGCTCATGGTAAGTGGCGGCTCACTCGCAGCGACCCCGCGCCCACGTGTGCGTCGAGCACGAGCACGCGCACGCCCCGTTCGGTGACGGCGTCGTCGACGTTCCGGCCGTCGTCCGCCTCCCCGAACAGGTTCAGGTAGCCGAGCCGCACGTCGGCCTTCACGCGGACGGCGGCACCGGGAGGAACGATCACGCGCAGGCCGCCGACGTCCACGCGCGTGGTCAGCTTGGTCTCGCCGACCGGCAGACGGACGTTGCGCAGGTCGAGGAAGAGATCGCCGACACCGAGCTTGTAGCTCCGGTGGAGGTCGGCGGCGGAGGCCGGCACGTAGGTCTCGTTGCCGACGCCGCGGCTCAGATGGACGGGGAAGACGGCGACGAAGACCGCGGCCGTGACCGCCAGCAGAGCAAGCAAGGTGCCGACGACGATGAGGAGCGTGCGCCAGAAGTGTCCGCGGCGGGGCGACGTCGCGGCGGCCGGGACTGTCGGGGCGTCCGCAGCGTCCTCGCCGGCCACGGCGGGGACGGAGGCGACGGGCTCGTCGGCGCCGCGTCGCCGCGTCAGCAGGAAGACCGCGACGCCGACGATCAGGAGCAGTACCCAGGCGGCATCGCCCGAGGGCCAGAGACTGATCCGGGAGAGGAGCACCGCGGCGGCGACCGCGGCGATGCCGAGCCCGATCACCGGCAGCGGGTGGTTCCGGCGCTCGCGGAGCGCCGACGCCGCGATCGAGTCCTCCTTGCCCTCGTCCGGGATGACCAGCGCGGCGGCGAAGTAGATCAGGACCCCGGCGCCGCCGATCAGGGCGAGAACGACGAACCCGACGCGGTAGAACGCGGGATGGATGCCGAAGTAGCGCGCGAGGCCCCCGCTGACCCCCGCGAGCATGCGGTCGGAACGGCTGCGCTCGAGGCGCTGGACAGCTGCCTGCTCGGCACTGTGTTCGCTCATGCGGTCAGGGTGACCGACGGCGGCGCGAACGGCTATCCGGAATGACCCTGGTCCGACCCTGACCTCTCCGTTAGGGACAGACCCCGTGGGGCCTGTCCCTGCAGAGCCGCAACGTGCTCAGCCTCCAGGTCAGACCCTAAGCGGGTCAGACCCTTGTCAGTTCCGCCGCCAGCTCCTCGAACACCGACACGTAGCGATCCACCGCCTCGTCCGTGTGCTGGATCGAGAGGGTCCACTCCTCCTCCCGGCCGGGGGTGGCGAAGATGCCGCGGTTCATGTTCCAGAGCCAGCTGAGCTCGGTCAGCTCGGCGTCCTGGTGGGCCTTGAACGTCTCGTAGTCGACCACCTTCACGGGCGAGAACGTGACGCAGCCCTTCGCGCCGATCCCGACGGGGTAGCCGGGCAGCCGGTACTCGTCCACCACCCCGCCGCACCCGTCGAGCAGCCGGTCGTTCAGGTGGTGGAGGTGCGCGTACGCCTCGGGCGTGAGCACCTCGGTCAGGCTCGCGCGCGCCGCAGCCGTGGTCAGGGGGTTCCCGTTGAACGTGCCGACCTGGAAGACGCTGCCGTCCTCGACGCAGGCCATCACCTCCTCGGTGCCGCCGATCGCGCCGGACGGCAGCCCCGCGCCGAGCGTCTTCGCCAGGGTGACCAGGTCCGGGAGGACACCGAAGTGCTCGACCGCCCCTCCCGCGGCGACGGTCAGCCCCGTCTTCACCTCGTCGAAGATCAGGACGATCCCGTGGCGCGCCGTGAGCTCGCGCACGGCCTCGAGGTAGCCGGGCTCGGGGAGGACGACCCCGAGGTTCATCATCGCCGCCTCCATGATCAGGCAGGCGGGCAGGCGGCCCCCTGCCTCGAGCCGCTCGATCCGCCGTTCCATCGCGCCGGCGTCGTTGAAGGGCACCGGGACGGTCAGGTCGACCACCGTCTGCGGTATCCCGGCGCCGTACGGCAGCGAGGCGAGCTCGTCGCGGTCGCCGATGCGGTCGTAGTCGGCGCCGATCGAGACCATCACCGTGTCGTGGTGGCCGTGGTAGGAGCCGAAGATCTTCAGCACGACGTCGCGGCCGGTGTGGGCCCGCGCGATGCGGATCGCATCCATGGTCGCCTCGGAGCCGGAGTTCGTGTACCGCCACTTCGGCAGGCGGAAGCGCCGCGCGAGCTCCTCCGCGACGACGATCCCGTCCTCGGTCGGCGCCGCGAAGTGCGTCCCCAGCGCGGCGCGCTCGGCGACGGCGCGCGTGATCGTGGGATGCGCGTGCCCCTGCGTCATCGACCCGAAGCCGTTGTGGAAGTCGAGATACTCGGTGCCGTCCACGTCCCAGACGCGCTGGCCCTCGCCGTGCGTCAGGTAGATCGGCCACGGCTCGCGCACCTGGTAGGAGGAGGCGACGCCGCCGGAGAGCGACCGCCGGGCGCGCTCGAACATCGCCTGCGACGCGCGCGTGCGCTCGTCGAGCCTCGCCCCCTCCCGTTCGGTCAGCTCGCGGATGCGGCTGCGGTCGATCTGGACAGGGGCATGGACGGCCATGGTGCTCCTCTCAGGCGGGCTGGACGGTCGGGCGGCGGCGGGTCTGTACGATCACGTTCACGATCATCACCGACAGCGCGATCACGAAGATCGCGGATCCGATCACGTTCACCTGCGGCGGCGCGCCCACGCGGGCGGCTCCCCAGACGAAGAGCGGGAACGTGACCGTCGTCCCGGCGTTGAAGTTGGTGATCACGAAGTCGTCCACCGAGAGCGCGAAGACGAGCAGCGCGGCGGCGAGCACGGCCGGCGCGATCAGCGGCAGCGTCACCTTCCGGAACGTCGTCCACTCGTTCGCGCCGAGGTCCATCGCGGCCTCCTCCAGGTGGCGGTCGAAGCCGATCAGCCGCGCCTTCACCGTGACGACCACGTAGCTGATGCTGAACATGATGTGCGCGATCAGGATCGTCCCGAAGCCGAGGGGCACCGACATGCTCAGGAAGAGCGTCAGCAGCGAGGCGCCGAGCACGATCTCGGGCGACGACATCGGCAGGAAGATGAGCAGGTTGGTCGTCCCCCGTCCCTGGAAGCGGTAGCGGACGAGCGCGAGCGCGATCAGGGTGCCGAGCGCGGTGGCGGCGATCGCGGTCAGCGCCGCCACCTCCAGCGAGACGCCGATCGAGCTCCTGAGGCCCGGGACGGCGTCCCAGTTCCGCCAGTTGTCCAGCGTGAAGCCCTGCCAGGTGTAGTTGAAGCGCCCCTTCGGGTTGTTGAACGAGAACATGATCACGACCGCGATCGGCACCAGCAGGTAGGCGAAGACGAGCACCGCGTACGCGGTCAGCACGTGGTGCTTCACGAATCCCCACGTCGCGCTCATCCGGTCAATTTCTCCGTGCCGAGCAGCCGGACGTAGACGGCCACCATCACGAGGATCACGGCCATCAGGATCAGCGACAGCGCGGCCGCGGAGGGGTAGTCGGTGAGCGCGAGGAACTTCGACTGGATGACGTTTCCGATCATGTACTGGCGCGGCGTCCCGAGCAGCTGCGCGTTGATGAAGTCGCCGGCGGCCGGGATGAAGGTGAGCAGCGTTCCCGCCATCACCCCAGGCATCGAGAGCGGCAGCGTCACGTGCAGGAAGGTGCGCACCTTGCTCGCGTACAGGTCCTGCCCGGCCTCGATCAGCCTCGGGTCGATCTGCTCCAGCGCGACGTAGAGCGGCAGCGCCATGAACGGCAGGAAGTTGTAGGTGATGCCGGCGACGACCGCGGTCGGCGTCGCGAGCAGGCGGTCGTTGTCGCCGATCACGTTGATCAGGTGGAGGTAGCGGAGAACGTGCACGACCGGCCCCTGGTCGGACAGGATCGTCTCCCACGCCAGCGTCCGGATCAGGTAGGTGACGAAGAAGGGCGCGATGATCATCAGCAGGAGCAGGTTCTTCCAGCGCCCGCCGCGGAACGCGATCCAGTAGGCGAGCGGATAGCTGAGCAGGAGCGCGATCGCGGTCGCGATCGCCGCGTACTCGAACGACCGGATGAGCTGCGCGTCGTACGTCGTGAGCGCGTCCGAGTAGTTGTGCCACGCCCAGGTGAACGAGTTGGTGAAGTCGATCGGGTTCTGCGTCTCCAGCGACTGGTGGCCGAGAAAGCCGAGCGGGACCAGGAAGAAGAGCGCCAGGAAGGCGAGCCCGGGCGCGAGCAGCAGGTAGGGCGTCAGCCAGCGGTGACGGTGGATCAGCCCTCCGGCGTGCGCGCGCCCGGCCGGTGCGCTCAGGCCCCGAGCAGCTTCTGCCACTTCTGCTTGTAGTCCGGGTTGAAGAGCGCCTCCGGATCGAACTGGTGGAGCTGCTTCAGCATCGCCGGCGTCGGGAAGATCAGCGGGTTCTTCGCCACCCCGGGATCCGTTCTCAGCAGCACCTTGTCGGCCCCGAGGACCGGGCAGATGTAGTTGATGTAGTCGTCGATCTCGGCCGCGATCTTCGGGTCGTAGACGAAGTTCATGTAGACCGACGCCAGGTACGCGTCGCCGTGCTTCGGGATCAGCATGTTGTCCGTCCAGATCCCCCCGCCCGACTTGGGGATGACGAACTGCAGGTGCTTGTTGTCGGCGTGGAGCTGGACCATGTCGCCCGACCAGACGAACGCCGCCCAGACGTCGCCCTTGGCCATCAGGCCCGAGTAGTCGTTGCCCGTGAACTGGCGGATCTGGCCGGACTTGACCGCCTTCTGGATCTTCTTCAGCGCCCGGTCGAACGAGGCGTCGTCGACCTTGCTCGGGTCGTCGCCGTTCGAGAGCATGACCAGGGTCATCGTGTCGCCCATCTCGTTGAGGAGGGTGACCTTCCCCTTCAGGCGCTTGTCCGTGAACAGCTGGTCGACGGTCGTGACCGGCTTGGTCAGCTTCGCGTTGTAGCCGATCCCGTCCAGGCCCGACACCCACGGCAGGCTGTAGTCGCGGTTCGGGTCCCACGAGGGATGCCGGAGCCCCGGCACGAGGTTCTTGGCGTTCGGGACGACGCTCTTGTCGATCTTCTCGACCCACTTGTTCTTGACCAGCAGCGCCGGATACGGCGAGTTGTCGGTCATCACGATCAGGTCGCGGCCGATCGACTGGCCGCGGCGGAGCTGCGCCTGGACCTTCCCGAAGAAGCTGTCGTTGTCGTTGATGTCCTCGATGTACTTGACCTTGACGCCGTATTTCTTCGAGAACTGGTCGAGCGACGGGTGGCGGTGCCCCTTCACGTCGATGTACAGCGGCCAGTTCGAGAAGACGAAGGTCTTGCCTCGGAGCTTGTTCGGGTCGGGCCCGGCTGCTCTCGCGAGCGCGGCCAGCGTCCCCGGAACGGCGAGCGCTGCTCCGCCGACGGCAGCCCGGCGAAGCAGATCGGAACGAGTCAAGCTGTCGGTCACATCTCCTCCTTATGATGAGCACAGAGAGGGACAGGTCTCACAGACCTGTCCCCGGTTCGTCTCCTCGGTTGACGTCGACGACGAATGCGGCCTCCGGGCTGAAGGAGAGCTCGACCTCTCCGCCCGAGGCGATCGCTCCCGTCCCCGGCTCCGCGTTCTGGACGTACACCGTCAGGGCGCCTGCCGTGGTCTCGACGATGTACTGGGTGGAGACCCCCACGTAGGCCGTCTCGCGGACACGGCCCTTGAACGAGTTCCCCTCCGACCGGCCGAGCCGGAGCTTCTCCGGCCGGACCCCGACCGCGACGTTCCCGGTCCGGCCGGCCAGCGCCTCGCCCGAGACGGCCACCTCGTCGCCGCCCGCGAGCCGCACCGAGGCCGGCCCCGAGACCGTCCCGCGCAGCAGGTTGGAGACGCCGAGGAACCCGGCCACGAACGCGGTCCGGGGCCGCTCGTACAGCTCGGTCGGCGTGCCGAGCTGCTCGATCCGGCCGCCCTGCATGACCGCGATCGTGTCGGCCATCGTCATCGCCTCCTCCTGGTCGTGCGTGACGTGGATGAAGGTGATGCCGAACTCGTGCTGGATCGCCTTCAGCTCGAGCTGCATCTGCTTGCGGAGCTTCAGGTCGAGCGCGCCGAGCGGCTCGTCGAGCAGGAGCACGCGCGGGCTGTTCACGAGCGCCCGGGCGAGCGCGACCCGCTGCTGCTGGCCGCCCGAGAGCTGGCGCGGCTTGCGCTTCTCGAACCCCTCCAGGCCGACCTTCCCGAGCACGGACGAGACCTGGCCCGCGAGCATCTTCCCCTTGACCCCGCGCCGGCGCAGGCCGAAGGCGACGTTCTCCGCGATCGTCAGGTGGGGGAACAGGGCGTAGCTCTGGAAGACCGTGTTCACGTCGCGCTTGTAGGGCGGCAGCCCGACCACGTCCCGGTCGCCGAGGAAGATCCGGCCCTCCGTCGGCGCCTCGAAGCCGCCGATCATCCGCAGCGTGGTCGTCTTGCCGCAGCCGGAGGGGCCGAGCATGGCGAAGAAGGAGCCGCGAGGAATCTCCAGCGAGAGATCGTCGACGGCGACGACCCCGTCGAACCGCTTGGTGACGCCCTCGATCCGGACGTCGGCGCTGCCGGTCGATCCTCCGGCGTCGACGCGCTCGCCGGCGACGCTAGCCACCGGCGCCGCCGTTTCCGGGCACGTGTGCCCCCCAGTCGTAGAGCTGCTTCCACATGTCGAGGTAGAGGAACGTCTCTGTCGATGAGACGCCGTCGAGCTCGCGCAGTCTGTTCGTCACGTCGAGCAGATGCCGCCGGTCGGAGCAGACGACCTCGACGAGCAGATCGAACTGGCCGGTGGTGAGGACGACGTAGTCGGCCTCGGCCCAGCGCGCGACCTCGTCCGCGACCGGCTCGGGCGGCCCCGCGGTCCGCACGCCGACCATCGCGCCCTCGAAGCCGAGCCCGAGCTGGTTCGTCACCCCGGTCACCTGGAGGATGTTGTCCGCGCAGAGCCGCGAGTACCGGGCGCGGATCGTCGCCTCCGAGACCCCGAGCCGGCGCGCGATGGCGCGGAACGGCTCGCGGCCGTTCGCCTGCAGCGCCTCGATCAGCCCGACGTCGATCGGGTCGAGCTTCCGCGGACGCGTGACCGGCCCCCGACGGGCGGGCTGCGCGTTGCGGACCTTCGGACCCCGTTCCCCTCGCAATGCGTGGCCGATCCTCCCAGACCGCCCGCGTTGCGTCAACCGGGGTCAGTCGAGCTTCGCCATCACGTGCTTGATCTGCGTGTAGTCCTCGAGCGAGTAGGGGGAGAGATCCTTGCCGTAGCCGGACTCCTTGTAGCCGCCGTGCGGCATCTCCGAGACGAGCGGGATGTGGTCGTTGATCCAGACGGTGCCGAACTGGAGCTTGCGGGCGGCGGACAGCGCCCGGCCGACGTCGCGCGTCCAGACCGACGCCGCCAGCCCGTAGCGCACGTCGTTGGCCCAGGCGATCGCCTCGTCGTCGCTTCCGAACCGCTGCACCGAGACCACGGGCCCGAAGACCTCGCGCTGGACGATCTCGGCGTCCTGGCCCACGTCGGTGACCACGGTCGGCTTGACGAAGAAGCCGCGGTCGCCGTTCGTGCCGCCGCCGGTGAGGATGGTCGCCTTCGCACCCTCCGCGCGGTCGAGGAACCCGAGGACGCGCTCCTGCTGCGCCTTCGAGATCACCGGCCCCATCTCGATCTCGTCGCCCTCGGCCGGGTCGCCGACCTTCAGCGACTCGACCGCCGGCACGAGCTGCTCGAGCAGCGCGTCGTAGATCCCGGGCCCGGCCACCACCCGAGACGCGGCGGTGCAGTCCTGACCGGAGTTCCAGTAGCCCGCGATCTTGATCCCTTCGGCGACCGCGGCCGGGTCGGCGTCGTCGAAGACGACGACCGGAGCCTTGCCGCCCAGCTCGAGGTGGACGCGCTTGAGGGTGTCCGCCGCCGTCCGCGCGATGGTCTTCCCCGTCTCCACGTCACCCGTCAGCGAGACCAGGCGGACGTCCGGATGCGTCACGATCCGCTCGCCGACCGGGACGCCGTCGCCGGTGACCACGTTCAGGATTCCCGCCGGGATCGCGTCCTGGGCGAGCTCCACGAAGCGGAGCAGCGAGAGCGGCGTCTGCTCCGAGGGCTTCAGCACCTGGACGTTGCCAGCTGCGAGGGCCGGCGCAAGCTTCCACACGGCCATCATCAGCGGGTAGTTCCAGGGCGCGATCCCGCCGACGACGCCGAGGGGCTCGCGGCGGATCATCGAGGTGTAACCCTGCATGTACTCGCCCGCGGAGCGTCCCTCGAGGATTCGGGCGGCACCGGCGAAGAAGCGCAGGTTGTCGGCGCAGATCGGCATCTCGTCGCGCGCGTACGAGAGCGGCTTGCCGACGTTGCGCGACTCGATCTCGGCGAGCTCGTCCGTGTTCGCCTCGAGGATGTCGGCGAGCTGGAGCAGCACGGCGGCCCGCTCGCCGGGCGTCGCATCGAGCCACTCCGGCAGCGCCTTCCTGGCCGCCTCGACGGCGGCGTCGACGTCCGCCGCCGTGCAGGCCGGCACCTCCGCGATCGCCTCGCCCGTGGCGGGGTTGAGCACCTCCATCGTCCCGCCGTCGGCGGCCTCCGTCCACTTGCCCCCGACGAAGATCTTCTGCGTTGCCGTCGTCGCCATCACAACCCTCCTCGGTTCATTCGGTGCGAAGGATTCCAGACTCCCGCGTCAGGCGCTGCGCGAGCACGACGGGGATGATCGTCGCGAGCAGGATCAGGAAGACGACCACGTTCACCTCGGGCAACTGCTGGCCCAGGCGGATGTTCCCGAAGATCCAGATCGGCAGCGTGTTCTGCACGCCCGCCGTGAACGTCGTAACGATCACCTCGTCGAAGGAGAGCGCGAACGCAAGCAGCGCTCCCGAGATCAGCGCCGTCGAGATCGCCGGCAGCGTCACGTGGAAGAACGTCTGGAAGCCGTCGGCGCCGAGGTCCATCGACGCCTCGGTCAGCGACGCCGGCATCCGCCGCAACCGCGCGACCACGTTGTTGAAGACGATCACGATGCAGAAGGTCGCGTGGCCGACGACGATCGTCCACAGCCCGAAGGTCTGGCCCCAGTACGTGAAGTACGAGTTCAGCGCCATGCCGGTGATGATCCCGGGCAGCGCGATCGGCAGGACGAAGAGGAACGAGACCATCGTGCGCCCGAAGAACGACGCGCGGTACAGCGCGAAGGCGGCGAGCGTGCCGAGCACGATCGCGATCGCGGTCGCCAGCGCCCCAGCCTTCAGCGAGAGGATCAGCGCGTCCTGCATCTCGCCGTTGTGGATCGCCGGGCCGAACCACTTCGTCGTCCAGTCGGTGATCGGCCAGCCCTGGACGTTGGAGGCGTTGAACGCGTACAGGACGATGATCACGATCGGGATGTGCAGGAAGAGGACGACCAGCGTCGTCCAGATCCACAGGCCGATGCGGGTTGCCCTCGTTTCCATCACAACGCGTCGAAGGCGCCGGTGCGCTTGGCCAGCGTCAGGTAGATGCCCATGATCACGACCGGGATCGCGGCGAACGCGGCCGCGAACGGCAGGTTGCCGGAGACGCCCAGGCCGGTCGAGTAGACGATGTTGCCGATGAAGGTGGAGCCGGCGCCGCCGACGAGCGTCGGCGTGATGTAGTCGCCGAGCGTCAGCGAGAAGGTGAAGATCGAGCCGGCGACGATCCCCGGCAGCGCGAGCGGCAGGATCACCCGCCGCATCGTCGTGAAGCCGCTCGCGCCGAGGTCGCGCGAGGCCTCGATGTAGGAGTGCGGGATCCGCTCGAGCGCCGCGAAGACCGGCAGGATCATGAACGGCAGCCAGATGTAGGTGAACACCAGCCACATCGCCCAGTTCGAGTAGCCGAGGTTGGCGCCGGGCAGGCCGATCTGCTCGAGCGACCAGTTCAGGATCCCGTCCTGGGCGAGGATCACCTTCCACGCGTAGACCCGCACGAGGTAGCTCGACCAGAGGGGCAGCAGCACGAGCACGAAGAGCATCGCCCGCACGCGCGGTGACGCGAGGCGGGCCATGAAGTACGCGAACGGGAACGCCAGCACGGCGCAGGTCGCGGTCACCGCGGCGGCGATGTAGACCGTCCGCCAGATCACGCCCCGGAACGCCCCGCTCTCGAAGATCTGGCGGAAGTTGTCGAGGCTCCACGCGTGCACGACCTTGCCCGTGAACGAGTCCACTCCCCAGAACGCGTAGACGAACAGGGCCGCGACCGCGGCCACGTAGATCAGCGTCATCCACGCCACCGGCGGAACGAGCTCCGCCACGGCCCGCAGCCAGCCGTGACGCCAGAACGGCAGCGACAGGCGGCGGCGGGCCCTCCGCAGGGAGGGCCCGCCGCCGGCCACGTCGGTCGCTACGAGACCACCTCGTTCCAGGCGGTCACCCACTTCGAGTAGTCCATGCAGTCCTTCTTGCCGTTGCCGCAGTCGGCGACCGGCGTCTTCCAGAACTTGATCGAGGCGTAGTACGACTCGGGCGCGTTCGCGTGGTACAGGGCGCACGAGCCCTTGCTGAGCTTGTTCATGTAGCTGCAGGCGAGCTTGTTGACCGGCGTCTCACCGTAGGTGGTCGCCTGCATCGCCTGCACCTTCGGGCTGGAGATGTACCCGTACCAGGCGTACGCGCAGTTCGGGTGCTTGGCCTTCGCCGAGAGCATCCACGTGTCCAGCCAGCCCGTCGCGCCCTCCTTCGGGATGAGCTCCTTGACGGGCACCTTCGCCGCCTGGAGCGCGCCCGTCGTGTACGGCCACGAGGCGCCGACCGTGACATCGCCGTTCTTGAACAGGCTGATCTCGTCGGAGGCGAGCCCCCAGTACTTCTTCACGAGCGGCCGCTGCTGCTTCAGCAGGGCGATCGTCGCGGCGAACTGGGTCTTGTTCAGCTCGTACGGATCCTTGATCCCGAGCGACGGCTTCGTCTTCGACAGGTACAGCGCCGCGTCGGCGATCTGGATCGGATTGTTCGGGACGGTGATCTTGCCCTTGAACTTCGGGCTGTACAGCACGGACACGCTGGTCGGGGCCGGCGTCACCTTCTTCGTGTTGTAGAGCAGGGTGTTCGGGCCCCACTGGAGCGAGATGCCGTAGTGCTTGCCCTTCACGGTGTTGTTCGGGGGACTCTGGAACGTCTTGAAGAACTGCTTCCAGCCCGGAACCTTCTTGACGTCTACGGCGGCGACGTCGCCGCCGTAGACGAGGCGGAGGCTCGCGTCACCGGAGGCCGAGACCATGTCGTACTGGCCGCCGCCGCCGGAGCGCATCAGCGTGACCATCTCGTCCGAGGAGCCCGCGTACTTGGCCTGGATCTTGCAGCCTGACTGCTGCTCGAACGGCTTCACCCACGACGGGTCGAGATAGCCCTCCCACGCGATCATCGTCAGCTTGCCCTCGTTCGCGCCCGTCTTCGAGATGCCGGCGGCCGGAGCCGCCAGCGTCACCGCCACGAGCGCGAGCGCGACGTAGCGGAGCTTGATTCTCCTCATCCTTCCTCCTCCCTCTGGACCTTCATGTCGTATGTGTGGCCCGGGTCCCAGGCGACCGTCGCCGGTCGCCCCTCTTCGCCTGCCTGCTGGGGCCCGGAGGTGTTCTGCCGGACGACGACGAGCTCGCCACCCTGCTCGAGCTCGACCGTGTACCGGGTGATGCTCCCGGCGTACAGCACCTCGCGGATCGTCCCGCGTTCGGCGTGCTCGCCGGATCCAGGCCGCTCGCCGTCGGCGAGCAGCGTGATCTTCTCGGGGCGGATGGTGAACCGCCGGCCGTCGCGCTCGAGCAGGTTGGAGATGCCGACGAACGCGGCGACGAACTCGTTCGCCGGGCGCTCGTAGACCTCGGCCGGGGTGCCGATCTGGTCGATCCGGCCCTGGCTGAAGACGGCGATGCGGTCGCTCATCGTCAGCGCCTCCTCCTGGTCGTGCGTGACGTAGACGAACGTGATCCCGACCTCCTGCTGGATGCGCTTCAGCTCGCTCTGCATCTCCTGGCGCAGCTTCAGGTCGAGCGCGCCGAGCGGCTCGTCGAGCAGCAGCACCTGGGGATGGTTGACGATCGCCCTGGCCAGGGCGATCCGCTGGCGCTGGCCGCCGGAGAGCTGCACCGGCTTGCGGTCGCCGAAGCCCTCCAGCCGGACGAGCGCGAGCGCCTCCTGCGCCCGCCGCCTCCGCTCCGCCCGCTTCACGCCCTTCACCCTCAGCCCGTACTCGACGTTGTCGCCGACGGACATGTGCGGGAAGAGCGCGTAGTCCTGGAAGACCGTGTTCACGTCGCGGTCGTAGGGCGGCCGCCCGGTCACGTCGACGCCGTCGAGCTCCACGCGGCCGGCGTCGGGTCGCTCGAACCCGGCGATGATCCGGAGCGTCGTCGTCTTCCCGGAGCCGGAGGGGCCGAGCATCGTGAAGAACTCGCCCCGGGCGATGCCGAGGTCGATCGAGTCGACGGCGACGACGTCGCCGTAGGCCTTGCGGATCCCGCGCAGGAGGACGTCGGGGCCGGCGTCGGCCGGCGGTGCCGGCCGGCCCGGCGCCTGCTGGGTGCGCTCCTGCAACGACACGGAAGCGCACGATTATCGTCGTTAGGGACTGTCCCCGCAGGGGACAGTCCCTTGCGTACCGGTGCCGAGGCTCCTGGCATGCTGAGCGGGCGTACGTTGGACTCGATCGCCGAGGAGGCACGATGGACACGATCGTGGTCGGTGTCGACGGCTCGGAGGGCGCGGCCGCCGCGCTCGCGTTCGCGGCCGACGAGGCCGCGCTGCGCGGAGCACGCTTGCGAATCGTCTCCGCCTGGGAGGTGTCGGCCGGGATCTACGGCGGCGGCGTGGCCCCGGCGTTCGACGCCTCGACCCTGGACGCCTTTCGCGAGCGCGCGCAGGAGGTGGCCGACGAAGCGGTTGCGACGGTGAAGAAGCGGCAGCCGGCGGTCGAGTGCGACAGCGAGACGGTCGAGGGGCAGCCCGCGGCGATCCTGCTCGAGGAGGCCAAGGACGCCGGCCTGATCGTGGTCGGCAGCCGCGGCCTGGGCGGGTTCGCGAGGCTGCTGATGGGATCGGTCAGCCAGCAGGTCGTCCATCACGCCTCCTGCCCGGTGGTCGTCGTCCGCGCGCCGCACGAGCACGATCGCTGACCCTGGCAGGAGGCGATGTCGGCCAACGACCCGATCCGCGCCTTCGGCCTGACCAAGCGATACCGGGACACGCTCGCGCTCGACGCGCTCGACCTGGTGGTCGAGCCGGGTGAGGTCTACGGCTACCTCGGCCCGAACGGAGCGGGCAAGACGACCACGATCCGCCTCCTGCTCGGGCTGCACCGTCCGACCGCAGGGCGAGCGGAGCTCTTCGGGATCGACGCCTGGCGGAATCCCGCCCGGGCGCACAGACGGGTCGCGTACGTGGCAGGCGAGCCGTTTCTCTGGCCGTCGCTCACGAGCGAGGAGACCTTTCACTTCCTCGCGCGCGTGCAGGGCTCGACCGACGAGGGCTATCGCGACCTGCTCGTCGAGCGCTTCCAGCTCGAGCAGCGGAAGAAGATCCGGGCGCTCTCGAAAGGCAACCGGCAGAAGGTGCAGCTGATCGCGGCCTTCGCCGGCCGGGCCGACCTCCTGATCCTCGACGAGCCGACGAGCGGCCTCGACCCGCTGATGGAGATGGCGTTCCGGCAAACCGTGCTCGAGGCGAAGGAGCGGGGCCAGACGATCTTCCTCTCGTCGCACATCCTGAGCGAGGTCGAGGCGCTCTGCGACCGGGTCGGGATCCTCCGGCGCGGGCGGCTGGTCGACCAGGGGACGCTCGCCGAGCTCCGGCATCTGAGCGCGCAGACGGTCGAGGTCACCTTCGAGGGGAACGCCCCGACGCTCGACGGGCTGTACGGCGTGCACGTCGCGGAGGCGGGCCCGAACGCGCTTCGGATCGAGGTGAGCGGAAGCATCCGCCCCCTGCTCGAACGCCTGGCGCGCGAGCGCGTGGCGACCCTGACGAGCCGCGAGCCCTCGCTCGAGGAGATCTTCCTCCACCATTACGACGACAGCGACGGCCGTGTCCCCGGCTAGCGCGATTGCACGCCGGGCGCTCGGCGACTCCCGCGTCCGGAACGCGGCCTTCGCACTCTTCTTCCTGCTCTACGCCTACGCGCAGGCGGTCGGCTACCGGCACAGCTACCCGACGCTCGGCGACCGCCTCGAGTTCGCGAAGACCTTCGGCGCCAACAAGACGGTGCAGCTCTTCTACGGCGTGCCGCACGAGCTGCGCACGGTCGGCGGCTACACCGCCTGGCGGGCGGGAGGCATCGGCTCGATCGTCGCGGGCGTCTGGGGCTTGCTCGCGGCGATCCGGGCGACGCGCGCGGAGGAGGACGCGGGCCGGCAGGAGCTCGTGCTCGCGGGCGCCGTCGGCCGCGGCGACGCGTACGCGGCGTCGCTGGCTGCGATCGGCGGAGGGGCCGCGATCCTCTGGGCCGGGTTCTTCCTCGGGCTCCTGGCCGGGCGGCTCGACGCCGGCGGATCGGCCTATCTGGCTCTTGCGACTGTCGCCCCCGTTGCCGTGTTCGCCGGCGCCGGGTTGCTGGCCGCCCAGGTCGCGGCGACCCGGCGGATCGCGCTCGAGCTCGCCGCCGGGGCGCTCGTGCTCGCGTTCCTCGTGCGCGTGATCGCCGATCTCTCGACCGGACTCGGCTGGCTTCGCTGGGCGACCCCGCTCGGCTGGTCGGAGGAGCTGCGCGCCTTCGCCGGCCCGCGACCGGAGGTGCTGACCCTGCCGTTGGTCGGGGGAGCGCTGCTGATCGCCGGCGCAGGCGTGATCTCGGCGCGCCGCGACGTCGGCAACGGCCTGTGGTCGGGCAGGGACACCGCCTCGCCCCGGCTCCGCCTCCTCTCCTCGCCGACCGCGCTCGCCCTGCGCGGCGAGCTCGGCAGCTTCGCCGGCTGGCTCGGGGGAACAGCGGTGTACGCGCTCGTCATCGGCGTCCTGTCCACGAGCTTCTCCGCCTCGAGCATCCCGGCGAGCCTGCGGCAGGAGCTCGAGAAGCTCGGCATCTCGATCACGACGCCCTCGGGGGCGCTCGGCGTCTACTTCCTGCTCTTCGTGTTCGCGATCAGCCTGTACGCGTGCTCGCAGGTCGCGGCTGCACGGCACGAGGAAGCCGAGCAGCGGTTGGAGACGCTCTTCGCCTCGGCCGTAGGGCGTAGACGGTGGCTCGCCGGCAGGCTCGCCCTGGCGGCAGCCGGGGCGGCGGCGATCGCGCTGACGGTTTCGATCGTCGCCTGGGCCGGCGCGGCGAGCCAGCACGCCCACGTCTCGTTCGGGCGGATGCTCGAGGCCGGCGCCAACTGCCTGCCGACCGCGCTCCTGTTCCTCGGCCTCGCGTCGCTCGCCTTCGGGCTCTTCCCGCGGGCGAGCGCCGGCGTCTCCTACGCGCTCGTCACGGCCGCCTTCGTCTGGCACCTCGTCGCCGCCCTGCTCGGCGCGCCGCACTGGCTGCTGAACGTGACCCCGTTCCAGCACGTCGGGCTGCTGCCTGCGCAGGCCTTCCGGGTCGAGGCGGCCGTGGTCATGCTCGCAGTCGGAGCCGGCGCCGCCGCCGTCGGCCTGTGGGCGTTCAGACGACGCGACCTCATGGGCGCCTGACCGCCGCTGTCAGCCTGCCCGGATCTGCGCCCAGGCGTCCGACCAGCCGAACCAGCCGACGCAGGCCTTGCCGCGCGCGTCGTGGCAGTCGGGCTGGGGCGTGCGCTGGAACGAGAGCCGCGACCACCAGTGCTCGTCGGCCGCATGTGCCGCCTTGCAGTCCATGTACGCACAGGCTGCCGGCGTCGCCGGCGCCTCTCCGAGATAGCGCGCGGACTTCGCATTGGCCTTCCCACCGAGGATGTAGTCGAGCCAGCGGTACATGCAGCCCGGGTGCCTGGCGTGGGCGAGCAGCATCCACGACGCCGAGTGGGCCGTGCCGCCCGGCGGGGCCGAGGTGGCGACCGGCACCTGGTCCGCACGCAGGAGCGCGGCGAGGCGCGCGCTGACCTCGCCCACGATCGCGTTCCCGCCGGTGAAGTCGGCGAGCCCACGAGTCAGGTCCTGCCAGTAGACGCCGACGCTCGCGCTCTGCTCGGCGGCCGCCCGCACGACCTTCAGGAACTGGGCCTTGCCGAGCTCGTACGGGTTCCGGACGCCGAGGTGGATCGCCGTGGCGGCGAGCGTGGACGGCTCGTCGTGCAGGCCGATCCTGCCGGCGTACCGCGGGTCGTAGAGCACGTCCCAGCTCGTCGGAGCGGGCCGGACGAGGTCGGTGCGCCACAGCAGCAGGTCGGCGCCCCGGCCGTGCGGGACGCCGACGACGCGGCCGGCCTCGTGGTTCTGCGGCAGCCGCTTCAGCGCCGGGTAGACGGCGGCGTAGCTCGGGATCAGGCCGGTGTCGATCGGCTGCACCTCGTGGCCGCCGGTCAGCACCTGGGTGACGTCGCCGAACGCGGCTACCCCGTCGTACGTGCCGTTCGCGATCACCTCCAGGAGCTCGGTCGAGCTCCGGACAGTGCGCACGTGCACTTTGCAGCCGGTCTTCCGGACGAAGGGCTGCACCCAGTTGACCCGAGGGTCGTCGCCTCCGGCCTCGGCGTAGCCGGGGAAGGCGACGAGGTCGAGCTGGTGCTCTGCGGGCGGCAACCCCGCACCGGCCGACCGCGTCGACGCGCCCGCCGCGCAGGCCGCCAGCCCGACGCCGAGCACGACGAGGATCAGGCGCCTGAGCACGGCCTAACCGTAGACGCCTCGTGAGCGCTACGCGGCGCCGCGGTGCCGCGCGTCCCCGGCCGGAGCCTGCTCGGCGATCGCGCAGAACTCCGCGACGACGTCCGGGTCGAACTGGGTGCCGGCGCAGGCACGCAGCTCCTGCAGCGCCTGCTCGCGTGTGACCGGCAGTCGATAGGAACGCTGCGAGGTCATCGCCGAGAACGCGTCGCAGACGGCGATGATGCGGGCGGCCGGCGGAATCTCGGTTCCGGCCAGCCCGTCCGGGTAGCCGGCGCCGTCCCAGCGCTCGTGGGTGGCGCGGACGATCGCGGCCACGCCCTGCCAGCCCGGCGCCGCGACGAGGATCCGCTCCCCGATCAGCGTGTGCTCGTGGATGAACGCCCACTCGTCCGGCTCCAGCGGGCCGACCTTCTGGAGGACGTCGTCGGGGACGGCGAGCTTGCCGACGTCGTGCAGCCGTGCAGCCAGGCGAAGCTCCTCCAGCTCGTCGTGGTCGAGCCCGAACGCCTCGCCGACCGAGATCGCCATGTGCACGACCTCGCCGACGTGGTCGCGGAGCCCCGGCGAGCGCTCGTAGAGCGCCTCGAGCAGCATCTCGTGGGGGTCTCTGCGGCCCGAGCGCTCGCGCTTCTGGGCGTACAGCCGCTGGTCGGCCAGGCGGAGGACGTCGACCGAGGTCGAGGCCTCCTGCGGGAGGCGAACCGCGCCGAACGAGCTCGTCACGTTGAAGCCCACGCCCGTTTCGCACAGCGCAGCGGCGCTCCGCTCGAGAAAGGCAGCCTCCTCCCCGGCGGGAACGTCGGCGAGGACGCAGAACTCGTCGCCGCCGAGGCGGTAGCAGGCCCCGTGCGGAGCGACGACCTCGGCGAGCGCGCCGGCGAGCCGCGTGAGCAGCGCGTCGCCGGCCGGGTGCCCGAAGGTGTCGTTGTAGAGCTTGAAGCCGTCGAGGTCGTAGATGACGAGCAGTCGCGAGCCGGCCTCCGCGTGCTCGTCGAGCACCGCGGCGAGCTCGTCGACGAGCTGCCGCCGGTTGCCCAGGCCGGTGAGCGCGTCCGTGACCGCGTGCGTGCGGAGCAGCCCGACGACGCGTGCGTTCTCGCGGAACGTGAGCACCAGCCGGATGGCGACGGCCACGAGCGTCGCGCCCGCGAGGCCGATCGCCAGCGAGTTGAGCCGGTGGAAGTGGTCGTAGACGAGGATGCCGAGCCCGATCGCGCCGCAGACGAGCGAGGTCGCGAGCAGCGGCCGCCCCACCAGCGCGACCTGGGTCCGCCGCGGCCTCTGCCACACCGCCGCCGCGAGCAGCAGCATCGAGGCCGGCCAGAGCGCGTCCACCATCGTCCCTTCGCGGTAGGTGTCCGTGGCCGTCTGCAGCAGGAAGATCCCGTCGGCCGTCGTGGTCGAGAGCAGGGCGATTCCGATCAGGCCCCACGTGTGGCCGGGACGCCAGCGCGTCAGGGCGAACACGCCGGCGACGGCGGAGAGCAGCAGGATGTCGCCGAGCGGGTAGGCGAGGTTGGTGACGATCACCGAGGTGCTCCCGTCGGTGGTGCGGAGCACGGCCTCGAACAGCACCGCCGACCCCAGCGCCGCGGCCGCGACCGCCGCCATCGCGCCGTCGAACCAGATCATCGAGCCGAGCTCCGAGATCCGGTGCCTGACGAGGATCAGCATCCCGACGTAGCAGGCCGGGTAGAACGCGAGATAGAAGACGTCCGCGGCCGACGGGTACGGCGGGTCGCCGCCGTAGGCGAAGTCGAAGAGCAGCTCCGCCACCGCCCAGCAGCAGAGCCCTGCCGCGAACGCGATCCAGGCGCTCCGCTCGGAGCGGGCCGTGCACGCGCGCACGACGGCGGCGCCCGCCGCCAGCAGCATCAGGGCGTTGTACCAGTAGCGGTTGAAGAAGTCGTCGAGGCCGACGCGGTCGCCGAGCAGCGTGTGCGCGGCGAAGATCGCGATGCCCGCGACCGCCGCTACCTGCCACGCGCGGGTGGCGATCCGCGGGAGCGTCGAAGCGCACGACGAGGCAGAAGCCGCAGCCATGCAGCCTGTATCGGCGTCGCCCGAGCCCGCCTTAACGGCGCAAGGCCGGCACGATCTCGCGCCCGTAGGCCTCCAGCGTCTCCTCCTGACCCTCAGTCATGAGGTAGATGTTCCACTGGTCGACGCCCGCCGCCTCGAGCCGCTGCAGCTTCTCGACATGCGCCTCCGCCGGCCCGAGGATGCAGAAGCGCTCGCACGTCTCGTCGCTGATCTGCTCGCCGTGCTTCGCGCCGACGCGGCTGTGCTCGGCGTAGTCGTAGGCCTCGCGCTTCATCCGCGAGACGTACTCGGTGAGGGCCGGGGGCAGGTCTTCGGGATCGTGCCTGGCGATCACGTCGAAGACGTGGTTCGAGACCATCGCCGGGAACCAGCGCACCTGCTCGCAGCTCGCGGCGAGGTCGTCGCCGATGTGCGCGGGCGCGCACGCCATCACCTTGACCTCGGCCGGGTCGCGGCCCGCTTCCTCGGCGGCGCGGCGAACCTGGCCGACGATCCACTCGATGATCTCCGGGTCGGCGAGCTGGACGATCACCCCGTCGGCGACCCGGCCCGCGATCGCCAGCACGCGCGGGCCGTAGCCTGCGACGTAGAGCGGGATCGCCGGCCGGCCCTGCGCCCACTCGAGCCGGATCTCGGTGTCGTTCCACTCGACCCGCCGCCCGTTCATCAGGTCGCGCATCATCCTGCAGGCCGACTCGAACTCTGCAACCTTCACGGGCTGCTGGCCGATCACGCGCCGGGCCGAGTCCCCGCGGCCGATGCCCATGATCATCCGCCCGTTCGAGACGTCCTGGAGCGTCGCGAACGCGCTCGCGGTCACGGTCGGCTCCCGCGTGCCCGGGTTGGTGACGTTGAGCCCCAGGTGGATGCGCTCGGTCTTCATCGCCGCGAGCGTCAGCAGCGGATAGGGCTCCTGCCAGAGCACGTGCGAGTCGTACGTCCAGCCGTAGTCGAAGCCGTTCCGCTCCGCGAGCTGCATCAGCTCGACGAGCCGCTGCCAGGGCGGATCGGGAAGCACGGTGACGCCGAACTGCATGGAGGACTGAGAATAGACCGCGCTCAGAAGCGCCGGGGCGTCCTCGGCGCCCGGGCGGCCGAGCCCGGGCGCACAGACTAAACCGGCCGCTGCGGGTGATGCTCGTCGACGGGAGGCAACCGCAGCGGCCGGGTTCTGTCGACGCCGGTCGATTGGGGGGTGGGAGGAGGAAGCGTCTCCGGCGTCGTTGGTTCGTCGACTACAGGTTGCCTGCCGAACCTGAGAGCAGCCTGAGAAGGTCGTTCGAGTTCGGTTAATCCGCGACCAGGGCGGCGAGCGCCTTCGCGGCCAGCCGGTCGAGCGCGCGCACCGACAGCTCCAGATGCTCGGGCTTGGTGTCCTCGAGCTTCGTGTGCGACAGGCCGCGCAGGCTCTGGACGAACAGCATCACGGTCGGGATCCCGGCGCGGGCGACCTCCGCGGCGTCGTGCAGCGGGCCGCTCGGCAGCCGGTGCGAGGTGCCGGCGACCTCGGCGATCGCCTCGTCGGCCAGCCCGATCAGCCGGTCGTCGAACAGGATCGGCTCGATGCTCCAGATCCGCTCCCAGGCGACCTCGACCCGCTCCTCGGCGGCGAAGCGCTCGGAGGCCGCCTTCGCCTCCGCCAGCATCGCCGCGAGCTTGCCGGCGTCGAGGTGGCGCTGGTCGAGCAGCTGCTCTGCCGTCTCGACCACCGAGGTGACGATCCCCGGCCTGCAGACGACGTTGCCGCTCGTGCAGACCGCGCCGTCGCCCGTCTCGGCGGCGATCCGCCGGATGTCGAGCGCCAGCTTCGCGGCGCCGGCGAGCGCGTCGCGCCGCTTGTCCATGGGCGTCGAGCCGGCGTGGGCGGCCTGGCCCGTCCACGTGATCCGGTGGCGCTCCACGCCGAACGTCCCGAGCACCACCCCGAGCGGGAGGTCCATCGACTCCAGCACCGGGCCCTGCTCGATGTGCAGCTCCAGGTAGGCGGCGGCGTTCTCGAGCTGCGAGCGCGATTCGGTCGCGCGGTCGAGGTCGACTCCGTGGGCGGCGAGCGCGTCGGGCAGCGAGACCCCGTCGCGGTCGGTCAGCTGCCGCAGCTCGTCCTGGTCTCGCATCGAGCCGGCGGCGGCGCTCGAGCCGAGCAGCGACCGCCCGAAGCGCGCCCCCTCCTCATCCGCCCAGTTGACGAGTCGGACGGTCAGCGGCGGCGTCCCGTCCTCGGCGATCCGGCGCAGCACCTCGACCCCGGCCATCACGTTCAGGCTGCCGTCGAGCCAGCCTCCGTTCGGCACCGAGTCGATGTGACCGCCCATCAGCAGTGCCCGCTCCGACTCGCCCGCGAGCGTGAACCACTGGTTGCCCGCCTCGTCGATCGTCTCCTCGACTGGCAGGCCCCCGAGCTTCCCGCGCAGCCACTCGCGCGCCTGCTCCCAGGTGTCCGTCCAGGCGACGCGCTGGGCGCCGTCCTCGTCGCCGGTGAGCTCTCGGAGCTCCCTGAGCTCGGCGACGGTGCGAGACGGATCCAGCGGCACGAGGCGACTCTAGACGCTCGCGTCCTGCCGGCGCGAGCCCTGGCCTACGATCCGCCAATGGCTCGCGGGCCGGACGTCGAGATCGTCGGCGGGGGCGCGATCGGCGTCTGCTGCGCCCTGGAGCTCGCGCGGCGCGGCGCCGCGGTCGTGCTCCACGAGCGGGGCCCGCGGCTCGCAGCCGGTTGCTCAGCCGGGAACGCCGGCCTGATCTGCCCGAGCCACTCGACGCCGATCGCCAACCCCACGTCACTGCGCAACGGGCTGCGGTGGATGTGGAAGCGGGACAGCCCGTTCTACCTGCGCCCGCGGCCCGCCGTCGTCCCCTGGCTCGCCCGATTCGCGCTCGCGGCACGGCATCCCGACGCGGGCGCGACAGCGATCCGCGAGCTGTCGTTGGCGAGCCTCGAGCTGCACGCGGGGCTCGGCGCCGAGCTCGGGACGAGCTTCGAGCGCACCGGCACCCTGAACGTCTACGAGACGCACGACGGGCTGGAGGCGGAGGCGCGCGCCGCCGCCCGCGTCGGCCTGCCGTTCGAGGTCTTCGACGCGGACGGGACGCGCGAGCTCGAGCCTGCGCTCGTCGGACCGGTGGTCGGATCGGTGCGCTACCCGACCGAGGGCCGCGTCGATCCGCTGCGGTTCGTCGAGACGGTCGGGCGGGCCGCCGCCGAGGCGGGCGCCGAGATCCGCACGCGCTCGGAGGTCGCCTCGCTCGCCGAGCTTCGGGCCGAGACGGTCGTCGTCGCCGCCGGCGCCTGGTCGAAGCGGCTCGTCAGGCTGCCGCTCGAGGGCGGGAAGGGCTACCACGTCGACTACGAGCGTTCCGAGGACGACCCGCACATCCCCGCCTGGGTCCAGGAGACGTGGACGATCGCGACGCCGCTGCCGGATCGGCTACGGCTCTCGGGCACGCTCGAGCTCGCCGGGCTCGACCTGGCGATCTCCGAGCGCCGCGTCGAGAAGATCCGCGCCGGCGGGGAGCGCTGGTTCCGGGGCCTGCACGACCGCCGGGTGCTGGAGACCTGGGCCGGCCTGCGGCCGTGCCTGCCCGACGGCCTGCCGGCGATCGGCCGCCTCGGCGGCGTCCTGGTCGCGACGGGCCACGCGATGAAGGGCGTCTCGCTCGCGCCGGTCACCGCACGGCTCGTCGCGCAGCTGCTGGCGGGCGAGCAGCCGGAGCACGACCTGGCGCTCTTCCGGCCGGACCGTTTCTAGAGTTCCGCCCGTGAGGATCGCGATCGTCGGCGCCGGGGCGATGGGCTCGGTCTACGCCGGGCTCCTGGCGAGCGCCGGGCACGAGGTGTGGGCGGTCGACCGACGCCGCGAGCTGGTCGAGGCAATCCGGGCGCAGGGCCTGCGCGTCGAGGGCGCGAGCGGCGACCGCACCGTCCGGATCGGCGCCACCACCGATGCCGCCGAGGCTGGCGCGGCCGAGCTGGTCGTGCTGGCGACGAAGGCGATGGACGTGACGGCCGCGGCCGAGGCGGCGCGCCCGCTCGTCGGACCCGAGACGCTCGTGCTCTCGATCCAGAACGGCCTGGGCGGCCCCGATGCCGCCGCGGCCGTGCTGGGCGACGAGCGGGTCGCGGTCGGGGTGGTCGGCGGCTTCGGCGCCTCGCTGGTCGCCCCGGGGCACGTCCACCACCACGGCTTCGAGCTCGTCCGGCTGGGCGAGCGCTCGGGCCCGGTCACGCCGCGAATCGAGGCGGTCGCCGAGGTGTGGCGCGGCGCCGGCTTCACCGTTCGCACCTACGACGACGTCGACCGGCTCGTCTGGGAGAAGCTGGTCTGCAACGTCGCCTTCAGCGGGACCTGCGCCGTCCTGGGCAGGACGATCGGCGAGGTGATCGGCGACGAGGCCGCCTGGGCGGTCGCCTCGAGCTGCGCGGTCGAGGCGTTCCAGGTCGCGCGTGCCCGGCGGGTCGAGCTCGGCTTCGACGATCCGGTCGCCTGGGTGCGCGACTTCGGCCTGGCCATTCCGGGCGCGAAGCCATCGATGCTGCTCGACCTGGAGGCGGGACGCCGCACCGAGGTGGACTTCATCAACGGCGCGATCCCGCGCGCCGGGCGTGAAGTCGGCGTCGCGGCGCCCGCCAACGAGACGCTCAGCTCGCTCGTCCACGCGCTCGAGATCAGGGAGGATGTCCCGGTGGAGACGATCGACCGTGTCCTCGAGGAGCTGCGCGCCGGGGTCGGCGCCGACCGCGTCACGCTGCGCCGCAACCTGCCCGGCGACTACGCCTTCCCGGTGACGGACGAGGCGCTCGCGCCGGGCGTCGGCTCGCTGCGCGACGAACGGACGGTCGACCTGCGCGGGCAGCCGGTGGTGGCGCTGCTGCAGCGCGGCGAGCAGGTCGTGCAGGCCGATACGCGGGCCGCCTTCGACGACCCTGCCTTCCTCCGGATGCTGGACACCTACGGCGGCCTGGCCGCGCAGATCGTCACGCCGATCTTCGGGGACGGCAGCCTGGAGGCGATCGTCTCGCTGCACGTGCTCGGCGCGCCGCGCGCGTGGAGCGACCAGGATGCCGCCGCCTGCCGGGCAGCCGCCGACCGCGTGCAGGAGCTGCTCTGATGCACAACCGCTGGCACCCCGACCTGGAGCCGGTCGCAGAGGTCGCTCCCGGCGAGGAGATCAGGCTCGAGGCAGCGGACGGCCTCGACGGGCAGCTGACGCGCGAGAGCACGCACGCCGACGCGGGCAGCCTCGACCTTGGCCTCGGCCATCCGTTGGCCGGCCCGGTGTACGTGAGCGGCGCAGAGCCCGGCGACGTGCTCGAGGTCGAGCTGCTTCGCTACGAGACGGACGACTTCGGCACGACGGCCGTCATCCCCGGGTTCGGCTACCTCGCCGATCTCTTCACCGAGCCGTACCTGGTCAAGTGGGAGATCGCCGGCGGGCTGGCCCGGTCGGCCGAGCTCCCCGGCGTGGCGGTGCCGGAGGACGCGTTCGCCGGCGTGATCGGGGTCGCGCCGTCGCTCGAGCGGCTGGAGGCGCTCCGGCAACGCGAGGAGTCGCTGCGCGATCGAGGACAGCCGGTCGCCGACTCCATGCCGGAGGGCGCGGTGCCGCCGGAGGCGGCCGACGGGTTGCGGACGATCCCGCCGCGCGAGCTCGGCGGGAACCTCGACGTCCGCCAGCTCGTGGCCGGGAGCCGCCTGTGGCTGCCGGTGGACGTCCCGGGCGCGCTCTTCTCGGCCGGCGACCTCCATTTCGCCCAGGGAGACGGCGAGGTCTGCGGCACGGCGATCGAGGTCGCCGGCGCGGTCACGGTGCGCTTCGGCGTGCTGCGGGACGCCGCGCATCGCGCGCGCTTCCCGACGTTCGAGACTCCCGGCCGCCCGGCGCGGCCCTCGTTCGCGACAACCGGCATCCCGGTCGACGTCGGGATGGACCTGAACGTCGCCGCCCGGGAGGCGCTGCTGGAGATGATCGACCACCTCGAGGCGACGTACGGCTTCGTCCGCCCGGCTGCGTATGCGCTCTGCAGCGCCGCCGTCGACCTCCGGATCTCCGAGGTGGTCGACGTGCCGTATCCGTTGGTGTCGGCCCTGCTCCCACTCGATCTCTTCGAGGCGGCCTAGGCGGAGCTCACGCGGCGTCGTCCAGTGGGCTAACACGGACGGTAGACGTCGGCGGGATGATCGACCCGCAGCACATGGATCTCGCCGGTCGCTTCGACGACCTCGTAGACGACCCGATACGGCCCGCGACGAGCGGATCGCAGTCCTTCGAGCTCGCGCTGCAGTGCGTGGCCGACTCGGTGAGGGTTCTCGGTCGACGGACCGAGCATGAACTCGACGATCGCGGCCGCGGCCTTTTCGGGCAGACGCGCGAGCGTGCGCTCGACTGAACGGGCGACGACGAGCCTCCATCGAGGCTCGGTCACCGCCGGGTCGGGTACCGGGCCTTCAGCTCCTCCGCGCCGATCCCCTTGCCCCTGGCGATCTCGCCGCGTGCCCGCTTGATCTCCCGCAAGGCCCTGGGGTCGGAGAGAAGCTCGACTGTGTCCTCGAGCGCCTGGAGATCGTCGGGGCTGATCAGAACCGCTGCCGGGCGACCGTTGCGCGTCAGCGTGACCCGCTCGTGCTGCTCTTCGACCAGATCGACGATCTCGGAAAGCCTGGCTTTGATCTCGGCGAGCGGCAATGTCTCGCTCATGACCATGATTATAGTCATGAGCGCGCGATCGTCAGCGACGGGAGTGCACTAGCGAGGTGGCAGGCGACCACTAGTCTCGCGCCGCTTCTGGTCACGGCCGTCTTCCCGCGCTCCCCACCAGAACATGACGCCGACGATCACAATCGCGAGCGCGGACGCCACCGAGAGGATCACGAGAGCCACCGTCATCACGACCGTTCTACCCGTCGCACGGCCCAGAACACACCGCTCGCGAGACCGGGTCAGCGTTTTCCCTCTTTCGCTCGAGCCGTGATCGAGCGACTCTTTCGGCGACGTCGGTCAACGCATGGTTGGAGGTGCGTCATGAGCCTGTTGTCCATGGCAACCGTTCAGGCCAAGACGGACGACGAGCACCGGGAGACGCCCGAGAAGCTGAGCTACGGCGAGCAGCTCGTGCAGCTCATCCCGGCCGAGGCGATCGCCGTCTTCACCGCCGGGCTCGCATTGTGTGTCGGCTTCGGCTGGGGATGGGCAGCGCGCTGGGCCTGGTTCGGCGCGATCGCTGTCCTGATCCCGTTCTGGGTCTTCCTGAAGTACTGGGACACGCTCAGCTACCAGAAGCGGCGAGCGAAACGGGTTCCCATCCCGTACGTCTCGATTCTTGCCGGCTTTGCCGCGTTCGTGATCTGGAGCGCGACGATCCCGGACACGCCGTTCCTGCAGTGGCACGAATGGAAGCTCGAGTTCGCCCCGTTCGTCACGCTTGCGGGCGTGGTCGTGCTGACGATGCTCGTCCGCTGGCACCGCGACGTCTGGAAGGTCCGGCATCCCGCACACAAGCATCGGCCCAGGCACCCGCACCCGGCCTAGCCTGAGGCGAAGACGACCGGCCGCGCGTCGGACAACGCCGCGCGGTCGGTCGACCTGACCGCTCAGGAGTTCCACTGATGCGCCGCCGGGCCGGGAATGTCGGTGAACGATGGGCCGGCGACAGCGCCGAGCGGCTCGGTTCATCACCGGCGCCGGTCAGTAGCATCGGGTCGTGAGCCGGGCGGCGGTGGTCGGCGGATCGATCGGCGGTCTGACCGCCGCGCTCCTGCTCCGCGACGGCGGCTGGGAGGTGGACGTGTTCGAGCGCTCTCCCGCCGCCCTCGAGGGACGCGGAGGCGGGATCGTGCTGCACCCGGCGACCATCCGGTACCTCGTCGAGCGAGCCGGCCTGGCTCCGGCCGAGCTCGGCGTCTCGGTCGCCTGGCTGCGCTATCTCGACGGCGCGGGCAGGATTGCCCACCAGGAGCGGAGCGGCTACCGGTTCACCTCGTACGACGTCCTCTACCGCGCGCTGCTCGAGGCCTACGGCCGGGAGCGATACCACCTGGGAGAGGAATGTCTGGGCCTCGCCGGCTCGGACGATCGTCCGGCTCTCGAGCTCGCCTCGGGGCGCACGGCACGCGCGGACATGGTCGTCTTCGCCGACGGGATCAACTCGTTCGGCCGCTGTCTCGTCGCACCGGAGGCGGAGCCCGAGTACGTCGGGTACGTCGCCTGGCGAGGCACGCTCGATGCCGACCGGCTCGAGCACCCGATCTTCGAGACCCTCGCCGACGCGATCACCTACCACGTCCTCCCCGCCGGGCACTTCATCACCTATCCGATCCCCGGTTCCGACAGCCCGGCCGGCGCCCGGCGGCGGCGGAACTGGCTGTGGTACTGGAACGTGCCGGCGGGCGAGGAGCTCGAGCAGCTCCTGACCGCGGCCGACGGCACCCGGTTCGCGACCTCCGTGCCGCGCGGCCTGGTGCACCGCGACCGCCTGGGCGAGCTCGCCCGGCGGGCGGAGGCACGCCTCCCTCCGGTGCTCACAGAGCTCGTGCGCGCGACACCCGAGCCCTTCATCCAGGTGATCTTCGATCTCGAGGTCGAGGGGATGGCGTCAGGGCGGGCGTGCCTGATCGGCGACGCCGCCTTCACGGCCAGGCCTCACATCGCGGTGGGAACCGCGAAAGCCGCCGAGGACGCGTGGACGCTCGCGGCGGCGCTCGATGGCGCGCGCGGCGACGTCGCGCAGGCCCTCGACCGGTGGTCGCGGCAGCAGATCAGGCTCGGCGCCGACGCCGTCCGGCGCTCGCGCGAGGCAGGCACCCGCCTCCAGAACGGGACGTGGCAGGTCGGCGAGCCGCTTCCCTACGGCCTGTACCGGATCGGCGACAGCGTGCTGGCGGACGACTGAGAACCGAGACCTTGACTCAAATGGGCAATTGCGGACTTCACGTACTTCTGTAATCTTGTAGCCGTGGAACACCGGATCTCGGCAACGGAGCTGGCACGAAAGCTGGGTGACGTCATCGGCCGCGTGCGCTACCGAGGAGACTCGTTCGTGATCGAGCGGAACGGGGACGCGGTCGCGCGGCTCGCTCCACTCCCCGAGGGATCCGCCACATCACTGCGTGAGGCGTTGACCGCATGGCGATCGGCCGGGAAGGCAGAGCCCGCATTCGCAGACGACCTCGAGCGTGTAGCGGCGGCCGACCGGATCCCGCAAGACCCGTGGGCCTCGTAGTCGACACCAGCGCTCTCGTCGACCTGGAGCGGGCATCAGGCGACTGGGAAACCATGCTCACCGGGATCGGCGACGAGACGGTCGTGCTCCCGGCAATCGTCTACGGCGAGCTGCTCGTGGGCGTCCACCTCGCCGGCCGTGTGGACCAGGCTTCCGCCCGGCGCGTGAAGATCGCCGCGCTCGTCGAGCGCGTCCCGGTGGTCGAGTTCGGCCGGGAGATCGCCGAGCGCTGGGCCGACCTCTTCGCCGCGCTGAGCCGGCGAGGCCGCCTCATTCCTGCAAACGACCTCGCCGTCGCGGCGACGGCGCTCCAGCTCGACTTCGGCGTGCTCGTCGGCGCGCGGGACGAGGCACACTTCCGTCGCGTACCGAAGCTGCGGGTGCACAGCTTTCGGGCCCGACATGCCTGATGCGTCAATGCAAGACCTGTCTCGCCATACGCTACCGGGTTCTGGACTCCGCGCGTCCGGACGAATGTGAGGTTCTTCAACGGTGGCGTATAGCGCGATGAAGCAAGTCGTTCGACATCCGACCCATTATCGGTGTTCCAAGGAGCTTGCTTGGTAAAGACGGTGTCGATCGCAGTCTCGCCGCTCAGACTGTCTCTTTGGCGATTAGGCGGGCGGCTGAGCGACTAGAGGTGCTCGGCACGACTCGGCGTGCTAGCGAGCAGTTTGTAGTCTCGTCGGATCTTTTTTCACGAAGGGCGATTCTTGGCGGTTAGAGGAACCACCCCGGTGGCACTCGAGGTGGGTGGAAGGGGACGCCGACCTTGAACAGGGGGCGGAGGCAGTTGCTTTGATGCTTCGAAGAAACAGCCTCGAATGGCTGAGTGGGACCCGGTGTCAGGTCTTGCTGTGAGACTGAGTTCGTGCCGTCAGGAGCGTTTGTCAGGGTGGCGCCGGTCGTGCTCGCTCGTGGCTCGAGGTCTTGCTGACCCGTCTTCGGCGGTGTCTTTGCAATGAGGTGTCCGGGCGAGCGGGCCGGCGCCGGCTTGGCTCTCCGCTCGCTGGCTTGATCAGAAGCCTGTCCGCCCTCCGGGCGTGACTCCTCACAGCATTGCCGTGAGCGGTTCCTGTGCGCCTAGCCGGCACCGGCGTTGCCCCCAACGGTGTGGAGGCGGCAAAGGTCGCTGGCGAACATCGCCAGGAGCCGGCGCGCGGCCAGAAAGCGCGGTGGCTGCAGAATGCCCCCAGTTGCGCAGCAGCTCGGACCATGGCCACTCGCCCGGGGTCAGGGCTTCACAAGGCTGTCGAGGAAGGCGCGGGCGGTCGTGATCGGAAGGTCGCCCGCCAGCGCGAGTAGATGCCGATCGCCGGAGACGAGGACGGCGCGCTCCTGCTCTGCGAGCGCCAACAGGTAGTCGTCGCCGGGATCTGAAGAGCGCTTCGCAGGTCTGGCCGGGTCGGAGGCGACGCCGGCGCCGAGGCGCAAGAGGAGGACGAGAGTGGCCGCGTCGCTTTCGGAGATGCGCTCGCGCAGCTTCGGGTAGGCGAGCGCCCGCTCCAGCTCGGCGAGCAGCTTCTCCGAGACGACGAGCTCGAAGTCACCTGCGACCCACCGCGAAAGGACCTGAGCCGGTGCTCCGCTGCGTGAAAGGAGGGCTGCGACAAGGACGTTCGGGTCGAGGACGGCGCGCACTCAGCGCCGGCGCCGCCGCGTCTGGTGCTGCGCCTCGATCGCGAGCGCGAGCGCATCCGCCTCGCCGAGGTCGTCTCGCTGCCAGAGGCGGTCGAGCAGGTCGAAGCCGAGATCCCGTCGCAGCGCCTCTTCGATCACTTCGCTGTCGCCCTTGCCTGTACGGGCAGCGCGGATCTTGACTGCGCGCAGAATCTCCTCGTCGACCGTCAGCGTGGTTCTCATCTTCGCCATCTCTGCATCTTAGCATCACGACATCAATCCGAGGAAGACGCGGTGCGCATTCGCGCGAAGAATGACGGCGGACCGGCTGCGCGCAGGTCAGGTCTTCAACGGCACCGCGTAGCACGGCGACGGCGCGCCCGTCGCACCGCGGAGCTTCAGCGGGAAGCACATGAAGGCGAACTCGTACTGCTTCTCGGCCGCGATCTCCTCCATGTCCACGACCTCGATGATGTTCGCGCCGGCGGTCGCGAACATGTAGCAGTGCACCGGCAGGAAGACGTCCGACTCCTCGGACGGCAGCACCTCGAGCGCGATCGAGTCGCCGCCGATGCACATCGCGCCCATCTCCTCGCACAGCCACTTGGCCGCGGGCAGGCCGATCCCGGGCGGGCTGAGCAGGTAGCCGTCGAAGTCCGGCCACTTCGTCATCCGGCCCGTGCGCACGAGCACGACGCTCTTCGGCCGGATCGTCACCCCCTGCTCGCTCGCCGAGCGCTGGAGGTCCTCGGGCGTGATCGCGTAGCCGTCGGGCAGGCAGTCGACGCCGTGCAGGCCGGCGACGTCGAGCAGCACGCCGCGGGCGATGATCGGCGGGTAGCGGTCCGGGCCGCCCTTGTTCCAGATGCGGCTGCCGAGGTCGGCGTCGGGAGTCCAGCCGTTCCAGAACTGCCCGTAGAAGCCCAGGTGGTTGAACGTGTCGATGTGGGTGCCGCAATGCGTGTACAGGTGGATCGAGTCGCCGCAGTACGAGTACTTCTCGTGCACGTGCGAGCCGACGCCGGAGAGGTTGTCGTTGATCGAGCCCTGCGGCGTGTGCGTCATCCAGATCCCGTACGGCGGGTCGCCGGCCGCGACCCACGAAGGCATGCCGAGGAAGTAGTCGACGTTCAGGTCGAAGAGGTGCGAGCCGTCGAGATGCTCGAGGATCGCCTTGTTCGTCTCCGGCGTGATCCAGTTCAGCCGGCCGATCTCGTCGTCGGGCCCCCAGGGGCTCTTCGAGACCTTGACGCCGTCACGATCGAGGATCGGCTCGAACACGAACTCACTCACGGTGGCTCCCTTCTACTGCGGCTGTCTGGGTCTCCTCGACCAGCGCGCCGTACAGCTCGGGCCGCCGGTGGCCGAAGAGGTAGAGCTCGTACTCGCCCGGGATCACGTAGTCCTTGTCCCGGGCCTTCTCGACGTCGACCTCGGCGACGAGCAGCGTCTGCTCGGTCGGGTCGGCCTCGGCGAGCCGGGTGCCGTACGGGTCGACGATCTGGCTGCGCCCGCAGAACTCGCCCGTGCGCTCCGTGCCGACGCGGTTCGCGGTCAGCAGGTAGATGCGGTTCTCCGCCGCCCGGGCGAGCGTGATCACCTCGGTCTGGACCCGCGCCGCGACGGGGAAGTTCGTCGGGTGCGCGACCATGTCGGCGCCGCGCAGCGCGAGCGTGCGCGTCACCTCGGGGAAGCGCAGGTCGTAGCAGATCTCCACGCCGATCCGGCCGAGCGGCGTCTCCCAGACGTGGAGCTCGTCCCCCGGGGTGACGAAGCGGTCGACGCCGAGGAACGGCAGGTGCGTCTTCCAGTACGTGCCGACCAGGCCGTCCGGGCCGACCAGGACCGCCGCGTTCCGCAGCCGGTCCTCGTCGCGCTCGAGGAGGCCGCAGACGGCGTGCATGCCGAGCCGGGCGCACTCCCGCCCGAGCGCCTCGACCGACGGGCCTGGCACCTCCTCGGCGAACTCCATGCCCTCCTCGAGGCTGTCGAACACGTAGCCCGGGATCGCGCACTCGGGCAGCACGAGCAGCTCGGCCCCAGCCGCAGCCGCCTCCTCGAGCCGCTGCAGGCAGGTCTCGAGGTTCCGCTCGGGCTCGCCGAGCACCGGGTCGAGCTGGGCGACCGCGACGCGCGTGGTCACGGGGCGAGTCTAATAGTCTGACATTCGCCGTGCGGCGGATCCGCTTCTACTACGACGTCGTCTGCCCGTACTCGTACCTGGAGTCGCACGTGATCGAGGCTGCGGAGGACGCGGGCGAGGCGGAGGTCGAGTGGCTGCCGTTCGAGCTGCGCCCGGCGCCGAGGCCGCTCCTCGAGGTGCGCGGCGACCACCTGCGCGTCGACTGGACGCAGAACGTGTACGCACGGGCGCAGGCGATGGGCGTCGAGATCCACCTGCCCCGCTACCAGCCGCGCTCGACGCTCCCGCTCGCCTCCTGCCTCTGGGCGGCCGAGCGGGGCCGGCTGCGGGCGTTCAAGCACGCGCTCTACGAGGCGTTCTTCTGCGAGGGGGAGGACATCTCCGCCGACCGGGAGATCGCCCGCGCAGCCGGGCGGGCGGAGCTCGAACCGGACGGCGCGGTCGCTGCCGCGTACGACCCTGGGCGGTTCTCGCGTATCGCGGAGATCCGCGCGGAGGCCGAGGCGGCCGGCGTCCGGGGTGTGCCGTCGCTACTTGCTCCGGACGGGTCGAGCCACTGGGGGATGGGCGGCCTGGAGCGGCTCAGGACCGGCGAGCCGCTGGTGCCGCGGCCGGCCTAACCCAGGTCGAGGACGTCGAAGCGGCGCACCTCGGGCTCGAGCCCGAGCTTCCGCATCAGCTCCGTGCCGCGCGGTACCGCGGCCTCGGCGAGGTAGCGGTCGAGCGCCTCGGCGTCGCGCCAGACGGCGACCAGCCGCCCCCGGCCGTCGGCGTACTCGAGCAACGCGGTGACGACGCCCTCCGGACGCGTCGGCCGCGCCGCCTCCATCAGCCGGGCGAGCTCGGCCGCCTGGTCCGCGCTCATGTCTGCCTCGAAACTGATCCCGGCGTGGCTCATGTCGAGATCATCTTCTTCTCGATCCCGACGCCCGCCGCGACCGCGCGCTCGTACTCGAGCGGCACCGTCGCCGAGTCCTGCAGCGCGATGCCCGTCGAGTCGAACACCGTCACCTGATCGTCGGACTGACGCCCCTCGAGCTCGCCGCAGATCACCTTGCCGATCTCGCCGGCGACGTCGCTCTCGGCGATCGCGCCCTCGGCGAGCGCGACGTTGATCTCGCCGTCCTCACGGCACTGGCGGATGTCGTCGACGAAGACGCGCGCCCGCTGCAGGGTGCGCGGGTCGAGCTCCTGCTCGCCCTTCAGGTCGGCGCCGAGCGCGGCGATGTGCGCGCCGGGCTTCACCCAGTCGTCGTCGACGAGCCACTGCCGCGCATGCGTGCCGGTGACGATCACGTCGGCGCCGTCGACCGCCGAGCGCACGTCGGTCGTCCCGGTGATCCGGAGGTGCGGGTACTTCGGCGCCTGCTCGGCCATGAAGCGGTCGACCGACTCCTGCGTCCGGCTCCAGATCCGCACGTCCTCCCACGGGAAGACGGCATCGCAGGTGGCGAGCGAGCCCCGGCCGACGAGGCCGCTGCCGAGGATCGCGAGCACCTTCGAGTCCTTGCGCGCCAGCCACCGCGCCGAGCAGGCCGCCGACGCTCCTGTACGCATCAGCGTGTGGTACGAGCCGTCGCAGATCGCGAGTGGGAAACCGGTCTCGGGGTGCGTGTAGATCAGGATCGAGAACACGGCGGGCAGCTCGTACTGCGCGTTGTCCTCTCGGATCGAGACCCACTTGCAGGCGGCCGCCTCGGGCTCTTCGATGTACGAAGGCATCACTTCCCATTCGCCCTTGTAGCGCTGGAGGACGATGTGGCCCTTCGGCTCCATGTAGACCCTGCCGAGCCCGTGCATGCGATACGCGTGCTCGACGCAGTCGACGTACTCCGTCGGAGTGAGCAGGCCGACCATGTCGGACCAGCTCAGGATCAGCGTCTTGCGGTTGCGCCAGCTCTCGATACGCGGTGATGTTAAGGGTCTGGCCCCGAAGGGGCCTGACCCTGCAGGCTGGGCTCGCCGCCATTTCTGCAGGGACAGACCCCGGAGAGGTCTGTCCCTAGGTGAATTCCCGTTCTAGAGTTTCCTCGATGGACCGGGCGCAGAGCACGGAGCGGATCGCACGCGACATCGAGACGCTCTCCGGCCCCGACTACACGCTCACGCACGAGGCGATCCGGCGGTACGCCTACACCGACGTCTACCGCAACACGCTTGCGTACTTCACCGGCGAGCTGGAGGCGCTGGGCTTCACGGTCGAGCAGGACCCGGTCGGAACCCTCTACGCCCGCAACCGCCCGAAGGGCGAGCCGGTGTTCGGGCTCGGCTCCCACTGCGACTCCAACCGGAACGGGGGCCGCTACGACGGGACGATGGGCGTCGTCACCGCGCTCGAGGTCTGCCGCCTGAACGAGGAGCTCAGCCTCGACCTGCCCCTGCAGCTGATCTCGTTCCTCGAGGAGGAGGGGTCCGGGTTCGGCCAGATGCTGCTCGGCAGCCGGATCACGGCGCAGCGGGTCGATGAGGAGGACCTCCGGGAGCGGTTCCGCGCGATCGACGACGGGCGCAGCTTCTGGGAGCACGCGGCCGAGGCCGGCTACGAGCCCGACAGGTGGCGCGAGTGCGCCCGCGTCCTCGACGACCTCACCGGCTGGATCGAGATGCACATCGAGCAGGCGCGCGTCCTCCAGGACACCGGCAACCGGATCGGCCTGGTCACCGCGATCGCCGGCTACGTCCACGCCGACGTGCTCGTCCACGGCCGCGGCGACCACGCGGGTGCGACGCCGATGGACCTCCGCCTCGACCCCACCCTCCCGCTCGCGGAGACGATCGTCGAGCTCGAGCGTCTTGCGACGACCGCCGGGCAGGGGACCGTCGGAACCGTCGGCGAGATCGAGGTCGATCCGGGGCTGATCAACGCCGTCGCCGCCGAGGTGCGCTTCTCGCTCGACATCCGCGGGCCCGTCGACGACGCCTACCGCGGCGTCGCGAAGGAGATCGCCGCCTACGCCGAGAAAGCCGCGGAGCGGCGGGGGATGAGCGCCGACTATCGCGAGCGGCAGACGCTACCGGCGACGCCGATGGACGAGCGGATCGTCGCGGCGCTCGAGGAGGCGGCGAGCGCAACCGGCGAGCCGTTCGTCCGCATGCACTCGGGAGCGGCGCACGACACGATGTGCGTCGCCGACCGGGTGCCGACCGCGATGGTCTTCGTCCCGTGCAAGGACGGGATCAGCCACCACCCGGACGAGGACGCCGACCCGGCCGACGCGGCGTTGGCGGCCGAGATCATCCTGAACGCCGTTCGGGCGCTCGGCTAGCCGGAGGCGCCGTCGGCCGCGCGGACCAGCTCCTCGACGGCGCTCGGGATCCTCGTCTCGAAGTCGAGGATCTTGGCCCACGTCGGCGTGATCTCGATCCGCGCCATCTGCCTGTACAGGCGGCGCACCCCGGCCTCCCACTGCGCGAACTCCGTTCCGGTGGTGCGCCTGCCGATCTCCAGGAACTCGTCGGGAATCCCCTCGACGAGCTCGACCGCCGCAGTGCCGCGTACGAGCAGGACGTTCGGAGGGAAGGCCTCGGTGTCGATCGTCACGGCGACGCGGGGATCCTCGCGAAGGGCCGGCACCTTGGCCGCATTGGTCGCCGTGCAGACGACGAAGGTCGCACCGTTCCAGAAATAGCCGATCGGAATCACACGCGGCGCGCCGTCGCGCCCGGTGTAGGCGAGACGCATCAGGTTCTTCGCCTCGTACAGGCGCGACGCGACAGGGTCGGAGAGCACCGCGCGGAGGTCGGCTGCGTTCATGGCCGCCGGGCTACCCGCCCGGCTTCACGGGCAAACGGGCTTGCTCGCGCGCGTAGGCGATCAAGCCCCCGGCGAGCAGGATCGCCCGCTCGCGGGCGCTCAGCTCGAGACCGAGCCGCACCTCGCCGTGCGGCGTCGAGGCCGCGACCTCGCGCTCGCCCGAACGGACGGCCGCGGCCAGGCCCTCGATCCGCCACTCGTCTCCCTCCTCGATGCGCGGCTCGCCCTCGAGCACGAGCGGCGGGATCGCCTGCGCGATCAGGTTCGTGCGGTGGATGCGGGCGAAGCTCCTCGCGACGATCGCCCGGACGCCGAGATGCAGCGCCGCGAAGGCCGCCTGCTCGCGCGACGAGCCCTGGCCGTAGTTGTGGCCGCCGACGACGATCCCGCCGCCCCAGGCCTCGGCCCGCGCCGGGAACTCCGGGTCGAAGCGCTTGAACATGTGCCGAGCGCAGGCGGGGATGTTCGACCAGATCGCCACGCCGAGCACGCCGTCCGGCGCCATGTCGCCGGTGGAGACGTCGTCGGGGACGACGATCAGCACGCGCCCGGCGACCTGCTCGGGCACGAGCGAAGGCGCGGGCGGCGGCACGATGTTCCTCCCCTTCACCAGCTCGACTCCGCGCCCGTCGACCGGCGGGTGGACGATCTGCCGGTCGTCGAGCGCCGGATCTCCCGGTGGCGGCTCGAGCGCCGGTAGCTCGCCCAGCTCCCGCGGGTCGGAGATCTCGCCGCGCAGCGCCGTCGCCGCCGCGGTCGCCGGCGAGCAGAGGTAGACCTGGTCGCCGGGCGTGCCGCTGCGGCCGGGGAAGTTGCGGTTGAAGGTCCGCACCGAGACCGCGCCCGAGGCCGGAGCCTGGCCCATGCCGATGCAGGGGCCGCACGCGGGCTCGAGCATGCGCGCGCCCGCGCCCACCAGGTCCGAGTAGACGCCGGCCCGCACGATCGTGTCGAGGATCTGCCGGGAGCCGGGCGTCACGGTGAGGTCGAGGTCCGGATGCACCGTGCGCCCCCGAAGGACGGCGGCGACGACCGCGAGGTCCTCGAACGACGAGTTGACCGAGCTGCCCACGCACACCTGCCTCGTCGCCGTGCCGGCCGCCTCGCGCACGGGCACGACGTTGCCCGGCGACGACGGCAGCGCGATCAGCGGCTCGAGCTCACCGAGGTCGATCGTCTCCTGCTCCTCGTACTCGGCGCCGGGATCGGCGGCGAGCTCGACGAACTCGTCCTCCCGTCCCTGGCCCGCCAGCCACTCCCGGGTCCGCTCGTCGCTGGGGAAGATCCCCGTCGTCGCGCCCGTTTCCATGACCATGTTGCAGATGGTTCCGCGGTCGGTGGCGCTCAGCGTCGCCACCCCGTCGCCGTGGAACTCGAAGATCCGGCCGCGGCCGCCGCGCACGCCGCGCCGCCGGAGCAGCTCCAGCACCACGTCCTTCGACTGCACCCATGCCCCCAGCCGGCCGCGCAGCTCCACCCCGACCACGACCGGCCGCTCGACCACATACGGACGTCCGCCCATCGCCACGGCGACCTCGGTTGCCCCGGCGCCGATCGCGAGCATGCCCAGCGCGCCCGCCATGGTCGTGTGGCTGTCCGCGCCGACGAGCACCCACCCCGGGCGCGCGAACCGCTCCAGGTGCAGGTAGTGCGAGATCCCGTTCCCCGGGCGTGAGTAGAGCGCCCCGTAGCGCGCGGCCCAGCTGCGCAGGTACGCGTGGTCCTCGGGGTTCTTGTCGTCGAACTGGAGCGTGTTGTGGTCGACGTAGGAGACGGTCGTGACCGCGACCCGGTCGAGGCCGAGCTGCTCGAACTGGAGGCAGGCCATCGTGCCGGTCGCGTCCTCCAGCAGGATCTGGTCGACGCGCAGCTCGAGCTCCTCCTCGTCCGCGCCGCCGACCAGGTGCTCGGAGATGATCTTCTCCGTGAGCGTCCTCGCCCCGGCCATGCACGGAGCCTAATCCGTGGGCGCCGTCCTCTTCGCGGGGCTCGCGGGAGCCCTGTTCGGCGTCTTCGCGGTCGTCATCCGCCAGGGCCTGCAGCGCGGCGGCGACCCGGAGCTCGGAGCGGTGGTCGTCACCGGGATCGGAACCGTGATCTCGGCCCTGCTCGCGATCCGCTCGATCGCGGCGGGCGAGGTGCACGTCGGCGACCTCTGGCCGTTCCTGCTGATCGGCGGGCTCGTGCCCGGCGTGACGCAGATCCTGTTCATCGTCGCGATCCGCGACATCGGCCCGTCGCGCGTCGCGATCCTGATCGGGACGGCGCCGCTGATGTCGGTCGGGATCGCGCTCCTGTTCCTGGACGAGCCGTTCCAGCCGTTGCTCGTGCTCGGCACCGTGCTCGTGGTGGCCGGCGGAGCCGCGCTTGCCCGCGAACGGGCGCGACCCGAGCACTTCCGGGCGTTCGGCATCGTCCTCGCCCTCACCTGCGCCGCGCTGTTCGCCGTCCGCGACAACGTCGCCCGCTGGGCGGCCCGCGACACGCATCCGCCGGCGCTGGCCGCGTCGACCGCAGCGCTCGCCGGCTCGTTCCTCGTCGTGCTCGCCTGGGTACTGATCCGGCGCCGCGCGTCCTTCCACCATCACCTCCGTGCGGCGCTGCCGGCCTTCGCGCTCGCCGGCGTCACGCTCGGCTTCGCCTACTCCAGCCTCCTGGAGGCGTTCGACCGCGGCCGCGTGTCGATCGTCGCGCCGCTGAACGCGACGCAGTCGCTGTGGGCGGTGTTCTTCGCCGCGCTGATGATCGGGCGCCACACGGAGCGGATCGGCCCGCGTCTCGTCGGAGCCGGCGTCCTGGTGGTAGCCGGCAGCGCGATCATCGGGATCGTGCGCTGAGTTCGGCGGCGCGGGCCGCGATCGCCTCGCCGACCTCGCGCGTCGAGGCGTCGCCGCCGACGTCGCGTGTCCGCGGGCCGTCGCGGCAGACGTCCTCGAGCGCGGCCATCAGCGTCCGCGACGCCTCCTGCTCGCCGAGGTGCTCGAGCAGCAGCGTCGCGCTCCAGATCGCTCCCGCCGGGTTCGCGATCCCCTGCCCTGCGATGTCCGGCGCCGAGCCGTGCACCGGCTCGAACAGGCCGGGTCGGTCCGTGCCCGGTGCGACGTTCGCGCTCGCCGCCATGCCCATGCCGCCCTGGATCGCGGCCGCCAGGTCGGTGAGGATGTCGCCGAACAGGTTCGACGCGACCACCACGTCGAGGCTCGCGGGGTCGCGCACCATCCGCGCCGCGAGGGCGTCGACCAGGACGCGTTCGTAGCGGACGCCGGGAAACGCGCCGGCGACCTCCTCCGCGACCTCGTCCCAGAGCACGTATCCGTAGCGCGACGCGTTCGACTTGGTCGCGCTGGTGACCACGCCGCGCCGACCTTCGGCCAGCTCGAACGCGTGGCGGAGGATCCGCTCGACCCCGGTTCGGGTGAAGACGCTCGTCTCGATGCCGACCTCGGACGGGAGCCCCTGGTGCGCCCGGCCCCCGATGCCGGAGTACTCGCCCTCGGTGTTCTCGCGCAGGAAGAGCATGTCGACGTCCGCCGGGCCGCGGCCGGCGAGCGGGCCGGGGATGCCCTCCAGCAGCCGCACCGGGCGCAGGTTCGCCCACAGGTCGAGCCGCTGGCGGAGCTCGAGGATCAGTCCCCAGAGCGAGACGTGATCGGGGACGGACGGGTCGCCGACCGCCCCCATCAGCACCGCGGCGTGGCCGTCGAGCGCCTCGCGCCAGTCCTCCGGCATCATCCGGCCGTGCTCGTGCCAGTGCGCGGAGCCCCAGGGAAGCTCGATCCACTCGATCCCGGCGCCGAGCGCGTCGACCGCCCGCCGCGCCTCTGCGATCACCTCCGGCCCGACCCCGTCGCCGGGGAGGAGCGCGATCCGCTTCGTCACACGCCGGCGCCGACCGCCGCCGGCACGCTCTCGACGTACTCGAGCACCTCGTCGAGCGGGACGACGTCCGCGTACTTCGCCTGGATGTCGAACAGGTTCGCCTCGTGCGGGGCCTGCGCCCGGTCGCCGACGCACTCGCGGGGGACGAGCGTCGGGTAGCCGTACTGGAGCAGGTCGATCGCGGTCGCGCGGATGCAGCCGCTCGTGGTCGCGCCGCAGAGGATCACCGAGTCGATCCCCTGCGAGACCAGGATCGCCGGCAGGTTCGTCCCGAAGAACGCGGACGCGCCCTTCTTGAGCACGATCGTCTCGTCCTCGCGCGGCTCCAGCCGGGGGTCGATCTCGACCCAGCGTCCCCCGACCTGGAGATCGCCGAGCGAGGGCACCTTCTGCAGCCAGAGGCCTCCGTCCTTCAGGCTCGGCTCGTAGCCGATCGTGGTGAAGATCACCGGCAGTCCCTTCGCGCGGGCGGCGTCGAGCAGCCGCCTCGTCGCCTCGACCTCGGCGGTCATGTCGGCGCCGAGGGTGCACTCCGGGTCGGTGAACCCGCAGCTGAAGTCGACGACGAGCACGGCGGGGCGCGACCCGAGCGTCACCCGCTGCCCGAGCCGCGCCGCCGCGTAGACCTGCTTGGCCTGCTCGTCGCTCACGCGGGAACCCTCTCCGCCGAGCCGAGCTGCTCGCCGACGCGCGCGCGCTTGACGAACTGGCCCGCGCCGGGCTCGGCGACGAGCTCGTCGTTCTCGACGATCGTCTGGCCGCGGACGAGCACGGCCTGCGGCGCGCCGGTCACCTTCGTGCCCTCGAACAGGCTGTAGTTCACGTTCGAGTGGTGGTCCTTCGCCGAGATGGTCAGCGACTTCTCGGGATCCCAGACGACCAGGTCGGCGTCGCTGCCGACGGCGATCGTGCCCTTCCGCGGGTAGAGGCCGAACCGCTTGGCCACGTTCGTCGAGGTCAGCTCGACGAAGCGGTTCATCGAGATCCGCCCCGTTCGGACGCCGAACTCGTGCAGCATGTGCAGCCGGTTCTCGATCCCCGGGCCGCCGTTCGGGACGACCTGGAAGTCGCGGCCGTTGATCCCCTTCTGCTCGGGCCAGTTGAACGGGCAGTGGTCGGTGGAGACGACCGAGAGAACGTCGTTCTGGAGCGCCTTCCACAGGTGCTCCTGGTGCTCCTTCGGCCGCGGAGGAGGCGTGTAGATGTACTTCGCGCCCTCCCAGTCCGGCTTCTCCAGCGCGGTTTCGTCCACGAACAGGTACTGGGTGCAGGTCTCGCCCCAGACGTCCCAGCCCTTCTCGCGGGCGAGCTGGATCGGCTCGACCGACGGCTGGCAGGAGACGTGGACGACGTAGAGGGCGGCGTTCGCGACGCGGGCGAGCTGGATCGCGCGGTTGGTCGCCTCCGCCTCGGTCTCCATCGGCCGCGTGCGCGCGTGCCAGATCGGGTCGCCCTTGCCCTCGGCCACCGCCTCCTTGACGATCACGTCGATCGCGTCGCCGTTCTCGGCGTGCACCATCACCAGCCCGCCGGTCTCGTTCGCGACCTGCATGGTCTTGAAGAGCGTCTCGTCGTCGACCATGACGGCGCCCTTGTAGGCCATGAACAGCTTGTAGGAGGTGATCCCCTCGTCGGGCAGCTTGGCGAGCGCCTCGAGGCCGCCGCCGCCCTCGAGGTCGGTGACGCCGATGTGGAAGCCGACGTCGATCACCGGCTTGCAGCGCTCGATCTTCTCGAAGTAGTTCTCCAGCGCCTGCGGGAACGGCGTGCCCGGCGCCTGCATGCAGAAGTCGACCAGCGAGGTCGTGCCGCCGAATGCGGCCGCCGTGGTGCCCGACGTGAAGTCGTCGCACGTCGTCGTCCCGCCGAAGAACATCTCGATGTGCGTGTGCGGGTCGATCGCCCCCGGGATCACGTACTTCCCGGCTGCGTCGATCACCTTGTCGGCATCGACGTCGAGCGACTGGCCGATCGTGGTCACGGTGCCGTTCTCGGCGTAGATGTCGCCGACGTAGTCGTCGGACGCGGTCACGATGCGCCCGCCCTTGATCAGCACGGACATGCGGTCTTCCTCCCTCTACTCGGCGGTGTCGGTTGTATACAAGACTTCTCCGGAAGCGGCGTCAACCGGCCTCCGCTCGTGCCAGTCGGTCGCCTGCTGGAAGGCCTGGGCGGCGGCGAGCGTGAGCCCGTCCTCGCCCGAGCGGCCCGTCAGCGCCAGGCCGACGGGCAGGCCGCCGACGAGGCCGCACGGCACGACGGTGACCGGGAGCCCGAGCAGCGCGGCCGGCGAGTTGTACGGCATGATCAGCAGGCGGTAGTCGCCCGGGATCGCGTCCAGGCGCGGCGCGACGATCGGCATCGCCGGCGCGACGAGCAGGTCGACGCCGGCGAGCCCGCGCTCCCATTCCGTGCGGACCCACCGTCGGGCCCGCAGGCCCGTGAGGTGCGACCGCGCCGGCAGCAGCAGCCCGGCCAGCAGGCGCGCCCGGACGTCGGGGCCGTAGTCGGCGAGGCGGGTGCGCAACCACCCGAGGTGGGCAGCTGCCGCCTCGGGAAGCATGACGAGCTGCGTGATCGTCGCGATCTCGTCGAGCAGCGGCAGCTCGACGAGGACGTGCTCTCCGGGCAGCGCGCGGGCCGCTTCCTCGCAGGCGGCCGCGACCGCCGGGTCGGCCTGCTCGAACAGGCTGGTGACGAACCCGATCCGCCGCACGGCGCCCCCCGCGAGCGACCGCCCGGCCATGATCTCCAGGGCGCGCCGGCACTCCTCGGCGGTGCGTGCGAGCGGCCCGACGGCGTCGAGCGTCCACGCCACCGGCACGACGCCGCCGACGGGGACGAGACCCGCGGTGGGGCGGTGGCCCGTGACTCCGCAGAACGCGGCCGGAATCCGGATCGAGCCGGCGGTGTCGGTGCCGAGCGCGACGTCGACGAGCCCGGCCGCGACGGCTGCGGCGCTGCCGCCGCTCGAGCCTCCCGTCGTGCGCTCCGGATCCCACGGGTTGCGGGCCGGCCCGAAGTGAGGGCTGTTCGTGAGCGCGCCGAACGCGAACTCGTGCGTGTTGAGCTTGCCGACGATCGCCGCGCCGGCCGCCCGGAGCCGGGCCACGCACTCGGCGTCGCGCTCGGGCACGCGATCGAGGACCTTCGACGCGGCCGTGGTCGGCATGCCCGCCACGTCGATCACGTCCTTGACGCCGACGCGCCAGTTAACCGTGCCAGGCACGGTTAAGGCGGCTTCGCCGATTTCCCCTACGTGCAGGGTCTTTACGGTGCCAGGCACCGTTAAGACGTCCGCCTCCTCCTGGCGGTGGAGGAAGGCGTTGTAGGGGTCCAGCGTCACGGTCCAGCCTCGGGTGGGAGCCTGTCCTCGATCTCGGCCAGCACCGGCAGGATGCGGTCGAGGAAGTCGCGCACGCCCTCGAGGTCCTCGTCCGTCGGGTGGACGCCCTGGGCGGCGGCCGCTTCCCGCAACCGCTGGAGCGGGCTAGACTCGCTGTCCATGCCGGTCTACGAGTATCGCTGCAAGAAGTGCGACGAGGAGTTCGAGGAGTATCTCTCCACCTCGACGAAGCCCGCGCCCCCCTGCCCGAAGTGCAAGTCGAAGTCGGTCGAGCGTTTGTGGTCGCGGATCAACACCGAGTGGCTGCCGAGCGACGTCGCCTGGGACCGCGTCGGCCGCTCCTGGGACTAGGCACCGCGCGCTGCCCGCGCCGGTTGCTACCTCCGCACATCCGTGAGAGGCTGGGAATGGCGTGAAGCGAAGCGCTCTAGTGGTAGGCATTGTGCTGGCGACAGGACTGGTCGCTGGAGGTGCGGGTGCTGGTGCTAGTGCTCTCAGCCAGTTCTCGCTCACGTTCACGGGTAAGCACGTCGCCGACCCTTCGTTTCCCGCCGGGTTGCACCACGAGGGACGCTTCACCGCCTCGGCGCCGTTCTGCCCGTCCGGCACCGCAGTCGACACGCGTGATGTTCAGGACCCGCCGCTGTGGGTGGAGCGGACGCATACCTGCGACGACGGCAGCGGCAGCATCGTCGTATCGATGCCAAACGTGACCGGTGAGGACGGAGGGAGCGGCTCCTGGCAGATCATCAAGGGCAGCGGCAAGTACGCGACGCTGAGAGGCAGCGGCACCTACACCGGTCAGAGCCTCAGTGGTGACCCTGCCGACTTCCTTTCCATCACATATCAGACGACCTGGAAGGGGCTGGTCGACTTCGACGCTGATCCTCCCACCCTCACGCTGACAGCGACTGCGACCAAGCTCGAGCGGCCGAGACGCACCTACTCGGTGCGCGTGGCGCTCGTCGTGCGCAATGAGGAGCCGGGCGCCCGTGTGACCTACGCGCTGATCCTCCAGGCGCGCGGGAAGTACGTGTCCGGCGGATCGAAACAAGGCTCGACGACGACCGGCCGAGCCGCCTTCGTCCTGAAGGTCACACCCCCGAGCGCTGCCCGCGCCCTGCAGTTGAGCGTCAGAGCTGCTGATCCTGTCGGCAACGAGAGCACAACCACAAGAGCCGTAAGGTTGCCGTAGAACGCTGACGTTCGAGGCGGCAAACACGCGGGCCGGGCATCCGTATGGGTCAGACTCCGGGCTCCGGTCAAGGAGGACGCGATGCCCCACGCAGTGATCGACGAAGAGGTCCGGCTCTACTACGAGCTGACCGGGCCCGAGGACGGGCCGGTCGTCCTCCAGCTCGGCGGCGGGCTGTTCGGGCGGCACAACTTCGGGCTCGTCAACGACGGCTTCCGCGAGCGCGGCTTCCGGTTGCTCTCCTTCGACGCGCGCGGCTACGGCGCCTCGTCCTGCCCGCGCGAGGCGTACACGATCGAGGGCTGGGCCGCCGACGCGGCGGCGCTGCTCGACGCGGTCGCGATCGACCGCGCGCTCGTCCACGGCACCTCGATGGGCGGGATGATCGCGATCGCCTTCACCGCGCTCTATCCGCAGCGGACGATCGCCGCCTGCGCCGACGTCGCCTTCGCGAAGGCCGACCTCTACCGGCGCACCGTCTTCCGCGTCTGGCGCCGGATGGCCGAGGAGATGGCCTGGGACGAGTTCTCCGACCACGTGACCACGCAGGCGGTCGGCGCCGGGTTCATGGAGAGCCCCGAGGGCGAGAGCATCTTCCAGCTCGTCCGCGACATCGTCGGCCTCAACGACCCGTACACGGTACGGCAGGCCTGCCTGGCGATGGAGAACATGGACCTCTCGCCGTTCGTCCCGAAGATCGAGCGGCCGCTGTTGATGACGAACGGGACTCACGACGTCCTCTGCCCGCCCGACCTCGCGCCGAGCGGCCTCGGCGCCCGTAAGATGGCCGAGCTGAACGAGCACATAGAGCTGGTCGAGTTCCCCGACATCGGCCATGCCGACCTGGTCGAGTGCCCGCAGGACGCGATCCGCATCGTCGGCGACTTCTTCGACCGCGCGCTCGCCTCGAGCTGACTCCTACTTGAGGGGGTTCGTCCCCGCCATCCAGATGATCACGCGGCTGAACTTCCCGTCGGCGTCGATGTCGAAGAAGTTGCAGTTGTGCATGTCGTTCCTCGTGCCGTCGTTCAGCTCGCCGATGTAGCTCTGCTCGGTCGCCACCTTCCCCGCCTCGGGCTCGACGACGATGTTCTTGATCTCGTGGAAGATCGAGACCGAATTGCCGCAGAAGTCCGTGAACATGCGGCGGATCTCGTCGGCGCCGGAGAAGACCGCGTGGTCGGTCTGCACGGTCAGAACGGCGTCGTCGGCGAAGTGGGAGAGGATCGCGTCGACGTCCTTCGCGTCGACCGCCTTGAAGTAGCTGTCCGGCAGAGCGGCGAGCTGGTCGCCCGTCAGCGGCTGGGTCTGGGTGGCCACGATGCCTCCTCGACTCGAATGTCAGACTTCTGCGCGAGTCTAGACGACCTCGACCCGCCGCGACCCCGGAACTCACTCGAGCTCGAGCGCCACCCGAAGGGCGGCGTTCAGCTGATGCAGCTGCTCGGGCCCGAGGGCGCCGCGGCGCCTGTCGAGTACCCGCTTGGGGATCGTGAAGAGGTTGTCGCAGTTGGCCACGCATTCGCGCGCGAGCCCCTGATCCGGCCCGAGCGAGACTTCGGTGGGCACCCCGCGGATCTTGCTCGTGACCGCGACGACACTCACATTGCGGAGGTGAGGGATCGCCCGGTCGCGCGTGACGATCACTGCGGGATGCCGGCCTCCGGGAAGCGAGGTGTCGTAGACGTCCCCGCGGTTCACAGCGGGTCGGCGTCCTTCTCCTCGGCGGCGACCAGCTCCGCCAACGCGGCCAGCCCGACCTCACCCGGCCACTCTTCCTGAGGCTGCTCGCCGTAACCACGGCGATATGCCTCCTCGATTTCCCGCTCGCGCTCGTCGCGGAGAAGGCGCTCTAGCGCCTGGCGAAGGGCAGCCGCGCGGTTCGGGAACCGTCCGCGCGCGATCGCACGGTCCAGTCGGGAGAGGTCCTCTTCTGGTAGACGAATTGCTATCTGTTGTGACATGCAGGAAGTATACCACGAGCTCAAAGTGGTCACTTGAAGTGACTGGTACGATCAGATGACCATGAAGGAGATCGGAGCGGCCGAGTTCAAGGCGCACTGCCTGTCGATCCTCGACGAGGTCGACGACGACGGCCTTGTGATCACGAAGCGCGGAAAGCCCGTCGCAAAGCTGATCCCGATTCGCGCCGAAGCCGGCGAGCTCATCGGCGCCCTGGCCGGCAAACTGACGATCAAGGGCGAGATCCTCTCGACCGGCGCGGCCTGGGATGCTCAACCTTGACACGCACGTTCTCGTCTTCGCGCTCGCCGGCGAGCTGACCACAGCGGAGCGACGACGCCTGCAGCGCGACCGCTGGGGCATCTCGGCAATCGTGCTCTGGGAGATCGCGAAGCTCACGCAGCTCGGCCGGATAGACGTCGATCTCGACGACCCGAGCATCGTCCGCGTCCTGTCCGGCGTGCCGGTCTGGCCGTTGACCCGCGAGATCGCGCTGGCGAGCACGAGGCTCGACGTTCGCGGCGACCCCGCCGACGAGCTGATCGCCGCGACGAGCGTCGTGCACGGTGCGCCGCTCGTGACCAGAGACCGCGGGTTGCGTCGCTCGAAGCTCGTGCCCCTGGCGCGTTAGCTGTCGTTCGGCGTCGGCCGATGGTGCGCGTGCCAGTGCCGCGCGATCTCGGCGCGCGTCGTCACCCACACGTCCTCGCGCGAGCGCACGTGGGCGAGGAAGCGGTCGAGCGCCCGCGCGCGGCCCGGGCGGCCGACGATCCGGCAGTGCAGGCCGACGTTCATCATCCGGCCGCCCTCGTCGTACAGCTGCTCGAACGTGTCGACCAGGTACGTGTGGAAGTCGTCGCCGGTCGCGAACCCGTTCGGAATCAGGAACTTCATGTCGTTCACGTCGAGCGTGTACGGGATCACCAGGTGCTGCCGACCCGCCACCTCGACCCAGTACGGCAGCTCGTCCGAGTAGTCGTCGGAGTCGTAGAGGAAGCCGCCGTCCTCGACGACCAGCCGGCGCGTGTTCTCGGTGTTCCGCCCGGTGTACCAGCCGACGGGCCGCACGCCGCAGGCCCGCTCGATCGCCTCGACCGCGAGGCGCAGGTGCTCGCGCTCCTCCTCCTCGGACAGCGCCGCGTAGTCGAACCAGCGCCAGCCGTGGCTGGCGACCTCCCAGCCGGCGTCCACCATCGCGCGGGCCGCGGCCGGATTCTGCTCCAGCGCGCGGCCGACCGCGTAGACCGTCAGCGGCAGCCCGTGTGCCGTGAAGATCCGGTGCACGCGCCAGAAGCCGGCGCGGCTGCCGAACTCGAACATCGACTCGACGTTGAGGTTCCGGCGGCCGACGGTGGCGGCTGCGCCGACCACCTCCTGCAGGTACGACTCGGCCTCGGCGTCGCCCTCGAGCACGGACCGCTCGCCGCCCTCCTCGTAGTTGAGGACGAAGCTGACGGCGAGCCGCGCCCCGTCCGGCCAGCGCGGGTCGGGCGGGCTCGCGCCGTAGCCGACGAGATCGCGCGCGCTCACGGCTTCCGTGCCACCGCCTCGATCTCGATCAGCACGCCGGCCGGCAGGCCCGCCTGCACCGACGTCCGCGCGGGGTAGGGCTGCGAGAAGAACTCGAGATAGACCTCGTTGTAGGCGGCAAAGTCGGCGAGGTCGACGAGGTACGCGTTCACCTTGACCACGTCGTCCAGCGTGCAGCCCGCCGCCTCCACGCAGGTGCGGATGTTCTGGAGCGTCTGCCGGGTCTGCTCGGCGATCCCACCCTCGACCAGGTTCCCATCCCCGTCGACGCCGGTCTGCCCCGCGGTGTAGACCGTCTCGCCCGAGACGACCACCGGCGAGTAGGGCGGCTTCGGGACCGGCAGGTTCTCAGGTTGCAGCGCTTGCCTCGGCATCATCCATCTCCTTTCGACTCGATTCCGAACACGCCGGACTCTGCCAGTGCGCGGATACGCTCCGGCTCGTATCCGCACACCTCGACCAGGACCTGCTCCGTGTGCTCGCCGCGCGCCGGCCCGGGCCGCACCGGCTGCTCCGGGCCCGAGAGACGAAGCGGCGAGGCGACCTGGCGCACCACGCCCAGCCGCGGATGGTCGTACTCGACCAGCCGCGCCTCCTCGAGCGCGGCGGCCACGTCGTTCACCGGCGAGCAGGGAACGCCCGCCCGGCCCAGCAGCTCGAGCCAGTCGCCGCTCGTCCGCGCGAGGAAGACCTCGTCGAGGATCGGCGAGAGCTCGTCGCGGCGGCGGTCGCGGTCGGCAAAGGTCGGGAACTCGTCCACGAGGTCGGGGCGCCCGATCGCGTCGCAGAGCAGCGTCCAGAACTTCTCCTTCGGGCAGGCGACGACGATCCAGCCGTCGGCCGTCTCGAAGTTCTGGAAGGGGACGATCGACGGGTGCGCCGAGTTGCGGCGCCGCGGCGGCACGTAGCCGCGCGAGGCGGCCCAGGTGCCGACGTACATCAGCTCGTGCAGCGCCGTGCCGAGCAGCGAGACGTCGCAGTCGCAGCCGGTGCCGTCGCGACGCGCACGCCACAGCCCTGCGAGCACGGCGATCGCCGACGCGTACCCGCCCGAGAGGTCGACCAGCGAGAGGCCGCTCTTCGTCGGCGGCCCGTCGGGGTCGCCGGTGAGGCTCATCCAGCCCGCGAGCCCCTGCATCATGTAGTCGTAGCCGCCCTGGGCGGCCCGCAGGCCGGTCATCCCGAAGCCGGAGAGCGAGCAGCAGACGATCCGCGGGTTGACGTCCTTCAGGTCGTCGTAGGTGAGCCGGAGCTTGGCCGGCTGGTCGCCGCGCAGGTTCGAGTAGACGACGTCGGAGCCGCGCACGAGATCCTCGAAGACGCCACGCGCGTCGGGGTGGCGCAGGTCGAGCGAGACGCTCCGCTTGTTGCGGTTGAAGGTCTCGAAGAAGAGCGAGTCCTCGCCATCGGCAAAGGGCGGCACGTACCGGCCGACGTCGCCGCGCGAGGCGGGATCCTCGATCTTGATCACGTCGGCGCCCAGGTCCGCCAGCTGCAGCGTGCCCCAGGGCCCGGCGCCGAACTGCTCGATCGCGACCACGCGGACGTCAGCCAGCGGCTGCACGCGCCACCTCCGCCAGCCGCTCGGCGTCCCCGTACTCGCCGAGGTTGAACACGATGTGCCTGGCGCCCGCGTCGACGTACTCCCGGACCCGGGCCACGCACTCCTCGGGCGTTCCCGCGACGCAGTAGCGGTCGACCACGTGCTCGGAGATTCCCGAATACCTTCGGCGGAGGTGGGCGTAGAGCTTCTCCTTCGTTCCCACGTGTGCGGGAACGGTGACCGCCGGCGTGACGTGGGGAGGCAGCTCTTCTCGGCCGCGCGCGAAGCGCGCGGGCGACACCCAGATCGGGATCCAGCCGTCGCCGAGCTCGGCTGCGCGGCGGATGGCGGCGTCGGAGCGACCGCCGACCCAGAGCGGCAGCCCACCCGGCTGCGCCGGCCGCGGAGCGATTTCGATGCCGGCGAACGAGAAGAAGCGGCCGGAGAAGCTCGCCGGCGACGGCCCGAACAGCGAGCGCAGCGCCCGCATCGCCTCGTCGGTCCGGGCGCCGCGCTCGCGCGGGTCGACCCCGACCGCCTCGAAGTCCTTCTCGCCCTCCCCGCCGACGCCCACGCCGAGGATCACCCGCCCGCGCGACACGTAGTCGAGCGAGGCGAACTCCTTGGCGACGACGCTCGGCTGCCGGAGCGGCAGCAGGACGATCCCGGCGCCGAGCTTGATCCGCTCGGTGACCGCGGCGAATGTGGAGAGCGCGACCACGACGTCCAGGATCGGGTTGCGGTAGGAGATGTGGTCGCCGGCCCAGATCGAGTCGTAACCGAGCTCCTCCGCCGCCTGCGCGAGGGCGCGGTAGCGGCCGGGGTCGGGCATCCCGTCGACCTGCTGGCCGCTGCCCTGGATGCCGAAGGCGACGCTCAAACGACGGTCGTGCGCCCCGCCGCCCGCCACGCCTTCTCGTAATACGGACGCAGCCACTCGAGGTGGTCGAGCATCTGCTCGCCGGCGCCGGTCTCGTCGCCGCTCTCGATCGCAGCGGCGATCCCGCGGTGGTGCTCGTTGATCGAGCGGTGCCACCCGCGCCCGAGCCGCGAGCGCGACAGGTGCGTCTGCAGCACCGCGAACACGGGCTGGGCGGCGATCGAGAGGAGCGTGTTGCCGCACGCGGCGATCACGCAGGAGTGGAAGTCGCGGTTGTAGACGAACTGCTCCTTGGTGGGCAGCTGCAGCGGCCGGTCCGGGATCGCCTCGTGCAGCAGGACGACGTCGTCCTCGGTGCGGCGGCGGGCGGCCAGCCGCGCCGCGGGGACCTCGAGCAGCTCCCGCGTCTCGAGCAGCTCCTCCAGGGTCAGGTCGTCGGCGGCGGTCAGCAGGTCGATGCCCGACCGCAGCGACTCGGAGAGATGGCCGGCGCTCGGAACGGTGACGAACGAGCCGCCGCCGGCGCCCTTGGCCGTCCGGATCAGGCCCTGTGCGGTCAGCAGCCGCAGCGCCTCGCGGATGGTCGCGCGGCTGACGCCGAACTCCTCCGCCAGCACCGTCTCCTTCGGCAGGCGGGAGCCCTCCTCGAGCACGCCTTCGAGGATCTGCTCGCGCAGCCGCATCGCGATCAGCTCGTAGGCCTTCGCTACGCGCTCACCCCCCGAGCTCGGCGTTGCCGGCGACGGAGACGGGCGCGGAGGCGGCGGGCAGCTCGCGACCCTCGTACCACGCCGTCAGCGAGCCGGCGGTGCGGCCCTCGGCCAGCGCGGCCCGGAGCTTCCCGGTCGCCGCCTCGTCGATCTCCAGCGTGCGCTCGTCGGCGAACACGACCCCATAGGCCTCGCGGGCGAGCTCGAGCGAGGTGAAGTCGTCGAGCACGTCCTCCCGCACGGCGGCCGGGTCGCGCTCGAGCGGGTCGCCGTAGCCGGCGGCGTTCGGCTCGCGGAACTCGATGAACTCGCCGGCGCGGAACGGGATGCCCGTCACCTTGGCGGGCAGCGCCTCCTCTCGCGGGGTGTCCGGGTTCTTGCGGCACGACGCGACGAGGCCGTCCCAGCCGCCGAAGACGCCGGCCGGCGGATCGGTCTGGCGGTCGCCCTCGCACGAATACGTCCCGTCGATCAGGAAGCGGTTGCGGCGGATGATCCCGACCCCGCCCCGCCACTTCCCGGGCGCGGCGGGCTCGGGCCGGAGCTCGTACTGGTCGCAGCGCATCGGGAAGCGCATGTCGAGCTCCTCGATCGGGTTGTTGCGCGTGTTCGCCATCAGGTTGTCGACCGAGTCCATCGCGTCCTTGCCGGAGCGGCCGCCGTACGAGCCCTCGTTCACCTCGAGATAGAGCCAGTACTCGCCGGCCGACTCGTCGAAGCCGGCGTAGGCGCAGAAGTGGATCCCCGCCGAGTTGCCGCCCGTGACCTTGTCCGGCAGCGCCTCGGCGAGCGCGAGGTTGACGTTGTCGACCACGCGCTGCGTCTGGCAGAAGCGCGAGAAGCACGCCCGCGGGAAGCTCGGGTTGAAGATCGTCCCCTTCGGCGCGATCACCTGCACCGGCCGGAAGACGCCGTCGTTCTGCGGCACGTGCTCGGGAAAGGTCGTCTCGTCGAGCAGGATCGTGCGCACCGCGTAGTAGCAGGAGACGAGCAGCGAGCCCTCGTAGGGGACGTTGTAGCCGGTCGGCACCTCCGGGTTCGAGCCGGTCAGGTCGATGGTGATCTCGTCGCCCTCGACCACCACCCGCGTCTCCACGCGCAGCCGCTGGTCGCGGTTGCGGGCGTCGTCGTCGAGCCAGCCGACGATCGGCCCGTACGTCCCGTCCGGGATCTTCTCGATCTCGCGGCGGAGCATCGTCTCGGAGTAGTCCATCCAGTCGTAGGCGGCGCTCATCACCACGTCGGCCCCGTAGCGCTCGACGAGGCGCAGGAAGCGCTCGCGGCCGAGCTGGCAGGCGGCGAGCATCGCGTTCATGTCGCCGCGGTTCATCGTCTCGGTGCGGACGTTGTCGAAGATCATCCGGTCGAGGTCCTCGTTCAGCTCGCCACGGCGGTACCAGCGCAGCGCGTTGTAGACCTTCGCCTCGGCGTAGACGTCGAACGCGTCGGCGTTGATCCCCGGGAACGAGCCGCCGACGTCGAGTACGTGCGCGGTGACGGCGGCGAAGCCGAGCAGCTCGCCGTCGTGGAAGATCGGCACCGCGACGGCGACGTCCGGCGAGTGCGAGGCGCCCAGGTACGGGTGGTTGTGGACGATCACGTCCCCGTCCTCGATCTCGTCCTCGAGCCGCCAGAGGAAGCCGCGGATGTACCAGGGCAGCGACCCGATGTGCATCGGCGTCGAGTCCGACTCGCACAGCTCGCGCCCCTCGGCGTCGAAGATCCCGGCGCCGAGGTCCTCGGACTCGCGGATGATCGACGAGTACGACATCCGGAAGAGGACGCCCGCCATCTCCTTGGCGATCGCGTGGAAGGCGCCGCCGAGGACGCGCAGGGTGATCGGGTCGACCTCGACGCGCTTCCTGGTCGGCGGTCCGGGCTGCCGCCCGACCTCGTACTCGGTCACGCTCATTGCGACACCTCCGCAGCGGTCACGGCCTCCGCCTCGGCGGCGACCCCGGTTCCGATCACGATGTTTCCGAAGCGGTCGACGTGCGCCGTCAGGCCGGGCGGAATCACGGTCGTGGAGTCGTACTGGTTGACGATCGCCGGCCCCTCCAGGCGGTTGCCGGCCTTCAGCGCGGTCCGGTCGTAGAAGCGCGTCGCCACCTGCTCGAGGCTGCCGCCGACGCGGAACCAGGCGTCGCGCTCGTAGCGCAGCGCCTCCTGCGGCGACGGGTCGCCGTGGTCGACCTCGGGCACCTGCAGCGGCGGCATCAGCCCGATCCCGCGCACCCGGACGTTCGGGATCTCGATGTCGGACTCCTCGAACCGTCTGGAGTACTCGCGCTCGTGGATGTCGTGGAAGTCGCGGCGCACCTTCTCGATCCAGTCGTGGTCGACCGGCCCCGAGTCGACGTCCACCCTGAGCTCGTACCCCTGACCCAGGTACCGGCAGTCGGCGACGCGCTGGATCAGGATCTGCTCCGCCGGGACGCCGTCCTCCTCCAGCTGGACGCGCGCCTGCTCCTCCAGGTCCTCGAACGCCCGCTGCAGCGCCGCCGCGTCGAGCCTCGACACGCGCTCGTACACGGTTGAGACGTACTCGTAGACCATGTCGGTGGCGAGGAGGCCGAGCGCCGCGGTCACGCCCGGGTAGTTGGGGACGACCACCCACGGCGTGCCCACCTCGAGCGCGATCTGGGCGGCGAAGAGCGGCCCGGCGCCGCCCTCGGCGACGAGCGCGAAGTCGCGGGGGTCGTAGCCCTTGCGCACGGAGTTCTCCTCGATCGACTGCACCATCGAGTGGGTGAGGATCTGCACGGCGCCCATCGACGCCTCCTCCACGGACATGCCGAGCGCGCCGGCCGCGCCGCCCTCGAATGCGCGCCGGGCGGCGGCCGCGTCGAGGTCCATCCCGCCGCCCAGGAAGGTCTCGGGGAGCAGCCAGCCGAGGTTGACCATCGCGTCGGTGGCGGTCGCCTCGGTGCCGCCGCGCCCGTACGCGGCGGGGCCGGGATCGGCACCCGCCGAGCGCGGGCCGACGCGGAAGATGCCGCCCGAGTCGACGTAGGCGATCGAGCCGCCGCCGGCGCCGATCGTGTCGACGTCGACCATCGGGATCATCGCCTGATACGGGCCGACCCTCGTGTCCAGCAGGTGCTTCATGCGCAGCCGGCCCTCCTGGGCGAGGCCGATGTCGGCCGAGGTGCCGCCGACGTCGAGCGTGATCACGTTGTCGTAGCCGGCCTGGCGCCCGGCCCAGATGCCGCCGACGACGCCGGCGACCGGCCCCGACATCAGCAGGTTCACGGGCCGCGCGATCGCGCCCTCGGCGGTGGCGACACCGCTCGCGGAGGTCATCAAGTGCAGGCCCGTGCGCACGTCCATCGCCCCCAGCTCCTCCTCCAGCCGCCGGACGTAGCTGGAGACGCGCGGGCCGATGTACGCGTTCAGGCAGACGGTCGAGAAGCGCTCGTACTCGCGGTACTGCGGCAGCACCTCCGACGAGACCGACAGGAACGCGTCCGGGAACTCCTCGCGAACGAGCTCGGCCACGCGGGCCTCGTGCTTCGGCTCGAGGAAGGAGAAGAGGAAGCAGACGGCGACCGACTCGACCCCGGCCTTCTTCAGCTTCCGCACCTGCTCGCGCGCCTTCTCCTCGTCGAGCGGGACGAGGACGGAGCCCTCGCGGGTGATCCGCTCGGGCACGGTCAGGCGGTGGCGGCGGCGCACGATCGGGTAGCGCTGCCAGGGGAGATCCTGGTAGTTGGAGAAGTTGAGCGGCTTCTTGTGCCGCGCGATGTGGAGGATGTCGCGGTAGCCCTCGGTGGTGATCAGCCCGACCTGGGCGCCGTTGTGCTCGATCACGATGTTGGTGGCGATCGTCGTCCCGTGGAAGACCTGCTCCAGCTGCGAGGGCGCGGTTCCGGCGGCGTCGCAGAGCTCACGGATTCCGCGAACGGTGCCCTGCGACGGATCCGCGGGGGTGGTGGGGACCTTGTGGACCGTGATCGTCCCAGCATCGTCGTCCACGTAGATCAGGTCGGTGAACGTGCCGCCGACGTCGACTCCGAGTCGCTTCATGCCACCCCCCTAGGGCTTGAGGACGATCTTGCCGAAGTGCTCACGGCGCTCCATGACCTCCATCGCCTCCCGCGCCCGGTCGAGCGGGAAGACGTCGTGGACGAGCGGCTCGATCAGGCCGCGGGCGGCCAGGTCGAGCACCTTCTCGATCTCCCAGCGGGAGTACACGAACGAGCCGATCACCTGCTTCTGGCTGCGGAAGAACGGGATGATGTCGAAGGGGACGACCTCGCCGGAGTGCCCGCCGCAGATCACCAGGCGGCCGTCCTTGGCCAGCGAGTCGAGCCCCTTCTGGAAGAGCTCTCCGCCGACGTGCTCGAAGACGAGATCGACGCCGCGGCCGTCCGTGGCGCGCATGACCTCCTCGACCACGTCCTGCTTCGAGTGGTTGATTCCGACGTCGAGGCCGAGCTCCGTGGCGCGGGCGAGCTTCTGGTCGGAGCTCGCGTTCCCGATCACGAACGCCCCGGCCAGGTGCGCCAGCTGCACCGCCGCCGAGCCGATCCCGCTGCCGACCGAGTTGATCATCACGCGTTCCGCGGGCGCGAGCCGCCCGCGCGTGAACAGCATGTGCCAGGCGGTGCCGAAGGCGATCTGCGTCGCGGCGGCGGCCTCGTCGCTCAGCGAGTCCGGGATCCGGATCAGGTGGCGCACCGAGCAGGCGAGCTTCTCGGCGTAGCCGCCCGAGGTCGAGAAGCCGATGAACCCCGCGTCGAGGCAGAGCGACTCGCGACCGGTGCAGCAGTAGACGCACTCGCCGCAGGTGGCCATCAGGTACGGCATCACCCGCTCGCCGACCTCCCAGCCGGTCACGCCCTCGCCGAGCGCCGTGATGCGCCCGACCACCTCCACGCCGAGCACGAACGGCGGCTCGACCGGGAAGCGCGAGACACCCTCGCGGACGTCGACGTCGAGGTGGTTCAGCGCCGAGGCGAGGATGTCGATCGCCACCTCGCCCGGGCCGGGCTCGGGATCCGGCAGCTCCTGCACCTGCAGCACGTCGGAACCGCCGAACTCCTCGAACACGACCGCCTTCACGCCGGCACCTCCCACTCGGACGGGTAGAGGCCCCTTTATGTCTGACTTTCGGGTGGGAGTCAAGAAAGAGCCGATCGCGCGGCTCGAGCGGACAGCAGTGACAGGCTCGAGCCTGTCACTGCGGTTCGAAGCTGCGCAGCCGCTTCGAGTTGCCGATGGGGATTTGCGTGCCGCGCGAATGTCTGACATAAAGCCGATACGGCTGCGCTCGACCGACTCCGCTCCCTGCTCTTCGCACCCGGCTCGGACGAGGCGAAGCTGACGAAGGCGCTCGCCTCCGAGGCCGACGCGGTCGTCGCCGACCTCGAGGACGCGGTCACACCCGACCGCAAGGACGAGGCGCGGGAGCTCGTCTCGCGGCTGCGCCCGCCCGTCGTGCGCGTCAACGGCGCCGGCACGCCCTGGTTCGAGGACGACCTTGCCGCGGTCGAGGACCTGCCGCTGGAGGCGCTCGTGCTGCCGAAGGCGACGCCCGAGGCGGTGGCCGCGCTCGGCCCGGACGGCCCACCGGTGATCGCGATCGTCGAGACGGCCCGGGGGCTGCGGCTGGCGTACGAGACGGCGTCGAGCCCGCGGGTGGCCGCGCTCCTGCTCGGCGCCGCCGATCTCGGCGCGGAGCTGGGCTGGGAGCCACGGCCGGACGGGCTCGAGCTGGTCTACGCCCGCTCGAAGGTGGTCGCCGACTCGGCCGCCGCCGCAATTCGGGGGCCGTTCGACGTCGTGCACGTCGACACCCGCGACGACGCCGGGCTCGAGGCCGCGGCCCGCTTCGCGCGCTCGCTCGGCTTCCGCGGCAAGGCGTGCATCCACCCGGCGCAGATCGGGATCGTCAACCAGGTGTTCCAGCCGGAGGCCGACTCGGTCGCCTGGGCCGAGCGGGTGCTGGACGCGGCCGAGGCGGGCGAGCGCGAGGGCCGCGGCGCGGTCGCGCTCGACGGAAAGATGATCGACGCGCCGATCGTCGACCGCGCGCGCAGGATCCTGTCCGACGCGAAGGGAGGAACGCATGGCCGCTGAGACGACGACCGCTCCGAAGGCCTGGGAGGGCCGGTTCTACGAGGACCTCGACGTCGGCGACGTCTTCCGCAGCCGCTTCGGCCGCACCGTCACCGACGGCGACAACCTCCTCTTCTCGGCGCTGACCCACAACACGAACTCGATCCACTTCGACGCCGTCCACGCCGGGCGGACGCAGTTCGGGCAGATCCTGGTGAACAGCACGTTCACGCTCGCGCTGGTCACCGGCCTGACCGTCCCGGACACGAGCGAGAACGCCGCGGCCAACCTCGCGTGGACCGACATCACGCTGCCGAACCCCGTGTTCGTCGGCGACACGCTCTGGGCCGAGAGCGAGATCCTGGAGAAGCGCGAGTCGAAGTCGAACCCGAGCGTCGGCATCGTCTCGATGCGCTGCCGCGGGATCAACCAGCGCGGCCAGGTGGTGATCGAGTACCGCCGCACGTTCATGCTCTACAAGCGCTCGGCGCCCGAGGTCGAGCGCAGCTTTCCCGGCACCGGCGAGGACTGGAGGGTGTGATGGCCACCGCAGCGGAACGGTTCGCGACCTTCGCGCTCGAGCTGGAGCTCGACGACGTCCCCGGCGAGGTGGTCGAGGCGGCGAAGCTGCACGTCCTCGACGTGCTCGGCTGCGGCCTCGCCGCGCACGGCCTCGGGATCGCCGGCGAGGGACGGACGGCGATGGCGGAGCTCGGCGGCGAGCCCGAGGCGTCCGTGATCGGCCTGGAGGCCGGGCTGCCGGCGCCCAACGCGGCCTTCGCCAACGCCATGCTCTGCCACGGCCTCGACTTCGACGACACGCACTCGGACTCGGTCTCGCACGTAAGCACCGTGGTCGTGCCGGCGGCGGCCGCGCTCGCCGAGGCGCGCGGCGCCGGCGGGCGCGAGCTGCTGACTGCGATCGTGGCCGGGAACGAGATCGTCACGCGCATCGGCATGGCCACGCCCGGGGCGTTTCACAGACGCGGCTTCCATCCGACCGCGATCTGCGGGATCTTCGGCGCGACCGCCGCCGCGGCCTGCCTCGGCGGGCTGTCGCACGCCGAGACGGCGAGCGCGCTGGGGATCGCCGGGAGCATGGCCTCGGGCCTGTTCGCCTACCTCGATGACGCGACCGCGACCAAGCCGATCCACCCTGCGTGGGCGGCGCACGGCGCGCTGGTCGCAGCGCGGCTCGCGTCGCTCGGCGCCGAAGGCCCGCCCGGCGTGCTGGAGGGGCGGTTCGGCCTCTACCACGCGTTCGTCGACACGCGGATCGACCTGGAGCCGCAGCTCGCCGACCTCGGCGAGCGCTGGGAGACGCCGCGGATCGCGTTCAAGGCGTTCCCGGCCTGCCACTTCATCCACGGCTCGCTCGGGGCAACCGCGTCGCTGGTCGGCTCCGTCGACCCGGACGAGGTCGAGGAGATCGTCGTCACGGTGCCGGAGGCGGGCGTCTCGCTCGTGCTCGAGCCGGCCGAGTCGAAGGTGGCGCCGCGCACCGACTACGAGGGCAAGTTCTCGCTGCAGTACTCGACCGCGGCGATGCTCGTGCACGGCCGGGTCGGTCTGGCGACGTACACGCCGGAGGCGCTGGCCGACGAGAAGGTGCTCGGGCTCGCCCGGAAGGTGCGCTACGAGACGAAGGAGTACGCGTCGTACCCGGCAGCCTTCCCGGGCGGCGTGCGCATCGTGCTACGCGACGGCTCGACGCTCGACGCCGACCTGCCGCACCAGCTGGGGGCGCCCGAGAACCCGATGACGGCCGAGCAGGTGCGCGACAAGTTCCGCGAGAACGCGGCGCTCGCGGGCGGGTCGTTCGAGGCGCTCGAGCAGGCGGTGCTCGACCTGGAGGAATGCCACGACGTGCACGCCGTCCTGTCACAGCTCGGCGGCCACGCAGTCGCGGCATGACCCAGCCCGAGGTCGTCGCCGCGGTCCGTGAGTGGGTCGAGCGCGAGGTCTACCCGGCCGCATCCGACTACGAGCACGCGGACGAGTTCCCGGAGCCCCTGGTCGAGGACATGAAGCGGATGGGCCTCTTCGGCGTGACCATCCCCGAGGAGTACGGCGGCCTCGGGCTCGACCTGCTCACCTACGTGCTGATCCAGGTGGAGCTGTCGCGCGGCTGGATGTCGCTCTCCGGCGTCCTGAACACGCACTTCATCTCGGCCTGGATGATCCGGACGTACGGCACCGACGAGCAGCGGCAGCGCTACCTGCCCCGGATGTCGACCGGGGAGCTGCGCTTCGCCTACTCGATGACGGAGCCGCACGCAGGGTCGGACGTGCAGGCGATCCGCACGCGGGCGGTCCGCGACGGCGACGAGTACGTGATCACCGGCCAGAAGATGTGGGCGACGAACGCGCTGCGGGCCGGCGCGATCATGCTGCTCGCCGTCACCGATCCGGAGGCCGAGCCGCGCCACCGCGGGATGACGGCGTTCGTGATCGAGAAGGAGCCAGGCCAGGAGCAAGCTCCTGGCCTAGAAGTCTCGAAACCACTCTCGAAGCTCGGCTACAAGGGAGTCGAGACCTGCGGGCTGAGCTTCGACAACTTCAGGGTGCCCACTTCTGGCGTTCTCGGCGGCGAAGCCGGCGAGAACGCAGGCTTCGCCTACTTCATGGGCGGGATCGAGCTCGGCCGCGTGAACATCGCCGCCCGCGCGGTCGGCATCGCCACCCGCGCCTTCGAGGAGGCGATCCGGTACGCGCAGCAGCGCGAGGCGTTCGGCAAGCCGATCGCCCAGCACCAGGCCGTGCAGCTGAAGCTGGCCCAGATGGCGACGAAGATCGAGGCTGCCCGCCTGCTGACCCTGCAGGCGGCGGAGCGGAAGAACGCCGGCGAGCGGGCCGACCTCGAGGCCGGGATGGCGAAGCTGTTCGCGACCGAGACCGCGGAGGAGGTGGCGCTGGAGGCGATGCGCATCCACGGCGGCGCCGGCTACTCGCAGGAGCTCGTGGTCGAACGGATCTACCGTGACGCCCCGGTGCTGATCCTCGGCGAGGGCTCGAACGAGATCCAGCAGCTGGTGATCGCGCGCCGGCTGCTCGAGCGCCACGCCGTCTGATGGACTTCGCGCTGCCGCCGGAGCTGGACGAGATCCGCTCTGCGGTGCGCGAGCTCTGCGCCGGCTTCCCGGGCGAGTACTGGCGCGGGCTCGAGCCGGACCGCTACCCGGAGGAGTTCGTGGCCGCCCTCACCGAGCAGGGCTGGCTCGCTGCGCTGATCCCGGAGGAGTACGGCGGGGCCGGGTTGTCGCTGACCGCGGCGAGCGTGATCCTCGAGGAGATCAACGCGTCGGGCTGCAACGCGGGCGCCTGCCACGCGCAGATGTACGTGATGGGCACGATCCTCCGCCACGGCTCCGACGCCCAGAAGCAGGAGTACCTGCCGCGGATCGCCGCGGGCGAGCTGCGCCTGCAGGCGTTCGGCGTCACCGAGCCGACGGTCGGCTCCGACACCACCTCGATCCGGACGACGGCCGAGCGCGTCGACGGCGGGTACGTCGTGCGCGGCCAGAAGATCTGGACGTCGCGCGCGTTGCACTCCGACCTGATGCTCCTGCTCGCGCGCACGACCCCTGCCGACCAGGTGGAGAAGCGCACCGAGGGCCTGTCCACCTTCGTCGTCGACATGCGGCAGGCGCTCGAGGCCGGGACGATGACGATTCGCCCGATCCGGACGCTGATGAACCACGCGACCACCGAGGTCTTCCTCGACGGCGTCGAGCTGCCGGCCGACGCGCTCGTCGGCGAGGAGGGCAAAGGCTTCCGCCACATCCTCGACGGGATGAACGCGGAGCGCGTGCTGATCGCCGCCGAGTGCATCGGCGACGGCCGCTGGTTCGTCGACACGGCGTCGCGCTACGCGTCGCAGCGGGTCGTCTTCGGGCGGCCGATCGGCCAGAACCAGGGGGTGCAGTTCCCGATCGCCCGCGCGTGGGCAGCGGTCGAGGCGGCCGACCTGATGCGCTGGAAGGCGGCGTGGCTGTTCGACCAGGGGCTCCCGTGCGGGCCCGAGGCGAACACGGCGAAGCTGCTCGCCTCGGAGGCGTCGTGGGCGGCGGCGAACGCGTGCCTGGACACCCACGGCGGCTTCGGCTTCGCGGAGGAGTACGACGTCGAGCGCAAGTTCCGCGAGACGCGCCTGTACACGGTGGCGCCGGTCTCGAACAACCTCGTGCTCGCCTTCATCGGCCAGAACGTGCTCGGAATGCCACGCTCGTACTAGTTTCAGGGACTGTCCCCGAAGGGGACTGCCCCCACAGAAAACGGTCGCATCACCACCCGGCGGGGTCAGACCCCTTCGGGGTCAGACCCTAGAACCGCTCCGTTGAACGCCGCGAGCGAGTGCTCCAGTTCCTCGCGCAAGAACCCCCGCCCGATGAAGACGATCCGCGAGCGGCGGTCGCCGTCCGGCCACGACGGCAGATGCTCGGGCGGATGGACGACGTGCTGCACGCCGTTGATCAGGAGCGGACCCTCGGCGCCGACGTTCAGCAGGCCCTTGACCCGGAGGACGTCGCCGCCGCGGGCCTGGAGCAGCATCGTCAGCCAGATCCCGAACGCGGTCCAGTCCAGCGGCTCCTCGGAGACGAGGCAGTGGGCGTGGACGTCGCCGTGGCCGGTATCCGGCTCGCCTGCAGGGACAGACCTCGGGTCTGTCCCTGCAGGTCCGAAGAGCGCGTCCGGCTCGACGTCGCCGAACGAAGCGACCAGCAGCTCGGCAGCCGGGTTGATCCGTTCGAGGTCGGGCCGCACGTCGTTGGCCGCCTCGAGGTCGGTCTTCGTCACCACCAGCGTGTCGGCCGCGGCCACCTGCCGCACCGACTCGGCGGCGGGCAGCCCGTTGACCGCGTCCACCGTCGTGACCACGCGCTCCAGCTCGAAGTGGTGCTTGACCACCTGGTCGCCGAGCAGCGTGTAGAGGATCGGCGCGGGGTCGGCGACGCCCGTGGTCTCGACCACCACCCGGCCGAACGCCGGGATCTCGCCGCGGTCGCGGCGCGAGAGCAGGTCGCGGAGCTCGTCCGCGAGGTCGCCGCGGAGCGTGCAGCAGACGCAGCCGTTGCCGAGCACGACGGTGCGCTCGTCCACCCGGCGCAGGAGATGGTGGTCGATCGCCTCCTCGCCGAGCTCGTTGACGATCACGGCCGTCTCGCCCATGTCCGGATGACCGAGCAGCCGGGCGAGCAGCGTCGTCTTCCCGCTGCCGAGGAAGCCGGTCAGGACGACGACCGGCGTCTTCACGAGAGCGCCGCGATCAGGTCGGGGTCGAGCGGATCGAGCGGCCGGCCGCACAGCCGCTCGGCCTCGACCCACACCGCCCCGAGGTTGTCGACCACGGCCGCGCGGCCCTTGCGGTCGCGCAGCACCCATACGCGGCCGCTCCAGTCGTCGAGCCGAAGCCCGTAGACGGCGAGCACCCGGTTCAGCAGCCGCCCGCGGAACACCCGCCCGCGGCGGCCGCCCTCCTGCTCGGCCCAGTGGTCGTTCAGGAGGACGCCGCAGAGGACACACATGGCGCGGTCATAGTAGGTTCGGCATTGCATACAACGTCACGGGAGGAGAGCATGGCGAAGGAGATCTTCTGCGTGATCGGCGTCGACGTCGACGCGGTCGCCGGCTGGCTGGGCTCGTACGGGGGCGAGGACTCGCCCGACGACATCTCGCGCGGCATCTTCGCGGGCGAGGTCGGGACGAGACGCCTGCTGAAGATGTTCGACCGCTACGACATGAAGACGACCTGGTTCATCCCGGGCCACTCGATCGAGACGTTCCCGGAGGAGACGAAGCTGGTCGTCGACGCCGGCCACGAGGTCGGGATGCACGGCTACTCGCACGAGAACCCGATCGCGATGACGCCCGAGCAGGAGGAGGCCGTCCTGGTCAAGTGCATCGGGCTGATCGAGGAGGTCTCCGGCCGCCGGCCGACCGGCTACGTCGCGCCGTGGTGGGAGTTCTCCAACGTCACCAACGAGCTCCTGCTGAAGCACGGGATCAAGTACGACCACTCGCTGATGCACCGCGACTTCACCCCGTACTACGTGCGGGTCGGGGACAGCTGGACGAAGATCGACTACTCGAAGCAGCCGGAGGAGTGGATGAAGCCGCTCGTCCGCGGCGAGGAGACCGACCTGGTCGAGATCCCGGCCAGCTGGTACCTCGACGACCTGCCGCCGATGATGTTCATCAAGGGCGCCCCGAACAGCCACGGCTTCGTCAACCCGCGGCACCTGGAGGAGCTCTGGCGCGACCAGTTCGACTACGTCTACCGCGAGGAGGACTACGCCGTCTTCGGCATGACGGTGCACCCGGACGTCAGCGGACGTCCGCAGGTGATCCTGATGCTCGAGCGGCTGATCGAGTACATCTCGGGCCACGACGGAGTGCGCTGGGCGACGATGGACGAGATCGCGGACGATTTCAAGAAACGCTCGCCGCGGCGCTGACGCTCGCCGCGGCAGCCCTGACGGGCTGCGCGTCGCTCGCTCGCACGGGGGAAACGGCCGGTTTCCCCCGTGGGCCCCCTTCCCCAAGAACAGCGAGCACCCTGGGAACCGCTCGGTGCCGCGCCCGCCATGTCGGTCGCGGCGGCGAATGACCCCCTACTAACCTTCGACGACCTGCTCTGCGGCCTCGGCGTCGATCCCGCCGCCGAGGCCCAGCTCCTCCTCGACGCGGTGCACGGTCGTCCGCCGGAACCTGGACCGGATCGCGAGCACGACCAGGAAGGTGACGATCACCGCGATCGAGACGAGCGTCGTCGCCGTGCCGAGGGCGTAGAGATCCGGTCGGAGGGCGGCGGCCTGGATCAGGCCGACGATCTCGAGCGGCAACGTCAGGTTGCCCACGACGAGGAGCGCCGTGCGATCGAAGTCGTTCCAGGTCAGCGTGAAGCCGAACAGGAACGCTCCGAAGATGCCGGTCCAGACGAGGGGGAGGGTGACCTCGCCGAACGTCCTCGCCGCGTTCGCGCCGAGGTCGCGCGCAGCCTCGTCGATGTGATCGTCGTAGCGGTTCCAGATCGCCATCATCACGAGGAACCCGAACGGGATCCCCCAGACGGTGTTCGTGCCGAGCGCCGTGTGCCAGAGGGAGGTCTCCTGGCCCATCGCCTTCCAGAAGATCTGTGTTCCGAGACCGAGGAGAAATCCCGGCGTCATCAGCGCGAGCAGGATGATGTAGAAGGCGATGCCGTCGCCGCGGAAGCTGCGCCGGAATGCCATCGAGAGTGTGAAGGCCAGCACCGCGACGATCGCGCCTGCCGCCAGGCTGACCCACAGCGAGCCCTCGCCGGCGGTCCGGATGCCGTCTGCATTCGTGAAGATGACCTGCTGCCCGTGGTGGACCTCGCTCGCAAAGATCGAGCGCCACCAGTCGAGGCCCGCCGGGCCGCTGAACGGGAACGTGACACCGCCCTGATACCCCTGGAAGGAGAGGATCGCCATCAGGATCATCGGCGCGTACAGGAAGACCAGGAAGATGACGAAGTACGTGGCGAGGCCCCACTTCGCCCAGTCGCGCTTCGACTTGTACTGGCGCTTGACCACGGTGTCCTGCGTGCGCTCCATCGCGGGGGCGTAGGCGCTCGACGACATCAGATGTCCTCTCGCAGGTTCGAGAAGCGGGTGATCGCGAACACGCCCAGGATCAGGATCAGGACGAGCAGAACCGCCGACGCCGCGCCCTGCGGGTACTGGGTACCGACGATCTGAGTCTGGATGTAGACGCCCACCGTGGTGACTGCCCCCTGGCTGATCACCTGCACGGTGCCGTACTCGCCCATCGTCAGCACGAAGATGAAGATCGAGCCGATGACGACGCCCGGCATGGTCTGCGGCAGGACGACCTCACGGAATGTGCTCCACCAGTTGCCGCCGAGGTCACGGGCGGCCTCGATCGCATGCCTGTCCACCTGCGCGAGCAGGAAGAAGATCGGCGTGACCATGAACAGGATGTAGAGCTGGATCATCGCCAGCTGCACGGATAGCTGCGTGAACTGGGTGTTCAGCAGCGGATTGTCGTAGCTCGAGACGCCGAGCTTGACGAGGAAGGTGTTGAGTGCGCCGTGGCTGCCCATGAGCGGGTAGGCCCAGGCGACCGAGCGCGTGATGAAGCTCGTCCAGAACGGCGCCAGCGTGAGGATGAAGAGGGCGATCTGGTACTGCAGCTTCTGGACTTTCATGGCCAGGAAGTACGCGATGGGGAAGCCGAACACGAGGCAGGCCGCAACCGCGATCGCGGAGATCTGGAACGACCTCCACATGTCCTTCCAGTAGGCGTTGTCGAGGCTGAAGGGGTGGAGCAGGTCGCTGTAGTTCTGCGTCGTCCAGTCCTTGACGAAGCCCACCGACGTGTTCGGCGTCCAGAAGCTCATCAGCACGATGAAGACGAGCGGAGCGATCAGGAAGAAGCCGAGCCAGAGGAAGCCCGGTGCCGCCCACGCCAGCGTCACCCAGTTCCGGCGTCGCTCCCCCTGCGCGCCGCGCTGCTCCCCGAGTGCCCGCTCGTGCTCGTGCTCGACCTCGAGCTCGTCCTCCTCGATGTCGGCGAGATCGAGGTGCGGAGTCGGATCAGGCGTCGAGGAGCTGGACATCCTCCTCTTTCCAGACGATGCGAATGGTCTCGCCCTCGCGGCCGCGCAGGGCCGGGTACCGGTCTCCGGGCACCTTCGCGAGCATCCGCTCACCGCCCGCCGTCAGGTGCAGCTTGACGAGGTCGCCGAGGAACTCGACGAACACGATCTCGCAGTCGGCCGAGTTGATCGCCTGGTCACCGGAAACGGTGTCGGCGAGCTCGACGGACGCCGCCCGCACGGAGACGTACGCGCGGTCTCCCACGGACGGACCCGCTCCGTTCGCGACGACGACGCTCGCGCGCAGATGGGCGGAGTCCTCGACCACCAGCCTGTTGCCGATTCGCTCCGTGACCTTGCCGTGGATGATGTTGTTGTCGCCCATGAACCGGGCGACGAGCTCGGTGGCCGGCTTCGTGGCGATCGTGAGCGGGTCGGCCGCTTGTTGGATCCGGGCGTCGTTCATGACCACGATCCGGTCGGCCATCGACAGGGCCTCCTCCTGGTTGTGCGTGACGTGGATGAACATCAGGCCGAGCTGGCGCTGGAGATTCCGGAGCTCAACGCGCATGCGCAGCTGCAGCAGGCGGTCGAGATCGCCGAGCGGCTCGTCGAGGAGCAGCGCCTTGGGCTTCGTCACGAGCACACGCGCCAGCGCGACGCGCTGCTGCTGGCCGCCGGACAGCGCGGCGGGCTTACGGTCCCTGAGCTCGGAGAGCCCGACCATCTCGAGCGCCTCCATCGCCCTGGCGCGCCGCTCGGACTTGCCGATGCCCTCCATCTTCAGGCCGAACCCCACGTTGTCGAGCACCGTCCGGTGCGGGAACAGGGCGAAGTGCTGGAAGACCGTCGTCGTCGGCCGCTTGTGCGGCGGCAGGTCGACGAGCGACTCGCCGTCGAGGACGATGTCTCCCTCCGTCGGGTACTCGTGGCCGCCGATCATCCGCAGCGTCGTCGTCTTGCCGCAGCCCGACGGGCCGAGCAGGACGACGTACTCCCCGTGCTCGACGTGCAGATTCACGTCGTCGACCGCGACGGTGCCGCCGGGGAAGACCTTCGTGAGCCCGATCAGGTCGAGACCCGATCCGGTAGGCGCGGAGGGGGCGGTCGGCGCCGCCCCCTCCGTATTCGTTTCCGCGACCCCCTCAGCCATCCAGCTCTAGGCGCTGAGGAAGTCGTTCCACCGCTTGATCTGGTACGCGTTGTTCGTGAAATAGCTGTTCCACGACGAGTAGTGGCCGATGCGCTTCGAGAAGCCGCCGCCGTCGCGGGTCGAGCCCTTCTTGATGTCGCCGACCTTGCCCGTGATGCCGGGCAGGTCACGCGCGGCACGGGCGCCGCCGTACCAGAACGCGTACTCGTCCGCCTGGAAGGGGATGCCGCCCGCGGGATTGCTGGCGCCCTTCGTCTTGATCCAGTTGAGGAGCGAGTTGCCGTTGCCGGTGTAGTAGCCCTGGCGCATGATCGTCGCGCCGAGCCACCCCTCGAACTGCCAGTTCAGCAGGTCGTAGCAGGCCTGCAGCTTGGCGGGGTCGCTCGCGACGTGTGCCGCGATGCCGACCGAGCCGCACCAGCCGCGGAAGCCGGTCGGCGGGGACGCGTACTTCACGTTGATCCCCTGCGCGACGAGCAGCGCCACGGCCGGCGACCACATCGACTCGACCACGACCTCCTTCGAGGCCATCAGGTTGACCGACTCGTTGAAGTTCGCCCAGTAGGCGCGGAACTGCCCGGCCTTCTTGTACTGCGTCGCGATCTTGACGACGCGGTCGATCTCGGCGGGCGTCATGTTGCCCATGTCCTTGGGCTTGAAGATGCCCTGGGCCTTGAGCGCGTTCCCGACGTCCTGCATGACGATGCCCGGGTCCTTGAGCAGGGCGACCTTGCCCTTCCACTTCTTGTTCAGGAGCTCTGCCCAGCCGACCTGGTTCGGCAGCTTCGTGAGGACGTCGGCGTTGTAGCCGATCGAGTCCGCGTTGAAGAAGGAGGGCGTTCCGACGATGTACCGGGGCATCGGGCCCTTGGTCGCGTTGGTCTTCTCGTTGACCACCCACTGGACGATGTCCTTGTTCGACTTCGGCCCTTCCTTCGTCAGAGGCAGGCCGGACGTTCCCTGCTTGAGGAAGAGGGCCCGGAACGGAGCGTCCCCGTCACCGTAGGTCTCGCCCTTGGCGCCGGGGTGGACCTTGCCGTAGGCGAACAGCTTGTACAGCTGCGGCCAGGCCGTGATCTTCCTGGTGTCGACCGGCATCAGGTGATGCGACGACCACATCTGGATGTCCTGGTAGTTGTAGCCGCCGAAGATGTCGAACGTCTCCGGCGCCGTGATCGCCTTCTGGACCATCGTCACCGGGTCGGTCACGGTCAGGGCGAACTTGACGCCCAGGTCCGCCTCCGCCTTCTTCTGAACCTCGGGCGTCGGCCATTCGACGCCGAGCGTGATCACACGCAACGTGCCGGTGTACTTGCCACTCTTCGCCGGCGCCGCGGCCGCCGTGCCCGCGAGCGCACCGACACCCGACACGGCCGCTGCGGCTGCACCGCCTCGCAACAGGAGGTCCCGGCGGCTCATGCCGCTGGACTCCTCCCTCGGCTCCGTCCCGGTCAGGCGCTGATGCTCGCGTAGCTGCTCGACGAGTTCATCAGTGTCGACCTCGAAACGGTCAGACATGCGCGAACTCCTTTCTTCTTGCCGTCGACTGGAGGGTCTCGACTGCCCACTCGGGCGCACCCCACACCTCGTCAGCAGCACCCGCGATGCCGCAACCGCAGTGAACAAGAGTGGCGCTCGGCCGTGGAATGAAGTTTGTATACAGGCCTGTCCCGCACGAGTCAACTCGCGTCCTCGTGCCGGAGCCCGACTAGCACGGCGGCGACGGGAATCCGATCGCGTGACCGAGCTTCTGGGCCTTGGCGCCGGTCACGACGAACTCGACGTAGGCGACCTGGATACCTCGTAGATCGGTCTTCTCGGCCGCACGGAGCGCCTCGCCGAGCTTGGCGATCGATTGTCGGTTGAGCTCGTTCCAGCGCGCGAGCTGCGCCCGGAGCTCCCGCGGCGGCCGGAGCCGGCGCACCGCCTCGGCCTCTGCCCTCAGGATCGGCTCGACCTTCCGCACGGACTCGGTGATCTCGGCAGGGATGGTCACGTCGATCGGCGGCGGGATCTTGTCGAGCTTCGGGCCGTAGAACCGGCAGATCGCCGCGACCTTGCCGAAGTACTCGGCTCTGGTCGGCGCCGCCTTCGAGCTGCCCGTGCTGGCGACCAGGACGATCGCCACGGCGACCGCGACCGCGATCGCCACGCAGGCCAGTCCGACCCCGAGATGGCGGCGGATCAACGCCCTTCCTGGGTCTCCGTCTCGCAGGCGGCATTCGAGTAGCCCGAGCGGAAGGGGCTCGCGTCGCCGGTGTGAGCGTCGTAGGAGTGCCGCCAGGTGCAGCCCGTGTCGTTCGTCAGCAGGTGGATCGAGACCGACTGCTCGGCCGACGTCGTGCGCACGCGGTGGATGTCGTCGTGCGGGGGAAAGAGCTCGTACAGGTCGCCGGGGCGCAGAGCCCGGCGCTCCACGAGCCTCAACCCGTCGCCGTCGCGGGCGAAGATCTCCTCGTCCTGCTCGCCACGGTAGAGGCCGACGAGGCCCCAGGCGAGGTGGTCGTGGATCGGCGTCTCGGAGCCGGGGGGGACGACCAGCGAGAAGAGGGAGAGCGACCCGTCGTCGGTCCGGTACAGCAGCCACTGGCCGATGCCGCCGCCCATGCCGCTGCCCGGAACGGGAGCGGCGAGCTCGTCCGGCAGCCAGCCCTGGTCGGCGAGCAGCGCCTCGAAGGCGGGTCGGATCGCGGCGCATGCCGCCTCGGGCGAGCCCGCGCCGGCGATCGACGTGCGAACGCCCGCGACGAACTCGCGCACCACCGGCGTGTCCAGGATGTACTCGTCCGAGCTCATCTCGGGAGGCGTAGTCTAGGGCCCCACCCTCGCCGGCGAAGGAGGACGCCGTGAGCGCGTACCCGCATCTCTTCAGCCCGCTCGGCATCGGAGGCGTGACCGTCCGCAACCGGATCATGCAGACGGCGCACGTCAAGCTGTTCGCACACGACGCCGTGGACTCGCAGCGGAACGTCGACTACCAGGCCGCCCGCGCCAGGGGCGGCGCAGGCCTGCTGATCACGGGCAACCGAGTCGTGCACCCGACCTCGACGACCGGCTTCCCGCGCGTCGCCTGGGCGTACCGGCCCGAGGCGCTCGAGGCCGACCGCAGGCTCACCGAGGCCGTCCACGAGCACGGCGCGGTGATCTTCGCGCAGCTCAACCACTTCGGCGTGAACGCCTCGAGCGACTCGGCGGACGACCTGCGCGTGCTCTGGGGGCCGTCCGCGGTCAAGAGCCCGGCGTACGGCGAGACGCCGAAGGCGATGGAGCACGATGACATCCGGGAGGTGGTCGAGTGGTGGGGGCGGTCGGCGGAGCTGACGCGCGAGGGCGGCTTCGACGGCACCGAGGTGCACATCTCCCACAGCTACCTGCTCCACCAGTTCCTGTCGCCGCTGTACAACAAGCGAACCGACGAGTACGGGGGCACGTTCGAGAACCGGCTGCGCTTCTCCCGCGAGGTGATCGACGAGGTCCGCCGCCGGGCCGGCTCCGACTGGGTGGTCGGCGTCCGGATCAGCCTCACCGACTTCGTCCCCGGCGGGCTGGACGTCGGCGACGCGATCCGGGTCGCGCAGGAGCTCGAGCGTGCGGGCGGGATCGACTACGTGAACGTCACCGCCGCCGGCTACCACAACATCTGGCGCGCGATCGAGCCCTCGGACGTGCCCGACGGCTACCTCGTCGACCTGAGCGCACAGGTGAAGGCGGCCGTGTCGCTGCCCGTGTTCACCGTCGGCGGGATCAAGGACGCCGCGCTCGCGGAGGAGATCCTCGCCGCCGGCAAGGCCGACATGGTCGCGATGACCCGCGCCCAGATCGCCGATCCCGAGTTCGCGAACAAGGCGCGCGAGGGCCGCGAGGACGAGATCGTGCACTGCATCCGTGGCAACCAGGGCTGCATCGGACGCGTCTTCAAGGGCCTGCCGATCGCCTGCACCGTCAACCCGGCGGCCGGGCGCGAGGGTCGGTTCGGCGGCCCGCTGCCCCCCGCCGACCCGCCGGCCCGCTGGCTCGTCGCCGGAGGCGGCCCGGCGGGGCTGAAGGCGGCGACGACGCTCGCCGAGCGGGGCCACGAGGTCACGCTCGTCGAGCGGGCGGGAGAGCTCGGCGGCCAGGTGAGCCTGATCCTGCGAACACCCGGACGCGAGGAGTTCCTCTGGCTGGTCGCCGACCTCGAGCGGCAGCTCGACCGGCTCGGCGTCGACGTCCGCCTCGCGACCGAGGCGACGCCGGCGCTGGTCGGCGAGCTCGCCCCGGACGGCGTCGTGGTCGCGACCGGCGCGGTGCCGAGCCGCACCGGCTTCTCGAGCGTCAACCCGCTCGTGGAGACGCTGCCCGGCGTCGACCAGGACAACGTGCTCACCGGCTGGGACGTCCTGCTCGGCGCGCAGCCGATCGGCCGGCGCGTGGTCGTCCTCGACGACGACGGCACCCGGGCGGTCGCAGGCGTCTGCGAGGTGCTCATCGACCGGGGGAGCGAGGTCGAGCTGGTCAGCCGCTGGAACGCCCTCTTCCCGACCACGCTGACGACGCTCGACATGGCCCACCTCTACTCGCGGCTGCTCGGCAAGGGGCTCGCGTACCGGCTGAACACGTGGGCGAGCGCGATCGAGGGCGCCCGGGTCTCGCTCTTCAACCTCTACACCGGAGCCGCCGAGACGATCGACGGCGTCGACACGGTCGTGCTGTCGGCCGGGGCGAAGGCGAACGACGACCTGTACTTCGCGCTCGAGGGCCGGGTGGCCAACCTGCACCGGATCGGCGACTGCGTCGCCCCACGCAAGCTCGACCACGCGGTCTACGAGGGCTACCTCGCCGGGCGCGAGCTGTGGTCGGCGGACGAGCGCTACATCTACGAGGGCGAGCTCGAGCGCTGGGAGGAGGCGACGGTCGGCTCGCCCGCGTAGGCGAGCAGGCGGAGGCAGAGCAGGTAGACGGCTGCGGCGGCGCCGAGGCCCCAGGCCAGCTTCAGCCAGGACATCGAGAGGGCGTAGTAGAGCCCCACGCCCACTCCGATCGCCGCGAAGGCGGCGACGTTGATGCCGTTCAGGTAGCGGTACGGCCCGTTGGGGTCGAACAGCGCGGAGACCTCGATCCGCCGCCGCTTGACGACGACGTAGTCGACGAACATGACGGCCGCGAGCGGCGCGGCCACGTTCCCGAGATGCACGATCCAGCGCTGGGCGCTGTCGATCACGTCGGGTGCCGCCGAGAGCGCGACTGCAGCCGCGGCGACGAGGATCGTCGCCCACAGCCGGCCGAGCCGCGGAATCGTGTTCACGAGCGCGAGACCGGCGGTGTAGACGTTGCCGATGTTCGCGGAGATCCCCTGCGCGACGATCGCGACGAGCAGGAGCGCGAGCAGGACGTTGCTCGACGTGAGGTCGGCGAGCGCGACGAACGGATTGGTCTCGCCCGTGGCCGCGGCGGCATAGCCGCCGATGAACGTGTCGACGGCGGCCGCGGCGAGCGCCGAGGCGGCCAGCCCGATCCGGACGTCGTGCCGGGTGGGGGTGTAGCGGCAGAAGTCGGCGACGCTGGTGACGAGGGTCAGGCTGGAGCCGGCCATCAGCGTGACGGCGCCGGCGAAGCCCACCCAGGTGAGGTGCTGATCCGGCGAGTCGAAGACGCGGCCGACGTCGTATCTGGGGTCGTCCGTCGAGAGGTAGAGAGCGACCATGATCGCCACGAAGGCGAGCGAGAGCGGCAGGACGACGCGCAGCAGCCAGCGCATCACGTCGAAGCCGAGCACCGCGAGAGTCGCGTGGAACAGCGCGACGCCGAGCGCGACCGGGACGAGCGGCGGCCTCCCGGCACCCATCGCCTGCACGATCGCCTGGATCGCATAGGCCGCCGCGATCGCCTGGGCCGCGAACCAGTAGGTCGCGGCGATCACGCGGTACGGCGAGCTGAGCAGGCGCGCGCCCCAGAAGCCGAGCGTCGCCCGCGCCGCCACCTGGCCGGTGAGCCCGTAGTCGACGCCGACCTCCGCGATCGGGATCATCACCGCGTAGGCGATCGCCTGCCCGAGCACCATCGCCGCGATCGCCCACGGGAGCGGCAGCCCGAAGCCGCCGACCGCGATCGCCCCGAGCACGTACATCACTGGGTTCAGGAAGAACGTGAAGGTGATCGCGAACAGGTCCCGCCAGCGCGTCGTCCGCAGCTCGTCCGGGATCGGCTCGACGCCGTACGTCTCGAGCGCCGGCATCAGCGTGGGGGAACCCCTGGTTCCCCCACGGACCGCCTCTCCATGAAGGAGGGCTGGCTGTCAAGGGCGGGTGGTGCTCTGTCGTGGTGGGTGGTTTGAGCGTCGCTCATTTCTCCATGGCGCCGTGTTTGCGGCGATCAGTCGGGTGGGGGCTGCTCCGGTAGCGCAATTCCTTGG